>NZ_JARBAX010000001.1:1718333-2385000 GCF_028807635.1 Streptomyces spiramyceticus
AGAAGTATGGGATCCGGTCGTACGAGACCTTCTGGCCCAGCATCGCGCGGGCGGCGGCCGGGCCGCTGTTCAGGGCGTTGGCCCAGTGCTCTACGCGCAGCCGGGCGTCGAGGAGCGGGTGCTGTGCGGCGGCGACATCGCCGGCGGCGTGGATGTCCGGGTCGGAGGTCCGCAGGGCGGCGTCGACGGCGATGCCGCCGCCGTGCGCGCGGTCGACCAGCGCGAGGCCTGCGGCCTCCGCGAGCGCGGCACGCGGGGCGGCGCCGATCGCGGCAAGGACGTCGTGGGCGGGGTGCTCCTCGCCGTTGTCGGTGCGGGCCGCGAGGACCATGCCGTCCTGGCCGACGATTTCGGTGAGGCGGGCGCCGAAGCGGAAGCGGACGCCGTGCTCGGTGTGCAGGTCGGTGAACAGCTGGCCGAGCTCGGGGCCGATGACCTGGTGGAGGGGGGTCGGCTCGGGTTCGATGATGGTGACCTCGGCGCCGTAACCGCGCGCGGCGGCCGCGACCTCCAGGCCGATCCAGCCGGCCCCGGCAATGACGAGGTGTCCGTTGTCGCGGCCGAGGGAGGCCAGCACGCCGCGCAGCCGCTCGGCGTGGGCGAGGCGGCGCAGGTGGTGGACACCGGCGAGATCGGTGCCGGGGATGTCGAGGCGGCGCGGCTCGGAGCCGGTGGCGAGCAGCAGCTTGTCGTACCGGACGGAGGTGCCGTCGCCGAGCCGGACCGTCTTGGTCTCGCGGTCGAGGTGGACGACGGACTGCCCTAGGTGCAGTTCGATGTCTTTCTGGGCGTACCAGGCGGGCTCGTGGATGAAGACGCTGTCGCGTTCCTCCTTGCCGGTCAGGAAACCCTTGGACAGGGGCGGGCGTTCGTAGGGATGGTCACGTTCGTCCCCGATGAGGATCACCCGGCCGGTGAACCCCTCGCTGCGGAGCGTCTCGGCGGCCTTTGCCCCCGCCAGTCCCCCACCGACGATGACGAACGTCAGATCTGCGTCGACCACTTGGTGCCTCCTCTGTGCCTGCCCTCACGCTACGCCGCCGTCTTCGAGCGTCCCGCACAGAGCGTGATGGCGGAAGAGGGGGTTAGGCCGTGGGCGTGTCGCGGAGGGGGCACAGGGGCGGCGGGACGGTGGCCGCGGACGTCTCCCCCGTTGACTGCCCGCAGCCACCACGCGACAAGGGTCACGCCGATATGGACGACGTGCGGGGCTTTCGTGCACAACGCAAAGGGAACGCACGGTTCCGGCGGCCGGTGACTACGCTCGTACGGACCGGAGTTGCGCAAGAGGACAGGTCGACAGCGCGCGGGACGAGGACGGGGCGTGGGGAACGCATGTTACGCATCCACTTCGGCACCGAGGATCTGAACCGGCTGCGAGTGGCCGCTCGGCCCGACCCGCTGTGGGAGATCGTGAACAGCCTTCACCTGCTGCAGAACCGGCAGGGTGCGCTGGTCTTCGACCCCTGGCGGCGTGAGGTGCGCGCGGCGATCGCCCGCGCGGGTCTCACCCGGACGGTGGCTTCGCTGCACCGGCTGTGCCCGTGCGCGGCCTACCTCCCCGATTTTCTGACGCCGGGCCGTGGCATCCCGGATCTGGAGACCGGCCTGGACCAGGTGCTGTCCACGCCTGCGGCCAGGATGAGCGCGGAACTCGGACGGCTCTTCGCGAACGGTCCTGTGCCCCCGGTCGCCCGGCGGCTGGCGGAGGGCGACGTGGAGGCGCTGGAGCGGCTGGGCGATGCGCTGCGGCGTTACTACGCGGTGGCAGTAGAGCCGTATCTGGATGTGATCACGTCTGCGCTGGACGCCGACCGTCCCGTGCGGGCGGAGGCGGCTCTGTCGCACGGGCCAGAGGGGCTGCTGGCCACCTATCAGGATTTCGCCTGGCGTGACGACGGGGTGCTGGAGAGCGGCTATCCGGTGGACAAAGAACTGGAGCTGCGCGGGCGTTCGTTGACGATGATCCCTTCGTTCTTCTGCATCCGGCACCCCGTCGCGCTGGCCGACGAGGAGCTGCCGCCGGTGCTGGTCCATCCGGTGACGCCGGACCCAGGGTGGCTGGCCCTCGCCCGGGCGCGCGGGGCGGGCGGTTCCGGCCGTCCCGGCGGTCCCGGTGCGAGGGGGGCCGAGCTGCCGGTGGCCCAGCTCATCGGCCACACCAGGGCGGAGGTCCTGGAGGTGCTGGAGCGGCCGATGACCACGACGCAGCTCGGCGGTGTGCTGCGGCTGACGCTGTCGACGGCGAGCCGGCACGCGACCGTACTGCGGGAGGCCGGTCTCGTCACGTCGGAGCGGCGCGGCAGCCGCGTCGTGCACCGGCGGACCGGACTCGGGGACGCGCTCATGAACGGCGGGGTCCGCGCGTCGTGATCCGGGCGTGCAGGGAGCGGGCCGCGGCGTCCGTGAACGATCCGATCTGGTCGACGATCACGCGCTTACGTGCCCGGTCGTCCGGCGCCGCGTCGAACAGGGCGCGGAACTGCGGGTCCAGTCCGTCGGGTGCGCGGGCCGTGAGCGCCTCGGCCAGCTCGGCAATGACGATGCGCTGGTCGGCGCGGAGCCGCTCCTGTTCGTCGCGCTGCATGACGTAACGGTCGGCCACGGCCTTGAGGACGGCGCACTCGTTGCGCGTCTCGCGCGGTACGACCAGCTCGGCGCCGTACCGGGTGAGCCTGCCCGTTCCGTACGCCTGGCGGGTGGCGCCCTCCGCCGACAGACAGAAGCGGCCGATGAGCTGGCTGGTCGCGTCCTTCAGGCGGGCCTGGGCGACGGCGGACCCGTCGTATCCGTGCGGCCACCATTCCTGGTCGAGGAGGCGGTCGAGGGCGGCCGCCAGCTCTTCCGGATCGGTGTCGTCCGGGACGTATCTGCCGACCGCCACGGCGAAGATCTCGTGGCGCTCGGGGTCGGCCTGCAGCAGGTTCGGGTCGAGGTGGCCGGCGTGCAGGCCGTCCTCGAAGTCGTGCACGGAGTACGCCACGTCGTCGGACCAGTCCATGACCTGGGCCTCGAAGCACTGGCGGTGGGCCGGGGCGCCTTGGCGGACCCAGTCGAAGACGGGCAGGTCGTCCTCGTAGACCCCGAACTTCACCGAGCCGGGGTCGGTGGGGTGGGCGCCGCGCGGCCACGGGTACTTGGTGGCGGCGTCGAGGGAGGCGCGGGTGAGGTTGAGGCCGACGCTGACCATGTCGCCGCTCTCCCGTGCGCGTACGAAACGCTTGGGTTCCAGGCGGGTCAGGAGTCTGAGCGACTGGGCGTTGCCCTCGAAGCCGCCGCAGTCCTTCGCGAAGTCGTTGAGTGCCTGTTCGCCGTTGTGCCCGAAGGGCGGGTGGCCCATGTCGTGGGAGAGGCAGGCCGTCTCGACGAGATCCGGGTCGCAGCCGAGTGCCGCGCCCAGCTCGCGGCCGACCTGGGCGCATTCGAGGGAGTGGGTGAGGCGGGTGCGGGGGCTGGCGTCCCAGACCTGACTGCTGGAGCCGGGGGTGACCACCTGGGTCTTGCCCGCGAGGCGGCGGAGCGAGGCGGAGTGCAGTACGCGGGCGCGGTCGCGCTGGAAGGCGGTCCTGCCGGGCCGTTTGTCGGGCTCGGCGGCCCAGCGCTCGGTGGCGGCCGTGTCGTACAGGGGGTCGGCCTCGTCGTGCGGGCTTCCGGGGTGCGGGCTTCCGTCGTGTGGGGAGTCGTATGCAGTGCCTTCCATGCACCGACAGTAGACGGAGCCGGTGACAGTCGGGGCTCAGGCGGTTGCCAACTCGCGCCGGATCGCCCCGGAGCGGGCGGCGAGGGCCTGGTCGTAGCGGAGCAGGAGGAGCCGGGCCATGGCGGGGTGGGCGCCGAGCGGGGCGGCCGCGACCCCCGGTGCGGCGGCGATGCTCTGGGCGGCGAAGCGGCCCGGAGCGGCGAAGTACGAGGCGACGGCGACCCGGTGGCGGCCGCGGGCGGCGAGGGCGCGCAGGGCCTCGGGGACGGTGGGTGCGGCGGCGGACGCGTAGGCGGGCACGACGGGGACGCCGCCGAGGCGTTCGCTGAGCATCGCGGCCGTACGGCGGGTGTCGGCGGCCGAATCCGGGTCGCGGGAGCCCGCCGCGGCGAGGACGACCCCGCTTCCGCGGTTCGCGGCGTCCGATGCGCGCCAGCCGGCCTCGATGAGGCGGGCGTACAGCGCCTCGACGAGGAGCGGGTGCGGGCCGAGAGGGGCGGCGATTCGCGTACGCAGGTGAGGCGCGGTGGCGGCGGCCTGCGGCAGGTCGTACTTGACGTGGTAACCGCGGCCGAGCAGCAGCGGTACGAGTACGGCCCCGCCGCCGTCGGGCAGGCCGGAGAGGGTGTCGGGCAGCAGCGGCTCGTTCAGCTCGATGTGCCCGAGCCGTACGTCGAGCCCCGGCCGCAGCTCGCGGACGCGCTCCAGGAGCGCGGTGACGGTGCGCAGTGCCCCGGGGTCGCGGCTGCCGTGGGCGACGGCGACGAGGGCGGGCCGGGGCGGCGGGGGCGGAGGCGGTTTCGGGGTCATCGGCCGACGGGTTCCGTTCAGGGAGACGAGCTTGAGCTGGGTGCCGAGCTGGGCGGTGATGCGGGTGAGCAGTTGCGCCGTGCTGTCGAGAGGAAGTGGCTCGCGGTGTGCTGCGGACTCCTTCATGAGCCGATACTGCCGGGCGCAGGTTGCAGCGTCGTTGCGCGAGGGTGACGGGTCTTTTCCGTGGCCTCACGGCGGGGGTGGGGGCGGTGTCAGGGCCGAGGCAGGTGCTGGGGCGAGGGCTCGGGGGCTCGGTGCTGGTGCGTGGGCTGCCCGGGCAGCGACGAGGCGGGGAGCTGGATCCCGAACAGCTCCCGGCACTCCTCCAGCCCCGTCACCTCCACCCGTACTGTCCGCTTCGCCTCCCAGTCCGCCCGGGTCAGCCTCAGCCGGCGTACCGTCCTGGCCTCCCCCCGTACCGAGTGCACCTCCAGGCCGTCCGGGCGGTAGCCGAGCTTCTCGGACACACGCAGGGATCTCGGGTTGTCCGTCATCGCGGCGGACGTGACATGCCGTGCGCCGAGGCCCTCGAAGGCCAGGTGCAGCGCCGCCGCCCGCATCTCCGTGCCGATGCCCTGCCCCTGGTGGGCCCGGCCGAGCCACGACCCGGTCTCGCCCTCCCTCGTGACCGCGAAGTCGTCCGTCATGAAGTCCTGCCGGCCGACCGTCTTCCCCTCGTGCCGTACGGCGAGGCTGAGCGTCCACTTCTCCGGGCGCCACGTCGCGATGGTGCCCAGCAGGTGCTGGAAAGTCGCCCGGGCCCGGTCCTGCGGTGTGCCGTCCGTCCACGGCACGGTGAACGGCATGGACGCCTCGTCGTGCACTCCGTCGGCCGCGACGGCGGACAGTTCGGCGAGCAGTTCGTCGTCCGGAAGTCTCAGCTCCAGACGGGGTGTCGTGATCCGTAATCCGTACAGGGGCCAGAATTGTGTATCCATGGCGGGATCATTTCAGTCGGGGGGCAGGGAAAGACATGCAATTTCCGGTGGCCAAAGCACAGTGGTTGAAAGGCTGTTGGGCGAAACGGCCGAACCTCGTACCCCGGTCCCGGCGTGCCCAGCGGCGTACCGTCCAGGCCGTCATGCTCGCCTCGGTCCTCGCGCTGGCGCCCGCGACATGGATGCACGCCGTTGCGGACAGCAGGGTCAGGACGACCGCCGACGCCCCCGCGCAGGACGTCGCCGTCGTCTTCGGGGCGGGGCTGTGGCGGGGCGGTCCCTCGCCGTATCTGGCGCACCGGCTGGACGCCGCCGCCGAGCTCTACCGGACGGGCAAGGTGAAGGTCGTGCTGGTCACCGGCGACAACAGTCGGGAGGAGTACGACGAACCCGACGCGATGCGCACGTATCTCACCAAACAGGGTGTGCCTGACGGGCGCATCGTCAGTGACTTCGCGGGCTTCGACACCTGGGATTCCTGCGTACGAGCCAAGAAGATCTTCGGGGTCGAGCGGGCCGTGCTGGTGAGCCAGGGATTCCACATCCGGCGGGCGATCGCGCTGTGCCGCGCGGCGGGCATCGAGTCGTACGGCGTCGGGGTCGACGCCGTACGCGACGCGACCTGGTACTACGGCGGCGTACGGGAAATCCTCGCGGCCGGCAAGGCTGCGCTCGACGCCACGGTCAAGCCCGATCCGGTCTTTCTTGGGCGCCAAGAGCCGGGTGTGACCGATGCGTTGGCAGGGGCATCGGGCCGCTGACAGACTGACCGCATGTCTTCTGCTGCTGCCGCTTCAGTCGATCTGAGTAACAAGGTCGTCCTCATCACCGGCGGGCCCGCGGCCTCGGCGCCGCCGCCGCGCAGGCAGTCGTCGACGGTGGCGGAAAGGTCGTCGTCACCGACGTGCTGGAGGAGGAGGGCGCAGCGACCGCGGAGAAGCTGGGGGACGCGGCCCGTTTCGTACGGCCGGCACCCCCATGGGGCGGGTCGGCGTACCGGAGGAGATCGCGGCCGCTGTCGTGTTCCTTTTGTCCGACGCCGCGGCCTATATGACGGGGTCCGAGCTGGCGGTGGACGGCGGCTGGACGGCCGGGATGACCGTCCGGTACCTCACGGGCCAGTAGGCGCGGGGCTGAGCGCGGCGTACCGGGGGTGTAACCCGCAGCACCCGCCGCCGTAACACCGCCGCCGCACGCTGGGCGGTATGCCCCGCACTCCCGCCGCACCGACCGCGCCCCCCATCGCGACCGACTCCTCCACCGTGACGCCGACCCACTGCCCGTACTGCGCGCTCCAGTGCGGCATGAGCCTGCGCGCCGCAGAGAGCGGCGTGGAAGTCGTCGAGCGTACGGACTTTCCCGTGAACCGCGGTGCGCTGTGCGGCAAGGGCCGTACCGCGCCCGCTGTGCTCTCCTCCCGGGTGCGCCTGACCGAGCCGCTGGTCCGACGCCCCGCCACAGGCAGGCTCGAACCGGCCACCTGGGAGGAGGCCCTGACGAAGATCGCGGAGGGACTGGGTCGTACACGAGAGGTGTACGGGCCCGATGCGGTCGGCGTCTTCGGGGGCGGCGGGCTCACCAACGAGAAGGCGTACGCGCTCGGGAAGTTCGCCCGGGTCGTCCTTTCCACGTCGCAGATCGACTACAACGGGCGCTTCTGCATGTCGTCCGCCGCTGCCGCCCACCAGAAGGCCTTCGGCCTCGACCGTGGCCTGCCCTTCCCGCTGGAGGACATCCCGCGCACCGGCTGCGTGATCCTCGTCGGCTCGAATCTCGCCGAGACGATGCCGCCGGCGCTCAGGTACCTCACGGAGCTGAAGGAGAACGGCGGCACGCTCATCGTCATCGATCCGCGCCGTACGCGGACGGCCGAGCAGGCGGACCTGCATCTCGCGCCGCGCCCCGGCACGGACCTGGCGCTCGCGCTGGGGCTGCTGCACATCGTCGTGTCCGAAGGCCGTACGGACGACGCCTTCATCCAGGACCGTACGGGCGGGTGGGAGGAGGCCCGGTCGGCGGCGATGGCGCACTGGCCGGAAATGGTCGAGCGCATCACCGGTGTCCCGGTCCCTCAGCTGCGCGACGCGGTGCGGATGTTCTGCGACGCGGAGACGGGCATGGTGCTGACCGCGCGCGGCCCCGAGCAGCAGTCCAAGGGCACGGACACGGTGGGTGCCTGGATCAACCTCTGCCTCGCCACGGGCCGCGCCGGGCGGCCCCTGTCCGGTTACGGATGCCTCACCGGACAGGGCAACGGACAGGGCGGCCGCGAGCACGGTCAGAAGGCCGACCAGCTGCCCGGCTACCGCAAGCTCACCGACCCGGCCGCTCGCGAGCACGTTGCGGGGGTGTGGGGCGTAGACCCGGACAGTCTCCCGGGACCGGGCCGCAGCGCGTACGAACTCCTCGACGCCTTGGGCGGCGACGTCAAATCCCTCCTCCTTATGGGCTCGAATCCGGTCGTCTCGGCGCCCCGTGCCGCCCACATCGAAGAGCGCCTGCGCTCGCTGGACTTCCTCGCTGTGGCGGACGTAGTCCTCTCAGAGACGGCGGCGATCGCGGACGTGGTGCTGCCGGTCACCCAGTGGGCGGAGGAGACGGGCACGACGACGAACCTGGAGGGACGGGTGCTGCTGCGGCGCAAGGCACTGGACCCGCCGCCCGGCGTACGCACCGACCTGGAGGTACTGCACTCCCTGGCCGCGCTCCTGGGGCACGAGAAGGGCTTCCCTTCCGACCCCGAGGAGGTCTTCGGGGAACTGCGCCGCGCCTCGGCGGGCGGCCCGGCGGACTACTCGGGCATCTCGTACCGCCGGATCGCGGACGAGGACGGCGTCTTCTGGCCGTGCCCGGACGACAGCCACTCCGGTACGCCCCGCCTCTTCCTCGACCGTTTCGCGACCCCGGACGGGCGAGCCCGCTTCGTCCCCGTAACCCACCGCCCCGCGGCGGAGGAGACGGACGCGGAGTACCCGGTGATCCTCACGACGGGCCGGGTCGTGTCCCAGTACCAGTCCGGCGCCCAGACCCGCCGCGTGGACGAACTCAACGCGGCTGCCCCTGGCCCCTTTGTCGAGCTCCACCCGCGGCTGGCGGAGCGCCTGGGCGCGGCCGAGGGGGACCGGCTGGCGGTGGTGTCCCGCCGCGGCCGGGCCGTCGCTCCGGCCAGGATCACGGAGGCGATCCGCTCGGACACCGTCTTCATGCCGTTCCACTGGCCGGGCGAGGGCCGCGCCAACACGCTGACGAATCCGGCGCTGGATCCGACGTCGCGGATGCCGGAGTTCAAGGTGTGCGCGGTACGGATCGAGCGGGCGCAGGACTGATCACCGTACGGCCGTCTCCTCCGCGACCCAGTCCAGATACTCGGCACTGCCGCGCACCACGGCCGTGGCGATGACTTCCGGGGTGTCGTAATCGTGCGCGCCCTTGATGTACGCCTCCAGCTCCTCGTACCGCCCGCCCACGGTCTTGAACGACACCTGCCACTCCTCGGCGGTTTCCGTCTCCCCCTGCCACCGGTATACGGACGCGATGGGGCCACCCACTTGCGCACAGGCAGCAACCCGCGCATCCACGGCCCCGCGCGCGAGCGCCAGGGCTTTTTCGCGGCTGTCGGTGGTGGTCAGTACGGTCAGCCACTCGGCCACTGTCACGGTCGTTCTCCTTATGAATCGGCTGTGCGTGAATGGGCTTCTGCCGGGCCGGTCAGGCGGCGAAGGCGCCCGCCGGTGAAGTCATCCTCACGGATGAACGACACGGTCCCGGCGTCCTGACCCTCGCCCCGCTTCCCTACAGCCGCTCAAGCCACAGCGGCAAATTGCGAGGCATGGAGCCGGGCGTACGCGCCGTCCGTGGCCAGCAGTTCGTCGTGCGTGCCCTGTTCGACGATCGCGCCGTCCTCCATCACCAGGATCACGTCGGCATCGCGGATCGTGGACAGGCGGTGGGCGATGACGAAGGAAGTGCGGCCCTTCCGGAGAGAGTTCATGGCGCGCTGGATGAGGACCTCGGTGCGGGTGTCGACCGAGCTGGTCGCCTCGTCCAGGACCAGGATCGACGGCTCGGTGAGGAACGCCCGGGCGATTGTGAGGAGCTGCTTCTCGCCCGCGCTCAGGTTGGCGCCCTCCTCGTCGATCACCGTGTCGTACCCGTCGGGCAGGGTGCGGATGAAGCGGTCGGCGTACGTGGCCATCGCTGCCTCGACGACGCGTTCGCGCGGGACGTCGCCCGTGATTCCGTATGCGATGTTGTCGGCGATCGTGCCGCCGAACAGCCAGGTGTCCTGGAGGACCATGCCGATGCCGGAGCGCAGGTCCTCGCGGGTCATGGCGGCGATGTCGGTGCCGTCGAGGGTGATCCGGCCGCCTGTCACCTCGTAGAAGCGCATGAGGAGGTTGACGAGGGTGGTCTTGCCCGCGCCCGT
The DNA here is from genome assembly GCF_028807635.1 of Streptomyces spiramyceticus. NCBI lineage: Bacteria > Bacillati > Actinomycetota > Actinomycetes > Kitasatosporales > Streptomycetaceae > Streptomyces > Streptomyces spiramyceticus. The sequence continues at coordinate 1,728,211 of NZ_JARBAX010000001.1, forward strand.
GGGGCCGACGATGGCCACCGTCTGGCCCGGCTCGACGTTCAGGGTCAGGTTCTCGATCAAGGGCTTGGCCGGCTCGTAGCGGAAGGCGACGTTCTCGAAGGAGACCTTGCCGGTGATACGGGCGGGGCGCTGCGGTGAGGAGGGCGCGGGGGGACTCCTCCTCGGCGTCGAGGAGGTCGAAGACGCGCTCGGCCGATGCGACGCCCGACTGGAGGAGGTTCGCCATCGCCGCGACCTGCGTGATCGGGCCGTTGAATTCGTACGAGTACTGGATGAATGCCTGGATGTCGCCGATGGTGAGGGATCCGGAAGCGACTCGCAGGCCGCCAGTCACCGCGATCAGGACGTAGTTGAGGTTGCCGATGAAGGACATCGCCGGCTGGATGACGCCGGAGATGAACTGGGCCTTGAAGCTGGATGCGTACAGCGCCTCGTTGTGTTCGTCGAAGGTACGGATCGCTTCCTTCCGGCGGCCGAAGACCTTCACCAGCGCATGGCCCGTGTACATCTCCTCGATGTGGCCGTTGAGCTTGCCGGTGACCGCCCATTGCCTGACGAACTGCGGCTGCGCGCGCCTGCCGATGACTGCGGCGCCGAGCACCGACACCGGCACGGTGGCCAGCACCACCAGGGCGAGCAGTGGGGAGATCCAGAACATCATCGCCAGTACGCCCACGATGGTCAGCAGTGCCCGCAGCATCTGCCCGAAGGCCTGCTGCATGGTCTGCGTGATGTTGTCGATGTCGTTGGTCGTGCGGGAGAGGACTTCGCCGCGCGGCTGCTTGTCGAAGTACGACAGGGGCAGCCGCGCCAGCTTCGTCTCGGCCTGCTCGCGCAGCCGGTAGCCGACGCGTTGCACGACCACCATCGCCAGCCGCAGCTTCACCCAGATGAAGAAAGCCGACCCTGCCGTCACCGCGAGGGCGGTGGCGAGGACCTCCGCCACCGCCCGGAAGTCGATGCCGCCCGGTCCGGTGGCGCCCGCCACCACGAGGTCGGTGGCGTGGCCGAGGATCTTGGGGCTCAGTACGGCGAGGGCCACGGCCGCGACGCCCGCCGCGAGAAGGACGAGGAGCAGGGGCCGCTCGGGAGCCATCGACTTCAGCAGGCGCAGGCCGGAGCCCCGGAAGTTGAGAGACCGTTCGAGGGGCGGGGCGGCGGGGGCACCGGGGATGCCGCGCTGCGGGGCCGGACCCTTGCGCTCGGGGACGGTACGGGCGGTGCCGGGGGTGCGGTCCGTACTCATGCGGCTTCCTCCTCCGAGATCTGGGAGAGGACGATCTCCCGGTAGGTGTGGTTGTCCCGCATGAGTTCTTCGTGGGTTCCGGTGCCGACGACGCGGCCCTCGTCGAGTACGACGATCCGGTCGGCGCCGCGGATGGTGGAGACCCGCTGGGCGACGATCACGACGGTCGCATCGGCCGTCTCCCTGGCGAGTGCGGCCCGCAGCGCCGCGTCGGTGGCGTAGTCGAGGGCCGAGAAGGAGTCGTCGAAGAGGTAGATGCCGGGCCTGACGACAAGCGCCCTGGCGATCGCCAGGCGCTGGCGCTGGCCGCCGGACAGGTTGCTGCCGCCCTGCGCGACGGGCGCGTCCAGACCTTCGGGCAGAGCCTCGACGAAGCCCTTGGCCTGTGCGGTCTCCAGCGCGTGCCACAGCTCGTCGTCGGTGGCGTCCGGGTTTCCGTACCGCAGATTGGATGCGATCGTCCCGGAGAAGAGGTAGGGCTTCTGCGGAACGAGGCCGACCGTGCGGGACAGCACCTCGGGGTCCAGCTCCCTCACGTCGACACCGCCCACCCGCACCTCGCCGCCCGTCGCGTCGAACAGCCGGGGGACGAGGCCCAGCAGCGTCGTCTTGCCGCTGCCGGTGGAGCCGATGACCGCTGTCGTACGGCCGGGACGCGCCGTGAGATCGACGCCGCGCAGGACGGGCTCTTCGGCTCCCGGGTAGCTGAAGTCGGCGCCACGGATCTCCAGTTGGCCCCGGCCGGCGTGCAGTGCGGTGACGGGCTTTGCGGGCGGGACGACGCTCGGCTCGGTTGTGAGGACTTCCTGGATGCGTTCGGCGCTCACGGCGGCGCGCGGCACCTGCATCAGCAGGAACGTCGTCATCATCACCGCCATCAGGATCTGCATCAGGTAGCTGAGGAAGGCTATGAGCGAGCCGATCTGGAGCTCACCGGAGCCGATGCGGTGTCCGCCGACCCAGATGACGGCCACGGTCGCCAGCTCCCAGACCAGTACGACCGCGGGCATGGTCAGCGCCATCAGGCGGCCGGCCCGCAGGGCGACACCCATCAGGTCGGCGTTGGCGTCGGCGTAACGGCGCTGCTCGTGCTCGTCCTTGACGAAGGCGCGGATGACGCGAATGCCGGTGATCTGCTCCCGCATCATCCGGTTGACCTTGTCGATGCGCTTCTGCATGCCGCGGAACAGCGGCGGCATCCGGCGGATGATCAGGCCGACGACCCCGGCGAGCAACGGCACGAAGAGCAGCAGCAGGGCGGCGAGCGGGACGTCCTGGTTGACGGCCATGACGATGCCGCCGAGGCACATCAGCGGCGCGGCGACCAGCATGGTCAGGCCGAGCACCGTCAGCATCTGGATCTGCTGTACGTCGTTGGTGGTGCGCGTGATGAGGGAGGAGGCGCCGAAGCGGCCCACTTCCCGTACGGAGAAGTCCTGCACCCGGGAGAAGACGGCGGCGCGCAGATCACGTCCTAAGCCCATCGCTACGCGGGCTCCGAAGAAGACGGCGGCCGCGGCGGCGAGGATCTGGAGGAGGGTGACGACGAGCATGACGCCGCCGGTGGCCAGGACGTAACCGGTGTCGCCGGTGAGGACACCGTTGTTGATGTTGTCGGCGTTGAGGGTGGGCAGGTAGAGGGTGGCGAGGATCTGGGCGAGCTGGAGCACGACGACCAGGGCAATGGTCCTGGCGTAGGGGCGCAGCCGGCCGCGCAGCAGTCGGATCAGCATGACGCTCGGCCCTCAGCCGGCGTACGGGCGGACGGACTTGGCGTCGCGCAGGGCGTGCGCCCACCAGGTGAGCTGGTTCAGCAGGGCTTTGGCGGCGGTGTTGGGGGCCGACGGGTCCCTGTGGCTGCCGTCCTCGTCGAAGTGGGCCCATGCGCCGTGGAAGCTGACCGTTTCGCGGATGGTCGTGGCGTGCATCTCGGCGAAGACCTGGCGCAGCTGCTCGACGGCGCGCAGGCCGCCGGACATTCCGCCGTAGGAGACGAAGCCGACGGGCTTGGCGTGCCACTCGGGGCCGTGCCAGTCGATGAGGTTCTTGAGGGCGGCGGGGAAGGAGTGGTTGTACTCGGGGGTGAGGACGACGAAGGCGTCGGCGGCGGCGAGGCGCGGCGAGACCTTCGCGAGAACGGCCTTGACGTCGTCGGAGGGGCTGAAGGAGAGGGCGGTCGGCAGGTCGATGCCGGCCAGGTCGATCACGTCGATGTCGAGCTCGTCGTGCTCGGTGGCCCGGGAAACGAACCAGTCGGTGATGACGGGTGCGAAGCGGCCCTCGCGATTGCTGGCGACGATGACGGCGACTCGCAGGGGAGCGGCGTTGAGCTGGGCGGATTCAACGGATTCAACGGATTCAACGGATTCAAGCGTGGATTCAGTGGTGGATTCAGTGGTCGAATCAGTGGTGGATGCGTTCGTGGTGAGGTCCATGCGGCAAGACTCGTACCTCAACCAAGCTTGAGGTCAAGCTGTCCCGGTGAACTGTTTACGGTGGTCGCATGACTACTGCTCACGTGCCCTACATCGAGATCGACGGCCGCAGAGCCACCACCGCCGACGACCTCATGATCCCCACATTGTACGGCGGTTACGGCCACTTCACCGCGATGCAGGTCAGGGACCGCCGCGTGCGCGGACTGCGGTTGCACCTCGCGCGGCTCGCCGAAGGCACCCAGGAGGTCTTCGGAGCCGGCCTGGACGAGGAGCTGGTGCGCGAGCGGATCCGGCACGCGCTCGAAGGGGCCGGGGTGCGGGACGCCGCGCTGCGGGTGTACGTGCTGTGGGCCCCCGACGCCGCTGCCGCCACCCTGATGGTCACCGTCCGCCCGCCCGTCACGATGCCGCAGGCTCCGCAGGCCCTGATGTCCGTCCCGTACGTACGCCCCGTGGCGCACGTCAAGCACCTGGGCGGCTTCGCCCAGACGCACTACGGCAAGCTCGCGCAGCGTGCGGGCTTCGACGAGGCGCTGCTGACCGGCCCCGGCGGGGAGGTCGTGGAGGGCGCGATCACCAACATCGCGTTCTACGACGGAACTTCGGTCGTCTGGCCCGACGCGCCGGCGCTGCGCGGCATCACGATGGCCCTGCTCGAACCCCGCCTGCCGGAGGCGGGGCTGGCCTCGGTGCGGCGGCGGGTGACGCTGGACGGGCTCTCGGCGTACCGCGCGGCCTTCGTCACGAACTCGCAGGGGGTCGCTCCGGTGCGGCGTATCGACGACACGGAGTTCGCGGTGGACGAGCAGCTGATGAAGACGGTCATGTCGGTGTACGAGACGACTCCATGGGACGTCATCTGAGGCCGGTGATCGTCCGCTGTGGTCTGCGGTCGTGCGCGGTCGGCTCCGTCACCCGTTTCGGGGCGGAGCCGGTCCCGCCCGCCGACGCGCTGCGGCCTTCCGAGCCCGTACACCCGCCACCATCGAGTGTGTGTGGTGTACGCGCATCTGACAGGGGCGCTAGGACCACTGGTCGAAGGCAAGCTTGGCGACCAGTGAGAAGACCACAACCAGCAGCACACCCCGTACGAACTCGCTGCCCTTCCTGAGCGCCATCCGTGCCCCGGCCATCGCGCCCGCCAGGTTGAACACCGCCATCAGCGCGGCCAGCTGCCACAGGACCGTCCCCTGATAGGCGAACATCGCGAGGGCGCCGGCGTTGGTGCAGACATTGACGATCTTGGCGTTGGCGGACGCGGTGACGAGGTCGAGGTGGAGCACCGCGGTCAGGGCCAGCACCAGGAACGTTCCGGTGCCGGGCCCGAAAAGGCCGTCGTAGAAGCCGATGCCTCCGCCGACGAGGACGATCGCGCTGACGGTACGGGCCCGGGTGACCGGGGTCCGCTCCTCACCGGCGGCCCTGCCGAAGGCCGGCCGCAGCAGCACGAATGCGGCGACCCCGAGCAGCACCACCATGATCACTGGGCGCAGTACGTCGCTGCTGATCCCGGCGGCGAAGAACGCGCCCGTCATGGAGCCCACGAGGGCCATGAGACCGACCCGTACCGCCGTCTTCACCTCCACCGGCGCCTTGCGGACGTACGTCACCGCCGCGCCGGAGGTACCGACGATGGCCACCGCCTTGTTGGTGCCCAGGACGTGCGCGGCGGGCACGTTCGGGAGGCCGAGCAGCAGCGCGGGCAGGAGCAGCAGCCCGCCGCCGCCCACCACCGCGTCGATCCAGCCCGCCGCGGCAGCGGCCAGGCACAGGACAACGAGCATGGTCAGCGATATCTCAGGCATGATCGCGACCCTATGTGAAGGTCACGCACCCGCATCCAGGTAGCGGAGCACCGCCAGGACCCGGCGGTGGCCGCGACTGGGGCAGGGCCAGGGCGGCGTACAGAAGAGCAGTGGCGGCGGCGCGGAGACGGTGCATGGGAGCCGACCTAGAACTGGTGGATCACGGGAACGGAGAGAAGTGCGCAGACCAGGGCGACACCGGCGGCTATGCCGGTGGTCCGCAGGAGGCCGGAGCGGTCCGCGCCGAGGAAGCCCGATGCCAGCCGCACCTGGAGTCCGGTGAAGCCCTTGACGACCCAGGGCGTGAGGAACAGGAACGTCAGCCCGCCGCCGCCGGCGTGCACCGCCCACGCTCCGGCCATGGTCGGGCCGTCCCAGGACTGGGCGGGGTCGTTGTCCGGCCGCAGCGGGAAGCCGAGGTTGATCGCCACGACCATCCAGAAGTAGAGCGTGACCGTGACGGCGACGAGGTTGAGCGGCGCGCTGATCACCGCGTGGGCGAGGGCGAGCGCTCGGCCACGCATACCCGGCGCACCGACTCCTCCCGCTCCGGCCTCTCCTACTTCCACGCCCAGCAGCCGGCGGGCGAGCCCCCGCTGGATGCGGGCCGCGGGACCGCCGACGAGCGCGATCGGTATACACAGGAGACCGACGGGGAGGGCAAGCACGACATACGCCGTGCGCCGCCAGGTCCTGGCCCGGAACGGCTCGCGGAGGATCACAGCCGTACGGCTGGTGGCGGTTGCTGCGGCGGGTTGGCGCTCGGTGATGTCCATGCGTTCAGAATCCCCGTCGCACGCGCCCGTTTCGATCGTGCCTGTACGGAACTCCGGGGTTCGGTTTGCCCCACCCCCCGGCGCCACCCGGGTCGCCGCCCCCGGGCGTCGCCGCCCCCGGAACAGCGCCCATCCCCCGTGCTGCGCCCCTCGCCCCTCACAGCCAGAAGCACACCGCGCTGAGCGCAGTGTTCCTCGCGGGAAACAACTGGGATGCGGCCGGGTAACACCGCCCCCGCAGGCTACGGTCATGAGCAAGGACATCGTGGTGATCGGCGGCGGGACAGCAGGGGCCAGGCTGGCCCGGCAGCTGGCCCCCTCTGCCCGCGTCACCGTAATCGGCGAGGAGGACCACGCCCCGTACAACAGGGTGCTGCTCGCCGAGGTCCTCGCCGGGCGTTACGGCCCCGAGGTCGTCGCACTGCCCGAGACGCCCGTACGGCGCGGGGTACGGGTGGTCCGTATCGACCGCGCCGACAAGGTGGTCCAGTGCGACGACGGCAGCGTCGTCCCGTACGGAACGCTGGTCCTGGCGACCGGATCCAACCCCGTACTCCCGCCCCTGCGCGGCCTCGGCAACGATCTCCCCGACGGTGTCCACCCCTTCCGCACCATGGACGACTGCCTCGCCCTGGCAGCCGCCGTGCGCGAAGGCACCCGTGCCGTGGTCATCGGCGGCGGCCTCCTGGGTGTCTCGGCGGCCCGTGCCCTCGCCGAACGGGGCGCCCAGGTCGTGCTGGCCCAGCAGGGCGAGCACCTCATGGAGCGCCAGCTGGACACGGCGGCGAGCGAGCTGCTGCGCAGCCATCTGGAGACGCTGGGCGTCGAGGTCCACACGGAGTGCCGGGTACGCGGCCTGCGCTGCGAGGGCGGAGCGGTGCGGGCCGTGGAGCTCGCCGACGGTTACGCCCTGGACGCCGACCTCGTCGTCGTCGCCTGCGGTGTACGCCCCCGGGTCGGCCTCGCACGGGCCGCGGGCCTGGACGTACGCAACGGCATCGTCGTCGACGACGAGCTGCGCACCTCGGACCCGGACATCCGCGCCATCGGCGACTGCGCCGAGCACAACGGCCGCGTCTACGCCCTCGCGGGCCCCGCCATCGAGCAGGCCGACGTCCTGGCCACCCTGCTTGCCGGCTCCCCGGACGCCTCTCCGGCCGACTTTCCGGCCCCCTCCTCGGATGCCTCCCCGGCGCCCGCCCCGTCCCCCTCGGCCCGCTACACAGGGACCCGCGCCCTCACCCGTCTCACCCTCAACGGCTCCGGCCCCCTCGACCTCGCCGCCTTCGGCGAGACGACCCCGCTCCCCGGTGACGACGTGGTCCGGCTCACCGACGCCACCCGAGGCGCGTACCGCAAGGTCGTCGTCCGCGGGGACCGGCTGATCGGCGGAATTCTGCTGGGCGATCTCGGCGCCGTCGGCGAACTCGCCCGTACCTGGGAGGGCGACGAGCCGCTCCCCTCCTCCCCCTTGTTCCACCTGCTTGGAGGCTCCTGAGATGTCCACACCCACGATCGTGGTCGTCGGCCACGGGATGGTCGGCCAGCGTTTCCTGGAGGCCCTCGCCGAGCGGGGCGTGACCGGCCGGGCGCGTGTCGTCGTCCTGTGCGAGGAGCCGCGTCCCGCGTACGACCGCGTGCAGCTGACCTCGTATTTCTCGGGCCGTACCCCCGACGAGCTCTCCCTCGTAGAGGGCGACTTCATCACCCGTAACAACATCGAACTGCACCTGGACGACCCGGCACAGAGCGTCGACCGCGCCACCCGCACAGTGACCTCCCGGGCGGGCCGCACCTTCACCTACGACACGCTCGTCCTTGCCACCGGCTCGTACCCCTTCGTACCGCCCGTTCCCGGCAAGGATGCGGAGGGTTGTTTCGTCTACCGCACCATCGAGGATCTGCTGGCCATCGAGGAGTACGCGAAGAACTCCCGGGTCGGCGCCGTCGTCGGCGGCGGGCTGCTCGGCCTGGAGGCGGCGGGCGCGCTCAGCGGTCTCGGCCTCGACACCCACATCGTGGAGTTCGCGCCCCGTCTGATGCCCGTCCAGGTCGACGAGGGCGGTGCCTCGGCCCTCCTCCGTACGATCGAGGGAATGGGTCTGACGGTCCACACGGGCGTCGGCACACAGGCGGTCACCACCGGCGACGACGGCACGGTCGACGGCATGTCGCTCTCGGACGGTTCGACCCTCGCCACCGATCTGGTCGTCTTTTCGGCGGGCGTACGCCCCCGGGATCAACTGGCCCGTGACTGCGGCCTGTCCGTCGGCGAACGGGGCGGCATTTCCGTCGACGAACAGTGCCGTACGTCCGACCCCTCCGTCTTCGCGATAGGCGAGTGCGCCCTGGCGGCGGACGGCAAGGTGTACGGCCTGGTGGCACCCGGCTACGAGATGGCCGAAACGGCAGCGGCCACCATCGCCGACGAAGCGGACGAGGCAGGAGCAGGCGGGGCCAAGGCCTTCACCGGCGCCGACATGTCCACCAAGCTCAAGCTCCTCGGCGTCGACGTGGCGTCCTTCGGCGACGCCCACGGCACCGCGGACGGCTGCCTGGACGTCGTGTACTCCGATTCCCGCTCCGGCGTCTACAAGAAGCTGGTGGTCAGCCCGGACGGCGCCCTGCTCGGCGGCATCCTGGTCGGCGACGCCGACGCGTACGCCATGCTGCGCCCCCTCACCGGTACCGTCCCGCCGGTCGCCCCCGAACAGCTCATCGCCCCCACCGGAACCGGCGTCTCCCTGGGCCCGTCCGCGCTCCCCGACGACGCTGTGGTCTGCAACTGCCACAACGTCACCAAGGGCGCCGTCACCGCCTGCTCGACGCTGCACGAGGTGAAGAAGTGCACCAAGGCGGGAACGGGCTGCGGCAGTTGCGTCAAGCTGATCGGCCAGCTCCTCCCCCAGTCCGGCGACAAGGGCCTGTGCGGCTGCTTCCCGCACACCCGCTCCGAGCTGTACGAGATCGTGCGCACCCTGCACATCACGTCGTACGCCGCCCTGCTCGACTCCCACGGCCGTGAAGCGGCCCGTGGCGGCGACGGCTGCGAGACCTGCAAGCCGACCGTGGCATCCATCCTGGCCAGCCTGAGCAACGGCCACATCCTCGACGGCGAACAGGCCGCCCTCCAGGACACCAACGACCACTTCCTCGCCAACATGCAGCGCAACGGCTCGTACTCCATCGTGCCGCGCATCCCGGGCGGCGAGATCACGCCCGAGAAGCTGATCGTGATCGGCGAGGTGGCCCGCGACTTCGGCCTCTACACCAAGATCACGGGCGGCCAGCGCATCGACCTCTTCGGCGCACGCGTCGACCAGCTCCCCCTGATCTGGACCCGTCTGGTCGACGCCGGCTTCGAGTCGGGCCACGCGTACGGAAAGGCGCTGCGCACTGTCAAGTCCTGTGTGGGACAGACCTGGTGCCGTTACGGCGTCCAGGACTCGGTCCGTATGGCCATCGACCTGGAGCTGCGCTACCGGGGCCTGCGCGCCCCGCACAAGCTGAAGTCGGCGGTCTCGGGCTGCGCCCGCGAGTGCGCGGAGGCCCAGTCCAAGGACTTCGGCGTCATCGCGACCGCGAACGGATGGAACCTGTACGTCGGCGGCAACGGCGGGGCGACACCGCGCCATGCGGACCTCCTCGCCCAGGACCTGTCCGACGCCGAACTCGTGCGCCTCATCGACCGGTTCCTGATGTTCTACATCCGCACCGCCGACCGCCTGGAACGCACGGCCACCTGGCTGGACCGTCTGGAGGGCGGCCTGGACCACCTGCGGGACGTGATCGTCCACGACAGCCTGGGCCTGTGCGCCCAGCTCGAAGCCATGATGTCCACGCACGTGTCCAACTACCGCGACGAATGGGCCGAGACGATCAACGACCCGGAGCGGCTCTCCCGCTTCGTGTCCTTCGTCAACGCGCCCGACGCACCGGACCCCTCCATCCGCTTCGTCCCCGAGCGCGACCAGATGAAGCCGGACCTGACCATCCTCACCCTCGAAGGGACTCGCGTCGGATGACCCTCCAACTGCTCCTCGAAGACGACTGGTTCACGGCGTGCGAGGCGGCCGCCCTCACGCCGGGCCGCGGAGTGGCGGCCCTGCTGCCCGACGGCCGCCAGGCCGCGCTCTTCACCGACCGTGCGGGCCGCGCGTACGCGATCGACAACCGTGATCCGTTCTCCGGCGCCCAGGTCCTCTCCCGGGGCCTGATCGGCTCCGTGGAGGGCCGCGCCTTCGTCGCGTCCCCCCTCCTCAAGCAGCGTTTCGACCTGGAGACAGGGCGGTGCCTGGACGACGAGACGGTCACGGTGGAGACCTTCACCGTACGGCTCGCAGGTTCCTGACCGGTCGTTCCACATTCGAACGCCGGTCGTACGCTGGGGCCATGACGACTGGCTGGAAAGCGAGCGACATCCCCGACCAGAGCGGCCGTACGGCCGTGGTCACCGGGGCAAACAGCGGCATCGGACTCGTGACGGCGCGCGAACTGGCCCGCCGGGGCGCGCGCGTCGTCCTCGCGTGCCGCAGCGAGGCCCGCGGCAAGGAGGCCGTGGCCCGGATCGTCAGGGAGGTCCCGGACGCGGCCGCCGAGTTCGCGCCCCTCGACCTCGGCGACCTGGGCTCCGTACGCGAGTTCGCGAGCTCTTATCCGTACGACCGCCTCGACCTTCTCGTCAACAACGCGGGCGTCATGGCCCTGCCGTACGGAAAGACCGCCGACGGCTTCGAGACCCAGTTCGGCGTCAACCACCTCGGGCACTTCGCCCTCACCGGACTGCTGCTCCCGAAGCTGCTCCGTACGCCCGACGCCCGCGTCGTGACCGTCTCCAGCGGCCTGCACGCCCTCGCCAACATCGACATGGGCGACCTCAACAGCGAGCGCGTCTACCGCCGCTGGATCGCCTACGCCCGTTCCAAGTCCGCGAATCTGCTGTTCACCCACGAACTGGCGCGACGGCTGGCCGCCGCCGGCTCCGACGTCGTCGCTGCCGCCGCGCACCCCGGCTACGCCGCCACCAATCTCCAGACCGCCGGCGTGAAGATGGAGGGCCGCAAGGGCGCCCAGCGCCTCGTCGAGTTCGGCAACCGGATCATCGCCCAGCCCGCCGAGTCGGGCGCCCTGCCCACGCTGTACGCCGCCACCGCGCCCGGCGTACGGCCCGATTCGTTCACCGGCCCGAGGATCCAGGGCCTGCGCGGAGCGCCCACACGGTCCTGGCGGGCCAAGTGGACGCTCAACGACATCGCGAGTGAGCGGCTGTGGGTGGCGTCCGAGCAGCTCACCGGGGTGTCGTACCCCGGCTCCCTCAATTCCTAGCTCCTCAGCAGTCCCGGCGAGAGACCGGGCGCTCAGCCCTGGGAGCCCTCGCCCGCTACGGCCGCCGGGTCCATCCAGATGACCTCCCAGGTGTGGCCGTCGGGGTCCTGGAAGGAACGGCCGTACATGAAGCCGTGGTCCATGGGCTCGTTCGCCGGGGAACCGCCGGACGCGAGGGCCGTGTCGGCCAGCTCGTCGACCTTCGCGCGGCTCTCGGCGCTCAGCGCGAGGAGGACCTCCGTGGTCGTGCGGGTGTCGGCGATCTCCTTCTTCGTGAACTCCTTGAAGCGCGGCTCGGTGAGCAGCATGGCGAAGATGGTGTCGCTGATCACCAGACAGGCGGTCTTGTCGTCACTGAACTGGGGGTTGAACGAGAACCCGAGCTTGCTGAAGAAGGACTTCGTGGTGTCGAGGTCCGTCACCGGCAGGTTCACGAAAATCATCTGTGCCATGAGCTGTCTCTCTTCTCTCGTTGGCGGTCTCTCGTTGTCGGTCGATGGGTAGACCCGGGGGCCCCACGAAACTCATCGCTCGAACCGAAACTCGCACGAAGAAATCCTCTCGGCGACTCCGGACCCGGCCCCCGGACACCCGCCTCCCGCCTTGCGGCGGCACGGGCCGCGGCCTAGCGTCGGGCCATGAGCAGCGCCTCCGGCAAGAAGATCACCGAGAAGCTGTCGGGCGACGCGCTGAGCGCGTCGACGGGCCGGGACTGGGACGCGTGGTTTGCCGTGCTCGACGCGTGGCAGGCCACGGCCCGCACCCACACCGAGATCGCCCGCCACCTCGTCGAGACGCACGGCGTCCCCGGCTGGCACGCCCAGTCGATCACCGTGGGGTACGAGCAGGAGCGCGGCATGCGCGAGGTGGGCCAGTCCGGTGAGGGCGACTGGCAGGTCTCCGTCAGCAAGACGGTGAACGCGCCACCGGAGCGGGTCACCGATGCGTTCACCGACGCCGCCCTGCGCCGCCGCTGGCTTCCGGCCGGTGAATTCACGCTCCGCACCCACCGCCCGGCCAAGTCGGTCACCGCGGACTGGGAATGGGGGTCCCCCCTGCTCGAGCGGAGTCGAGAGCTCGGGGGAGGCACGAGCCGCATCTCGGTGTATCTGACGCCCAAGGGACCGGAGAAGACGCAGGTCGGCCTGGGCCACACGAAACTCGCGGACGCGGACGCGGTGGAGGCGTACAAGACGTTCTGGAGGGACCGCCTGACCGCCCTCAAGACCCTGCTGGAGAGCTGACCGGTCGGTTCTGGCCAAAGGGTCGCGCGCAACAGGCCGACAGCAGACGCTTCCGCTTCATCGGTCGTTGATGCACCGTCAATCCGGGACTCCTAGGTTCCGGAAGCGCACCCCCCGCGACCCCGCCGCCCGACCGGTGCGGCAGGGACGGTCACGATCCCCTGGAGTGATCAAGTGGAACGTCGTAGTTTCCTGCGTGGAGCGGTCGTCGGCGGCACGGCTGCGGCATTCGGCTACACCCTCATGCAAGGTGCGGCCTACGCGGCACCGGCCCAGCCGGGTCCGGGCCCGTACGGAGCGCTCGGCGCGGCAGACGCCAACGGCATCCAGCTCCCCAGCGGCTTCACCAGCCGGGTGATAGCCCGGTCCGGCCAGAAGGTCGGCTCCACCGCCTACACCTGGCACAACGCCCCTGACGGCGGCGCCTGTTTCGCCGACGGCACCGGCTGGATCTACGTCTCCAACTCGGAGATCTCGTCCACCGGCGGCGCGGGCGCGGTCAAGTTCAACTCGTCGGGCACCATCACCGGTGCATACCGGATCCTGTCCAACACCAACCGCAACTGCGCCGGCGGGGCGACTCCGTGGAACACCTGGCTGTCCTGCGAGGAGGTCAGCACCGGGTACGTCTACGAGACCGACCCGTGGGGCGTGAACGCCGCCGTCCGCCGCGCCGCCATGGGCCGCTTCAACCATGAGGCGGCCGCCGCCGACCCGGTCCGCAAGGTGATCTACCTGACGGAGGACGCGTCGGACGGCTGCTTCTACCGCTTCGTCCCGTCCACCTGGGGCAACCTCTCCTCCGGCACGCTGCAGGTCCTCAAGGCCGGTACGGCCACCTCCGGCAGCTTCACCTGGGCGAACGTGCCCGACCCCGACGGCTCCCCCACCCCCACCCGCGACCAGGTCTCCGGCGCGAAGCTCTTCAACGGCGGCGAGGGCTGCCACTACGCCAACGACACCGTCTGGTTCACCACCAAGGGCGACAACCGCGTCTGGCAGCTCAACCTGACCGCCAGCACCTACGAGCTGGCCTACGACGACTCCCTGGTCGTCGGCGGCGGCGCCCCGCTGACCGGCGTGGACAACGTCACCGGCGCGTCCTCCGGCGACCTGTTCGTCGCGGAGGACGGCGGCAACATGGAGATCTGCATCATCACGCCGGACGACGTGGTCGCGCCGTTCCTGCGGATCACCGGCCAGTCGAGCTCCGAGATCTGCGGCCCGGCCTTCTCGCCGAACGGCACGCGGTTCTACTTCTCCAGCCAGCGCGGTACGAGCGGCAGCTCGTCCGGCGGCATCACCTACGAGGTGACGGGCCCCTTCCGCAGCTGACCGGCTCAGCAGGCCCAGCACCCGCACCGCATCCGGGCACGGGCGCGTCGCACCTCACTGCGGCCCGCCCGTGCTCGGCACTGCCTTGGCCCACTGCGCCCGTGCCCGGCACTGCCCGCCCTCTACTGCCGCACCCGCCCGGCGACACACCCCTCCGCCACGTTCGGCGAGGCCGTCAGCGCCTCCGCCGGGGCCCCGCCCCGCAGCAGCGCCGCACCCAGCGGCGTCATCGTGTGCAGTACGGAGTTGCCGTGCCGCAGGGTGACGACCAGGCCGGCCTCGCGCAGTACGCACGCGTGCTGGCTCGCCGAGGCCAGCGAGACGCCCGCTCTGCGGGCGAGTTCACTCGTCGTACAGCCGCCTCCGATGGCTCCCAGGACCGCCGAGCGGGTGTGTCCGACGAGGCGGCCCAGGGAGGTGCTGGGGGCGTCGGCGGGGGCCGGGGCGCCGGTGTCGGTCACGGGGTAGACCAGGACCGGGGGCAGGTCGGGGTCGCGGTAGACCACGGGGGTGCCGCGGCAGAAGAAGGACGGCTGGAGCAGCAGACCGCGGCCGTCCAGGTGCAGATCGCGGTCGACCGGATAGTCGGCCTCCAGGACCGGCGGGCACCAGCGCAGCATCGGCGGGAGGGTGTCGAGGAGTTCGTCCGCGCCGCCGTCGAGCAGGGCGCGGCCGCGGACCGCCCGGTCCGCTTCGATACGGGCCTGGATGTACGGCCAGTACGGCTCCACGGCGGCGCGGTGGTATCCGCGCAGGGCGCCGGTGAGCCGGCCGACGGCGTCGCTGCGGCCGTCCGCGAGCGGGGTGAGGCGCACCGGCGGGGAGGAGCGGTCCTGGGACGGGCACGTACCGTCCGACCGGTGTGCGGCGGCGAGCAGGCCGATTTCGGCGCGCAGCCGATCGGGGGCTGTGGCGCGTACGGCTTCGAGGCCCGCGTCAATGCCGCTCAATCCTTCACGCGGTGTCAGGAAATCCGGGAAATAGCCCCGGTTCGGCACCAAGGCGGCCAGCAGTCGTGTTTCACCATTCAACCGAGTACGGGATTCCTGACGCCATTCTCCGAAGACCTTGACGCCACGCCGGTCTCGCAATCGGTGAAAACTCAGAATCGTTTCCCACAGCGCATCGGGCCGGGGAGCCAGCCGTATACGGGAAAGGTCCACACCTGAGAAATGGACTCGTAGCACCGAAACCCCATCTGTTGCATCCGCAATCGCCCCCGCAACTGAGTATGCATGCCATCACAGGCCGTCACCAAGGGCTTTCGGCCACAGTTGAAACGCATCGCGGCAGCCCTGCGCCAACCGAAATGCTGTTCCCCGTCGGGCACGAACCAGAGCCACCGGAAAGACACAGTGAAGGCCGTGGGGGGCTTTGCTGCGTCTGGCGGCGGTCGGCGAAGGTTGCGGCTACGTGTCGGACAGAGGTATCGGGATGCGGTCGGCGGGTGGGGATCCGACGACCGCATCCTGCCTCTGCTTTCAGGAAAGAATGGCGTAATTCAACTCCTGTTCGGCGACCCCCGGGAGACCCCGGTGACGGCACGTTCACCAATGCCGCAAGGGAACCAACAAAAGCGCACCCGAAGCACCGCAGGAAAAGCCGAAGTGGCGACACCTCCGCACGAGGTGCCGCCACTTCTGTGTATCGCCGTATCGATGGCCCGATGTATCGACGTATCGATCTGCCTACGTATCGGTGCATCGCCGGAGCCGCCGCCGGTTCGGTTGAGGGTGGGGTGAACCGACGGCAGCTCCGGTGGCCCGGTCGGGTGCCCGGTCTAGCGCGAGTCGCTGCCCGAGGACTGCGCCGCCGCGCGCCCCGCTTCGAGTCGCGCCACCGGGATCCGGAACGGCGAGCAGGACACGTAGTCCAGGCCCACCTCGTGGAAGAAGTGCACCGACTCCGGGTCGCCGCCGTGCTCGCCGCACACGCCGAGCTTCAGGTCGGGACGCGTCGCGCGCCCGGCCTCCACGGCGCTGCGTACGAGCGAGCCGACGCCGTCCCGGTCGATCGTCTCGAACGGGGAGACCCCGAAGATGCCCTTCTCCAGGTACGCCGTGAAGAAGCTCGCCTCGACGTCGTCGCGGGAGAAGCCCCACACGGTCTGGGTGAGGTCGTTCGTACCGAAGGAGAAGAACTGCGCGGCCTCGGCGATCTGGCCCGCCGTGAGGGCGGCGCGCGGCAGCTCGATCATCGTGCCGATGGTCAGCTTGAGGTTGGTGCCGGTGGCGGCCTCGACCTCGGCGATGACCTTGTCGGCCTCCTCGCGGACGATCTCCAGCTCCTGGACGGTGCCGACGAGCGGAATCATGATCTCCGGGCGCGGGTCGCCCTTGGCGTTCTTGCGGTGCGCCGCCGCCTCGGCGATGGCACGGACCTGCATCGCGAAGAGACCCGGGATGACCAGGCCGAGGCGTACGCCGCGCAGACCCAGCATCGGGTTCTGCTCGTGCAGCTTGTGCACGGCCTGCAGGAGGCGCAGGTCGTTCTCGTTGGCGTCCTTGCGGGACTCGGCGAGCGCTACGCGCACCGACAGCTCGGTGATGTCGGGCAGGAACTCGTGCAGCGGCGGGTCCAGCAGCCGCACCGTCACCGGCAGTCCGTCCATCGACTCGAACAGCTCGATGAAGTCGGCCTTCTGGAGCGGCAGCAGCGCACCCAGCGCCTGCTCGCGCTCGTCGTCCGTGTCGGCCAGGATCAGCCGCTCGACGAGCTCGCGGCGCTCACCGAGGAACATGTGCTCCGTACGGCACAGGCCGATGCCCTGGGCGCCGAAGCGGCGGGCGCGCAGGGCGTCCTCGGCGTTGTCGGCGTTGGCGCGTACGCGCAGGCGGCGGACCCGGTCGGCGTACGCCATGATCCGGTGAACGGCGGCGACGAGCTCGTCGGCGTCGTCGGCGCCGGCGTGCATGCGGCCCTCGAAGTACTCGACGACCGGGGACGGTACGACGGGTACCTCACCGAGGTAGACCTTGCCGGTGGAGCCGTCGATGGAGACGACGTCGCCCTCCTCGACGACGATCCCGCCGGGGGCGGTCAGCCTGCGGCGCTTGGTGTCGACCTCGATCTCCTCGGCGCCGCAGACACAGGTCTTGCCCATGCCGCGGGCGACGACGGCGGCGTGCGAGGTCTTGCCGCCGCGCGAGGTCAGGATGCCTTCGGCGGCGATCATGCCGTCGAGGTCGTCAGGGTTCGTCTCACGGCGGATCAGGATGACCTTCTCGCCGGAACGCGACCACTTGACGGCGGTGTACGAGTCGAAGACGGCCTTGCCGACGGCCGCGCCCGGCGAAGCGGCGATGCCGCGCCCGAGCTTCTCGGTCTTCGCCTCTTCGTCGAAGCGCGGGAACATCAGCTGGGCGAGCTGCGCGCCGTTGACGCGCTGGAGCGCCTCGGCCTCGTCGATGAGGCCCTGGTCGACGAGCTGCGTGGCGATGCGGAAGGCGGCACCGGCGGTGCGCTTGCCGACGCGGGTCTGCAGCATCCACAGCTGGCCGCGCTCGATCGTGAACTCGATGTCGCAGAGATCCTTGTAGTGGGTCTCCAGCGTCTCCATGATCTGCATGAGCTGGTCGTACGACGCCTTGTCGATGTTCTCGAGGTCAGCGAGCGGCACGGTGTTGCGGATACCGGCGACGACGTCCTCGCCCTGCGCGTTCTGCAGGTAGTCGCCGTAGACGCCCTGGTGGCCGCTGGCGGGGTCGCGGGTGAACGCGACGCCGGTGCCGGAGTCGGGGCCGAGGTTGCCGAAGACCATGGAGCAGATGTTGACGGCCGTGCCGAGGTCGCCGGGGATGCGCTCCTGGCGGCGGTACAGCTTGGCGCGGTCGGTGTTCCACGAGTCGAAGACCGCGTTTATGGCGAGGTCCATCTGCTCGCGCGGCTCCTGCGGGAAGTCCCGCCCGGCCTCGTCGGAGACGATCTTCTTGAACTTGCGGACCAGCTTCTTGAGGTCGGCCGCCTCCAGGTCGGTGTCGACCGTGACCTTCTTGGCGTGCTTGGCCTGCTCCAGCGCCTCTTCGAAGAGCTCACCGTCGACGCCCAGCACGGTCTTGCCGAACATCTGGATGAGGCGGCGGTACGAGTCCCACGCGAAGCGTTCGTCGCCGCCGGCCTGCTTGGCGAGGCCGGTGACCGACTTGTCGGAGAGCCCGATGTTCAGGACGGTGTCCATCATGCCGGGCATGGAGAACTTGGCGCCCGAGCGGACGGAGACGAGCAGCGGGTTGTCGGCCTGGCCGAGCTTCTTGCCCATCTTCTGCTCAAGAGCGTCGAGGTGCGCGCTGACCTCGGCGCGCAGCGCCTCCGGCGCCTCGCCGCTCTCGAGGTAGACCTTGCACGCCTCGGTGGTGATCGTGAAGCCCGGGGGGACGGGCAGCCCGAGGTTGGTCATCTCGGCGAGGTTGGCGCCCTTGCCGCCCAGCAGGTCCTTGAGGTCCCTGTTGCCCTCGGTGAAGTCATAAACGAACTTCTGACCCTGGGGCTCGGTGGCTACCTGGGGTTCTTTGTTTTCCGACACGGGTCTCGACTCCTCGAGGACGCGGTGGCTGCCCTGACGGCGAGGAACATACCCAGATCGAAGGTGCCTGGGTACGTCCACCTGACTGTCATGCGGCCTTAACCACTCGTCCGCCAGCAGATCTAAAGTGATCAACTTGCTGGGGCCGACATGGGCATTCGTTCGAGAGTTGTACACATAAACACACTCAGCATCCATCATCGCCCATATGGTCACCACACAGTGACGAAAGCTTTGATCGATCAAAACAAAAAAGGTGGCACCCAGTGCCACCTTTTGAGAGATGCAATCGGGCCCGCACCGCTCATCTGAGCAAACTTAGCATCAGGCGTGGCGAGGATCACGTCTCGAATGAGCGCGGAATCTCAGCCTCCGGACGTGTCCAGCTCCGCATCCGCACTCACGCCCGAGCAGTCGTACGGATCCTTCAGCCAGCCATCAGGCAGGACAACTCGCCCATTACTGGACGAACGCCCACGCGGCCCGTCCGCGCCGACCGGCCACGCCTGGTCCAGATCGAGCTCGCTCAAGTGAGCGTCCATTTCGTCCAAGGATGAGGAGATTGCAAGCTTCTTGCGCATCTCGGACCCGACCGAGAAGCCCTTGAGGTACCAGGCGACGTGCTTACGGAAGTCAATGACCCCGCGTGCTTCGTCCCCGATCCACTCCCCGAGGAGCTCCGCATGGCGCCGCATGACACCGGCGACCTCGCGCAGCGTCGGAGCGGCGTACGCGTCCGTCCCCTCGAACCCCGCGACCAGGTCCCCGAACAGCCACGGGCGCCCCAGGCACCCGCGCCCCACGACGACGCCGTCGCAGCCGGTCTCGCGCATCATCCGCAGCGCGTCGTCGGCCGACCAGATGTCGCCGTTGCCGAGCACCGGGATCTCGGGCACGTGCTCCTTGAGGCGCGCGATGGCGTCCCAGTCGGCCGTACCGCCGTAGTGCTGGGCCGCGGTACGCCCGTGCAGCGCGATCGCTGTGACGCCCTCCTCGACGGCTATCCGACCGGCGTCGAGGTACGTGAGGTGATCGTCGTTGATGCCCTTGCGCATCTTCATGGTCACGGGCAGGTCGTCCGCATTGGAGACGGCCTCGTTGAGGATCGCCCGCAGCAGCGGCCGCTTGTACGGGAGCGCGGAGCCGCCGCCCTTGCGGGTCACCTTGGGGACGGGGCAGCCGAAGTTCAGGTCGATGTGGTCGGCCAGGTCCTCGTCCACGATCATGCGGACGGCCTTGCCGACAGTGACCGGGTCCACGCCGTACAGCTGGATCGAGCGCGGCGTCTCCGTCGCGTCGAAGTGGACCAGCTGCATCGTCTTCTCATTGCGCTCGACCAGCGCCCGCGTCGTGATCATCTCGCTCACGAACAGGCCCTTGCCGCCCGAAAACTCGCGGCACAGGGTGCGGAACGGGGCGTTGGTGATGCCGGCCATGGGCGCGAGCACCACCGGCGGCTGCACGGAGTGCGGGCCGATGGAGAGCATGGGGAGCGCGGTGGTCATGCGCCCATTGTCCCGTACACAGGGGTGTGGGCCCGGACCGCTTCGTGCGGTACGGGCCCACGGTCGTTCCTGGGAGGTCAGCCCTGGGCGTCCTGCGTGCCCTGGGCGCCCTCTGCCGTCGCCTCGCTGCCGTCCTCCTGGGGAGTGGCACGCTCGCGCATCTTGCGCACCAGCTCCTCCTTCTGCTCAGCGGCCGTCTTGCGGTCGGCGTTGCGCGTGGGGCCGTTGTCCGCGATTTCCGCGCGGGACATCCTCTTGCGCTGCCCGCCTACGCCGAGAAGGTTGTTGCGGCTCTTTGCCACGGGGTTCTCCCGAAGTGATGAGAAGTGATCTGCGGATTCGTCTGGTGGGGGGCGGACGTGGGATCCGCCGCGCTCTCACTCGTAGATCTGGAAGAACATGCAAGCGACATTACCCGGCCGCGGGGTCGCCGGGCACCAGAATTTCCGCCATGAGCCGTCGGCTCAGCTCCGGGATGCCGCCGGATCCACCGTCGCCTGGTGCGCCTCGGCCAGGTGCTCCTCCGCCTTGAGCCACGGCAGGAACTGCACCCCCTTGCTCCAGCCGCACGTCTCGCAGGCCAACAGACGCTGCATGCCCGCCCGCTGGACCCTGACGACATGCCCCCGGCCGTGCTGGTCCCATCTGCTCACCTTGCTGGCCGCCATAGACGGCATTGCGCCTCCCCGGTACGAGTGAGCCCAGTGTGCACGAAGCCCCCGGTCCCGCGAGCGGGAACCGGGGGCTTCGTACGTCTCGTACGACAGGGTCAGCAGCCGAGCAGGCGGCCGCCCAGGTAGGACTGGATCTGGTCCAGCGAGACGCGCTCCTGCTTCATCGTGTCGCGCTCGCGCACCGTCACCGCGTTGTCGTCGAGGGTGTCGAAGTCGACGGTCACGCAGAACGGCGTACCGATCTCGTCCTGACGGCGGTAGCGGCGGCCGATGGCGCCCGCGTCGTCGAACTCGATGTTCCAGTTCTTGCGCAGATCGGTCGCCAGGCCCTTGGCCTTCGGCGACAGCTGCGGGTTGCGGGACAGCGGCAGCACCGCGACCTTGACCGGCGCCAGGCGCGGGTCGAGGCGCATCACGGTGCGCTTCTCCATGACGCCCTTGGCGTTCGGGGCCTCGTCCTCGATGTACGCGTCGAGCATGAAGGCGAGCATGGCGCGGTTCACGCCGGCCGCCGGCTCGATGACGTACGGAGTCCAGCGCTCGCCGGCCTCCTGGTCGAAGTACGTCAGGTCCTGGCCGGACGCCTTGGAGTGCGCCTTGAGGTCGAAGTCGGTGCGGTTGGCCACGCCTTCGAGCTCGGAGAACTCGCTGCCGCCGAAGTTGAAGCGGTACTCGATGTCGGCGGTGCGCTTCGAGTAGTGGGAGAGCTTGTCCTTCGGGTGGTCGTACCAGCGGATGTTCTCCTCACGGAGACCAAGCTCGCGGTACCAGTTCCACCGCTGCTCCATCCAGTACTCGTGCCACTGCTCGTCCTCGCCCGGCTTGACGAAGAACTCCATCTCCATCTGCTCGAACTCGCGGGTACGGAAGATGAAGTTGCCCGGAGTGATCTCGTTCCGGAAGGACTTGCCGACCTGCGCGATGCCGAACGGCGGCTTCTTGCGCGAAGTCTGCTGCACCTGGGCGAAGTTGGTGAAAATACCCTGCGCGGTCTCGGGACGCAGGTAGGCCGTCGAGCCCTTGTCCTGCGTCGGGCCGAGGTGCGTCTGCAGCATGCCGGAGAACTGCTTGGGCTCGGTGAACTGGCCCTTGGTACCGCAGTTGGGGCAGTTGATGTCGGCAAGACCGTTCTCGGGCGTACGGCCGTTGTGCTTGGCCTCGTACGCCTCGATCAGGTGGTCCGCCCGGTGCCGCTTGTGGCAGGCGGTGCACTCGGTGAGCGGGTCGGAGAACGTCGCGACGTGACCGGACGCCTCCCACACCTCGGGAGCCAGGATCACCGAGGAGTCGAGACCGACCACGTCATCGCGCGCGATGACCATGGAACGCCACCACTGGCGCTTGATGTTCTCCTTGAGTTCGACACCCAGCGGTCCGTAGTCCCAGGCGGCGCGAGAGCCACCGTAGAT
The DNA here is from genome assembly GCF_028807635.1 of Streptomyces spiramyceticus. Classification (NCBI taxonomy): domain Bacteria; kingdom Bacillati; phylum Actinomycetota; class Actinomycetes; order Kitasatosporales; family Streptomycetaceae; genus Streptomyces; species Streptomyces spiramyceticus. Next base: position 1,750,490 of record NZ_JARBAX010000001.1, read on the forward strand.
CTCACTGCACGGGTAGACGAAGCCACGGCGCTTGCTCAGGCTGACGATGGTGTCGATCTTGTCGGCGGCCACGGTGCTCTCTTCATTACGACGACGACGAACGCGAATGATTCAGATTACCGGCGCTCGTACCCCCCGGATCAAATCGGTAGGGCGGGTGCGGGATCACAGCCCCCATAACACCTCAGACCACTCGTTGCATTATTGACAATCGTTTCCAGTCTTGTTGAAAATGGGAGTCATGAACGTACGACGACGCCTCATACCCACCGCCGCGACCGCCGGAGCCGTCGCGCTCGGCCTGATGGCTGTAAGTGCCTGCTCCTCCTCCGGCGCCGCATCGAAGAACAACGGCGGCAAGCTCGACGTGGTGGCGTCGTTCTATCCGATGCAGTACCTGGCCGAGGAGATAGGCGGCGACCACGTCTCCGTATCGACCCTCACGAAGCCCGGTGTCGAGCCGCACGACCTGGAGCTCAGCCCGAAGCAGACCGCCGGGCTCGGCGAAGCCGGCTTCATCCTCTACCTCAAGGGCCTCCAGCCCGCCGTCGACGAGGCCGTCGCGCAGTCCGGCGTGAAGAACACCGTCGACGCCGCCACCCTCACCCACCTCGAAGAGCACGGCGAAGAGCACGGCGCCGAAGAACACGCCGAGGAAGAAGAGCACGGCCACGACGAAGCCGGGGGCGACCCCCACGTCTGGCTGGACCCCGTGAAGTACGCCGAGGTCGCCAAGGGCGTCGGCAAGGCCCTGGAGAAGGCCGACCCCGACAACGCGGCGGCATACAAGAAGAACACCGAGGATCTGGTCGGCAAGCTCGACGGCCTGCACAAGAAGTTCGAGAGCGGCCTGCAAAACACCGACACCAAGACCTTCATCACCGCCCACTCCGCCTTCGGCTACCTCGCCGAGCGCTACGGCCTGGAGCAGGAGGGCATCAGCGGTCTCGACCCCGACTCCGAGCCCAGCCTGTCCCGCATGAAGGACCTCCAGAAGATCGCCAAGAAGGACAAGGTCACCACCGTGTTCTTCGAGACGCTCGTCAGCGACAAGACCGCCAAGACCCTCGCGGGCGACACCGGACTGAAGACCGACGTCCTGGACCCGCTGGAGGGAATCACGGACAAGTCCAAGGGCGATGACTACATCGAGGTCATGGAGTCGAACCTCACCGCGCTGGAAAAGGCCCTCGGCGCGAAGTGAAGCAGATCACCCCGGCGGCATCGTCGGCAGCATCGGAGGCGCGAGCCATGAAGCCACAGCAGCACCCCACAGCGGACCCCGTCATATCCCTGCGCGGTGCCACGGCCACGCTCGGCTCGCGCCCCGTGCTGCGCGGTATCGACCTCACCGTGCACCCCGGTGAGGTCGTCTCGCTGCTCGGCGCCAACGGCTCCGGGAAGTCGACGGCCGTACGTTCCGTGATCGGCCAGGTGCCGCTCACGGGCGGCACCGTCGACCTCTTCGGTACGCCGCTGCGCCGCTTCCGCGACTGGTCGCGCGTCGGGTACGTACCGCAGCGCACCACGGCCGCGAGCGGCGTCCCCGCGACTGTGTACGAGGTCGTCTCGTCCGGCCGCCTCTCCCGTACGAAGCTGCGGTGGCCCTCGAAGGACGACCGCACCGCCGTGCACCGCGCCATCGAGCTCGTCGGGCTGGCGGACCGCACCAAGGACTCCGTGAACGCCCTGTCCGGCGGCCAGCACCAGCGCGTCCTCATCGCGCGGGCGCTCGCCTCCGAGCCGGAGCTACTGATCATGGATGAGCCGATGGCGGGCGTGGACCTGGCCAGCCAGGAGATCCTGGCCGCGACCCTGCGCGAGCAGGTCGCGGCCGGTACGACCGTGCTGCTCGTCCTGCACGAACTCGGCGCGCTGGAGCCGTTGATCGACCGCGCGGTGGTCCTGCGCGACGGCTGCGTCACCCACGACGGGCCGCCTCCGGAGTCGCTCGGCCAGCATGCGCTGCCCGGCCACGACCACGTACACCCTCACTCGGATTCCGAGCCTGTCCGGACGGGACTGCTGACGTGATGATCATCGAGATGCTCGAAACACCCCTCATGCAGCGGGCCCTGCTCGCCGCCGTCCTCGTCGGCATCACTGCACCCGCCGTCGGCATTTACCTGGTGCAGCGCCGCCAGGCCCTCATGGGCGACGGCATCGGCCACGTCGCGATGACCGGTGTCGGCCTCGGCTTCCTGCTCAGCACCAACCCGGTGTGGATGGCCGCGCTCGTCTCGATCGCCGGCGCCGTCGCGATGGAACTGATCCGCTCGTACGGCCGCCTGCGCGGCGACATGGCGCTGGCCATGCTCTTCTACGGCGGCATGGCGGGCGGCGTCATGCTGATGCACCTCGCACCGAACGGCTCCAACTCCAACCTCACCTCGTACCTCTTCGGCTCGCTGGCTACCGTCTCGGACGCGGACGTCACCGCGATCTGCCTGCTCGCCGGCTTTGTGATGCTGGTCACCATCGGTCTGCGGCGCCACCTCTTCGCGGTCAGCCAGGACGAGGAGTTCGCGCGGGTGACCGGTCTGCCCGTGCGCGCCCTGAATCTGCTGATCGCCGTCACCGCGGCCGTCACGGTCACCGTCGCGATGCGCGTCGTCGGGCTGCTGCTGGTCAGCGCACTGATGGTGGTGCCGGTGGCTGCGGCGCAGCAGATCACCCGGTCGTTCAAGGTCACGTTCGTACTGGCCGTGGCCATCGGCACGGTCGTGACACTCGCGGGCACGGCCGCCTCGTACCAGTACGAGGTACCGCCGGGCGCGACGATCGTGCTGCTGGCCATCGCCGCCTTCTTCGTACTGACAGCACTCGCCGCACCGCTCGCCAAGCGCCGGGCGCGGGCGCTGAGCGCGGCGGAGGACGGGGTTGCGGCCGGTTGTAGCGTGGAGGCGGGCAGCCTGCCGGACGCCCGTCACGCCACAAACGGCGTCAAGGTCTGACCGGCGGGGCGGCAACGACCTGACAGAATGGCCCGACATACGTACGGGCGACCAGAGGAGGCACCTGTGACGACTGCGGGAACCCCATCCCCGGTGCGTGGCCGGTCCACCCGGCAGCGGGCCGCCGTAGCGGCGGCGCTCGACGAGGTGGACGAGTTCCGCAGTGCGCAGGAGCTTCACGACATGCTCAAGCACCGGGGCGACTCGGTCGGGCTGACGACGGTCTACCGCACCTTGCAATCCCTCGCGGACGCGGGCGAAGTCGACGTACTGCGCACCAGCGAGGGCGAGGCGGTGTACCGGCGCTGCTCGTCCGGCGAGCACCATCATCACCTGGTGTGCCGGGTGTGCGGCAAGGCGGTCGAGGTCGAGGGCCCGGCCGTCGAGAAGTGGGCCGACGCGATCGCGGAGCAGCACGGTTACGTGAACGTGGCGCACACCGTGGAGGTCTTCGGCACGTGCGCGGAGTGCGCGGCGAACGTCTGACGACGGTACGCCAGTGCGCCCGCACCGGACATCGGTGCGGGCCCACTGGCGTGCGGCCGGAGCGTCCCGGTCAGTAGGGCTCGGCTCAGGCGCCCGGCTCCGTGCCGCGCATCGCTTCCAGTTCCTCGTTCGGGATCGCCCCGCCGAAGCGGCGGTCGCGCTGGGCGAACTCCAGGCAGGCCCGCCACAGGTCGCGGCGGTCGAAGTCGGGCCACAGGACGTCCTGGAAGACCATCTCGGCGTAAGCGCTCTGCCAGATCAGGTAGTTGGACGTGCGCTGCTCGCCACTGGGGCGCACGAAGAGGTCGACGTCCGGCATGTCCGGGTAGTACATGTACTTCGCAAAGGTCTTCTCGTTGACCTTGGCCGGGTCGAGCTTGCCCGCCGCGACGTCCCGCGCGATCGCCTGCGCGGCGTCCGCGATCTCGGCGCGGCCGCCGTAGTTGACGCAGAAGTACAGCGTCATCGCGTCGTTGTTCTTGGTCTGCTCCTGGGCGACCTGGAGCTCCTGGACGACGGACTTCCACATCTTCGGCATCCGGCCGGTCCAGCGGATACGGATGCCGAGCTCGTCCATCTCGTCGCGCCTGCGGCGGATGACGTCCCGGTTGAAGTTCATCAGGAAGCGCACCTCCTCGGGCGAGCGCTTCCAGTTCTCGGTGGAAAAGGCGTACAGGGAGAGATTCTTGACGCCCATCTCGATGCAGCCCTTGAGCACGTCCAGGACGACACCCTCGCCGACCTTGTGGCCCTCGGTGCGCGGCAGGCCGCGCTCCTTCGCCCAGCGGCCGTTGCCGTCCATGACGACCGCCACGTGCTCCGGCACCAGCTCACCGGGGATCTTCGGCGGGCGCGCACCGGACGGGTGCGGCTCCGGCGTCTTGTATTCGCGCCGGTTACGGCCCAGAATCCCGCGTCGTGCCATGAGCTTTCGTCTCCCTCAATTCACTTCTCTACGTACCGCAGCGAGCGCAGTCCGCGCTCCAAGTGCCAGTGCAGATACGCCGACACCAGCCCGCTGCCCTCCCTGACGTGCCTCGGCTCGCAGCGGTCCGCCGTCTCCCAGTCCCCCGTGAGCAGCGCGCTGAGCAGACCGACGGCCTCCGCCGAGGGTACGACGCTTCCGGGCACCCGGCAGTCGCCGCATATGACCCCGCCCGCTGCGACCGAAAAGAACCGGTTCGGTCCGTGCAGGCCGCACCTCGCGCAGTCCGTGAAGCTGGGCGCGTAGCCGTTGACGGCCAGCGAGCGCAGCAGGAAGGCGTCGAGAATGAGGTTCGGTGCGTGCTCGCCGCGGGCCAGGGTGCGCAGGGCGCCGACGAGCAGCAGGTACTGCTGTACGGCGGGCTCGCCCTCGTGGTCGGTGAACCGCTCGGCGGTCTCCAGCATGGCCGTGCCCGCCGTGTAGCGGGCATAGTCCGTGACGATTCCGCCGCCGTACGGGGCGATCGTCTCGCTCTGTGTGCACAGCGGCAGGCCGCGGCCGACGAGTTCGCTGCCGCGCGAGAAGAACTGCACGTCGACGTGCGAGAAGGGCTCCAGCCGCGCCCCGAACTTCGACTTGGTCCGCCGGACCCCGCGCGCGACGGCGCGTACGCGGCCGTGACCGCGAGTGAGCAGCGTGATGATGCGGTCCGCTTCACCCAGCTTCTGGGTGCGTAGGACGATGCCGTCATCACGGAACAGGCTCATACGTTCATTCTCCCGTACACCGCCTGCGGGCCCGGTCGGGCAGTGTTTTATAGGGCCTCTTTGGGAAGCCATAAGTCTGGCTTATGTGGTCATAGGTGGGGGCCAGGTACCTGAGCAGGCATTTCGTTTGACAGGGTGGCAGGCGAACAGCTGTCTCCGCTCGAAGGGAACCCCCATGCCCCGCGCCCTGCGGATCGCGATAGTCGGTGCCGGCCCCGCCGGTATTTACGCCGCCGACGCCTTGCTGAAGTCCGAGGCGGCCTCCGATCCCGGGGTGTCCATCGACCTCTTCGAGCGGATGCCGGCGCCCTTCGGGCTGATCCGGTACGGCGTCGCGCCCGACCACCCCCGCATCAAGGGCATCATCACCGCCCTGCACCAGGTCCTGGACAAGCCGCAGATCCGCCTGTTCGGCAACGTCGACTACCCCTCCGACATCGGCCTGGACGATCTCCGCGCGTTCTACGACGCGGTGATCTTCTCCACCGGCGCGAGCGCCGACCGGGCGATGGACATCCCCGGCATCGAACTCGACGGCTCCTACGGGGCGGCCGACTTCGTCTCCTGGTACGACGGCCACCCGGACGTGCCGCGCACCTGGCCGCTGGAGGCCGAGAAGGTGGCCGTGCTGGGTGTCGGCAACGTCGCTCTCGACGTGGCCCGCATTCTCGCGAAGACGGCCGACGAGCTGCTTCCGACCGAGATCCCGCCGAATGTGTACGACGGTCTCGCCGCCAACAAGGCGCTCGAAGTGCACGTCTTCGGGCGGCGCGGTCCCGCGCAGGCCAAGTTCAGCCCCATGGAGCTGCGGGAGCTCGACCACTCCCCCAACATCGAGGTCATCGTCAACCCCGAGGACATCGACTACGACGACGGCAGCATCGCCACCCGCCGTGCCAACAAGCAGGCGGACATGGTCGCCAAGACGCTGGAGAACTGGGCGATCCGGGACATCGGCGACCGGCCCCACAAGCTGTTCCTGCACTTCTTCGAGTCGCCCACCGAGGTCGTCGGCGAGGACGGCAAGGTCGTCGGTCTGCGTACCGAGCGGACCCAACTGGACGGCACCGGCAATGTCACCGGGACGGGCGAGACGCACACCTGGGACGTGCAGGCCGTCTACCGTGCGGTCGGCTACCTCTCCGACGAGCTCCCCAAGCTGCCCTTCGACTGCGTGTCCGGGACCGTCCCGCACGAGGGCGGACGGGTCATCGAGGAGGGTGGCGAGCACCTCCGGTCGACGTACGTCACGGGCTGGATCAAGCGCGGCCCGATCGGCCTCATCGGCCACACGAAGGGCGACGCGAACGAAACGGTGGCCAACCTTCTGGAGGACCACGGCGCGGGCAGGCTGCACACCCCCGCCGCACCCGCCGAGGAGGCCGTGACGGCCTTCCTGGAGGGCAAGGGCGTCGCGTACACGACATGGGAGGGCTGGCACCGCCTGGACAGCGCAGAGCGGGCGCTGGGCGCCGCCGAAGGCCGCGAGCGGGTCAAGATCGTCGACCGTGACGCGATGCTGCGGGCGTCCTCGGCCCAGGACTGAGCCGAGGGGGCGGCCGGAGGGCCGCCTCGCTCCCCCGGAGCAGGCGCCGGATCAGGACGGCGTACGGGCGGCCGCCAGCAGCCGGGAGGTGTCGTCCGGGCAGATCAGCAGCGCGCCGCCGACGATCGTCAGTACCTCGCGTTCGGCCGGGCTGTACGGGCCGTCCGCGAGGGCGATGGCGGCGCCCTGCAGCAGGATGGATTCCCGGCCTGCGGGGGCGAGGTGCGGCGCGAGTGGTTCGAGCGCTTCGTGCAGCTCGATGGCGAGCGCCGCACCGCAAGGCTCGGCGGTCCCTTCGTACTGCCCGGGAAGGCGCCCGGTGTCGGCTGCGAGGGCCTCGATGAGGGCGGTCAGCTGGCCCTCGGTGCAGTCTTCGAAGCCCGCGGCGCGCACGGCGGCCACCGCGGTGAGTCTGACCGTACGGGAGGACGTGCCGCCCGCGGCGAGGACGGCGAGGGCCACGGTGTGGACGGCGTCGCGGAGCATCGCGGAGAAGCGGACCGTGGTGGGGTGGTCGAGTGCCTCGGTGCCGAAGTGGGTCTGGCAGGCGGCGCATTCGATGACCGGGCCCGCGTAACCGCGCGGCAGCAGTGGGACACCGAGGACGGTGAAGCGCCTGCGTCCTGTCCGGCGGCGGTAATTGCGGTCTCCGCCGCAATCGGGACAGAAGAAGTCACCGTCGCCGACAGTGTTCCAAGCGGTGCGAATGCCCCAAACGCATCGTTTCGGGCCTTGGGCCGGCACCACGTCGCACCTCCGTAACTCCCCCGTACGCTCGCGGCAACGCTGCCGCGTTGACGTGATGTTAGCCACATCAGTGATGCCGCGTCAGCACCCTGTCACGACATGAAGCGGCCCCGCCCACCTCCGCGGGTGAACGGGGCCGGGAAAACCTCAGGTCAGGGCGGAATCCAGCTTTACTGGCGAGCAGCCCTGTTGACCGCGGAGACGACCGCCTTCAGCGACGCACGCGTGGTGTTGGCGTCGATGCCGATGCCCCACAGGACCTTTCCGTCGATCGCGCACTCGATGTACGAGGCGGCCTGCGCGGACGCGCCCTCGCTCATCGTGTGCTCCTGGTAGTCCAGCAGCCTCGCGTCCACGCCCACCGCGCCCAGCGCCTCGAAGAAGGCCGAGATCGGACCGTTGCCGGAGCCGGTCAGCACGGTGTCCGTGCCGTCCACGACCGCCTCGACGGTGAGGGTGTCGGTGCCGTCCTTGTCGGTGGTCGTCTGGCCGGAGCGCAGCTGGATGCGTCCCCATCGAGCCGCAGCGTTCTCCGGGTTGGGCAGGTACTCGTCCTGGAAGACCGACCAGATCGCCTTCGGCGTGACCTCGCCGCCCTCGGCATCCGTCTTGGCCTGGATGATCCGGGAGAACTCGATCTGCATGCGGCGCGGCAGGTCCAGCTTGTGGTCGTTCTTCAGGACGTACGCGATACCGCCCTTGCCGGACTGCGAGTTGACCCGGATGACCGCCTCGTAGGAGCGGCCCACGTCCTTCGGGTCGATCGGCAGGTACGGCACGGCCCACTCGATGTCGTCGACCGTCTTGCCTGCGGCGGCCGCCTGGGCCTCCATGGCGTCGAAGCCCTTCTTGATGGCGTCCTGGTGGGAGCCGGAGAAGGCGGTGTAGACCAGGTCGCCCGCGTAGGGGTGGCGCGGGTGGACCTCCATCTGGTTGCAGTACTCGCTGGTGCGGCGGATGTCGTCGATCTGCGAGAAGTCGATCTGCGGGTCGACGCCCTGGGAGAACAGGTTCATGCCCAGCGTCACCAGGTCGACGTTGCCGGTCCGCTCGCCCTGTCCGAACAGGCAGCCCTCGATGCGGTCGGCGCCCGCCATGATGGCCAGTTCGGCGGCGGCGACGGCGGTGCCGCGGTCGTTGTGCGGGTGCACGGACAGGCACACGTACTCACGGCGCGACAGGTTGCGGGACATCCACTCGAAACGGTCCGCGTGCGTGGACGGCGTCGAACGCTCCACGGTGGCGGGCAGGTTGAGGATGATCTCGCGGCCCTCTTCCGGCTGCCAGACGTCCATGACGCCCTCGCAGACCTCCAGGGCGAAGTCCAGCTCCGTGTCGGTGAAGATCTCCGGGCTGTACTGGTAGCCGAAGATCGTCTCCGGGTCCAGCAGCTTCTCGGCGTACTCCACGACCAGCCGCGTACCGTCCACGGCGATCTGCTTGACCTGCTCCTTCGATCCGCGGAAGACGACCCGGCGGAAGGTGGGGGCGGTGGCGTTGTACAGGTGGACGGTGGCCCGGCGGGCGCCGACCAGCGACTCGACGGTGCGCTCGATCAGCTCCTCGCGCGCCTGCGTCAGGACGGAGATCGTCACGTCCTCGGGGATCGCGCCCTCTTCGATGATGGAGCGTACGAAGTTGAAGTCGGTCTCGCCGGAGGACGGGAAGCCGACCTCGATCTCCTTGTAGCCCATGCGCACGAGCAGGTCGAACATCTCGCGCTTGCGGGCGGGCGACATGGGGTCGATCAGGGCCTGGTTGCCGTCGCGCAGATCGGTGGACAGCCAGCGGGGGGCCTTGGTGATCCGGTTGTCCGGCCAGGTGCGGTCGGCGATGTCGACGGCCTCGTACGGGCCGTACTTGTGGATCGGCATCCCGGACGGCTTCTGCATCTGGGTGGCATTGGTGATCGGCGTCTGACGGCCAACGGTGATGGACATCTGCGTAGGGCTCCTCGGGATCCAGCGGGGAGGGGGTACCCCCTGCGCTCTTCAAGAGCTTGGGGGAGGCCGACTGTGTCGCTGCAGCACCAAATCCCGCGGGGAGGGGGTCGGCCTACAACTACAGGCCCTCGCCGCGGCAGCTAAGGAGAAGCAGCCCGAAACGCATGATGTGCCGCAGCCTAGCCCAGGGACGTCCAGAAATCCGGCCCCGTATCAGTATGCGGGATCACCGGCCATAACGGGCAAAGAGTGACCCTTCACTCGATTGCATCAATCGCGGTCGCAGGTAGTGACAGCGGCATGACCCAGTGCCACATTGCCGCCATGAAGGCCACTCATCCCATCTTCTGCACGATCGTGCCGCCCCACGTCCTCGACAAGCTCGCCCAGGCCGAGGACCCCGCGCTCGCCGGGCCCGCCCGCCGCACCCTCGAAGCGGACGCCGCGCAGCGCACCCACCGCCGGCTGACCACCGTTCTCGGCGCCACCGCCCTCGCCCCGCCCGAAGGCGCTGCGGACGCCGAGAAGGCAGTTCACCGCACCATCTACGACGCCGAGCACCGCAAGGAGCTGCCCGGCACCAAAGTCCGCGGCGAGGGCGACGAGCCGGGCCAGGACTCGACCGTCAACCGCGCGTACGCGGGCCTGGGGGCGACCTTCGAGCTCCTGATGAAGGCCTTCGGGCGCAACTCGATCGACGGCAACGGCCTGCCCCTGATCGCGACCGTCCACTTCGACGAGAAGTACGGGAACGCCTTCTGGGACGGCGATCAGATGGTCTTCGGCGACGGTGACGGCGAGATCTTCCTCGACTTCACCCTCCCCGTGGACGTCCTCGCCCACGAGCTGGCCCACGGCCTGACGCAGTACACGGCCAACTTCACGTACTTCGGCCAGCCGGGCGCACTCAACGAGTCCGTGTCCGACGTCTTCGGTTCCCTCGTCAAGCAGTACGTGAACGACCAGACCGCCGACCGGGCCGACTGGCTGATCGGCGCGGGCCTGCTGGCCGAGCGCGTCACCGGAGTGGCCCTGCGCTCCATGAAGGCGCCCGGAACGGCGTACGACGACGATGTGCTCGGCAAGGACCCGCAGCCGGCGACGATGGACGACTACGTCCGTACGGGCCGGGACAACGGCGGCGTGCACATCAACTCCGGCATCCCCAACCACGCCTTCTACCTGCTCGCCACCGGTCTCGGCGGGAAGGCGTGGGAGCGGCCGGGGCAGATCTGGTACGACACGCTGACCTCGGGCGGGCTCCAGGTCGACGCGAGTTTCACGGACTTCGCCCGCGCCACGGTGGCCGCCGCGCAGGCCCGTTTCGGTGACGGGGAGGAGCAGGAGGCTCTGCTGAAGGCGTGGTCCCAGGTGGGGGTTCCTACCGGCTAGTACCTTTCGGCCCGGCCGTATCCGTATTAGAACGGGACCCATGCGTATTCAGGTAAGGCGCACGGGAGGATTCGCCGGTATCGAGCGCCATGCCGAGGTGGAAACCTCGGGACGGCCCGACGCCCGTGAGTGGCAGGCTCTGGCCGAAGCGGCGGTGGCCGACGGCCGGGGCACGCCGCCCGTCGGCGTGCCGGACGGATTCAGCTACCAGATCACGGTCGACGGGAAGACCGTCTACTGCGCGGACCCACGACTGACCGACGCACAGAGCCGGCTCATCTCGCGGGTCCTGAAAGAGGGCGCGTAGCGGCGACGGTCGGGGCGACAGGACCCGTGCACGCCCATTGACAGGGTTACCGGCGGTACCGAGCATCGCTGCATGACAACGCTGCCGCCTTCGCCGCTGCCCCGTTTCCCCGCCGACTTCCTCTGGGGAGTGTCCACTTCGGCGCAGCAGATCGAGGGCGCCGTCGACGAGGACGGGCGCGGGCGCACGACCTGGGACGCCTTCGCGGCCGAGCCGGGGCGCATCCGGGACGGGTCGGACGCCCTCGTCGCGACCGACCACTATCACCGGTACCCGGAGGACGTGGCGCTGCTCAAGGAGCTCGGAGCCGGGGCGTACCGCTTCTCAGTGGCCTGGGCGCGGGTGTTACCGGAGGGTGCCGGGGCGGTCAACAAGGCGGGCCTCGACTTCTACGACCGGCTCGTCGACGAGCTGTGCGCGGCGGGCGTACGGCCCGTGCCGACCCTCTTCCACTGGGACACCCCGCTGGCGCTGGAGGAACGCGGTGGCTGGCTCCGGCGGGACACGGCCCGGCGGTTCGCGGAGTACGCCGATGTGGTGGCCGCCCGGCTCGGCGACCGCGTGGACCGCTGGATCACACTGAACGAGCCCGCCGAGCTGACCCTGCTGGGGTACGGGCTGGGCGAGCACGCCCCCGGCAAGCGGCTGCTCTTCGACGCGCTGCCCGCCGCCCACCACCAGCTGCTCGGGCACGGTCTCGCCGTACAGGCGCTGCGTGCGAGGGGCGCGGACAGTATCGGGATCGCCAACTCGCACGGGCCGACGTGGGCGGCTTCCGGCTCCGGCCCGGACAAGAGCGCGGCGGACTTCTACGACCTGCTGCTCAACCGGCTCTTCGCCGACCCACTGCTGCTGGGGCGGTATCCGGACGGGATCGCCGAGATGCTGCCGGGCCCTGTGGCGGACGACCTGGACGTCATCTCGCAGCGGCTGGACTGGTACGGGGTCAACTACTACCAGCCGACCCTCGTCGGGGCTCCTGACGGGGACCTGCCGAGCGACTTCGCGGGCATCGAGGTACCGCCGGACATGCCCTTCTCGGTACGGGAGATCGAGGGCTACCCGCGGACCGCCTTCGGCTGGCCGGTGGTCCCCGACGCCCTGACCGAGCTGCTGACGTCCTTCCGCGAGCGGTACGGCGACCGGCTTCCCCCGGTGGTCATCACCGAGAACGGCTGCTCGTACGACGGCCTGGACGACCAGGAGCGGATCACGTACATCGACGGCCATCTGCGGGCGCTGCACCGGGCGATGGAGGCGGGCGTAGACGTACGCGGCTACTTCGTGTGGTCCCTGATGGACAACTTCGAGTGGGCCGAGGGGAACGCCCAGCGCTTCGGCCTCGTGCACATCGACTACGAGACGCTGGCCCGTACCCCGAAGGCGTCGTTCCACTGGCTGCGGGACGCGTTGCGCGGGCAACGGGCGTGACGACGACAGCTTCGGCGGACGAGGGCGCCGAAGCGTCTCCTTCGGCCCCCTCAGCCCTTTCGGCCTTTGCCGAGCCGACCGTCCCGGTCGGGCGCTGCTGGACGGCGTCGCTGTCCCTCGCGAACGGGGCGATCTGGGTCGGCTGGTACGGGCCCCTCCAGATCCTCCTCGCCCTCCAGGCGGCGGAGCTCGCCCCGGCCGGAACCTCGAAGGAGACGGTGCTGGCCTGGGTCACGGGCATGGGGGCGGCCGTTTCGCTGGTCGCCAATCCGGTGTTCGGCGCGCTGTCGGACCGTACGGCTTCACGATTCGGCCGCCGTACGCCGTGGATCGTGGCCGGGGTGCTGGGCGGGGCTGCGGCGCTGGTCCTGCTTTCGGCCGCCCGCAGCGTCGGCGTCATGGCGCTCGGCTGGTGCCTGGTCCAGCTCGCCCTCAACGCCGCCTTCGCCGCCGTCACGGCCGCCGTCCCCGACCGGGTGCCGCACGGGCAGCGCGGCGCGGTCGGAGGGTGGCTGGGGGCGGCGCAGGTCCTCGGCGTGGTGGCCGGGACGGGGCTTGCGACCGTGGCGGGCGGGATTGCGGCGGGGTATGTGGCGTGCGCGGGGTTCACGGTGCTGGGCGTCCTGCCGTACGTACTGCGCCACAGGGATGTGGTCCTCCCGGAACGGCAGCCGTTCGCATGGCGGCCCTTCCTGCGCGGCTTCTGGATCTCGCCGCGCCGCCATCCCGATCTGGGCTGGGCCTGGCTGACCCGCTTCCTGATCAACCTCGGCAACTCGATCGCGCTGCTCTACCTGCTCTACTACCTGCGCGACGAACTGAAGTACGACAACCCGGAGGACGGCGTCCTCGTCCTGACCGCCGTCAACGGGGCGCTGCTGCTGACGACGGTCGTCGTGGGCGGGGTGTGGTCGGACCGTACGGGCCGCCGCAAGCCGTTCGTACTGTGGGCGGGCGTCCTGATGGCGGCCGCCACGGCGATGCTGGCGGGCTGGCAGACGTGGACGGGGGCGCTGGTCGCGGCGGCGCTCCTGGGCGTCGGCTTCGGCGTTTTCACGTCGGTCGACTTCGCGCTGATGACGGACGTACTGCCGGCCGCCGCACACCGCGGCAAGGACCTGGGCGTCATCAACATCGCAAACGCCCTCCCCCAGGTCGCGGCCCCGGCGGTGGCCGCCCCGATCGTCACACACCTGGGCGGCTACACGACGCTGTACCTGGTGGCGGCGGGGGTTGGGCTGGTGGGCGCGGTGCTGGTCGTACGCATCCGGGGCGTGGACTAGGGCGCCCCGGCCTCAGGGACCGGCCTCAGAAGCCGAGCTTGCGCAGCTGCTTCGGGTCCCTCTGCCAGCCCTTCGCGACCTTCACGTGCAGGTCGAGGCTGCATCAATGCGCGGCTGCCGCCGCGTGGCCGGCGTGCCGAGCAGCGCCGCGGCGGCCACCCCCAGACTCAGAAGCCGAGCTTGCGCAGCTGCTTCGGGTCCCTCTGCCAGCCCTTCGCGACCTTCACGTGCAGGTCGAGGCTGCATCAATGCGCGGCTGCCGCCGCGTGGCCGGCGTGCCGAGCAGCGCCGCGGCGGCCACCCCCAGACTCAGAAGCCGAGCTTGCGCAGCTGCTTCGGATCCCTCTGCCAGCCCTTCGCGACCTCCACGTACAAGTCGAGGCCGCATCAATGCGCGGCTGCCGCCGCGTGGCCGGCGTACCGAGCAGCGCCGCGGCGGCCACTCCCAGACTCAGAAGCCGAGCTTGCGCAGCTGCTTCGGATCCCTCTGCCAGTCCTTCGCGACCTTCACGTGCAGGTCCAGGAAGACGGGCGTACCCAGCAGCGCCTCGATGTGCTTGCGCGACTTCATGCCGACTTCCTTCAGGCGGGCGCCCTTCGGGCCGATGATGATGCCCTTCTGGCTGGGGCGCTCGATGTAGACGTTCGCGTGAATGTCGAGCAGTGGCCTGTCGGCCGGGCGGTCCTCGCGGGGCAGCATTTCCTCGACGACGACCGCGATGGAGTGCGGCAGCTCGTCCCGTACGCCTTCGAGCGCGGCCTCGCGGATCAGCTCCGCGACCATCACCATCTCGGGCTCGTCGGTGAGGTCGCCCTCCGGGTAGAGCGGCGGGCTCTCCGGCAGCATCGGGGCGATGAGGTCTGCGAGCAGGGAGACCTGCTTGTCGCCGACGGCCGAGACCGGCACGATCTCGGCCCACTCCATGCCGAGCTCCTTGCCGAGCTGGTCGATGGCGATGAGCTGCTCCGCGAGCTGCTTGGAGTCGACGAGGTCCGTCTTCGTGACGATCGCGATCTTCGGCGTCTTCTTGATGCCGGCAAGTTCCTTGGCGATGAACTTGTCGCCGGGACCGAGCTTCTGGTCGGCGGGCAGGCAGAAGCCGATCACGTCGACCTCGGCCCAGGTGGTGCGCACGACGTCATTGAGCCGCTCGCCGAGCAGGGTGCGCGGCTTGTGGAGGCCCGGGGTGTCGACCAGGATCAGCTGGGCGTCGGGGCGGTGCACGATGCCGCGCACGGTGTGGCGCGTCGTCTGCGGACGGCTGGAGGTGATGGCCACCTTCTGGCCGACCAGAGCATTCGTCAGGGTGGACTTGCCCGCGTTGGGACGACCTACGAAGCAGGCGAAGCCGGCCCGGTGGGGGGCCTCGGAAGACTGGGTGCGAGCGCTCATGCGTGCCATTCTCCCCGATGTACGCCCCCTGCCCGACCAGAGCCGGCCGGGGCTCCGCCCCAGACCCCGCTCCTCAAACGCCGGAGGGGCTGAAATTACGGCAACTTTCAGCCCGTCCGGCGTCCGCCGCAGGCAACCCGCAGCGCACCCGCGCCCGTCAGCCGGCCGTCACCGTCGCCCTGAGCGCACCGTCCGGCCCCGCCACCAGCACCCGCGTCCCCGCCCCGCCCAGGTCCCGTACCGCCGCGCGGTCCTCCTCCGATGCCGTCTCCGCCGCCGTGACCACCGCCGCAGCCTCCAGCGACTGCGCGCCGCTCGCCACGGCCATCGCGACAGCGGTCCGCAGCGCGCTCAGCTTGAGGGTGTCGAGATCCACCGTCCCGGCGACGTACGTCCGGCCGGTCTCGTCCCGTACGGCCGCCCCCTCCGGCACACCGTTACGGGCCCGCGCGCTCCGCGCCAGGGTGATGATCTTGCGGTCCTCGGGATCGAGCTCAGGCGTCGTCATGTGCCCGAGCATAAAGAGCGGCCGCCGGTCAGCCCGCGACCGGGTTACATCGAGCCGCGGCGCCCCTCCGGCGAGGCCAGGCACTCCAGCTCGGCCGCCGTGTCCGCCTCGGCGAGCGGGTGCGCAGCACGATCGCCAGGTCCGGGCGGGCCGGGACGCGCAGCTGTGTCGACTCCACCACCAGGGTGCCGACCACGGGGTGCTCCATCTCCTTGCGGACCTGGCCGCCGGGCGCGACGTCCCGCCGCTCCCAGAGCTCCGTGAACTCCGGCGACAGCTCCTTCGCCTCCTCGACGACCGCCCTGAATCAGTCGTCGTCGAGGCGCTCGGAACAGGCCGCCCTGTACTGGGCGACGACATCCAGGTATCGATCAGCCGCCGCAGCCCGTGGCACATACGGTCCTCGCCGTGGACGCGGCGATCGTGCTGATCGCGGTGGGGCTCCGTAACCGGGGGGCCTGATCGGGTGGTTCAGGGCCGGTCGAGCCGCAGGCGCTCCGCCTTCGGGAGGCCGGCCACCACCAGGTCGTACGAGTCCTCGATCAACTCCCGGACCATGCGGTCCGGGAGCGAGCCGTCGGCGGTGACCGTGTTCCAGTGGCGCTTGTTCATGTGATAGCCGGGGACGATCTCCGGGTGCTCCTCGCGGAGTTGCACCGCGATCTCCGGCTCGCACTTGAGGTTCACGGTCAGAGGCTCGGCGTCCAGCGAGCTCAGCGCGAAGAGCTTCCCGAGGACCTTGAAGACGGACGTCTCGGGGCCGAAGGGGAACTCCTCCGTCGCCGCGTTGAATTCCAGACAGAACGCCCTGAGCTCCTGCGGTGTCATGCTGCTGCCTTCTCCTCCGGCTCCACAAGCACGGTCACGATCTTGTTCCGGCGACCGGCCGGGGACTCCGCGGTGAGGCGCAGAGAGCGCCCGTCGGGGAGGGCCACCGTCGCGGAGGCGCCCGCGATCGGCACGCGGCCGAGCGCCTTGGCGAGCAGGCCGCCGACCGTTTCCACGTCCTCGTCGTCGAACTCGTCGAAGCCGAAGAGCTCGCCGAGGTCCCCGATGTCGAGCCTGGCGGTCACCCGGTAGCAGCCGTCGTCCAGCTCCTCCACGGGCGGCAGTTCACGGTCGTACTCGTCGGTGATCTCGCCGACGATCTCTTCGAGGATGTCCTCGATGGTGACGATGCCCGCCGTGCCGCCGTACTCGTCGATGACGACGGCGACATGGTTGCGCTCCTGCTGCATCTCGCGCAGCAGGTCGCCCGCGTTCTTCGTGTCGGGGACGAAGACGGCGGGGCGCATCGCGGTGGAGACCAGGTCGGACTCCGACTCACGGTTGATGTGGGTCTTCCTGACCAGGTCCTTGAGGTAGACGATGCCGACGATGTCGTCCTCGTTCTCGCCGGTCACCGGGATGCGGGAGAAGCCGGAGCGCAGCGCGAGGGTGAGGGTCTGGCGGATCGTCTTGAAGCGCTCGATGGAGATCAGGTCGGTCCTGGGGACCATGACTTCGCGTACGAGCGTGTCGCCGAGCTCGAAGACGGAGTGCACCATGCGGCGCTCGTCGTCCTCGATCAGGGACTCCTGCTCGGCCAGGTCGACCATCGCCCGCAGCTCGGCCTCACTGGCGAAGGGGCCCTTGCGGAAGCCCTTGCCGGGGGTCATCGCGTTGCCGATGAGGATCAGCAGCTGCGGGATCGGGCCCATCACCCGGGCGAGCGGGAGCAGTACGTACGCGGACGCCGTCGCCGTGTTGATCGGGTGCTGGCGGCCGATGGTGCGCGGCGAGACGCCCACGGCGACGTACGACACGAGGACCATCACCCCAATGGCGACGGTCAGCGCCTCCCACGTCTCGTCGAACTCCTGCAGACAGACGTACGTGACGAGGACGCCGGCGGCCATTTCGCAGGCGACCCGCATCAGCAGGGCGACGTTGAGATAGCGGGTCGGGTCGGAGGCGACCTGGGCCAGCTTGGCGCTGCCGCGCCGGCCGGACCGTACGGCCTCGGCGGCCCGGAAGCTGGAGATTCGGGCGAGGCCCGCCTCCGCGCAGGCGGCCAGCCAGGCGACGACAACCAGCAGGACCGCACCGATGATCAGTTGCGCGGTCATGAAACTGTCGGTGCGGGCGACGGACCTGTGATGCCTTTCTCCGACCTCCAGCCGTCGACGATCGCCGCCTGGAGTCCGAACATCTCGGCCTTCTCGTCCGGCTCCTCGTGGTCGTAACCGAGAAGATGCAGCACGCCATGGACGGTCAGGAGCTGGAGCTCCTCGTCCATGGAGTGCTGCGTCTCGGCGTCCTCACCCTGCTTCTTGGCGACCTCCGGGCAGAGAACGATGTCGCCGAGGAGCCCCTGCGGGGGCTCCGCGGCGTCATCGTCCCGTGACGGCGGACGGAGCTCGTCCATCGGGAAGGACATGACATCGGTCGGACCGGGGAGGTCCATCCACTGCATGTGGAGCTGCTCCATGGCGGCCGTGTCCACGACGATCACCGAGAGTTCGGAGAGCGGGTGGATCCGCATCCGGGTGAGTGCGTAGCGGGCGATGTCGAGGATCGCCTGCTCGTCGACCTCGGTTCCGGATTCGTTGTTGACGTCGATCGACATGGTGCTGGGTTACTCCCGCTTTAAAATGTCACGACCCGTTGCGGTCGTCGTACTGCTGGTACGCGTCGACGATACGGCCGACGAGCTTGTGCCTGACGACATCCTGCGACGTGAGCAAGGAGAAGTGCACGTCCTCGACCTCGTCCAGGATCTCCCGGACCTGGCGCAGACCGCTCTTCGTCCCACCCGGCAGGTCGACTTGGGTCACGTCACCCGTGACGACGATCTTCGAGTCGAAGCCGAGCCTCGTCAGGAACATCTTCATCTGCTCGGCGCTCGTGTTCTGCGCCTCGTCCAGGATGATGAACGCGTCGTTGAGCGTGCGGCCTCGCATGTACGCCAGCGGGGCGACCTCGATCGTGCCCGCGGCCATCAGGCGCGGAATCGAGTCGGGGTCGAGCATGTCGTGCAGTGCGTCGTAGAGCGGGCGCAGATACGGGTCGATCTTCTCGAAGAGCGTGCCGGGCAGGAAGCCGAGCCGCTCACCCGCCTCGACAGCGGGCCTGGTCAGGATGATCCGGTTGACCTGCTTGGACTGCAGGGCCTGGACCGCCTTGGCCATGGCGAGATAGGTCTTGCCCGTACCGGCGGGGCCGATGGCGAAGACGATGGTGTGCTTGTCGATGGCGTCGACGTACCGCTTCTGGTTGAGCGTCTTGGGGCGGATGGTCCGGCCGCGGCTGGACAGGATGTTCTGGGTGAGCACCTCGGCCGGGGTCTCGGTGTCCAGTTCCCCTGCGGTGCCGTTGGCGGTCGCCCTGAGCATGGCGATCGAGCGTTCCACTGCGTCCTCCGTCATCGGCAGTCCGGTGCGGAGCACCAGCATCATCTCGTCGAACAGGCGCTGGATCAGGGCGACATCGGCCGCGTCCCCGATCGCACTGACCTCATTCCCCCGGACATGAATGTCAACGGCCGGGAATGCCTTCTCGATCACGCGCAACAGGGAGTCGCTGGAACCCAGAACCGTCACCATCGGGTGCACAGCAGGAACGGTGAACTGGGCGCGGGCCTGCGGGTGTGTGGGTGTCTCAGTCATGGGCCGGCACTGTGGCCTGCACATACCTCCCGTTGCAGGGTTCTCGCTGATCGACAACCTCTCGAATACCAGCGTACGACGGTGCACTGACAACGCCGAGGGCTTTTCGGGCGCGCTCCCGCACTCGGTACCGAGCGGTTACGCGGGCTGCCGTGCAGGCGGTTTTGCAGCCGGACACCCCCTTAAGCGGGCCTGCGGAAGCCGATCGTCGGCACCGCCCTGCGCAGCGGCCACACCCGGGTGGCCGTCGGCAGCAGCCCGTCCAGGAACGCGTACCTGCGCAGCGCCTCCGGGTTCTGCCCGTCGCACGCCTGCACCTGCTGCCACCAGGCGGCGACCTCGGTCCAGCCGGGCGCCGACAGGGAGCCGCCGAATTCCTGCACCGACAGGGCGGCGGTCAGCCCGGCGAAGGCCAGCCGGTCTGCGAGCGGCCAGCCCGCGAGCGTACCGGTGACGAATCCGGCGACGAAGACGTCGCCGGCGCCGGTCGGGTCCAGTGCCTTGACGGCGATGGCGGGAACCTCCGCCGTCTCCCCGGTCGCCCCGTCCACGGCGTACGCCCCCTCCGCGCCCAGCGTCACGACGGCGACCGGCACCTTCTCAGCCAGGGCGCGGGCGGCGGCGCGCGGGCAGTCGGTGCGGGTGTAGCGCATCGCTTCCTCGGCGTTGGGCAGGAACGCCTCGCAGTGCTCCAGGTCGGCGAGGCCCGACAGCTCCCAGCGGCCCGTTTCGTCCCAGCCCACGTCGGCGAAGATCTTGGCGCCCCGGCGGGCGGCGGAGGCGATCCACTCCTCCGTCCGGCCGGGGGTGAGGGCGGCGATCGCGGCACGTGCGCGGGGCGGGCAGTCGGGGAAGGGCCCGGGCTCGGCGGGCGGCGGGGCCTCGTGGCCGTGGGAGACCATGGTCCGCTCGCCCTCGTACGCCATGGAGACGGTGACCGGCGAGTGCCAGCCGGGGACCGTGCGTGACATCTTCAGGTCGATGCCTTCGCCCTGGGCGAGGGCGTCCCAGCAGTACTCGCCGTAGTGGTCGTCACCGAAGGCCGCCGCCAGGGACGTACGGAGGCCGAGACGGGCCAGTGCGGTGGCCATGTTGGCCACGCCGCCGGGGCTGGATCCCATGCCGCGCGCCCAGGACTCGGTGCCGCGCACCGGGGCGCTGTCCAGGCCGGTGAAGATGATGTCGAGGAAGACCGTGCCGGTCAGGAAGACGTCGCAGCAGGGGTCGTCGGGGGCGCGCAGACCGTCCAGAGGATCGAGGTGCGCGGCCTCGTCGCGCTGTCTGCCATGGTCGGTGCTCGCTGCGTACGTACTCACCGTGCGCTCCCGTGGTGTGGTGCGGATTCAGCCAGTGTGCCCGATACCCATCCACGGGAGCTCGCGGTAATCAGACAGTCGCTTTTCGTGTGTCACCAGCGGGGCAGCGCGGGCGCCGTCCAGTCCCCGTACCCCTCGGCCCGGCGCATCGCGGCGGCGTCGTCGCGGTCGCGCATCGCGCCGTACGCCGCTTCGTCGAGCCGGCGGCGGTGCAGCCGGTCCAGGGCCTCGCGGTCCAGATCGACGCCGAGGCCGGGGGCGTCGGAGACCTCCAGGCTGCCGTCCTCGAAGGTGTGGCGCCGGGTGATGACGTCCTCCGTCTGCCAGGGGTAGTGGCTGTCGCAGGAGTGGTCCAGGTTGGGGACGGTGGCGGCGACCTGGGTCATCGCGGCGAGGCTGATGCCCATGTGGGTGTTGCGTTCAGAGGTGGCGCTTGGGCAGGGGGACCCGCAACAGGTCGGCTGCTACGGTCAGTTCGCCGTCGAAACCGGCCCTGCGGGCCTGCCGTTCGAAGACTTCCGGGTCGTTGTAGCGCTGCGAGAAGTGGGTCAGCACGAGATGCCGTACGCCCGCCTCGCGCGCCACTCGGGCCGCCTGACCCGCCGTCAGGTGGCCGTGGTCGAGTGCCAGCAGCTCGTCCTCGTCGAGGAAGGTCGACTCGATGACGAGCATGTCGCACCCCTCGGCGAGAGCAAACGCCCCGTCACACAGCCGGGTGTCCATCACGAAGGCGAACCGCTGCCCCCGGCGCACCTCGCTGACCTGGTCGAGCGTGACCCCGCCCAGCTCCCCCTCGCGCTGGATGCGGCCGACGTCCGGGCCCTTGATGCCGTGCTCGGCGAGCAGCTGGGGCAGCATCCGGCGCCCGTCCGGCTCGACAAGGCGGTAGCCGTACGACTCGACGGGGTGCGAGAGCCTGCGCGCCTCCAGGACGTACGAAGGCCCGATGGCCACCGGACCGTCGGTGGAGACCGGCACCTGCTCCAGCGGCACCGTCTCGCGGTAGGCCGTGGCGTACCGCAGGCGGTCGAAGAAGCGCTGCCCGCTCGCCGGGTAGTGCGCGGCGACGGGGTGCGGTACCCGGTCGAGGTTGATGCGCTGGATCACGCCGGCGAGGCCGAGCGAGTGGTCGCCGTGGAAGTGCGTGACGCAGATCCGGTTCAGATCGTGCGCGGCGACACCCGCACGCAGCATCTGGCGTTGGGTGCCCTCGCCGGGATCGAAGAGGATGCCCTCGCCGTCCCAGCGCAGGAGGTAGCCGTTGTGATTGCGGTGCCGGGTGGGGACCTGACTGGCGGTGCCGAGGACCACCAGTTCTCGTACAGACACAGAATTACCTTATCCGGGGGGCCAGTTGAGGCCGCGGCCACCGAGGACGTGGGCGTGCGCGTGGAAGACCGTCTGGCCGGCGCCCGTACCCGTGTTGAAGACGACGCGGTAGCCGGTGGCGTCGACCTTGTCGTCGGCGGCGACCTTGCCCGCCTCGACCAGCAGGTCGGCGACGATCTGCGGATCGGCGGCGGCGAGCGCGGCGGCGTCCCTGTGGTGCACCTTGGGGATGACCAGGACGTGCGTAGGAGCCTGGGGGTTGATGTCGCGGAACGCGACGGTCGTCTCCGTCTCACGGACGACGGTCGCCGGCACCTCCCCCGAGACGATCTTGCAGAACAGGCAGTCCGCCTGCGGTTGTCCCGTTGTGGTCATGGTCCTGGCCTCCTGGGATGCGGCTGAATCAGGATGTACCGATCAAGTATGGCCGCATGCTATCCGTCCTACGGCATGCGCCTCTTGAGCATCGACCTGCTGATCCAGTACGCAAGGAACATCAGCCAGATCGTGGGAGTGACCAGCGCCCCCATCGACCACTCCGGCAGCCCCGGCACCGCGGCGAGCACCAGCCCCACCGTGCCCAGCCACCCCACGGCGCCCGCCATCGTCATCACGGGCGGGCAGCGGCGGGCGAGTTGCAGCATCGGGGCGCGCAGCCGCTGGGGGACGCGGCGGCGTATCCACAGGCCCCAGGCGGCCCAGACCGCCACGAACAACGGCAGGCCCACGACCATCCCGTCGGGGCCGCCGGCCTGGGTGACCAGGGCGATGCCGAGGGCCAGTGACCCGATCCAGCGGGCGCTCGCCGCTGTCCGCCAGGCCATGACCTCCAGGTTGTACCGCGCGTCGCGGTCCTCCAGGTCCAGGGTCGCCGCCTCGGCGAAGCCCTCGACCGCCCTGGACCAGGCGCCGCGCCGCCGGAAGCGGTGCTTCAGCTCCAGCAGGGCCAGGTTGTGGCGGGCGGTGGCGTCCTCCGGGTCGAGGCGCAGCGCCGTACGGTACGCCTCCTCCGCGATCTTGTACTGGCGCAGCTCGTGGGCCGTGATGCCGACCAGGCAGTGCGCGAACCCCGTTTCGGGCGCCAGCGACACGGCGTGCCTGGCACAGTCGTACGCCTCCCTGCCGCGCCGCTTGTCGCCCCGGGTGCCGCGCCCGCTGTTGGCCCGGCTCAGCACGGAAGCCAGCGTGGCGTGGCCGCCCCAGTGGCCCGGGTCGAGCCTGATGGCCTCGCGTGCGGAGCGTTCCGCGTCGGCCATCGCGCCGAAGTCGGCGAGCGTGTCGGCCCGTACGATCCAGGAACTCCGGCTCATCGGGTCGCAGCGCAGCGCGTCGTCCACGGCCTGCAGCGCACCGGCCTTGTCGCCGAGGCGGCGCAGGCAGCGGGCGAGGAGGTTCAGCGCCTCGGCGTTGTCGGGGTGGCTCGCGATGTGCGGGCCGAGGAGGGCGGCGCACGGGGCGTACCGGCCCAGGTCGAAGAGCGTTTCGGCCCGCTCAAGGGTGGCTTCGGCATTCATGAGCGTCGCATCGCCGCTCTCTCGAACCAGATGCTCACAGCTTTCGCTTCTTCTTCAAGTAGGCGAGGAGGTCGTCGTACGTACCTCCGTCGTTGGCGAACATGGCGACATTGCGGGCCGACGCGAACCAGGGGTCGGTGGAGGGGCGGATCTGCTTGGCCGCGCTCAGCAGGTCCTTCATGCCGATCATGCGGACCGTGCCGGTGCGGGCCGAGTCGAGCAGCGCGGTCTCGGACGCGGACTCGCAGACGTGCGCGAGGTCGGCGCCGGAGAAGCCGTCGGTCGCCTTGACGAGCTTGCCCAAGTCGACCGACTCGATGGGCCGTTCGCGCAGGTGGTAGCGGAGGATGGCCTCACGGGCGGGCTCGTCGGGCGGCAGGACGAGGAGGGTGCGGTCCAGGCGTCCGGGGCGGCGCAGCGCGATGTCCACGTCCCAGGGGACGTTGGTGGCGGCGAGGACGAAGACGCCCTCGTTCTGGCCGTCCACGCCGTCGAGTTCGACGAGCAACTGGTTGACGGCGTTGCGCAGTCCGCTGTGGTGGGAACGGCTGCGCTTGGCGCCGAGCGCGTCCAGTTCGTCGAGGAAGACGACGCAGGGGGCCTTGCGGCGGGCGGTCTGGAAGACGTCGTGGACGTTCTGCTCGGACTGCCCGATGTACATGTCGAGTACGTCGCTGAGCGAGACGGACATGAACGATGCGCCCAGTTCACCGGCGACGGCGCGGGCGATGAAGGTCTTGCCGCAGCCGGGCGGGCCGTACAGGAGCAGGCCGCCGCGCAGGCTCTTGCCGAAGAGTTTGCGGAGCTCGGGGTTGCGCATGGGGGCGAGGAAGGCGGCTTCGAGCCGGTCCTTGACGTCCTGCATTCCGCCGACGTCGGCGAGCCGGACGGCGCCCGGCGCTTCGATGTCCCAGGCGGAGGCGTCACCGGGGTCGCCCCGCCCGTCGGCGGCGAGCGGCGCTTCGAGCCCGGCGCCGTCGCCACCTTCTGCTGCGACGAAGCGCGGGGGCACGATCCCGCCGACCTCCTGCTCGGCTGCTTGCCAGTCGAAGTCGGGGGTGGGAGGGGGACTTGTCGGGCATGGCGACATGCCTACCTCTGATCTTGGCCAGTGCCCCTGCCTTCAGGCGGGGGGTGTAGGCCATCCTCGAACCCGAGCCGCGAAGCGGCGAGTTTGCACTATGATCTGCCCTGGCATCAGCGATAACCAAGCTGACACCAACCGCAGTACGGCCGCCGGATCGGCGGTTGCAGGACGTGGAGCCTTAGCCGTTGGGCAGGCTGTGAAGCGTCAACCACCCAGCGGGCCGCACTTTGGCCCGACTGGGATTCTGCCCCGTTCACGGGGCAGAGGAGATCAAGAAGCGCCCAACGCCCGCTGCCCACCGGCCCGTCGGTCACTTGCCGGGCGGACCGGCGGTGACGGTGGTTGTCACGGTGACGGTCACGGTCGGGCGGTCCGGGGAGCTGGTGGTCGGCGACGCGGCGTTGCAGTTGCCGAGGACGTCGGCCTGGAAGACGGTCCTGCCCGCCACCTTGGCGGTCAGGTCACCGCGCACGCACCGCCCGTCCCGCTCGTCGGTCACCTTCCCGTCGATGCGGATGTCCTTGCCGTCCTTTGTCTCGCCCTCGCAGGTGACGGTCGCGAAGTCGGTAGCGGAGGGCGTCGACTTGGCTGTGCCCTTGCCGCGCTCCTCACCGACCGTCGACGTGCAGCTCATCCACTGCACGTCGACGCCGGCGCGCTCCAGGGCACGCGTGCCGGTCTGGTCGGTGGTCATGGCCACGGCCACCGAACTCAGCCCGTCGGCTCCTGGTTCGCAGGCCGAGACGCCGACGGCTGACGCAGCGGCGATGCCGAGTGCTGCGAGGGTGCGCCGGTTCCGGAGTCGCGTCAGTGCCTGCATGGGCGGCAGCCTGCCACCGGGCCCCGGGCCGGAACAGACGACTTGCGGCCACGTTGGGGTGCAGGAACCCCACGGGCCGAAGCTGCCGTAAAGAGGTCAGGACCAGCGGCCCGTGCGCCCCAGCAGCAGCGCCGCCGCCGCCGTCCCCGCAGTCGACGTACGCAGCACCGTGCTCCCCAGCCGGTACGGCCTCGCCCCCGCCTCCGCGAACACCGCCAACTCCTCCGGAGACACGCCTCCTTCGGGCCCGACGACCAGCACGATCGACCCCTCTGCGGGCAGCGGCACAGTGGCCAGCGCCCCGCTGTCGCAGTCCCGGTCCTCATGAAGCACGGCCGCGAAATCCGCAGTGGCGAGAAGTGCGCCAACCTGCTTCGTGCTCATCGCGTCCGCGACCTCCGGAAACCGCACCCGGCGCGACTGCTTGCCCGCCTCGCGCGCCGTCGCACGCCACTTGGCGAGCGACTTGAGGCCCCGGTCGCCCCGCCACTGCGTGATGCAGCGCGACGCCTGCCACGGCACGATCGCGTCGACGCCGGTCTCCGTCATGGTCTCGACGGCGACTTCGCCCCTGTCGCCCTTCGGGAGGGCCTGGACGACGGTGATACGGGGGGTGGGTTCGGGCTCCTCGGAGATTGCGTCCATCTGGACCACCAGGCGGTCCTTGCCCTCCGTCTCCCGTACGACACAGTCCGCCCAGCGCCCGAGACCGTCCGTCAGCACGACGGCCTCGCCCGCGTGCAGCCGCTTCACGGATACGGCGTGCCGCCCCTCCGGGCCGTCCAGCACGAACCGTCCCCCCGGCCCGGCCGCCAGCTTGTCGACCATGAAAACCGGCGCCGTCATGATCCTGCTCCCAGTGCCAGCGTGGCCCGCGCGGCGTCGATTTCGGCGGCCAGGACCTCGACCAGCTGCCCGGCGGGCATCTCGCGCGCCAGCCGGTGCCCCTGGCCCGCCCACAGCGCCATGCCCTGCGCGTCGCCCGACTTGGCGGCGGCCTTGCGCAGGCCGGCGGTGATGTGGTGCACCTGGGGGTAGGCGGCGGGGGCATACGGGCCGTGCTCGCGCATGAAGCGGTTGACGAGGCCTCGGGCGGGGCGGCCGGAGAAGGCCCGGGTGAGCTCCGTACGTACGAACAGCGGGTTCGTCATGGCCTGCTTGTGCAGTGCGTTCGCGCCCGACTCGGGACAGACCAGGAACGACGTACCGAGCTGCGCCGCCTCGGCGCCCAGCGCCAGTACCGCCGCGATCTGCGCGCCGCGCATCAGGCCGCCCGCCGCGACGATCGGCAGCTGTACGGTCTCGCGGACCTGCGTGACGAGGGCCAGCAGGCCGATGCCGCTGCCGTCGCTCTTGGGGTCGTCGCGGTGCGTGCCCTGGTGGCCGCCCGCCTCGATGCCCTGTACGCACACGGCGTCGGCGCCGCTCCACTGCGCGGCCTGGGCCTCCTCGGGCGAGGTGACCGTCACGATCGTGACAGTGCCGGCTTTCGCGAAGGCGTCCAGGACGGAGCGAGTGGGGCAGCCGAAGGTGAAGGAGACGACGGGGACGGGGTCGTCGATGAGGATGGCCAGCTTGGCCTCGTAGCCGTCGTCGGCGCCGTTGTCCGGCTCACCGAGGGGAGTCTGGTACCAGTCGGCCTCGCCGGCGAGCTGGTGCCGGTAGACCTCGATGGAGGCGGGGTCGGCGTTGCCGGGCTGCGGCATGAAGAGATTGACGCCGAAGGGACGGCTCGTCAGCCCCCGCAGCTGCTTGATCTCCTCGTACATGCCGTCCGCGGTTTTGTACCCGGCGGCAAGAAAGCCGAGACCACCGGCCTCGGAGACGGCGGCAACGAGCTGCGGACAGGAGGCACCGCCCGCCATGGGGGCCTGCACGATCGGATAACGGCAGAGATCGGTCAGTGCGGAGGACATGAACGCATAGTTTCATGCCCTCCGCACTGCGCCGAATCCAGCCTTCCGCACGGGAGGGCGGCGGGCTCAGCGCCCGTTGAAGGCGTCCTTCAGGCGCGAGAACAGACCCTGCTGTCCCGGCTGGAACTGACCCGTGGGCCGTTCCTCCCCGCGCAGCTTCGCGAGCTGGCGCAGCAGGTCCTCCTGCTGCGGGTCCATCTTCGACGGGGTCAGCACCTCGACGTGCACGATCAGGTCGCCGCGGCCGCCGCCCCGCAGGTGCGTGATGCCGCGCCCGTGCAGCGGGATCGACTGGCCGGACTGCGTGCCCGGTCGTACGTCGATCTCCTCCACCCCGTCGAGCGTCTCCAGCGGGCATTTCGTGCCCAGCGCCGCCGCCGTCATGGGGATCGTCACTGTGCAGTGCAGATCGTCGCCGCGCCGCTGGAACACCGCGTGCGGCAGCTCGTGGATCTCGACGTACAGGTCACCGGCGGGGCCGCCGCCCGGGCCGACCTCGCCCTCGCCCGCGAGCTGGATCCGTGTGCCGTTGTCGACACCGGCGGGGATCTTGACCGTGAGCGTGCGACGCGACCGTACGCGGCCGTCGCCGGCGCACTCCGGGCACGGGGTCGGCACGACCGTGCCGAAGCCCTGGCACTGGGGGCAGGGCCGCGAGGTCATGACCTGGCCCAGGAAGGACCGGGTGACCTGCGAGACCTCGCCGCGACCGCGGCACATGTCGCAGGTCTGGGCCGAGGTACCCGGCGCCGCGCCCTCACCGGAACAGGTCGTACACACCACAGCGGTGTCGACCTGGATGTCCTTCGTCGTGCCGAAGGCCGCCTCGTTGAGGTCGATCTCCAGCCGGATCATCGCGTCCTGGCCGCGCCGCGTACGCGACCTCGGCCCACGCTGGGACGCCGTACCGAAGAAGGCGTCCATGATGTCCGAGAAGTTCCCGAAGCCGCCCTGGCCGAAGCCGCCGGCTCCGGCGCCCGCCTGCGAGAGGGGGTCGCCGCCGAGGTCGTAGACCTGCTTCTTCTGCGGGTCCGACAACACCTCGTACGCGGCGTTGATCTCCTTGAAGCGCTCTTGCGTCTTGGGATCGGGATTCACGTCCGGGTGGAGCTCACGCGCCAACCGCCGGAATGCCTTCTTGATCTCGTCCTGAGAAGCGTCGCGGCGCACGCCGAGTACGGCGTAGTAGTCCGTGGCCACTTACGACTCCGCCAGGATCTGTCCGACGTAACGTGCCACTGCGCGTACCGCTCCCATCGTTCCGGGGTAGTCCATGCGGGTCGGTCCGACCACGCCGAGTTTCGCGACTGCTTCGTCGCCCGAACCGTAGCCGACTGCGACGACGGACGTGGAGCTCAGCCCTTCATGGGCGTTCTCGTGCCCGATTCGTACGGTCATGCCCGAGTCCTTGGCCTCACCGAGCAGCTTGAGGAGCACGACCTGCTCCTCCAGCGCCTCCAGCACCGGCCGGATGGTGAGGGGAAAATCATGCCCGAAGCGAGTGAGATTGGCGGTGCCGCCGATCATCAGCCGCTCCTCGGTCTCCTCGACCAGGGTCTCCATGAGGGAGGCGAGCACCGTCGTGACGGTTGCCCTGTCCTCCGTCTCGAAGGATTCGGGGAGGTCCTGCACCAGTTGCGGTACGTCCGCGAAGCGGCGGCCCACGACCCGGCTGTTGAGCCGCGCCCGAAGGTCCGCGAGGGACGTCTCGCCGAACGGCGCCGGGCAGTCGATCATGCGCTGCTCGACCCGGCCGGTGTCCGTGATGAGTACGAGCATCACCCGGGCAGGAGCGAGCGAAAGCAGCTCCACGTGCCGCACCGTCGACCGCGTGAGCGACGGGTACTGCACGACGGCGACCTGCCGGGTCAGCTGCGCGAGCAGCCGGACCGTACGGGCCACGACGTCGTCGAGGTCGACCGCTCCGTCCATGAAGTTCTGGATGGGGCGGCGCTCGGGCGACGACAGGGGCTTGACGCCCGCGAGCCTGTCGACGAACAGGCGGTAGCCCTTGTCCGTCGGGATGCGCCCGGCGCTCGTATGCGGCTGGGCGATGAAGCCTTCGTCCTCCAGGGCCGCCATGTCGTTGCGGACGGTGGCCGGGGAGACGCCGAGCTTGTGCCGCTCTGTGAGCGCCTTGGAGCCGACGGGCTCCTCGGTGCCCACGTAG
This sequence comes from Streptomyces spiramyceticus, assembly GCF_028807635.1. Classification (NCBI taxonomy): domain Bacteria; kingdom Bacillati; phylum Actinomycetota; class Actinomycetes; order Kitasatosporales; family Streptomycetaceae; genus Streptomyces; species Streptomyces spiramyceticus. The sequence goes on from NZ_JARBAX010000001.1 coordinate 1,779,971, forward strand.
TCCTGGACGATGGCGCGAAGCACCTCGAGTCTGCGTTCGCTGAGCATCGCGCACACCTCCAGCTGTTGTTCGTCGGTGCCGGCTTTGGCACTCGCCTCGTGGGAGTGCCAGCAAACCCCCGGCCCAGTGTACGGCGGGGAGGTGGGCCCCTAGCAAGGGCGGCCGGTCACGTTATGGCGCGACGGCGCTGTTCAGCGGGCGAGGGGCCCTGGGTTGGGTCTAGCGTCGCGGTATGGACGTCAGTTGGGAAGAGGCAGGCTGGGAGCGGCTCGCCCCGGGGGTCGGCCGGCGGCGTTTGCCCGTGTGGGACGCGACGACCGGCCTCGTCGCCGGGTCCGGCGGAGCCCTTCTGATCGACACGGGTTCGACGCTTCGCGAGGGCGCGGAACTGCGCGGTGAGGCAGAGCGGCTGCTGGGCCGGAGAGTGACGCATATCGCCCTCACCCACCCCCACTTCGATCATGTGCTGGGGACGGCGGCGTTCGCGGGGACCGAGGTGTACGGGGCGGTCGGTGTCGACGAGGTGCTGAGGCGGAGCCGGGACGAGCTGCGGCACGACGCGATGCGGCACGGCGTCGACCGGGTGGCGGCCGCGGAGGCCGTGGACGTACTGGTCGTGCCGCACCACAAGGTCTCCGGCGAGTGGACGCTGGACCTCGGCGGCGGCCGCCAGGTGCTGTTGGCGAACGTCGGCCCCGGCCACAGCGGCCACGACCTGGTGGTCCTGGTGCCGGGCACCCCCGAGGTCGTCTTCTGCGGCGACCTGGTGGAGGAGTCGGGCACCCCGCAGGCGGGCCCGGACGCGCACCCGTCGAGCTGGCCGGGGGCACTGGACCGCCTGCTGTCGCTGGGCGGCGAGGACGCGGTGTACGTACCGGGGCACGGGGCGGTGGTGGACGCGGCGTATGTCCGCGCGCAGCGGGACGAGTTGGCGGCGCGCTTCGGCGTCTCGTGAGACGGACGGTGAGACGGACGGTACGGGACTGTCGTCGGCACTATCGTCGGCCGAATGCGCAGCAGACAGTACGGGCCCGATCTGACGCCCCCCTGGAAGAAGACCGCCGCCGCTCCTGAGGTCCCCGCCGAACCGGATCTGGTCGTGGAGGAGGTCACGACAGGCTTCTGCGGTGCGGTGATCCGCTGCGAGGCGGGGACGGTGACCCTGGAGGACCGCTTCGGCAAGCACCGGGTGTTCCTGCTGACCCCGCGCGGCTTCCTGCTGGAGGGCAGGGTCGTCACGCTGGTACGCCCCACTGCGCCCCCCGCGCGGACCGCGACGCGCACGGCGTCGGGCTCGCTCGCCGTACCGGGGGCGAGGGCGAGGGTCGCGCGCGCCGGCCGCATCTACGTCGAAGGGCGCCACGACGCGGAGCTGGTGGAGCGCGTCTGGGGCGACGACCTCCGCATCGAGGGCGTGGTCGTCGAGTACCTGGAGGGCATCGACGACCTCCCCGCGATCGTCGCGGACTTCGCCCCGGCCGCGGAGGCCCGCCTGGGCATCCTGGTCGACCACCTGGTCCCGGGCTCGAAGGAGTCCCGCATCGCGGCACAGGTGACGGGCGCGGACGTCCTGGTGGTCGGCCACCCCTATATCGACGTCTGGGAGGCGGTGAAACCGTCGTCGGTGGGAATCCCCGGGTGGCCGAAGGTCCCGCACGGCGAGGACTGGAAGACGGGGGTGTGCCGGGCGCTGGGCTGGCCGGAGAACACGGGGGCGGCGTGGCAGCGGATCCTGTCGCGGGTCCGCTCGTACAAGGACGTGGAGCCGGCGCTGCTGGGCCGAGTGGAAGAGCTGATCGACTTCGTAACGGCCCCCGGCACCTGACCCTGGGGCCAGGGCAGTCTCTTCCCCCACCCCGCCCCTTGCCGCTGTGACACTTTGCGGCTGCCGCCGCGTGGTGGCTCCGCCCCAGGACATGCCCGAAGGGCGTCCGGGGGTCTGGGGGCTTGCCCCCAGTTTCGGGAAGAATGGGGTCTCCCCTGCTCGAACGAAGTTGAGAGCTTGGGGAAGGGTAGGGGAACTGCGCCGCAGGCAACCCGCACGGCACAGCGCCCCGCACCCCTCAGCCACTCGGCCTCAATCCACCAGGTCCCGAACCACCGCATCCGCCAACAGCCGCCCCCGCAGCGTCAGCACCGCCCGCCCCGCCGCGTAAGGAGCACTCGCCATGAGCCCGTCCCTTACCGCGCGCTCCGCCGCGCCCCGCCCCGCAGGGGCCAGCAAGGACAGCGGGCAGCCGTCGCGGAGCCGCAGCTCCAGCAGGATGCGCTCCACGCGCCGATCCTCCGCAGCGAGCACCTCCCGCCCCGCGCCCGGCGACCGCCCCTCCCCCAGCGCCTGCGCGTACGCACCGGGGTGCTTGACGTTCCACCACCGCACCCCGCCCACATGGCTGTGGGCGCCAGGGCCCGCGCCCCACCAGTCCGCCCCGCGCCAGTACAGCTCGTTGTGCAGGCACCGCGCAGCGTCCGAGGTGGCCCAGTTCGACACCTCGTACCACTCAAAACCAGCCCCGGACAGCGCGGACTCCGTCATCAGGTACCGATCGGCGTGTACGTCGTCGTCCGTCATCGGCACCTCGCCCCGCCGGATCCGCCGCGCCAGCTGCGTCCCCTCCTCCACGATCAGCGCGTACGCACTGACGTGGTCGGGACCGGCCCCGATCGCCGCGTCCAGCGACGCCTGCCAGTCCGCGTCGCTCTCGCCCGGCGTGCCGTAGATCAGGTCAAGATTCACGTACTCGAAGCCAGCCGCCCGCGCCTCCGCGACGCACGCCTCCGGCCGGCCCGGCGTATGCGTACGGTCCAGAATCTTCAGGACGTGCTGCTTCGCGCTCTGCATCCCGAACGAGACCCGGTTGAAGCCACCGGCCCTCAGCTCCGCCAGATACGCCGGATTGACCGACTCCGGATTCGCCTCCGTGGTGATCTCCGCGTCCTCGGCCAGCCCGAACTCGTCCCGGATCGCCCCCAGCATCCGTACGAGATCGCCCGCAGCGAGCAGCGTCGGCGTACCGCCGCCCACGAACACGGTCCGTACCGGACGGGGGTCGTCGCCCAGTACCTTGCGGGCCAGCCGCACCTCCTCCACCAGCGTGTCGGCGTAGTTGTCGCGCGAGGCCAGCGCACCGCCCGAGCCACGCAGTTCGGTCGCTGTGTAGGTGTTGAAGTCGCAGTAACCGCAGCGCGTCGCGCAGTACGGAACGTGCAGGTAGAAGCCGAGCGGTCGCTCCCCCGCACCGGTCAGGGCGTGCGGCGGAAGCGCCCCGTCTTCGGGCATGGGCTCACCATCGGGCAGTACGGAAGGCATACCCCTATTGTCACAGCCGCCGTCAAAGCGCCTGGAGGACCAGCAGCGCCACGTCGTCGTCGGGCGGCACCGGCGAGAAATCGTGCACCTCGCGCATGATCCGCTCGGCGACCCCCTGTGCGCTGAGCCCGACGCACCGCCCGAGCGCCGAGGCAAGCCCGTCCGCGTCGTCGAACATGCGCCGTCCGGAGCGCCGCTCGGTCACGCCGTCGGTGACGCACAGCAGGGTGTCGCCCGTCCGCAGGACGAAGCTCTGACTCTCGTACGTGACGTCCTCGACGACGCCGAGCAGCATCTGCGAGGCGGCGGCGGGCTGCACGCTCCCGTCGGGCCGCAGGACGAGCGGCAGCGGATGCCCGGCGCAGGCCAGCGTGCAGCGCACACCGCCGCCTTCCTCCTCGGCCAGCGGCACCAACTCGCCGTACAGGATCGACAGGAACCGCGGCTGAGTGGCCTCCAGCACCGCACCTGTCCCCGTGCCGGTCCCCACTCCTGCCCCGGACCCCGCTCCGGCCACCCCCGCAGCCCCGCCCCCGGCGCCCGCCGCCGCCATCCTCGCCGTGGCTTCCGCCGCCTCGACCGCGTCGTCGAGGAGCAGCCGGTTGAGCCGGTCGAGGACTACGCCGACCCCACGGCCCTCGCGGGCGAGCAGCCGCAGCCAGGGCCTGACGAGGCCGGTGACGACCGCGGCCTCCGGCCCGTTGCCCTGTACGTCGCCGAGCGTGAAGGACCAGCTGCCGCTCGCGCCGGGGAACACGTCGTAGAAGTCGCCGCCCGCGACGCCCTGCCCCCGCGGCTCGTACACCAGGGCCTTCGCGACGCCCGGGATGTCCGCCATCTGTCCCGGCAGGAGCGCCCGCTGGAGGACGCGGCTGATGGTGGCCTGACGGGTGTACTGGCGGGCGGCGGCGACGGCGAGAGCCACGCGGCGTACGAAGTCCTCGATCAGGCCGGTCACTTCGTCGGGCATCCGCATCAGCCCGGAGCGCCCCAGCATCAGCGTCCCGAGTCCCCGCCCGCCCGCGATCAGCCGGTAGGCGACCGCCGCACCGTCGCCGCCGCCCGGCTCGTCCCCGCCGGGCCACGGCACCGGGACAGGGCCGCCGCGCGCGGTCTCCAGCAGGCGGGGCGGCTCCTTCTCGACGCGCCTGCGCAGTTCCTCCATGCAGCTCTCCCGCTGGTGCCAGACGCGGGCGAGCCGGGGCGCGGCCCCCTCTTCCTCCAGCCACACCGCGCACCAGTCCGCGAGCCTGGGCACCAGCAGCTGTCCGGCGAGGGCGGCGACCATGTCCTCGTCGAACTGCCCGGTGAGCAGGTCGGACGCCTCGGCGAGGAAGGACAGCGCCCCGCGGTTGATCCAGTCGCTGTCGTACTCCCGCGCCGTCCGCCCCGGTACGGGCGCCAGGATCTCGGCGGCGCGCAGCCCGCGCTGGAGCGCCTGGTCGGCTCCTTCGGCGGGCACCGGCAGCGCTCCCGGCGGCCTGCCCTCGATGGAGAGCCGGGCCCAGACGGTCTTGAGGCCGGGGCGGTAGGTGACGCCCCAGCAGTCGGCGAGGGCGGCGACGAGGTGCAGGCCGCGGCCGAATTCGTGGCCGCCGGGGGTGAGCGAGCCCGCCGGTTCGTTCCGTACGACGCGGGCCGGGTGGTGGTCGGAGACTTCGAGCACCAGGGCCGCCGGGTCGTCGTCCCGCGCCTCCTCCAGGTGGCACACCAGCTCGACATTGGTGCCCGCGTGGACGACGGCGTTGGTGACCAGTTCGTTGACGAGGACCACCGCGTCGTCCGCGAGGCGGTCGGTGAAGCCGTCGGCGGGCGGCAGTCCGAGCCCGGTCCAGTCGGCGAGGGCGGCCCGGACGAACCGCCGGGCGGCTGCGGCCGCGAGCGGGTTGCCGGGCAGGCTGGTGCAGGCCGCGGCCCGTGGGTCGGGCAGGCTGTCGGGCAGGTGCGTCGAGCGGTGAGTACTCTCCCGCTGCCTCGGAATGGACCTCACAGTGCGGCTCCCGGCCGGTCTCTCATTTACGCCGCTGATGACACGGACAGAGTGACAGACTGGTCTCGCCCATAAGCACCGAGTCACCAAAATGGGCCGTAAATGAGCGATGCGGGCGGGGTCACAGTGACCCCGCCCGCATCGACTCCCGCGTGTCCGGCCGGATGCGGCCGGTTCTCGCCGGTGCCCGCTGCTTCCGGCTCGTTCCCGCTCAGTTCTCGCGCGAACCCGCGTACATCTCCTCGATCAGGTTCTTGTACTCGCGCTCGACGACCGGCCTCTTGAGCTTGAGGCTGGGCGTCAGCTCGCCGTGCTCGATGTCCAGGTCACGCGGCAGCAGCCGGAACTTCTTGATGGTCTGCCAGCGCTGCAGCCCCTCGTTGAGCCGCTTCACATAGCCCTCGATGAGCTGCTCGGTCTGCTTGGCGGACACCACTTCGGCGTACGACTTGCCCTCCAGGCCGTTGTCCTTGGCCCAGCCGAGGATCGTCGGCTCGTCGAGTGCGATCAGGGCGGTGCAGAAGTTCCGGTCGGCGCCGTGCACCAGGATGTTGGAGACGAACGGGCACACCGCCTTGAACTGGCCCTCGACCTCGGCCGGTGCGATGTACTTGCCGCCCGACGTCTTGATCAGGTCCTTCTTGCGGTCGGTGATCCTCAGGTAGCCGTCCGCGGACAGCTCGCCGATGTCCCCGGTGTGCAGCCAGCCGTCCGACTCCAGCACTTCGGCGGTCTTCTCGGGCAGCCCGTGGTAGCCCTCCATGATGCCGGGGCCGCGCAGCAGGATCTCGCCGTCGTCGGCGATGCGCACCTCGGTGCCGGGCAGCGGCTTGCCGACCGTGCCGGTGCGGTAGGCCTCGCCGGGGTTCACGAAGGAGGCGGCGCTGGACTCGGTGAGCCCGTAACCCTCCAGGATGTGGATCCCGGCGCCGGAGAAGAAGAAGCCGATGTCGGGCGCGAGGGCCGCCGAGCCCGACACGCAGGCCCGCAGGCGGCCGCCGAAGGCCTCGCGGATCTTGGCGTAGACGAGGGTGTCGGCGACCTTGTGCTTGGCGGAGAGGGCGAAGGGCGCGGAGGCCCTGCCCGTACGCCGGAAGTTGTCCTGCGTGACCTTGGCGTACTCGCGGGCGACCTCCGCCGCCCACTGGAAGATCTTGTACTTGGCGCCGCCGCCGGCCCGTGCCTTGGCCGCGACCCCGTTGTATACCTTTTCGAAGATCCGCGGCACGGCGGCCATGTACGTCGGCTGGACCACCGGCAGGTTCTCGATGATCTTGTCGACCCGGCCGTCCACGGCGGTGACGTGCCCGGCCTCGATCTGCCCGGAGGTCAGCACCTTGCCGAAGACGTGCGCAAGCGGCAGCCAGAGGTACTGCACGTCCGTCGAGGTGATCAGGCCGGTCCCCACCGTGGCCCTCGCCATGTACGACCAGCAGTCGTGCGGCAGCCGTACGCCCTTGGGGCGCCCGGTGGTGCCCGAGGTGTAGATCAGCGTCGCGAGCTGGTCGGCTCTGATCGCGTCCACCCGCTCGTTGACGGCCTGCGGGTGCTTCTCCAGGTGCGCCGCCCCGCGCTCCTCCAGTTCGGCGAGCGAGAGGACCCAGCCTTCGGGGTCGTCCTCGGCAGGCTCGACGCCCGCGGGATCGATGACCACGACATGGGTGAGGTTCGGCAGGTCGGCCCGCCGCTCGCGGGCCTTGGCGAGCTGCTCCGCGTCCTCCGCGATCAGGACCCGGCTCTCGGAGTCGGCGAGAATGTACGCCGACTCCTCGGCGTTGGTGGACGGGTAGACCGTCGTCGTGGCCGCGCCGGCGCACATCACGCCGAGGTCGGCGAGGATCCACTCGACGCGGGTGCTGGAGGCGAGGGCGATCCGCTCCTGGGGCTGGACGCCGAGGTCGATGAGCCCGGCGGCGATGGCGTAGACCCGCTCGGCGGCCTGGCCCCAGCTCAGTGACTTCCAGGTGTCGGGGCCCTGCCCCGAAGCGGCCGGTACGGGGTACCGATAGGCCTCGCCATCGGGCGTGGCAGCCACGCGCTCAATGAAAAGATTCGCCACCGAGGGTGGCCGGTTCTCGATCAAGGTCTGTGTGTCGCTCACGACGTCCTCCGGGCCTGCGGCTGCTGCACGACTGGCTGGTATTTAACTGGCGAGTAACCTCCGAGTCAGAGTAAAGCGCTGGGGGCCGGGGCGTAAGAGGCTGCGGCACGCGGCTTGATAACGGAACGGAACCGCCGCGTCCGTATACGCGAAAAGCGCCCGTCCGGGGTATGGAGGGCGCTTTTGCGTAAATCTTGGCGCAAACCTGGGGGCTACTTCTTGCCCTTGCCGCCGCCGGACTCGTCGCTGGACAGCACCGCGATGAAGGCCTCCTGCGGGACCTCCACGCTGCCGACCATCTTCATCCGCTTCTTGCCTTCCTTCTGCTTCTCCAGCAGCTTCCGCTTACGGGAGATGTCACCGCCGTAACACTTGGCGAGGACGTCCTTGCGGATGGCGCGGATCGTCTCGCGGGCGATGACCCGGGAGCCGATGGCCGCCTGGATGGGGATCTCGAAGGCCTGTCGCGGGATGAGCTCGCGCAGCTTGGCGACGAGCCGTACGCCGTACGCGTACGCCGCGTCCTTGTGCGTGACGGCGGAGAAGGCGTCGACCCGGTCGCCGTGCAGCAGGATGTCGACCTTGACGAGGGATGCTGCCTGCTCACCGGTGGGCTCGTAGTCCAGGGAGGCGTAACCGCGCGTCTTGGACTTCAACTGGTCGAAGAAGTCGAAGACGATCTCCGCGAGGGGGAGGGTGTAGCGGATCTCGACGCGGTCCTCGGAGAGGTAGTCCATGCCAAGGAGCGTGCCGCGGCGGGTCTGACAGAGCTCCATGATGGCGCCGATGAACTCGCTGGGGGCGAGGATCGTGGCCCGTACGACCGGCTCGTACACGTCCGAGATCTTGCCCTCGGGGAACTCGCTCGGGTTGGTGACCGTGTGCTCGCTGCGGTCCTCCATGACGACGCGGTACACCACGTTGGGCGCGGTGGCGATCAGGTCGAGCCCGAACTCGCGCTCCAGGCGCTCGCGGATCACGTCGAGGTGCAGAAGGCCGAGGAAGCCGACGCGGAAGCCGAAGCCCAGCGCGGCGGAGGTCTCCGGCTCGTACACGAGGGCGGCGTCGTTGAGCTGGAGCTTGTCGAGGGCCTCGCGCAGGTCGGGGTACTCGGAGCCGTCCAGCGGATACAGACCGGAGAAGACCATCGGCTTCGGGTCCTTGTAACCGCCGAGGGCTTCGGTGGCGCCCTTGTGCAGGGAGGTGATCGTGTCACCGACCTTGGACTGCCGGACGTCCTTCACGCCGGTGATGATGTAGCCGACCTCACCGACGCCGATGCCGTCGGAGGGCGTCATCTCGGGAGAGGAGACGCCGATCTCGAGGAGCTCGTGGGTCGCGTTGGTGGACATCATCCGGATGCGCTCGCGCTTGTTGAGCCCTCCGTCGATGACACGTACGTAGGTGACGACACCGCGGTACGAGTCGTAGACCGAGTCGAAGATCATCGCGCGGGCGGGGGCGTCGGCGTTCCCGACCGGAGCCGGTACGTCCTTGACGACCCGGTCGAGGAGCGCGTCCACGCCGAGGCCGGTCTTCGCCGAGACCTTGAGTACGTCCTCGGGCTGGCAGCCGATGAGGTTCGCCAGCTCCTCGGAGAACTTCTCCGGCTGGGCGGCCGGCAGGTCGATCTTGTTGAGGACGGGAACGATCGTGAGGTTGTTCTCCATCGCCAGGTACAGGTTGGCCAGGGTCTGCGCCTCGATGCCCTGCGCGGCGTCGACCAGGAGGACCGTGCCTTCGCAGGCGGCGAGCGAACGCGAGACCTCGTACGTGAAGTCCACGTGGCCAGGGGTGTCGATCATGTTCAGGATGTGGGTCTTCGCCACGTCCGGGCCCTCGGTGGGCGCCCAGGGCAGACGTACCGCCTGGGACTTGATCGTGATGCCGCGCTCGCGCTCGATGTCCATACGGTCGAGGTACTGGGCGCGCATCTGCCGCTGGTCGACCACACCGGTCAGCTGGAGCATCCGGTCGGCAAGCGTGGACTTGCCGTGGTCGATGTGCGCGATGATGCAGAAATTGCGGATCAGCGCCGGGTCGGTACGGCTCGGCTCGGGCACGTTGGTAGGAGTCGCGGGCACGCAGGGTCTCGTCTCGGGGCGATGATGGATCGATACGTAGGTTCCATGGTCCCACGGACGGGGGGCGGTGCTCGGTTTGGGCCGCCTGGTGGGCCGCTGGTACTCTGAGCAGCTGTGTCTCGTAGCCCTCTAAGCAGCGATGCACTCATCGAAGATCCAACGAACCTGTAAAGGCTCTTTCGTGGCGAACATCAAGTCCCAGATCAAGCGCAACAAGACGAACGAGAAGGCGCGCCTGCGCAACAAGGCCGTCAAGTCTGCGCTCAAGACCTCGATCCGCAAGGCCCGCGAGGCTGTCACTGCGGGTGACCTCGAGAAGGCCACTGTGGCCGTCCGCGAGGCTTCGCAGAAGCTCGACAAGGCAGTCTCCAAGGGTGTCATCCACAAGAACGCTGCCGCCAACAAGAAGTCGGCGCTGGCTCACAAGGTTGCCTCCCTGCAGGGCTGAGCATTCTCTTGACTGATCGCCGGTAAGGACCAAGCGGGCCCTCTCATCCGCTCCCGACCGGCACCTCGCGCCGCACGCGGCCTGCGTTCGCCACGCGGGTGCGGCGCACAGAGCAGCTTTCACAGGCTTCACGCAAAGGCCCCGGTCTTCCGCCCTTCCCCAGGACGGTGACCGGGGCCTTTGTGCTGCCCGCTTACCGGTTACGAGCGGCTTACCGGTTACGGGCGGCGCGGGCGACCGCGACCACGGCCTTCTCCAGTGCGTACTCCGGGTCGTCGCCGCCGCCCTTGACGCCGGCGTCGGCCTCGGCGACGGCCCGCAGGGCCACGGCCACCCCGTCCGGTGTCCAGCCGCGCATCTGCTGTCGTACGCGGTCGATCTTCCACGGCGGCATGCCGAGCTCACGCGCGAGGTCGGCGGGGCGGCCGCCACGGGCCGAGGACAGCTTGCCGATGGCCCGTACGCCCTGGGCGAGGGCGCTCGTGATCAGGACGGGTGCCACGCCGGTGGACAGCGACCAGCGCAGGGCTTCGAGCGCCTCGGCCGCCCGGCCCTCCACCGCGCGGTCGGCGACCGTAAAGCTGGAGGCTTCGGCGCGGCCCGTGTAGTACCGCCGGACGACGGCCTCGTCGATCGTCCCTTCGACGTCGGCGACGAGCTGCGCGACGGCGCTGGCCAGCTCGCGCAGGTCACTGCCGATGGAGTCGACCAGGGCCTGGCCCGCCTCGGGGGTCGCGGAGCGGCCGAGGGCGCGGAATTCCGACCGTACGAACGACAGGCGCTCGGCGGGCTTGGTGGTCTTTGGGCAGGCGACCTCGCGGGCCCCGGCCTTGCGGGCGGCGTCCAGCAGGCCCTTGCCCTTGGCGCCCCCGGCGTGCAGCAGGACGAGCGTGATCTCCTCGGCGGGGGCGTCGAGGTAGGACTTGACGTCCTTGATCGTGTCGGCGGAGAGGTCCTGTGCGTTCCGCACGACGACGACCTTGCGCTCGGCGAAGAGCGAGGGGCTGGTCAGCTCGGCGAGAGTGCCGGGCTGGAGCTGGTCGGACGTCAGGTCGCGCACATCGGTGTCGGCGTCGGAGGCGCGGGCAGCCGCCACCACCTGCTGCACGGCGCGGTCGAGCAGCAGGTCCTCCTGCCCCACGGCGAGGGTGACGGGGGCGAGCGGGTCGTCGGTTGAATTCTTCCTGGTGGCCATCGCGTTCCAGCATCCCATGGGCCACCGACAGTCCCGAACCTGTTGGAGAATGGGCAGGTGAGCGATGTGAGACACGTGTTGGTACTGCCCGACCGGGACGCCGCCGAGGCGGTGGCCCTGGAGCTCGGCGAGCGCTTCGGGATCGTTGAGGAGCCCCAGCTGATACGGGACGCGCTGGCCGGCGAGGACGATGCCGAGGACGCGCAGTGGCTGGTCGTGGTGGAGGACCCGGACGGGCGTCTCGACACGGCGGCGCTGCACGCGTTCGCAGCGGAGTACGAGGGCTGGCTGGAGGGCCCGGCCACCTGAACGGCCGAACCCCCGCACTCAGAAACTTCAGCTTCCTCGATTTCCGGTTCCTCGACTTCCGGTTCCTCGCAGCACAGGTACGCGGTCGAGGGTGATCCCGAAGTAATCGCGGTAGGCGGCGAGGACCTCGTGGTCGGTGGCCAGAGGCTGTTCACTGCGCTCGCCGTCCACCGTGGTCACGAGCTTGCGGCCACTGAGGGTGATCCGGCCGCGGCCGTCTTCGGTGAGACGGGAGCAGACGAGGGACCGCGTGAAGTGCGAGGCGGGCGAGGTCCGGTGCCACCAGGCGGCGGCCTCGAAGTCGGAGAGGGCGCGCGGGCGCGGGTCGAGGCGGTACTGCGGCTTGCCGTCCCGCAGTACGTCGAGGTCGCCGTCGGGCCCGTCGACGATCCGGAACGTCCCGCCGGGGTCCTGCTGGTCGCCGCGCTCGTCGAGGGCGAGGGGGAAGTGGCTGTGATCGCCGAACCCGACGTCGGCGAGCCAAGCCCCTGCGTCACCGGTCTCGCCGCTCTCCACCCGGAGCGCGAGATGGTCGTACGGAATGCCGAGGCTGCCGTCGGCACCGAAGACGCGGGCCTGGAGCAAGGTCACACGGAAGCCGAGGTCACTGAGCAACGCGGCGAAGGCGCCGTTCAGTTCGTAGCAGAACCCGCCGCGACGGCCCGTCACCACCTTGTCGAACAGCGGCTTGTCGGCAAGCACGATGTCCTCGCCGAGGTGGATCGAGAGGTTCTCGAAGGGGACGGTACGCAAGTGCCGGAGATGCAGGTTTCGCAGAGCCTCGGCACCGGGACGGGCGGGGCGGGCGGCTCCGATGCGGCGGAGGTGGGCGGCGGTCGGCCAGGGCTCTTCCATGACCGAATTCTCGCCCGGGGCTTGCCCGTACCGCCATGACCATTGGTCCTAGGACCGTTGGCCGAGGCACGCGTCGCGGGACGTCGCTAGCGTGCGGGCATGACGACATGGGAACCGGCGCGCAGCCGTGAACAGCGGAAACAGGACGTACTCGGCCGGCTGGAGAACGACGAGGACGTCTGGGTCGCCACGGCTTCGCCGGACGGCGAGCCCTGCCTCGTACCCCTGTCGTTCGTCTGGGACAGGAACACACTGCTGATGTGCACCCGGCGGACCAACCCGACGGCCCGAAACCTGACACCCGCCGGAGAGATACGGCTGACGCTCGGCCACACCAGGGATGTGGTGCACATCGAGGGCGCCGCCGAGCCGGTGGAAGGACGGGACCTCGCGACGGAGTCGGCCGACGCGTTCGCGGCAAAGCTCGGCGGCTGGGATCCCCGGAACCGGAAGTCCTGGGTCTACGTGCGTGTCACACCGAGGGTGGTAAAGGCATGGCGGGAGGAGAACGAGCTGCCCGATCGGGAGTTGATGCGGGCCGGCGAATGGCTCGTCTGAGGACGGCACGTGCGGATTTCCCCGCACGAGCGATCCGACCACCTGACCGTAACGACGAACTGCGGCGGCGGCCGTCGCGGCCCTCCACCACGTCACTCACGACCTCAAGGGCACGGCGCGCAAGCCCGGGCCGGACCCGGTCACCGCGATTGAGCCGTCCGTGTCCGTACGCAGCACTGTGGCGCCCCCTGCGCGTAACGCCGTGAGTGTCCGGGGCGAGGGGTGGCCGTACGGGTTGTCGTGGCCGCAGGAGATCAGTGCCAGGCGGGCGCGGGTGCGGGCGAGGAGCGCGGGGTCCTGGTAGGCCGAGCCGTGGTGGGCGACCTTGAGTACGTCCACCGGCGGGAGTGCCGGGTGGGCTCTCAACAGTGCTTGCTGTGCCGGTGGTTCCAGGTCGCCGGGGAGCAGCAGGGTGAGGTCGCCCGAATGGACGAGGAGCGTGACGCTGGCGTCGTTCGGCTCTTCGGGCGTCGGGAGGGGGAGGGGAGGCGGCCACAGTGCCCGCCACGAGAGCGGTCCGATGCGGCGCCGCTCGCCCGGGGCCGTCCTGAGAACGGGCACCCGGGCTTCGGCGGCTGTGCGCCGTACGAACGCGCTCTGGTCCCCGGGTTCTTGGAGCGTCGTCGTCCGGATCTCCCCCACCGCCCGGCCTCGCAGCACGCCTGGAAGCCCCGCCACGTGGTCGGCATGGAAGTGCGTCAGGAGGACGAGCGGGACGCGGGTGACGCCGAGTGTGCGCAGGCAGCGGTCGACGGGTTTCGGGTCCGGGCCCGCGTCCACGACCACTGCCGTTCCTTCGCCTGCCGCGAGTACGGAGGCGTCGCCCTGCCCGATGTCGCACATCACGTACTTCCAGCCCGGTGGCGGCCAGCCGGTGAGCACTCTGGTGAGGGGCGCCGGCCGCAGGACCGCGAGCAGAAGGATCAGCACGCAGGCAGCGCTCAGCCAGGGGTGGCGCAGGAGCCGACGGGCGGTGAACAAGACCAAGGCGGTGACACCGGCGAGCAGCAGCCCGCCGCGCCAGCCGTCCGGCCAGTCCGCCTCCGCGCCGGGAAGCGCCGCGCCGGTACGGGCGACGGAGGCGATCCACCCGGCCGGCCACCCCGCGCACCGGGCCAGCAGCTCGGCGACGGGCATCGCCACCGGGGCGGCGGCCAGCGCCGCGAAGCCGAGCACCGTCGCGGGGGCCACCGCGAACTCGGCGAGCAGATTGCACGGGATCGCCACCAGGCTCACCCGGGCCGCCATCATCGCCACGACGGGCGCGCACACGGCCTGGGCGGCAGCAGCAGCGGCCAGCACTTCGGCGAGCCTCGGCGGCACACCGCGCCGTTGCAGCGCATCGCTCCAGCGGGGGGCGATGGTGAGCAGGGCGCCTGTGGCCAGCACGGAGAGCAGGAATCCATAACTCCGGGCCAGCCACGGGTCGTACAGGACGAGCAGCAGTACGGCGGCGGCGAGGGCGGGGATCAGTTGCCTGCGGCGGCCCGTGCCGATGGCGAGCAACGTGATGAGGCCACAGGCCGCGGCCCGCAGCACGCTGGGCTCCGGCCTGCACACGACGACGAAGGCGAGCGTGAGCGCGCCGCCGAGCAGCGCGGTCGTCCGCAGCGAGATGCCCAGGCGCGGGGCGATTCCTCCGCGTTCGGCGCGCAGGGCGGTACCGGGCGGCCCGATCAGCAGGATCAGGACGATGGTGAGGTTGCTGCCGGACACGGCCAGGAGGTGTGTGAGGTCGGTGGCCTCGAACGCATCGTGCAGTTCCGGCGGCACCCTGGACGTGTCGCCTACGACCAGCCCCGGCAAGAGCGCCCGTGCGTCGGGGGCGAGTCCTTCGGTCGCCTCGCACAGACCCGCCCTGAGGTCTCCGGCAGTTCGCTGTACGGCTGTTGGCGGCCCTGTGACCTCAGGCAGATTACCGTCCGATACCCGCAGGACAGCGGCGATACGGTCGCCACCACCGGGCATCGCAGGCGCGAGCCGCCCGGTCAGCCGCAGTTCGGTGGACGGGAGCAGCCGCTGCCATTGGGCCGACGCCGGCCCATGCGCCGGCGCGATCACCAGGATCGGCGTACGGACGGTGGCGGCCGACCGGTCCGGCCCGGTTACGCGCGTGACGTCCGCGTCGAACACGACCGACCTCGGCACGGTGTTGGCGCCCCGCACCCGTGGCCGGGTCAGGCGCGCGTCCGAGGCGACCGTCAGCTCCGCCGTGACCCGGCTGTACTGGTCGGCCAGGCCGGGGACGGGGCCCCGGTGGAGGTCGGCCGAGTGCAGCCCGGCCGATGCCGCTCCCGCCGCCGCGCACAGCAGCGCCGCGGCAACGGCAGTGGCGCCGACGCCGGCGCTGGGACCGCGCCGCGTGCCGGACGCGCGTACCGCACGGATCGAACGGATCGCCAACAGCCCTCCCGCCACAGCCACACACGCCGCCGCAAAGCCCGCCACCCAGCGCCCCGACGCTCCCACCGCCAGAGCCGCCGCGCCCCATACCGCCAGCGCAGGGGGAACCAGACGCAGGTCCACGGGCCCCTCTTGCCGGGGCTCGGAGGCACCGAGACGGTTGCCGGACATGGCGTGGACTGCCGGGCGAGTCATGGCCGTACGAGGGACTGGAGATCCGCGAACCGGCGGTCGCCGATCCCGTTCACTTCGCGCAACTCGTCGATGGAGCGGAAGCCGCCGTGCTCGGCCCGGTAGTCCAGGATGTGCTGGGCCAGTACGGGACCGACCCCCGGAAGGGTTTCGAGCTGCTCCGCGGTGGCGGAGTTGAGGCTGACCGGACCGGCCGCGGGGGCGCTGCCACCCCCAGCCGGTCCGGTGGCTGCCGGTGGTGGTGCGGGGATCCCGACCACCACCTGCTCGCCGTCCGTCAGCAGGCGGGCCCGGTTGAGCCCTGTGGTGTCCGTACCGTTCTTGATGCCGCCCGCAGCCCGCAGCGCGTCGGCCACCCGCGATCCGGTCGGCAGCCGGTGGATGCCAGGCTGGCGGACCTTGCCGCTCACATCGACGACGATGCGCCCGTCGGTCTCACCGCCGGGCCCACCACCGGACGGCGTCGGCGGCCGACCCGGCGACGGGTCCGGCTCCGCGACCGCCGGGCTCCCGGCCACCACTTCCGGCGGGCGTACGGTCTGAGGCCGTCCCGCCCAGAAGTGCTGAGCGGCAAAGCCCGCCGCCACGACGAGAACAACCGCCAACGCGGCCAGCGTCCTCAGCTCGAACCCGCATCGGGCCTGCACCCAAACCGGTAACCGCTCCCGCACAGCCCCAAATCCGCGCTGCCGAACTGCGCCCGTCCCAGGGGCTGCCTCAGCCTCCCCAGCGTCCGCCCTCTCCTGCGCAGTTGGGCCGACCGGAGCGGGCGGGCGGCGCGGCTCTTCCCGTAGGCGCTCCGGAGCCGGTGGGCCGTGCAGCATGCCAGGAAACCTCGGCGCCGCACGTGGCGCCGGGGCAAGGAGTGCCTCCGCGCGGCGGCGCAGTGCCGTCGGCGCGGCGGTGTCGTGACCGTGGCGGCGCAGGCGCCCACGGCGGCCGCGCCCATCCCGGGCGCGGACGTCGGAGGCCGGGGCGCGGCCCGGTCCACTGGTCGCGGAGCGTGCTCGTGAGCGTGATCGAAGAGCCATGCCACGAGACGGTAGGCACATCCGCCCGGACGCGATGATCAAGGTCAAATCCTGTGGGGAACCCGGTGGTTGTGGATAAACCGGCCACCCTCACGAGCGCTCAGCGGGGTGAGACAACAACCCCCAGCAGACCCGGCCCCGTGTGCGCGCCGATCACCGCCCCCACCTCGCTGACGTGCAATTCCGCCAGCCCCGGAACTCGTTCGCGCAGCCGCTCGGCCAGCTTTTCCGCCCGCTCCGGCGCCGCCAGGTGATGCACCGCGATGTCCACGCTGCGCGTCGCCGCCCGGTCGGCCACAATCTCCTCCAGCCGGGCGATCGCCTTGGAGGCCGTACGTACCTTCTCCAGCATCTCGATGCGGCCACCGTTCAGTTCCAGCAGTGGCTTCACCGCGAGCGCCGAGCCGAGCAGCGCCTGGGCCGCACCGATCCGGCCGCCCCGGCGCAAGTAATCCAGCGTGTCGACGTAGAAGAACGCCGATGTGCCTGCCGCGCGCTTCTCCGCCTCCGCCACCGCCTCGTCGACCGTGCCACCCGCATCGACGACCTCCGCCGCCGACAGCGCGCAGAAACCGAGGGCCATGGCGACCATTCCGGTGTCCACCACCCGTACCGGCACGGGGGCGTCCTGTGCGGCGAGCACGGCGGCGTCGTACGTGCCGGAGAACTCGGACGACAGATGCAGCGACACGATCGCCGTCGCACCGGCCTCCGCCGCCGCACGGTAAGCCGCGGCGAAGACTTCGGGGCTCGGCCTGGACGTCGTCACCGACTTGCGCTTCTGCAGGGCCTGGGCGAGCGTGCGGGCCGAGATTTCGGTGCCCTCTTCGAGGGCCTGATCGCCGATGACGACGGTCAGCGGCACAGCGGTGATGCCGTGCCGCTCCATCGTCTGGTGCGGCAGGTAGGCCGTTGAATCGGTGACGATAGCGACATGGCGGGACATGAGCGGGAGGTTACCCGGCGAGGGCGCCCGACGGCAGTCCGGCCCCTCCCAATGATCGGCCGGAGATCGACCTGGATGATCCACCTGACTGATCAATTCCCGAGTGAAACATCCATCTCAACGGGTGCCCTCCGGACCTCAACAGGTGCCTGCCGAACTTCAACGGGTGCTCTCCGGACGCGCCGCCTTCTGCCACGGGTAGGTCGGCTGCCGCTGAGGGTCGCGCGCGGTGATGGCCTGCGGCCCGGCACCCCGGCCCGCCTGCTCGGCTGCGCCGGCTTCCCTCCCGGCTTCCTTTCCCGCTTCCTTTCCGGCTTCTCTTCCGGACTCCTCCGCCTTCGCATCCGCCTCCGGCCACGTCTGCGCAGACGCCGCCCCGGGCTCCGTCGTCGCCCAGTGCCGCAGAGCGCCCGACTCCACCTCGATCTGCGCGCTCAGCGAGGCCAGGTCGTCGTTCGCGAACTGCTGCGCCCGGTCCCGCGCCGCCCATCGCAGTGAGTCAGCGGCGTGCGTCACCCGCTCCGTGCGCTCACGCAGATCCGGCAGCCGCTCCGCGACCCGCGTCTTGTCCGGCTCGCGCTCCAGCCGCTTCAGCTCGTCGTCCAGCTCGTGTCCGTGACCGCTCAGCCGCTGGAACAGGCTGATCGACTCCGACAGGGACGCATCTTCGGCCACACCCGCCTGCAACGCCTGCTGCGTGGCCCTCATCGACGTGCGCAGAGAAAGCCTCAGCTGTGCCAGCTCACCCGCCACGCCCGGCTGCCCGTAACTCTTGGCCCGCAGGGTGGTGTCCTCGACGGTGCGGCGTGCCTGCGTGATCGTGCGGTCCACGCCGCGCTTGGCCGCGCCGACCGCCTTCACGCCCACGTACACACCCAGTCCCACGAACGCCACAAAGAGCAGCGTCAGGATCAGGATGACGGCTTCCATGAGGGCCCCTCCGTTGTCGGACCACTCGGCTTCGGTGGTCCCTCAACGGTAAACGGAACAGGCAGGCCGAGGGTTCCATCGGAACCCCCAACCTGCCCGTAGGGGAAAGCACCTACTAACGCCTGCCAGTACCTGTCGGCAGCTACGCCGGCACGATGTTGACCAGCTTCGGCGCCCGCACGATCACCTTGCGGATCCCGGCGCCGCCCAGCGCGGCAACGACCGCCGGGTCGGCCAGCGCCAGCTTCTCCAGCTCCTCGTCACCGATCGACGGCGAGATCTCCAGCCGGGCCCTGACCTTGCCCTTGATCTGCACGACGCACGTCACGGTCTCGTCCACGACGTACGCCGGATCGGCCACCGGGAAGTCCTGGTGCACCACGGAATCGGTGTGCCCCAGCTTGCGCCACAGCTCCTCCGCGATGTGCGGAGCCAGCGGCGCGACCAGCAGCACCAGCCGCTCGGCGACCGAACGCGACAGGGGGCCACCCGACTTGGTCAGGTGATTGTTCAGCTCGGTGATCTTGGCGATGGCGGTGTTGAAGCGCAGCCCCGCCATGTCCTGTCCCGCGCCGTCGATCGCCTTGTGCAGCGCACGCAGCGTTGCCTCGTCCGGCTCGGCCTCGGTGACGGTGACCTCACCCGTCGTCTCGTCGACGACATTGCGCCACACCCGCTGCAGCAGCCGGTACTGGCCCACCACCGCGCGTGTGTCCCACGGCCGGGACACATCCAGCGGGCCCATCGCCATCTCGTACAGGCGCAGGGTGTCCGCGCCGTACTCGGCGGAGATCTCGTCCGGAGTGACGGCGTTCTTCAGGGACTTGCCCATCTTGCCGGACTCACGCTTGACCGGCTCGCCCTGGTAGAAGTACTTGCCGTCGATCTCCTCGACCTCGGCCGCCGGCACGTACACGCCGCGCGCGTCGGTGTAGGCGAAGGCCTGGATCATGCCCTGGTTGTACAGCTTGTGGAACGGCTCGGACGACGAGATGTGCCCCAGGTCGAACAGCACCTTGGACCAGAACCGCGCGTACAGCAGGTGCAGTACGGCGTGCTCGGCCCCGCCGACATACAGGTCGACGCCGCCGTGCGGCATGCCCTCGCGCGGACCCATCCAGTACCGCTCGATGTCCGGGTCGACCAGCTTCTCGCTGTTGTGCGGGTCCAGGTAGCGCAGCTCGTACCAGCAGGAACCGGCCCAGTTGGGCATGGTGTTGGTCTCACGCCGGTACCTCTTCGGGCCGGCACCGTCGCCCAGGTCCAGGGTGACGTTCACCCAGTCCTCGTTGCGCGACAGCGGCGTCTCGGGCTGCGTGTCGGCGTCCTGCGGGTCGAAGGTGCGCGGCGAGTAGTCCTCGACCTCCGGCAGCTCCAGCGGCAGCATCGACTCGGGCAGCGCGTGCGCGATGCCGTCCTCGTCGTAGACGATCGGGAAGGGCTCGCCCCAGTAGCGCTGGCGGCTGAACAGCCAGTCGCGCAGCCGGTAATTGACGGTGCCCTCGCCGATGCCGCGTGCGGCCAGCCACTCGGTGATCTTCGCCTTGGCGTCGACGACACCCAGCCCGTCCAGCGAAATGTCGGCGCCGGAGGAGTTCACGATCTTCGCGTCGTACGAGGAGAAGGCGTCGTCCCACTCCGCCGGGTCCGTCCCGCGACCGTCCGACGGCTCGACGACACAGCGCATCGGCAGCTCGAAGGCGCGCGCGAAGGCGAAGTCGCGCGAGTCGTGCGCCGGTACGGCCATGATCGCGCCGGTGCCGTAGCCCATCAGCACGTAGTCGGCGATGAAGACGGGGACCTTTTCGCCGCTGACCGGGTTGGTCGCGTACGCACCGGTGAAGACGCCGGTCTTGTCCTTGGCCTCCGCCTGCCGCTCGACGTCGGACTTCGACGCGGCCTGGTTGCGGTACGTCTCGACGGCCTCGGCGGGGGTGGCGTGACCGCCGGTCCACACCTCGTGGGTACCCTCCGGCCACGCGGCCGGGACGATCTTCTCGACCAGCTCGTGCTCGGGTGCCAGCACCATGTAGGTGGCGCCGAACAGGGTGTCCTGGCGGGTGGTGAAGACGGTGATCGCGTCGGAGTCGCCGACCGGGAAGTCGACCCGCGCGCCTTCGCTGCGCCCGATCCAGTTGCGCTGCTGCAGCTTGATCGCCTCGGGCCAGTCCACGCCGTCCAGGTCGTCCAGCAGGCGGTCCGAGTAGGCGGTGATGCGCATGTTCCACTGGCGCAGCTTGGCCTTGAAGACGGGGAAGTTCCCGCGCTCGGAGCGGCCGTCGGCGGTGACTTCCTCGTTGGCCAGTACGGTGCCCAGACCCGGCGCCCAGTTCACGGGCGCCTCGGAGGCGTACGCCAGGCGGTACCCGCCCAGGATGTCGGCGCGCTCGTTGGCGCTCAGCTCACTCCAGGGGCGCGTGTCCGGCGTCGTGCGCTCCCCGCTCTCGAACTGGGCCACCAGCTCGTCGATCGGCCGGGCCCGGCCCGCCTCCTTGTCGTACCAGGAGTTGAAGATCTGCAGGAAGATCCACTGGGTCCACTTGTAGTAGTCCGGGTCGATCGTCGCGAAGGAGCGGCGCTTGTCGTGGCCCAGGCCCAGCCGGCGCAGCTGGTCCTTCATGTTCTCGATGTTCGCCTCGGTGGAGACCCGGGGGTGCGTGCCGGTCTGCACGGCGTACTGCTCGGCGGGCAGGCCGAAGGCGTCGAAGCCCAGCGTGTGCAGGACGTTGTGCCCGGTCATGCGCTGGTAGCGGGCGAAGACGTCGGTCGCGATGTAGCCCAGCGGGTGCCCGACGTGCAGGCCCGCACCCGAGGGGTACGGGAACATGTCCATGATGAACTTCTTGGGCTTGGCGGCCATGGCCGCGTCGCCCGACAGGTCCCCAGTGGGATTCGGCGCCTCGTACGTACCCTCGGCGTCCCAGAAGTCCTGCCAGCGCGCCTCGATGTCGGCGGCCATCGCCGCCGTATAGCGGTGCGGAGCTGCCACCTCGGCACCAGAATTCGTCTCGCTCATGATCCTCAAAGCTCCATCGATCGTCTCTGCCCGCGGCTGCGACATTCAGGCTGCTGACACTCAGCAAACGAAAAATCCCCTCGCACAGGAGGGGACGCCGCGCCGATTCCGACCGGATCTTTCATCCGTCGGGAGTGATCAGCGCGGCTCGCTAAGCAGAAGGCGTACGGCACGCATGGCGTCAGGGTACCGCAGGGCCCGCGAGGGGTGCGCCGAGTATCCACAGGGCGGACGAAGCGGGAGTGAGCCGGGCCGGACGGTGCGGGAGCCCGGCCGGAGCCGGCCAGACCTCGGCCTCGCCCGGGGGTTACTCCGCGTATCGGCCCTATCCGGGGCAACGTTCGAGCAAGTTTTCCCACAACCCCCGCACTAAACCTCCAAAGCGCGTACTGCCTGGTATGGGGCGACCTAGCATGCGGCAACGGGACCACTTTGCCGAACCATTCGGAGTCGCCCCCATGAACCCCCACCGCAAGATCCGCTCGTCTGTCTCACTCCCCGTGTTGAGCCGCCCGGCCCAAGGAGGCCTCACCGCCGCCGCGTTGGTGCTCATACCCCTGATCGCCACACTCGGCAGCGACAGTCTGCGCGCTGCACTCGACTTCACCACGGGCGTCCTCTCGCTGGTCTCGCTCACCGCCGCCGTCGGCTGGGGCCTGCTGGCCACCGACCGGCTGCTGCTCCAGCCACGCCACCGCCTCCTCGCCCAGGGCATCCACCGGGCCACGGCCGTCGCCTCGCTCGGTTTCCTCCTGCTACATGTGACGGTCAAGGTCTCGCTCGGGCACGTGGCCCTCCTCGGAGCCCTCGTCCCCTTCGGTCTCGGCATCAGCGGTACGTCCGGACTCATCGGATTCGGCTCGCTCGCCGGAATCCTCATGGTCGTCGCCGCCTCGACCGGCGCGCTGCGCAGCGCCTTCGCCACCCCCGGCCGCATCGCGGGCCGCTGGCGGGCGCTGCACATGGTCGCCTACCCCGCCTGGGGATCGGCCCTGGTGCACGGCCTGTTCGCCGGCCGGCCGGCCGCGGGCTGGGTCGTCACGATGTACGGCCTGTCCCTCACGGCGGTGGTCGCCGCCCTCTCGCTGCGTATGCTCCCGCCGCCTCTCAAGCGGACCGTCGCCGACCGCATCGTTGCCCTGGTCACCTCGGGCTCGCTGGCGCAGGCGCCCGACCCGGAGCCACGGGATGCCGCACTGTCCCCGCTGCCGGGCGCCGGGGCCGTACCGCCGCAGAAGCCGGAGCGGGCGCCGCGCCAGTCCGAGCAGCTGTTCCGGGACCCGCCGGAGCCCCAGCGGCTCGCGGCCCCGGCACCGCCCCTGTACGAAGCCGGGCTCCCCGGCTCCCCCGGCCTCAACTCGGCGCCGGACACCGGCATATCGGCCGCCTACCGCGCAGTGTCGGCGGCGTCGGCTGGGTCTGCCCCCACCGAGCGGATTCCCCTGGCGGAACAGATCCCCATGACCGAGGAGATCCCGGTCCAGCCGGCGCCCCCCTCGGCGGGCCCGGCACCGTCCCGTTGGCCCACCCCCTCGCCCCCGCCCCCCGCGCAGGCCGTACGTCCCCCGTACGACCCCGACCGTGCGGCGTACGGCCCGGGGGCAGTGCCCGCTCCGGACTACCCGGCGTATAGCCCGGGCGACTACCCCGCCCCTGACACCCCTCCGTACGACCCGGTCGCCGCCCCCGTTCCCGGCGCCCCCTCGTACGGCGCCGAGGCCCCCACCGGACCGCTCACCGGCCCCCTCGACGACACAGAACCAGCGCCCGGTCCGCTCTACCGGCCGGCCGCCGGGGAGCCCTGGCACGCACCCGCAGGAGAACGACGTTGAATGTCCCCCTTCCCGACGTACCCGAAGTCCGCGTCGTCGGCCTTCCCCAGCTGACGACCGGCTTCGACCTCGTCGAGCGCCTCGACCTCGGCATGCACCTCAAGGTGCACGGCCCGCTGGAGCCGATGGGCGGGGAGCGCCTGGCCGAGCTGGCCGATGCCATATCCCTGCGCGGCCGCGGCGGCGCGGGCTTCCCCTTCGGGAAGAAGTTGCGGGCGGTCGCCCAGGCGTCCATCCGGCGCGGTGTACGGCCGGTCGTCGTCATCAACGGCAGTGAGGGCGAGCCCGCCTGCCGCAAGGACACCGTCCTGCTCAACCGCGCCCCCCACCTCGCCCTGGACGGCGCCCTGCTGGCCGCAGAGGCCCTCGGCGCCCGCACCCTGATCGTCGGCGTCACCCGGAACTCCACCGAGGCCTCCATCCGCGCCGCGTTCGCAGAGCGGGGCCTGTCCGACCGCCGCGGACAGCAACTGCGCGCACGGATCGTACGGACCCCCGAGCGCATGGTCTCCGGCGAGGCGTCCTCGCTGATCCGCGCTGCGAACGGCGGCCCCGCCCTGCCGCCGGGCCGCCGCGAGCGCGCCTCCGAGACAGGGGTCGGGGGCGCCCCGACGCTGCTGTCCAACACGGAGACGTTCGCGCAGCTGGCCGTGGCCGCCCGCATCGGCGCCCGCCGTTACTGCCACACCGGCCTGGAGAATGAGCCGGGCACCGTCATGCTCACCATCTCCGGCGCTGTGTCCCGCCCGATGGTCGTCGAGGTGCCGACGGGAGTGCCGCTGCGTTACGTCCTCCAGCTCGCCGGCGCCCCGCCCCTGCCGCAGGGCGTACTGACCGGCGGCTATCACGGCAACTGGATCGACGCGGTCGCCGCGCACGACGCCGTGATCTCCCGCGAGTCCCTCGCCTCGTTCGGCGGCGCCCTTGGCGCGGGCGCAATCCTCCCCATCGGCCCGGAGACCTGCCCGCTGGGTGAGTCGCTGCGCGTCGCGAACTGGCTGGCGGCCGAGACTGCGGGCCAGTGCGGCCCCTGCCGACTGGGCCTGCCCGCCGCCGCCGGGGGCCTGTCGGACGTACTGAACGGCGGCGGCCAGGCCGCGCTGGAGGCCCTGCGCGAGGTCACACAGGCCGTGAAGGGCCGCGGTGCGTGCAAGCACCCGGACGGCTCCGTGCGGTTCTTCGTCTCCACCCTCAACGCCTTCACGGACGATCTGGCGGCGCATGTCCTGGGCGGCGGCTGTGGCCGCGAGACGACCGGCGTACTGCCGCTCCCGGGACCGGGTTACGAAGAAGAGGGCATCCCGAGCGGCGAGAAGCTCGCCGTGGACTGGACGCTGTGCAAGGGCCACGGGCTCTGCGCGGACATCATCCCCGAGCTGATCCGGCTCGGCCCCGACGGCTATCCGGCGCTCGCGGACGCATCGGTCCCCGTGCATCTGCGGGGCCGCGCGCAGCGTGCCGTGCGCCGCTGCCCCGCACTCGCCCTCCGGATCGAACAGGAGGCTCCCGAGCGGCCGGTGCGGCCAGCTCTGCCGATGAGCAACAGAAGGGCTCTGGGCAGCGGCAGAGACTGACGGCTGACGTCGGCTGGCGGCCGACGGTCGCCAGCCGACGTCACCGGGAAACGAAAAGATCCCGTCCGATCGATTCGATCGGACGGGATCTTCTTTCTGTGGAGCTAAGGAGAATTGAACTCCTGACCTCCTGCATGCCATGCAGGCGCTCTACCAACTGAGCTATAGCCCCTTGCTTGCTGCCGTTTGCGGGCTTCCCCGCTGCGGCTTCGCCAACATTACACGGTCCCCCCTGCCCTTCACCAAATCGTTTGCCCGCACACGTGTTCCGTACGCACACGACCGGTACTGTCTGCCTGCGTGACCGTGCCTGTGACCGTGACCGCGCAGACCGCCGCCGCCCGCGACGCTCTCGCCCGGCGGCCCGTACTTGTCGCGGCCTCCGCCTGCCTGCTGTCCTTCCTGATCTTCTGGGCCGCCCAGCGCGCCGCCGGGGTCTCGATGATCGACCTCATGGTCTACCGGGCCGAGGGCGAGACCGTACGAGCAGGTCAGGACCTGTACGCAATGCGGGCCACAGAGGCGAACCTGCCGACCACCTACCCGCCGTTCGCCGCCCTGCTGTTCACCCCGCTGACGCTCATAGGCGTCCCGGAGATGCGCGCTCTGGCCACCCTCGGCAACCTCGCACTCCTCGTCGCACTGGTCCATCTCTCCATGCGCCTGGTGGGCCGCAAGGATCCGGCGACCGCCCTGTGGGCCGCCACGTTCGCCGTCTGGTGCGAGCCGGTATGGACGACCCTGCGGTACGGACAGATCAATCTCCTGCTCGCCGTAGCCGTCCTCTGGGACCTCACCCGCCGCCCTGACCACCGGTGGGCAGGGGCGGGCATCGGCCTCGCCGCTGCGGTGAAACTCACACCCGCGCTCTTCGCCGTCTTCCTTCTCATAGCCGGCCTTGTACGGGCAGGGGGCGCCGTCCGCCGAGCCTGGAACCCCTGGCTCCGGCAAGCAGCGACGGCCACCGCGGTCTTCCTCACCGCCACCCTGGCCACCGCAGCCGTCCTGCCGCACGACTCCCGCCGCTTCTGGACCGCCATGGTCTTCGAGGCGGGCCGTGTGGGTCATGCCGAGGACACCGCCAACCAGTCCCTGCGCGGAGTACTGGCCCGGCTCCTGCACACCGGCGATCCGGCACTGTGGTGGGCGGCCGCGGCCGCCCTGACCGCCGCGGCCGGGCTCACCGTCGCGGTGACATCGGAACTTCGCGGCGAGCGGGCCGGAGCGGTGGTCGCATGCGCGCTGACCGCGCTGGTGATCAGCCCCGTGTCCTGGTCGCACCACTGGGTGTGGTGCGTGCCCGTGGTGCTCTTCCTGGCGGCTCGGGGCAGGAAGCGGCTGGCGGCGGTGACAACCCTGGTCTTCTGTTCGTACGCGCTCTGGTGGGTGCCGCACGGCCCGGGACGGCTCGAACTTTCCCAGAGCGGCGGCCAGATGGCGCTCTCCGCGCTCTACACCCTCACGGCGGCCGCCGCGCTGCTCACGCTGTGGCGAAGGAATAGAAGCGCTTGAGCGTGCAGTGCTCGTCGAGCAGGCGGCCGTAGATCGGCTCTCCCTCGAGCTCGCGGTACGTCTCGATCGGGTCGCCCTTTATGATCAGCGCCCGCGCGCATTCCTCGCACCAGTACTGGTAGTCGGGGTTGATCGGTTCCATGTCCCTGACGATGGGCGTGCCACTGCCGCACCAGTCGCATTTACGCCTGTGTGCACCCATCACTCAGCTCCAGCTGTGGCCGCAGGCCGTGCACACGTACGAGATACCTCCGTTGTCGCCGAGCACCTGGGCGACCGTCGTCCCCCTCCGGCGGTCCGATTCTGCCATGGCTCCGCAAGGGGGTCAGTGACGTGAGCGCAGGAGGCCGGCCACAGAGCCGAAGAGCGACGCGGCAGCCAGCGCGAGGGCACATACCCACAGGGCCTCTCCATACGCGTGGGCACCCAGCGCATTCAGCCGGTTCAGGAAGAGAGTCCCGAATGTCGCGACGCCCAGCAACTGCCCGAGCTGTGTGACGGTTACGAGCAGTCCGCTGGCATCCGCCGCGTCCTCGGGGCGTACGCCCGCGAGCGCGCCCGTCAGCGTAGGGCTGAACCCCAGGGCCAGACCGGCCCCGACACCCGCGAAGGCGGCGTACATCGCGAAGCCTCCGTCGCCGCCGTCCCGCAGCACCAGGCCGACTGCCGCGGACGACATGGCGGTCAGCGCGAATCCGCCCGGGACCATCACCCGTTGCAGCCCCGCCGGCCAGCGCCGCCAGGTCAGCCCGACCACTCCGAAGACCACCGCTGTCGGCGCGAACGTGAGCCCCGCTCGGAGCGCCGAATAGCCGAGGCCGGCCTGGACGTGCAGGGTCAGGGTGAAGAGGAACCCCGCGTTGACCGCCATCACCACGGCGATCCGCAGGACAGCGAGCCCCATGCCCGGGATCCGCAGCACCCTGGGCGCGATCAGCGGCGCACCGCCGCGCGCGGCCAGCCGCGACTCGTACGCCAGGAGGCCCGCGAACAGCACGACAGCGGCCCCCAGAGACAGCCACGACCACAGCGGCCAGTCCTGCTCCTGCCCGAGCACCAGAGGCACCGTGAACAGCGACACGGCGGCGGCGAGCAGCACCAGGCCGGGCAGATCGAGGCCGCGTGTGCGCTCCGGTTCGCGCTCCGGTTCGCCGCGTCCGTCGCGCGGCAGCAGGCGCGTGCCGAGGACCAGCAGCGCGAGGCCGATCGGTATGTTCACCAGGAACACCGGGCGCCAGCTCGTGCCGAAGAGGTCGGCACTGACCAGCACACCGCCCGCCACCTGGCCGGCCGCGGCCCCGGTGGCCAGCACCGCCGAGTACGCGCCGAGCGCCCTGACCCGCGACTCGCCCTCGAAGTTGCGCTGGATCAGGCTGAGCACCTGGGGAATCATCAGCGCCGCACCCGCGCCCTGGACCAGCCGGAAGGCGATCAACTGACCAGTGTCCGCGGCCAGTCCGCAGGCCAGCGAGGCGACGGTGAAGACCGCGAGCCCGCCGAGGTAGGCGCGACGGTGGCCGAACAGGTCGCCCAGTCTCGCGCCGGTGATGAGCAGGACGGCGTACGCGACGGTGTATCCGGCGATGACCATCTGCAATCCGGCGCCCGACGCGTCCAGTTCGGTGCGGATCGTCGGGGCGGCGACGTTGACGATGAAGACGTCGAGAAGCGCCATGAACTGCGCGGCAAGCACGACGGCGAGCAGCAGGCCCGCCCGTTTGTCAGTGGCACCGGCTTTACTGGCTCCAGTGTTTCTACTGCCCTTGCCGAGTACGGAAGTTGTCATGGCACGGAGCCTGACGCCGATCGGATACGGGTAACGAGAGCCCGCTGATCCTGGTACTGACAGCACCTGGCAACGGCGGGGCGGACCATCGACCATGGGGGTGTGACAACGATGGCAGCACCGACGCAACGCCGCCGCTCCGAGCTGGCCACGTTCCTGCGCAGCCGACGGGCCAGGGTGACCCCCGCCGACGTGGGGATGCCCCCGGGACTGCGCCGCCGCACCCCCGGACTGCGCCGCGAGGAGGTCGCGCAGCTCTCCGGCGTGGGGGTCACCTGGTACACCTGGCTGGAGCAGGGCCGCCCGATCAACGCCTCCGCCCAGGTCCTGGACGCCGTGGCGCGTACGCTCCGGCTGGACCGGCCAGAGCGGGAGCATCTCTACCATCTGGCCGAGGTGCCGTACGCCCCGGACCGGGCGGACGACGTGGCGGCCGTCAGCCCGGAAGTGCAGGGCATCATCGACGCCCTGGACCCGCGTCCGGCCGTCGTCTACAACGCCCGGTACGACGTCCTCGCCACCAACGCCGCCTACCGCCACCTCTTCGACGTCGACGTGCACGAGGGGGGCGTACGCAATGTCCTGTGGGTGCTCTTCACCGTGCCCGAGCCTTCCTGCCCACTGGTGTTCCGGGAGGCGGAGCTGCCCCTGATGGTGGCGCAGTTGCGGGGTGCGTACGGACGCCATGTCGGCGAGCCCGACTGGGAATCGTTCGTCCGCCGACTCCGCGCGGCCAGCCCGTACTTCGCCGAGCTGTGGGAGAGCGGGGACGTGGTCCCGCCCGGCCCCCGTGTGAAGACCTTCCGGCACACGGCTGTTGGGGAGATACGGATGACCTCGGTGTCGCTGTCCATCAACGGGATGCCGGAGTGCCGGATCGTGGCGTACACCCCGAACGACGAGGAGAGCCGCCAGCGGACCGTTGCCCTGTGGGAGATCCGTCCTGAAACAGGCCGGTCCTGAAAACAGGCCGGTCCCGAAACAGCAAGAAATCCCGCCCCCCTGAGGGAACGGGATCTTGATTGTGGAGCTAAGGAGAATTGAACTCCTGACCTCCTGCATGCCATGCAGGCGCTCTACCAACTGAGCTATAGCCCCGCTGTTCTCTGCGCTGTGCGCCGCGAACAAGAAGAACTTTAGCCTGCGACCTGCCGGAAAGTGAAATCCGTCAGTCGTCGTCGCCGAGCACGGGCTCCGGGAGCGTCCCGGCGTTGTGCTCAAGCAGCCGCCAGCCGCGGGCGCCCTCGCCCAGGACCGACCAACAGCAGTTGGAGAGCCCGCCAAGGCCCTCCCAGTGGTGCGACTCCAGACCCAGGAGCCGGCCGATGGTGGTGCGGATCGTGCCGCCGTGGCTGACGACGACGAGCGTGCCGTTGTCGCCCAGCTTGTCGGCGTGCGCGAGCACGACCGGAGCCGCCCGGTCGGCAACCTCGGTCTCCAGCTCGCCGCCACCGCGCCGCACCGGCTCGCCGCGCTTCCACGCCGCGTACTGCTCGCCGAACTGCCCGATGATCTCGTCGTGCGTCAGGCCCTGCCAGGCGCCCGCGTACGTCTCGCGCAGCGCGACGTCGTGCGTGACCTCCAGGCCCGTCAGAGCCGCCAGCTCACCGGCCGTGGCGGCCGCCCGCTTGAGGTCGGACGCGATCATCATGTCCGGCTTCAGGGAGGCGAGCAGCCTTGCGGCCCGGCGTGCCTGGGCTACGCCGGTGTCGGTCAGCTCGATGTCGGTGGAGCCCTGGAAACGGCGCTCCAGGTTCCACGACGTCTGCCCGTGCCGCCACAGGACGATGCGGCGGCCCCGGCGGTTCAGGCTCTTGTTGCCGGTGTCGCTGCCGTTCAGCTCAGGTCTCCGTCCAGATCACCGGCCGCGCGCGACTTCGCGTGCTCTTCGGCCAGGCCGCGGGTCTTGACGGCGTCCTCGGGCAGAGCGATCTCGGGGCAGTCCTTCCAGAGGCGCTCCAGAGCGTAGAAGACACGCTCCTCGCTGTGCTGGACGTGGACGACGATGTCGACGTAGTCGAGGAGCACCCAGCGGGCTTCGCGGTCGCCCTCGCGGCGCACCGGCTTGGCGCCGAGCTCCTTGTTCAGCCGCTCCTCGATCTCGTCGACGATCGACTTGACCTGGCGGTCGCTGGGCGCCGAGGCGACCAGGAAGGCGTCAGTGATGGAGAGCACATCGCTGACGTCGTACGCGATGATGTCGTGCGCGAGCCGGTCGGCGGCCGCCTGGGCGGCGGCGTTGATGAGCTCGATGGAACGGTCCGTGGCGGTCACATGCAGGCTTTCGTCGGCGGTCAGGAGTACCACCAGGGTCTCACGGACCGCCGACAGCGCCGACGGGATTACTTGACCCTGAAATCCTGGCCCAGTACGACCGTCACGTCGGCGTTCGCCGCCGTCTTGCCCTTCTTCACCGAGCTCGCCGGCAGACCGAGGGTCTTCGCGGTCTCTTCGGCCGCCGCCTTCTGTGCCGCGTCGCCATAGCTGACCTGCGACGACACGATCGCGGCCGCCTTGCCCGCGTCCACAAAGGCATAGCCGCCGTTGACCAGCCGGATCCTGGCCGCCTCGCCCGCGTCCGGGTTCGCGGTCGCGTTCTTGACCCCGACCCGCACCGCGGCACCCTGCTCGGGGCTGCTCACCGAGCCGCCGAGGATGTCCTTCACCACACTGTCCGCCGCGGACTCGCTGAGCTTGCCGTCGGCCTCGACCGGCAGCTGCGCCGTCTTGTAGTCGCCGCCCTTGGCGTGCTCGGCGAGCTTGGCGAGCGAGGCGCCCAGGTCGTTCTCCGGCAGCGAAGGGTCGAGGATCTGCGCGAGCGTGCGGACGGTGGTGGTCGCGGCCTGCGGGTCGTCCGAGATCTTCCGCAGGATGCCCTGAATGACCTGGCCGAACCGCTGGAGCTGCTTGGCCTCCGCCTCGCCGGGCGCCCGGTAGGTGGCGTACGCGACGGCCATCCGACCGCTCAGCGTCTGCTCCTTGCCCTGCCTCACGACGGGAGACGCGCCCTTCTTGGTGTCGGGCACATCGGTGTCGGTGTCGATCTCGACGTTGCCGACCAGCTCGACGAGGTTCTCCAGGTACGGGGTGTCCAGCCGCCAGGTGCCGCCGATCTTGGTTCCGAGTACGGAACCGATCGCCTCGCGCGTGCCCGTTGAACCGTCGTCGTCCACCGACTTGCCGAGCGTCGTCGTGGTGCCGTCGTCGTTCGCGACGGACAGCGAGTTGGGGAGCAGGACGGTCGTGCCCTGCTTCGTGGTGACGTTGTCGACGAGCAGCGCCGTGGAGGTTCCGCCCTTCTTGGTGTTGTGCATGTGCACCACGATCACGTCGCGCTTCTCCGGGCCCGTGGCGGTGTTCTGCTTGTCGTCCTTGCCGGAAAGGCCGGGCAGCATCCCCGCGTACCAGAGGTACCCGACGCCGCCGGCGACCACCAGCGTCAGGGCGACGACCAGGGAGACGACCCGGTTGCGGCCGCGGCGGCGGGCTTCCTCACGGCGCTCGGTACGGCTCTCGGTGAACTTCAGCCAGTCGATGACGTCTTCGGAGTTCTCGTCCGGTTCCTCGACGAACGAGAACTGCTCCGTCGCGTACTCGGGAGAGGCGCGGCGCTGCTCGGGCACGGGCGGGGCGGCGGGAGCCGGCTCCGGCGCGGGCTCGGGGGCAGGGGCAGCGGCAGGCGCCGCCTGCTGCGGGATCCATTGCTGCTGCTGAAGCTGCTGTTGCTGCTGCTGCTGTCCGGCCTGCTGCTGCTCGGCATAGGGGTCGTA
The DNA here is from genome assembly GCF_028807635.1 of Streptomyces spiramyceticus. Lineage (NCBI taxonomy): Bacteria > Bacillati > Actinomycetota > Actinomycetes > Kitasatosporales > Streptomycetaceae > Streptomyces > Streptomyces spiramyceticus. The sequence goes on from NZ_JARBAX010000001.1 coordinate 1,811,813, forward strand.
CGGCGGCTGCTGGGCGTACGGGTCGTAGCCGTACCCCTGCTGTTGCGCATACGGGTCGTACTGCTGCTGCGTCTCGCCCTGCTGTGCCTGCTGCTGTGTCTGCTGCGCCTGCTGGTACACCGGCCTGCCGTACGCGTCGTAGCCGATGATCTCCGGCTGCTGGGCGTACGGGTCCTGGGCGTACGGGTCGTACGGGTACTGTCGGTCGTTCACCGGTGCCCCTTTCCTGCTTGTCTGTGCTCCCCGTACGGCCGCGCCCGCCGCTCAGTCGCGGTACAGCGCGCGCTTGTCGATGTAGCGGACCACACCGTCCGGAACGAGATACCAGACAGGTTCGCCCTGCGCGACTCTCGCGCGGCAGTCGGTGGACGAGATCGCCAGGGCCGGCACCTCCACCAGGGAGACGCCTCCCTCGGGCAGACCGTCGTCCGTCAGGTGGTGACCGGGCCTGGTCACACCGATGAAGTGGGCGAGCGAGAACAGCTCCTCCGCGTCCCGCCAGGTGAGGATCTGGGCGAGCGCGTCGGCGCCGGTGATGAAGAACAGGTCCGAGTCGCTGTTGAGCGCGTGCAGGTCCCGCAGCGTGTCGATGGTGTACGTCGGGCCGCCGCGGTCGATGTCGATGCGGGACACCGAGAACTGCGGGTTGGACGCCGTCGCGATGACCGTCATCAGATAGCGGTCCTCGGCCGGGGACACGTGCTTGTGGGTCTTCTGCCAGGGCTGCCCTGTCGGCACGAAAACCACCTCGTCGAGGTGGAACTGGGCGGCCACCTCACTGGCGGCCACCAGGTGTCCGTGATGGATCGGATCGAACGTACCGCCCATCACGCCGAGTCGGCGCTTGCCCGGACCGCGAGGCACTTCCTGCTCTCCCATGCGTGCAGAGCCTACTGGCCCCGTCTGGCGGCCCTGCCTCAGCGGTCGCGGTTGAAGCGGGTGGTGATCCACAGCAGGAGGAGGAGCGCGAAGAGCGCTCCGCCGCCGGTGACGTAGGCACTGAGGGATTCGTGGTTCCCGCCGTGCTCGCCGCCCTCACCGGAGGCAAGGGTCACGAGGGAGGCGGCAGTGTGGTGGAGGCTCATCTTCGGCAGGACCTATCGGGAGTCGGGAGTCGGAGCGGAGACTTCACGCAACATCGTATGCGGGCGGGCCGGGCACGCTCACGCCGACTCAGTCGTTCACCGATTGTCCTGCTTCAGGAACCGGCCGGGCGGGCCGGACATCAGCACATACGCTGGGGTCGTCCGGGGGACGGGAAGACTCGTAGACAGGGGGCCACCCATGACCGACGGCAATCACGAGAACGTGCCGAGCCGTAATCGCAAGCGCTTCCCGGGCATCTCGTCCCGGGCGTACGAACATCCCGCGGACCGCTCGGCCCTGGTTGCCCTGCGCAGGCTCACCGGATTCGACACGGTCTTCAAGGCGCTCAGCGGGCTGCTGCCCGAGCGCAGCCTGCGGCTGCTGTTCCTGTCCGACTCCGTGCGGGTGAGCGAAGCCCAGTTCGCGCACCTCAACACCATGCTGCTGGACGCCTGTTACATCCTGGACCTGGAGAAGGTCCCGCCGATGTACGTCACGCAGGACCCGAAGCCCAATGCCATGTGCATCGGTCTCGACGAGCCCATCATCGTGGTCACCACGGGCCTGGTGGAGCTGCTCGACGAGGAGGAGATGCGCGCGGTCGTCGGCCACGAGGTGGGCCACGCCCTGTCCGGGCACTCGGTCTACCGGACGATACTGCTGTTCCTCACCAACCTCGCTCTCAAGGTCGCCTGGATTCCCCTCGGCAACATCGCGATCATGGCGATCGTGACGGCGCTGCGCGAGTGGTTCCGCAAGTCGGAGCTCTCCGCCGACCGGGCCGGGCTGCTGGTCGGCCAGGACCTCAGGGCGTCGATGCGCGGCCTGATGAAGATCGCCGGCGGCAACCACCTGCACGAGATGAACGTGGACGCGTTCCTGGAGCAGGCCGAGGAGTACGAGGCCGGGGGCGACCTGCGTGATTCCGTGCTGAAGATCCTCAACGTCCTGCCCCGTACGCACCCCTTCACCACGGTGCGGGCCGCCGAGCTGAAGAAGTGGGCGGAGAGCCGCGACTACCAGCGGATCATGGACGGCCACTACCCGCGGCGCGACGAGGACAAGGACACCTCGGTCTCCGATTCCTTCCGGGACTCGGCCACCCACTATGCCGACACGGTGCGCACCAGCAAGGACCCGCTGATGAAGCTCGTGGGCGACATCGCGGGCGGCGCGGGCGACCTGGGCGGCAAGCTGCGCGGCGCGTTCGGCGGAGGCGGAGGCGGAAACGGCAGCAGCGGCGGCAGCGGCAGCTCCGGCGGGGGCAAGGACACCGGACCCAGCGGCTCTAAGGGGCCCGAGGGCTCGGCATAACGCTCGGGTCGAGCGCCCCGCACAGCGCCGCCCTGGCCGGGCCCCTCGCGTAGGGGTCGGTGCCGGCGGGACGTTCGCCGGTGGCGCGCTGCCCGGCCGTCACCGGCAGCAGGTGGCTCGCCGTCTCGGCCGAGCACGCCTGGGGCCCGGCCTGTGCGTACGAAACGAGCAGCTCCGCCCGGTGCATCCGCAGGTCCTCCCGGTCGAAGCGGAAGTGCAGCTCGCGGCGGACGGTGAAGAGCGAAGCGCCGTCCGCCTGCGGCCGTCCGGCAGCGGAGCCGGCCGGCCGCAGTGCGTACACAAAGGTGTGGTCGGAGGTCACTTCGAGGTGGTTGGACTCGGTCTCCTCGATGCGCAGGACACCGTGTACGCGCGCCTGCTCGCCGACGGCCAGTGCCACCTTCGCCGGGTCGAAGCGGACCAGCCATCCCGTCGCGGCGTGCCGCCCGTCGTCGGCGGGGCGGTCGAAGCTGCGGTCGAACTGATCCAGCTGGTCCGGGTCGAGCAGTGCCCTTACCGGGCGTACGGTGCGGCCGCTCAGTACAGCGGGGTCGAGGGAGGACGCGACGAGGTAGTCCTTCACGGTGCTCAGCGCGACGACGACCTGGCCCTCCGAGAAGTGCGTGGTGCGCCGGGCGGCCGGCAGGTTGATGCCCTCGGCGCCCGTCGCGAACTGCGCGGCCGGGCTGCGCCGGAAGAGCTCGTCCGGGTTCCCGCCCGGCACCTTGCCTTCGGGGGCCAGGGGTATGACCGTCATCCGCAGCAGCCCTGCGCGCGCGGTGGGCGGTGGCTGGTACGGATGGCGTACGCCCATGTAGAGCGCCGTACCGAAGGCCAGCGCGACCAGCAGGACGAGCAGCAGCGCCTGCTTCGAGCCGCCGCCTCCATGCCCGCCACCGCCGCCGCTGCCATGGCCGCGGGCCTTCCAGACGGGACGGTGGCGCACGGCCCGCTCGTGGTCGGCCATCCGCTCGGTCGCGGAGTATTCCTGGAGGCGGGCAGCCCGCACGAACGATTCGTCGAAGACGACGGACCGGAACTCGTCGTCGCTGCCGCCCGGGAGGCCCTCGGGCGCACCCTCAGGTGGCTCTCCGTGCCCTGCCATACCTTCAGGGTAGGTCGATGGAGGCGAAGGTAAACGCGCTGGTCGGTGACAAGTTCCGACTGGTTCGCACACGCACGGTGATCGGTGCTGCCCACCCGGTCGGAAGGCGCTGCCCACCCGGGCGGAAGGTCCTGCCACCCGCTCCGAAGGTCAGGGCGTGCGCGGCACCGCGGACGCGGCGGGCGCGGAGTACTCGGCGGAGGCCGAGGGCCCTCCGGGCATCACCGGAGCGCCGGGCCTGGGGGTCTCACTGGTCGCCGGCGGCACCTGGTCCTGCCGGTCGGAGGACGCCCCCCGGTAGACGGCGGTGAAGGCGAGCGCGACCATCCCGATGCCCATCAGCAGGGCGAGCAGCCAGGCCACGGGCCGGTGCCAGCGCGCATGCCCTCGGTAGGGGCGCAGGGCGCCGCCGTGCCGTCCGTACGGCCCCCTGCTGTCGTATGCGCCGTCGTCGTAGCCGTCGTCGTCCGAAGGGCCGTACGCGCCGTCGTGAAGGGGGTCGCGCCCGGAGCCGTACTCGGACCCGTACCCGTCGTCGTAGAGGTCGTCGTCCGACGGGCCCTTGCCTGCCCTGGCCCTGGCGGCCTCGGCGTCGGCGCGTGCCTGGGCGGCGGCCAGCAGCCGCTCCACAGCGGTCGGTTCATGAATCTCGGCGGCCCGTACAAAGTCCTCGTCGAACACCACGGAGGCGAAGTCCTCGTCCGCGCCTCCGCGGTCGTCGTCGGGCTCCCAGCCGTCCGGAAACGGCTTGCCCCCCACGTCGTCCGGCACCCGTTCAGCCTAGCCCTGACGGGTCGGTTTGGGCAGGGAAAAGTGCGAACCGGGAGTGGGTCAGCGTGTGTGGCCGTCGCCCGTCACGATGTACTTCGTCGAGGTCAGCTCGGGCAGCCCCATCGGGCCACGGGCGTGCAACTTCTGCGTGGAGATCCCAATTTCGGCGCCGAATCCGAACTGGCCGCCGTCCGTGAAACGCGTGGACGCGTTCACCGCGACCGTCGTCGAGTCCACCAGCTGCGTGAAGCTGCGGGCCGCGGCCTGCGACGTCGTGACGATCACCTCGGTGTGGCCGGAGGTCCACCGCCGGATGTGTTCGACGGCGCCGTCCAGCGAGTCGACGACGGCAGCCGCGATGTCGTACGACAGGTACTCGGTCTCCCAGTCCTCCGTCGTGGCCGGCACGACGGTGGCCTTGGACGCGCCGGCGTACGCCGCCACCCGCTCGTCCGCGTGCACCGTGACGCCCGCGTCGGCGAGCGCGTCCAGGGCGCGCGGCAGGAAGGCGTCGGCGATGTCCTGGTGGACGAGGAGGGTCTCGGCGGCGTTGCAGACGCTGGGCCGCTGGGCCTTGGAGTTGATCAGGATGTCGACGGCCATGTCGATGTCGGCGCGGGCGTCGACGTAGACGTGGCAGTTCCCGGTGCCGGTCTCGATGACGGGGACGGTGGATTCCTCGACGACCGTACGGATGAGCGAGGCGCCGCCGCGCGGGATCAGGACGTCGACCAGGCCACGGGCCCGCATGAGCTCCCGTACCGAATCGCGGGACTCCCCCGGCACGAGCTGTACGGCGTCGGCGGGCAGCCCGGCCGCGGCGACGGCGTCGCGCAGGACGGCGACGAGCGCGGTGTTGGAGGCGTACGCCGACGAGGAGCCGCGCAGCAGCACGGCGTTGCCGGACTTGAGGCAGAGGGCGGCGGCGTCCACGGTCACGTTGGGGCGGGCCTCGTAGATGATCCCGACGACGCCGAGCGGCACGCGGACCTGGCGGAGGTCGATGCCGTTGGGCAGGGTGGAGCCGCGTACAACCTCGCCGACCGGGTCGGGCAGCGCGGCCACGTCCCGTACGTCGGAGGCGATGGCGGCGACCCGCTCCGGGGTCAGGGTGAGCCGGTCGATCACCGTCTCGCTGGTGCCCGCGGCGCGGGCCTTGGCGATGTCCTGGGCGTTGGCCTCGACGATCTCGGCCGTCCTGGCGACCAGCGCTTCGGCGATCGCGAGCAGTGCGGAGTCCTTGGCGGAGCGCGGGAGTGGCGCGATCTCGGCAGCGGCGGTGCGGGCCCGCCGGGCGGTCCGGAGGACCGGGGACTCGGGTGACTGCGGGGCGGAATCGGCGAGGGGAGAGTGCGAGGTCATGCCCGCAGGGTAATGCGCCCGCTGCGGGCGTTCATGGTCTATCCCGCTCCGCGAGACGCCGCGCCCACGTCGCGATCACGGCCGGGCCCGCCTCACGATCGCAGCACCTGTGGCAGCGGTCAGTACGGATGAACGCCGACGGGGGCCGCGGGCGGCGGGCCGTACCCCTCCGCGATCCGCTGGTGGTACGTGTCCCTGTCGATGACCTCCAGGCCCACGATCTCCCACGGCGGCAGCTTCGCCGTCGACCGGTGCTCGCCCCACAGGCGCAGCGCGACCGCTGCCGCGTCGTGCAGGTCCCGGGCCTCTTCCCAGTACCGGATCTCCGCGTGATCATTGGCGTATCTGCTGGTCAGCAGGAAAGGATGGTCGTGGGCAAGCTGTTCGAGACCTCGCCTGACCTCCTTCAGCGGTGCCTCGGCGCCCGAGACGCTCAGGGTGATGTGCCAGAGCCTGGACACCTCACGGTTGCCGTGGATCTCCCGGCCGGGAGCCGGCCTCTGCTCCGACTCCGTCTTCGGGGCGTCGCCGAAGTCCGCCCCTGCCCCGACACTCGTCAGGGCTCGCTCGGCCGTCCCTCGGGGCAGCGCCCCCGGACGCGCTCGTCTCACCGGCGGCCTCCTGTAATGCGTTGTCGTGCTGTACTCCCCAGCAAAGTTGACCAGTCCTGAGCCGGGCGCGTGACGGTTTTCGGGAAGGTGTCTGCCGCGAGACCGGACTTTCAGCCGTTTCAGGGGGCGAGAAGAACCAGATCGTCCCTGTGTACGACCTCGCGCTCGTACGTCGGCCCGAGCTCTTTCGCCAGGTCACGGGTGGAGCGGCCGAGCAGCTGCGGGAGCTCCTTGGCGTCGTAGTTGACGAGCCCCCGGGCGACGGCCCGGCCCGCGGTGTCGCGCAGCTCCACCGGGTCGCCCGCGCTGAACTCCCCCTCGACCCCGGCGATCCCGGCGGGCAGCAGCGACGTACGCCGCTCGACCACGGCCCGTACGGCCCCGTCGTCGAGGATGAGCGCGCCCTGCGGGGTGGAGGCGTGGGCCAGCCACAGCAGGCGGTCGGCGCTGCGGCGGCCGGTGGGGTGGAAGTGGGTGCCCGTGTCGCGGCCGGCGAGGGCGTCGGCGGCGTGGCTGGCGGAGGTGAGGACGACGGGGATGCCGGCGGCTGCTGCGATACGCGCCGCCTCGACCTTGGTGACCATGCCGCCGGTACCGACGCCCGCCTTGCCGGCGCTGCCGATGGAGACGTGCGCGATGTCCTCGGGGCTGCGGACATCGTCGATGCGTGAGGTGCCGGGGGTGCTGGGGTCGCCGTCGTAGAGTCCGTCGACGTCCGAGAGCAGGACCAGCAGGTCGGCCCGTACGAGATGGGCTACGAGGGCGGCGAGCCTGTCGTTGTCGCCGAAGCGGATCTCGTCCGTGGCGACGGTGTCGTTCTCGTTGACGACCGGGACCGCGCCCATGGCGATCAGCTGGTCCAGGGTCCGGTATGCGTTGCGGTAGTGGGCACGGCGGCTGGTGTCGTCCGTGGTCAGCAGCACCTGGCCGACGCGTACGCCGTAGCGCGCGAAGGAGGCGGTGTAGCGGGCGACGAGCAGGCCCTGGCCGACGCTGGCGGCGGCCTGCTGCCTGGCGAGGTCCTTGGGGCGGCGGGCGAGCCCGAGCGGTGCGAGTCCGGCGGCGATGGCACCGCTCGACACCAGCACGATCTCCTTCTCGCCGCCGCTGCGCGTCTTGGCGAGGACGTCGACGAGGGCGTCGACGCGGTCGGCGTCGAGGCCGCCCGATGCGGTGGTGAGTGAGGAGGATCCGATCTTGACGACGATCCTGCGGGCTTCCGCTACGCCCTGCCTTGCCGCTGACACGTACAGACCCCACTTTTTGCTCGCCCGGTTCTCCCCGCAATGTACGTGAGCAGGTCCGGATGCCGCCTCCGCATTCCGCAGCATGGACGACCGACGGGCAGGACAGGACCGTCAGCGTGCGGGCCGGACCGTCCCGGGCAGCGTCGTCGAGCAGCCGGAAGGCGCGCGATGAGCTCCGGGTCGCAGATGCCGCCCTGCACGAAGGCGAATCCGCGATGTGCGCGCACCTCGTCGAGATTCGCCCGATTGCCCGCGTACGTGATCTTGTCGAGCACCGTGACCGACACCCTGGACGCCACGGTCGATGATCTCGTCGCTCTCATCGACCGTACCCTCCATAAGCGGTTCGGCGGTCTCCAGCACCGAACGGTTGACATCCGGCATGTCAGCGACATTGCCGGTGTCCTTCCAGCACCGTTCCTGAGGCTGTTGGCCGGGTGATGCGCGCGCACTCCCCCCACATGACGTCCCGTCAGGAACGGGCCGGCGTACCCCTTACCGCGCTCTTCGCCATTCGGCGCAACTTGCGGACCACTCGCCGGGCGAACGACAGCTTGGCTCTCGCGCCGTTGCGAGCTGCGATACGGACCCCGCCCACCAACTCCGACACCGTCACCGCGAACATCTCGTCGGGTACGCCCGCCGCCTTGTCGCCGAAGTGCGGATACGCGAGGTACGGCTTGCCCGCGGAACCCCTGCGGACGACCTCGGGCACCGTCTTGCTCCGCATGAACTCCAGGTGGTCGGCCAGCAGATCCGCCCGGCCCTCGGCGACGTAATGCATCCGCAGTCGCTCGGGGACCTTCAGCCGGCGCGCGACGCCGGGCGACCAGTACTTGTCCATGAGCGGCTTGGCCAGCTCCATCTTGTCCTGCCGTGCAGCGGTCTTCAGCTTCAGCCAGCGTGGGTCGAACTGCGGCAGCAGGGTGATCACGAAGGGCCGGATCATCAGCTCGTCGCGCTGCTCCCCCGGCGGGAACAACTTCGCGATCAGATCCATCAGGGCCGTCGCCGAGTCGAACCGCATCGCGTAACTGCCGCTCTGTGTGATGTGCTTGCCGTCGTCGCGGCGCACGATGTAGAGGCAGGTGTAGTCGGCGACGATCGAGACCCCGGCGCTGCGAACATACGCTTCGAGGGTGAAGCGCGCGTCCTCGCCGGTGTACAGCTGCTGGTCGAAGCGCATGTTGTGCCGCTCCAACAGCTCGCGCCGGAAGAGCTTCTCCGCACTGAGCGTGAATTTGATGTTGGACGAGAAGACGTCCGTACGCTCCAGAGTGCGGCCGAACATGGACTGGGGCGCACCCCGCCCAATGCCTTCGATTTTGCCCAGCACCACGTCTGTGCCATTGCGGTCGGCCATCGCGACCATCCGCTCCAGGGCCTCCTCACCGAGGTAGTCGTCGGCGTCGAGGAAGAAGACATAGCGACCGCGCGCCATGCTCAGCCCGACGTTGCGCGGCTTGCTGGGTCCCCCGGAATTCTCCTGGTGGACCACCCTCGTGGCGACCTTGGACTTGGCGGCGAATTCGTCGAGATAGTCTCCGGTCCCGTCGGTCGAGCCGTCGTTGACGGCCACGATCTCTATGCGGTCCGCGCCCAGCGTCTGGGCTTCGACCGACTCCAGGCAGGGGATCAGGTACGGCATTGCTTCGTATGCCCCGACCACCACGGTGACGTCGGGGATTTCACTGGCAGCCAGGCCTGTCACATTCTCGTTCATCGACATCCAAGACAGTCGGCACATGGGTGCGGGTTGTTCACCAACCGTACTTTTCCACGTGACGCTCGCCACAGCGCACCGCAGACCGGCCCGGCAAAACGTCTTAAATGACGTTCTACCGGGCCGGTTCTTTACGCTGTGTGGCTGTCAGTCAGTGCCGGAGGGTCAGCCCGCCACGGTGGAATCGACGTCGGCCGACTGGCTGCCCGTCAGGTCGCTGCCGTTCGGGTCGCTGCCGTTCGGGTCGCCGGTCACCTCCGGCGCCGAGTCGCTCGGCTCCGCCGCCGCGGCGGCCACCTCGACGCCCATGCGCTGCGCCACACCCTGGTTACGGGCCTCGGACTTGGCCGCCAGCGCCCGTACGGCGTCGTTGAACTGGACGATGGACGCGGGCTCGTCGGGACCGAGGAGGTACGCCTTCAGCTCACGCCGTGCGTCCGCCAGCGGGTCGGCGCTCTCGCCGCCCGTGATGGCGGCGAGCAGCTCGTCGAGCTGGGCCGCACTGTTCGAGAGGATCACGGCGGCCCGTACAGCGGTGTTCTGCTGCCTGAACTCCTCGACGCCCAGCTCCGCGGAGTCGGTGACCGCGTACGGCTTGCCGCTCGCGATGAAGTCCGACACGACGCTGGAGATGTCCGAAACCATGCCGTCCGACTCGTTGAAGCAGTCGTACAGACGCGGCTCGGCACCGGTGATGACCCGGTGCTCCCACCAGCCGAAGGAACGCCAGTACGCCGCGTTCCACTCGTCCTTGAGCTGTGCCAGCTCCGCCTCGCGGGCCGGGTCGGCCAGCGCGTCGCGGGAGGTCTCGGCCTCGTCCTTGCCGGTCGGCTTCGCCTTGCCCATGCCCTTGGCACCGAGCTCGCCCAGGCGTACCTCGATACGGGCCAGTTCGGCCTTCGCCGCGCTCTGCTCCGCCTGGAGCTCCGCCGCGTCCTTCGCCCAGCGGGCGTCGGTGGCGCGCTCGGCGGCCGCCGCCTCCACCATGGCGGTGATGCGGGCGTGTACGGCCTTGGCCTGGGGGCTGCGGGTGCCGGTGAAGGGGTGCGGCTTATACAGCACCCTGACGGGCTCCTGGGCCTCCAGGAGGCGCCTGACGATGTTCTCGCCGGCCAGCAGGATCGACGTGTTGCCCGGGTTGTCGTCCCAGCCCTCCCAAGTGGGGGCGTACAGGACGGTCGGGACCGGGTTCTTCGGCGTACCGCTCCAGGTCTGGATGGGGGCGAGCTGGGGGCGGCCCACCTCCACGATGTCCTCGTCGCGTACGCCGACGTCGGCGAGGGCGTAGCGGTCACGGCCTGCCCGGCCCGCGCTCCACACCTCGTCGTACACCTTGCTGAACGGGTTGATGCTCGCGACCTTGTCGCTGTCGCCGTGGCCGATGAAGACGTGCTTCATGGTGGGGACGCGCAGCAGGTGGATGTTCTTGCCGACGTTGGCGGCGTAGAGAGCGACGCGGACCGTGGAGAGGTCCATGTTCATCAGGTGCGTGGCGCTCGGGACGCAGAGCACCGGCACGGAGGTCGGGCCGAGCTGACCCACGATGTGGCGCTCGCGCAGGACGATCAGCGGCCTGCCCTCGACCTGCTTCATAGTGTCGAGCCACATGTTGACCTGGTACGCCGAGTCCCGGGAGCCGGAGAAGTACAGGACCGTGGTCGGCCGGTACTCCCGCAGCCACTCGTCGACGCACTGGAGGACGGTGTCCGTGGCCGGGACGCGGCGGTTGCGCCGCAGGTACGGCAGCAGCGCGGCGACGTAGGCGATCGCCAGGGCGACGGTGAGGCCGAGGCCGACGTAACCGAAGAGATCCTTGCCGCTCTGGACCGCGATCAGGACGCCCGCGAAGCCGAAGATGTCGAGGTGCAGCATCTTCTCGGCGGATCGGTTCAGCAGCCGCCGCGACGGGGCCGACGGGATGCGCAGCGTGCCGAGGTCGATGTTGCGGGTGACCACCGGCATCTTGCGGCGCAGCCGGACCAGGGTCACGAGCGCGCCGTGCGGGGCCTGGAGGCCGTAGAACAGCAGGAGGGAGGCGATCGTCACGTAGAAGATCGTCTGCTCGGCGAGCTGCATGCGGGCCAGCAACAGGATCAGCAGCAGCTGGCGCACCAGGAAGCGGATCGACAGACCCGCGCGCACCTTGCCGAGGCGATTGATCAGGTAGCTACCACGCTGGTGCAGATGCTGGTCCGCGACATACGTCGCGGCGACGGCGGCCGCGAAGATCCAGAGGTTCGGGATCAGGGCGGCAAGCATGATGCACGGATACCCGAGCCCGATCACTGCGGCGGCGGCCAGCTCGGATCCGCTGCCCACACGGGCCAGACGGATGGCGGTCGAAATCACGAAGAACCTGCTCCAGAGGGTGCCGGTTATTTACGGTGTTAATTACGGTGCAAATGTGAAGCCGAGCTCCACGAACTCGGGCCTCTGCAGGTCGCTGCTGGCGACTACAGAGGCCCGAATCAGTCAAGGATTGTCAAGGAGTATTACACATCTGCCTGACGGTCCAGGACGGCGGCCAGCGCCTGCTCGAAGCCGGAAGCCTCGGAGGCACCGCGGGTCGGGTCGACCTGCCGTACGTCGATGACGTGACCCGTCAACTCGGAGAGCAGTACGTCCAGCGACGTACGGGCCACGGCCTCGGAGGACAGCAGCGAGCCCGCGGGCTCGTCGCCGAACGCCTTGGTGCGCATGGGGGTCGCCGTGCGCTCCGGGTTGACGCAGTTGACGCGTACGCCGTCGGCCGCCCACTCGTCCGCGAGGGCCTGGGTGAGGTTCACCATGGCGGCCTTCGTGGAGGAGTAGAGGCTGTACTCGGCGCGGCCGCGGGTGTAGCTGCTGGACGTGTAGAGCAGCAGCTGGCCCTTGGTCTCGGCGAGGTACTTGTGCGAGGCGCGGGCGATCTGGACGGGGGCCAGGTAGTTGACGTTCAGCGCTTCCTGGATGGTCGTGTTGTCCGTCTCGGCGAGCTTGCCGATGCGGAGCACGCCCGCCGTGTTGATCACGTAGTCGATACGGCCTGTCTCCGAGTACGCCTTCGACAGGGCGTCGTCGACGTGCTCGGGGTTCTCGACGTGCGTACCGGTGGTGGAGCGGCCCAGGGCGTACACCTTGGCGCCGTACTGCTCGGCGAGGGTCGCGATGTCCGCGCCGATGCCGTACGAGCCGCCGAAGACGACCAGCGTCTTGCCGGCGAGGAGCTCGCGGTACGCGGCCTCGTCGGCCTGCTGCGGGGCGGCGGTGGAGGCGAGCTGGAACAGCTTGTCGGCGATGAAGACGTCGACGGGCTGCGTCACCTTCATGTTGTACTCGTCGCCCGCGACAACGTAGATCGGCACGTCCGGCAGGTACTTCAGTACGACCGAGCAGTCGTCGGTGGCCTGGAAGTTCGGGTCACCGGCCGCGACCTCGTACGCCTTGCGGATGGTCGACAGCTTGAAGGCCTGCGGGGTCTGGCCGCGGCGCAGCCGGGACCGGTCCGGGACCTCGGTGATGAACTCGCCGTCGCCGCCGTGCGTACGCGTCACGATGATCGTGTCCGCGGACGGGATGGCGACGTCGACCGCGTCGTAGCGCTCCAGCGCGTCGACGCAGTCCTGGATCACACGCTGTGACAGGAGCGGCCGCACGGCGTCGTGGAAGAGGACGTTGCGGTCCTCGCCGTCGAGGAGCCCCTCGCCGAGCGCGGAGATGGCGCGCTCGGTGGTCTCGTTGCGCGTCGTACCGCCCTCGATGATCTTCGTGACCTTGGTGAGGCAGGCCTTGGCGACGATCTTCTCGACGTCGGGAACGTAACCCGGCGCCATCAACACGATGATGTCGTCGATGCCTTCCGCCTGCTCGAAGATCGACAGCGTGTGCTCGATGACCGCCTTGCCTGCGATCTTCAGCAACTGCTTCGGGATCGACAGACCCACACGCTGACCGGTACCACCGGCGAGCACGACTGCTGTGGTTCGGGGCTTCGCTATGGGCTGCACAGACACAGACGACCTACCTTGCGAGGGCTGGGAGACAGGCTGATGGTCGCACTCTCCGTGACCGTCTCGCAAGGTGGACGTCGTTCTGCCGACATCTGTGCGAAACCGCAGGTGCGCGTGGGGTACATGCGGGGGCTGGTGGCCGATGCGCGCTGCACGGTGACAGATGCCACAGGGGTTGCCCGAGCACGGCGGCCCCGGACGCCCGAAGGCGTCCGGGGCCGGGAGCTTCCCCCAGAAGGGGTCGAACTCGTCGTACTCGCGCTGTGCGTCGTCGCGCGCCACCTCGCGGACCGAGCCCCGCGGCCGCCCTCGCACTGCTCGGCCCCACGGGGCCTCACAAGCTTCGAGCGGCTGCGCCGGACTCCGTCCGCCGGCCCCTCCGCACCGCCTAGAAGGGATCGAACTCGTCGTACTCGCGCTGTGCGTCGTCGCGCGCCGCCTCGCGGTCCCGGCGGCGCGTCGCCGCCGGGCGCGGGGCTTCGAGGCGATGGTCCTCGCCTCGACGGCCGAGCATCTCCGCGCCCGCCATCATCGTCGGCTCCCAATCGAAGACGACCGCGTTCTCCTCTTCACCGATCGCGACCGCGTCACCCGCACGCGCACCGGCCTTCATCAGCCTGTCCTCGACTCCGAGGCGGCTGAGGCGGTCCGCGAGGTAACCCACGGCCTCGTCGTTGCTGAAGTCGGTCTGGCGCACCCAGCGCTCCGGCTTCTCGCCGCGCACGCGGAAGACGCCGTCCTCCTCCGTGACCGTGAAGCCCGCGTCGTCGACGGCCTTCGGGCGGATGACGATGCGGGTCGCCTCCTCCTTCGGCTTCGCCGCGCGCGCCTTGGCGACGACCTCGGCGAGCGCGAAGGACAGCTCCTTGAGGCCCGTACGCGCGACCGCGGACACCTCGAAGACGCGGTAGCCGCGTGCCTCCAGGTCCGGGCGGATCATGTCCGCGAGGTCCTGACCGTCCGGGATGTCGATCTTGTTGAGGACCACCACGCGCGGCCGGTCGCCCAGGCCGCCGTACTGCGCCAGCTCCTCCTCGATGACGTCGAGGTCGGTCAGCGGGTCGCGGTCGGACTCCAGCGTCGCCGTGTCCAGTACGTGCACGAGCACCGAGCAGCGCTCCACGTGCCGCAGGAACTCCAGGCCCAGGCCACGGCCCTGGCTCGCGCCCGGGATCAAGCCCGGGACGTCGGCGATCGTGTAGACGGTCGAGCCGGCCGTGACGACACCGAGGTTCGGTACGAGCGTGGTGAACGGGTAGTCCGCGATCTTCGGCTTGGCCGCGCTCAGCACCGAGATCAGCGAGGATTTGCCGGCGCTCGGGTAGCCGACCAGCGCCACGTCGGCGACGGTCTTGAGCTCCAGGACGATGTCGCCGCCCTTGCCCGGCTCACCGAGCAGCGCGAAGCCGGGCGCCTTGCGGCGGGCCGAGGCCAGCGCCGCGTTGCCGAGGCCGCCGCGGCCGCCCTCACCGGCGACGTAGGTGGTGCCGTGGCCGACCATGTCGGCCAGGACGTTGCCGTCCTTGTCGAGGACGACGGTGCCGTCGGGGACCGGCAGGACCAGGTCCTGGCCGTCCTTGCCGGAGCGGTTGTCGCCCGCGCCGGGCTGGCCGTTGGTGGCCTTGCGGTGGGGGCTGTGGTGATAGTCGAGCAGTGTGGTCACGGACTGGTCGACGACGAGCGTGACGTCGCCGCCACGCCCGCCGTTGCCGCCGTCCGGGCCGCCCAGCGGCTTGAACTTCTCACGGTGTACGGAGGCGCAGCCGTGGCCTCCGTTACCCGCGGCGACATGCAGTTCGACGCGGTCCACGAAGGTGGTCATGGGTGGGTCCTCCAGTACATACGGAAATGTCTACATACGTAACACGCCAAGGGCGGCCGCGCTTCCCCGTCTACCGGGAAAGCGCGTCCGCCCTCGGAAAGTGCTGTGCGTACCGCTCGACGAAAGCCGGAATTACTCGGCGATCGGAACGATGTTCACAACCTTGCGGCCACGGTGCGTGCCGAACTCGACCGCACCGGCGGCGAGAGCGAACAGCGTGTCGTCGCCACCACGGCCGACGCCCGTACCCGGGTGGAAGTGGGTGCCGCGCTGGCGGACCAGGATCTCACCGGCGTTGACGGCCTGACCGCCGAAGCGCTTCACGCCGAGCCGCTGGGCATTGGAATCGCGACCGTTCCGAGTGGACGATGCGCCCTTCTTGTGTGCCATGTCTCAGTCCCTTTACTTCGCAGCCGTGGGGATACCGGTGACCTTGATCGCCGTGTACTGCTGGCGGTGACCCTGGCGACGGCGGTAGCCGGTCTTGTTCTTGTACCGAAGGATGTCGATCTTGGCACCCTTGTGGTGGTCCACGACCTCGGCGGTGACCTTGATGCCGGCCAGGACCCACGGGTCGCTGGTGACGGAGTCGCCGTCGACCACGAGCAGGGTCGAGAGCTCGACCGTGTCGCCAACATTGGCCGTGGGAATCTTGTCAACCTCAACGATGTCGTCGACAGCAACCTTGTGCTGGCGACCACCGCTGCGCACGATGGCGTACACGCGGATCTCTCTTTCGCTCGGAACGGGACCCCTGATGCCAGCCGCTCGCACGGGCCGGGGCCCGCGACGAATCCGAATGGACGAGCGGCCTCTAACAGCACACCTGAGGAGTGCTGGAAGGGAGATGCTCAGGAGATGGCGTGCACAAAAACACGCCGACGGTCAAGAGTACGGGCCCCCGGCAGGGAGGGTCAAACCGGGTCCGCCGGGTCACTCCCCCACCAGGTCCCCCGCAGCCATCTCCAGCATCCGGTCCACCACACGGGCTGCGGCGCGGCCGTCCGAGGGCTCGCAGAAGTCCTTCACGAACCGCTCGTACTTCTCCTTGTACTCCGCCGACACCGAGTCGATGTTCCTGATCGCCTCCACCAGGTCCTCGGACGTCTTGCTGGGCGGGGACGGCACCGACAGCTCTTGGGCGGACACATGGGCAGCTGACACGCGGACAGCAGGCGCATGAACAGCCGTGTGGGCTGCCCCGGAAGTGAATCCGGGACAGCCCACACGGCTGTGTTGCGCTGGACGCGACCGAAGGTCAGTCCTCGGTCGGAGCCGAGACGGACGGTGCCGACTGCTCCGCCGCCGCGGTCTTCTTCGAAGCCGACGCCTTCTTGGCCGTCGTCTTCTTCGCCGTGGTCTTCTTTGCGGCCGTCTTCTTGGCAGCGGTCGCCTTGGTGGCGGTCGCCGCCTTCTTGGCCGTGGCCTTCTTGGCGGTCTTACGAACCGCCTTCTTCGCCGGGGCCGCGACCTCGGCTTCGGCGCCGACTTCAGCGGCCTCCGCCTTGGCCACCGGCTCCTCGGCCTTGACCTCAGCCTTGGCCTCCGGGGCCTCGGCCGCAGTCTCGACCACGAGCACGGCCGCTTCCTCCGCGCCCTTCGGCGAACCCGCGGGCGCGGTGGCCTTGCGGGTCGCACGACGGCGCGCACGCGGCGGAGCCGCCGCTGCCGGCGCCTCTGCCACCGGGGCCTCGACCACGGGCTCCGCGGCCTTCGGCTCCTCGACCACCGGGGCCGGGGCTGCGACCTGCGCCTCCTCGACGACGACGGCCTCGACCGGCGCCTCGGCGGCCTTCGGCGCACCGGCCGGGGCCGTCGCCTTACGGGTCGCACGCCGACGCGTACGGGCCGGTGCGGCCTCCCGCTCCGGCTCGGCCTGCGGCGCGGCCGCGGGCTCCCTCACCGCTTCGGGCTCCGGCGCGGCCTCGGGCTCCGGCACAAGCACCGGCTCCTGAACCTGGACCGGCACTTCCGCCGCCCTGGGTGCACCGGCCGGAGCCGTCGCCTTGCGCGCCCTGCGGCGCGAACGCCCGCGTCCCGCAGCCGCCTCGGCCTCCGCCGGGCTGCTGTACAGCTCCTCGTCCGGTACGAACTCGGGCTCGGCGAGCGCCACGGGCACGGCCGCCTCGGCAGCCACCTCCGCCTCGGTCTCGACCTCGGCCTCGATCAGCTCGACGTGCTCGTGCTCGGGCTCCGCCGCACCGGCACGGCCGCGCTTCTTGGCGCGCTTGCCGCCGCCACCGGCAGTCGTCGGCTGCTCCATGTGCACGATCACGCCGCGCCCGTTGCAGTGGACGCAGGTCTCGGAGAAGGACTCCAGCAGACCCTGGCCCACCCGCTTACGGGTCATCTGGACCAGGCCCAGCGACGTGACCTCGGCGACCTGGTGCTTCGTACGGTCGCGTCCCAGGCACTCCAGCAGGCGCCGCAGCACCAGGTCGCGGTTGGACTCCAGGACCATGTCGATGAAGTCGATGACGACGATGCCGCCCAGGTCGCGCAGCCGCAGCTGGCGCACGATCTCCTCGGCCGCCTCCAGGTTGTTCCTGGTGACGGTCTCTTCGAGGTTGCCGCCCTGACCGGTGAACTTGCCGGTGTTGACGTCGACGACGACCATCGCCTCGGTCTTGTCGATGACCAGCGAACCGCCGCTCGGCAGGTAGACCTTGCGGTCCAGTGCCTTCATCAACTGCTCGTCGATCCGGTACGTCGCGAAGACGTCGACCTCGGAGGTCCAGCGCGAGATCCGGTCCGTCAGGTCGGGGGCGACGTGCGCGACGTAACCGTGGATGGTGTCCCACGCATCGTTGCCGCTGACGATGACCTTCGAGAAGTCCTCGTTGAAGATGTCCCGGACGACGCGGACGGTCATGTCCGGCTCGCCGTAGAGCAGCGTAGGCGCGCTGGTCGCGCCCGTGCTCTTGGACTTCTTCTGGATGTCTTCCCACTGCTGCTGCAGACGCTCGACATCGCGGCGCAGCTCGTCCTCGCTCGCGCCCTCGGCGGCGGTACGGACGATGACGCCCGCGTCCTCGGGGACGATCTTCTTGAGGATGGTCTTCAGACGCGCGCGCTCGGTGTCGGGCAGCTTGCGGCTGATGCCGGTCATCGAGCCCTCGGGCACGTAGACCAGGTAGCGGCCGGGCAGCGAGACCTGGCTGGTGAGGCGGGCGCCCTTGTGGCCGATCGGGTCCTTCGTGACCTGCACGAGGACCGACTGGCCGGACTTCAGGGCGCTTTCGATGCGGCGGGGGCCGTGGCCCATGCCCAGCGCGTCGAAGTTGACCTCACCGGCGTACAGGACCGCGTTGCGGCCCTTGCCGATGTCGACGAAGGCTGCCTCCATCGACGGCAGTACGTTCTGGACCTTGCCCAGGTAGACGTTGCCGACGTACGAGGTCGCCTGCTCCTTGTTGACGTAGTGCTCGACGAGGATGTCGTCCTCGAGCACACCGATCTGGGTGCGGTCGCCGTTCTGACGGACGACCATCACACGCTCGACGGCCTCGCGGCGTGCCAGGAACTCGGCCTCAGTGATGATCGGGACGCGTCGGCGGCCCTGCTCGCGGCCCTCGCGACGGCGCTGCTTCTTCGCCTCCATACGGGTCGAGCCCTTGATGGACTGGACCTCGTCGAAGCCGGTGCCGGGCTCGCGCTCGGCTGCTTCCTTCCCACGCCGTTCCCGTGGCTCGCGGACCTTGACGACCGTACGCTCCGGGTCGTCGACGCCGTTCTCGGCAGCCTCCGTACCCGCGTCACCGCTGCGACGGCGACGGCGACGACGGCGACGGCTGGACGCGGAACCCGCACCCGCCTGCTCGTCCTCGTCCTCCTCGGCCTGCTCTTCCTCTTCGGCCTCGCGCTCGGAGACAGCCTCGGCCTCCTCCTCCGTCTCCTCGGCGCGCTCGTCCTCGTCGGCGGGCTCGCCACGGCGACGGCGACGGCCACCACGGCGACGGCGACGGGCCCTGCGGTCCTCGGCCTCCTCCGACTCGTCGGTTTCGGCCGCCTCGACCTCCTCCTCGACGGCCTCTTCGACCTCGGGCGCGGTCTCGACGACACGCTCGGCGCGCTCTGCCCGCTCCGGACGCTCTTCCTCGGCGGCCTCACCGCGACGGCGGCGACGGCGGCCGCGCGACGGACCCTGAGGGGCGGGCGGGGCCTCGACGACCGTCTCCTCCGCCTCCTCTTCCTCTTCGATGTCCTCGATGTACTCGGGCTCCTTCGCCCGGGCGGCAGCGGCAGCCGCAGCCGTCTCCGGGGTCTGGAACATCGGCTCGGTGAAGACCGGGGCCTGGAACACGGCGACAGCGGGACGCGCCGCACGGCGGCGCGAACGCGCCGGCTCCTCGGCAGCGGGCTCGGCGGCCTTCGGGGCGGCAGCCTTCGGCGCAGCGGCCTTCGGGGCCTCGGCGGTCACGGCAGCCTCGTCGGCCGCCTTGCGACCGGCGCGACGACGCGGCGTACGGCCACGCGGTGCCTCCTCCGCCTCGGCGGCGGGGGCCACGGGCTCGGCCGGGACGGCCTCCTCGACGGCGGCGGGCTCTTCTGCCTTGGGCGCACCGGCGGGCGCGGTGGCCTTGCGCGTCGCACGACGGCGACCACGGCCACGCGGCGCCTCCTCGGCGACAGCCTCGGGCGCCTCGGGTGCTTCGGCAACCTCGGCGACCTCGGTGGCGGCGACGGGCACCTCGGCCTCGGTTTCGGCCTCGACCTCGATGTCGACCTCGGCGGGCTTCGGCGCACCGGCGGGCGCGGTCGCCTTACGGGTGGCACGGCGACGCGTACGAGCCGGCGGGGCCACCTCGGCGCTCTCCTCGGCGGCTACGACCTCGGCCGGAGCCTCGATCCCGGGCGCGGCCTCGGCCTCGGCTTCGGCGGCCTCGGGCGCACCGGCGGGCGCAGTGGCCTTACGGGTCGCGCGGCGACGCGTACGGGCCGGCGGTGCACTCTCCTCGGCGGCAGCGCTTTCGTCGGCGGCAGCCACAGGGGCCGCAGCCGTCTCTTCCGCCTCCTGCACCTCGGCCTCTGTACTCTCGGCGGGCTTGGGCGCACCGGCGGGCGCGGTCGCCTTACGGGTGGCACGGCGACGCGGGCGCGCGGGCGGCGTCGTCCCAGTGGTCTCGTTGATGTCGCTGGTGTCGCTCACAGCACTCTCTCCGGCCGGTATGGCCGGAGCCGCGGCCTCTGTACTCTCGGCGGGCTGGGCGGTCACTGCGGTCTTCGCGTCACCGGACGGAGGTCCGGCAGGACGCGAAGCCGCACGGCGCCGACGGCGCGGCGGCAGCGTGTCGCTGGGCGAATGGTTGTTGTCAGTGTCCCCGGCGGTACGCGCGGTACCTTCCGAGGGCTCAGTGGAACTGATCGGCTCAAGCATGCGGGCGGTTCTCCCGTCACGCTCCCGGGCGCCACACCTGATTCCGGTCCGGTCCGGTCCGCGCGATGAGCGCGGTACCGCCGTCCGGGGCGCGGGCGCCGCACGGGAGCTGTTGTCTAGCTCGCCGGTTCCGTACGCGTTGTACGCACGGCCTGGCGAAAGTCTTCTGGTCAGTGCGCTGCCCGACCCAGGTGGCTCCCGAGTACCAGGGCTGCGCTACGACGACTGTCCCTACGCGGAACCTGCACCATCCGGCGCCGTCGCGGCGGTCAGTCCGGCGGCCATGGGTGGGGCGGCCGTGACTGCCTCGCGGTCGGGCGCGAGCGGGTCGGTCACCGTGCCGGACTCCTCGTCGAAGAGCCCCTGCGCCAGCCTGGTCACCGCTGCGGGGACCGGCGGCGCCAGGTCGGCCACAGCTCGGAGACCGGACAGGACGTCGTCGGGTCGAACGGCGGGTGTCAAATGCCGAACAACCAGCCGCAGTATCGCACAGGGCCCGTCCCCCGGCCTATCGGCCGCTGGACGGATGGCCTGCAGATCTGCCACGGCACTCCGTGCGTCGAAGGTCCGCATGCCGTTTTTCGCACGGCGCTGGACCTCGACGCTCTCCGCCGCGAGGAAGGCCTCGACAGCCTTCTCCGCGTCTTCGGGAGCGACGCCGTCGAGGCGCATCTCCCATACGGAGGCCTGCAACCGGTCGGCGAGACCCGACGTACGGGCCTCGACGGCGTCGGTGACGTCGAGCCCGGCCGGCAGCGACTCATTGAGCAGCTCGCGCAGCTGGTCGGGGTCGCGCATGGCGGTCAGCGCGATCTCCAGGTACTCGGCCTCACTGCCCGTGCCGGTGGGTGCGGCATTGGCGTACGAGACCTTGGGGTGCGGGGTGAAGCCCGCCGAGTAGGCCATGGGCACCTCGGCGCGGCGCAGCGCCCGCTCGAATGCGCGCTGGAAGTCGCGGTGACTGGTGAACCGGAGGCGGCCGCGCTTGGTGTAGCGCAGTCGGATGCGCTGCACCGCCGGTGCGGGCGGCGGGCCTTCGGGCTGTCGCTTGCCCAGTGGTTCTTCTCCTCGTGCGGGGCGGCGCGCTCTCCGCGCGCCACCCTCCGGCGTGGGATGTCCCCTCGCGTCCCGGCCGCCCGGCTCACCCCTGCCTGCGCAGGGAGATCACGGACGCGGGTGCCGCGCTGGGGGCAGTCGTCTTACTACCCAGAGTACGCGCAGCAGCCGCAACCAGTTCCCCGCCCTGGTCCGGGCCCGGTAGCGAGCGCATCGGGGCGCAAGCTTCTTCCCCACCCCGCCCCTTCTCAGACCTGAGGCTCTGCCCCAGACCCCGGTCCTGAAACTCCCCCAAGGACTACGTCCAGGGGGGACCCCCACCAGCTGAAATTCAGCCCGCCCGGGGGTCTGAAGGCTTGCCACCAGTTCGGGAAGGGGCGGGTAGGGGAACAAGCCCCGCAGGGCCCGCCCCACTCAGGGCCGAGCCGCCCCTGGACCCCGCGCCGACTCCGCGCCCGGACCGACGCTCGGCTGCGCACCCACGTCCGCGCCGCCCACGCCCCGCGGCTCCGCCGCCCACGTATCCCCCGGCCCCCCGACAACCGCCCGCCACGCATCCCGCCGAGCCCGCCGCACCGTCTCCCGCGCGGAGCGCAGCGCGGCGCCCACCGCCCGGCCCGCTTCGAGGGACGCCCGCTTCACCGGCGCCCAGATCGTGTCGCGCACCCAGTGCCCCACCGGCGTACAAACGCCGAGCCACACCCACCGCACCGGCCGCCCGACCAGATTCCACCCGAGCCACTTCAGTACGCGCCCGACGGCCCGCGAGATGTATCCGGCGATGCGCCACGCGTGCCCGAACGCGGCGGACAACTCGCGCCCGACCGGCACCAGGACCCGGCGCCAAAGCCAGGCCACTGGCGTCACGAGCAGCGTCATGACGCACCACGCCAACGCCGCCCACAGCGCGCGCCCCACCGGCGCGAGCACGTACTGCCACAGCGCCACCCAAGGCCACACGAACACCGCCTTGCCCAGCCACGCCAGCACTCGCCCGACCCCAACCGCCAGCCACGCGACCGCTCGTCCGACCCCGACCGCCAGCCACGCGAGCGCGCGTCCCACCGGGGTGAGCACCTGCGCGTACAGCCAGGCCAGCGGCGTCACGACGAGGGTCATGACCAGCCAGGCCACAGCCGCGCCCACGATGCGCCCGAGCCAGGCCAGACCGTGCCCGACGGGCGTCAGCAGCCGGCGGTACACCCATATCGCCGGCACCACGATCCCGTACCGCACCACCGGCACCACGACGTACTTCCAGAGCACGATCCACGGCAGGACCAGCACCGCGTAGGCGACGTACGCGAGCGCCTTCCCGACGGGGACGAGGACGTTCTCGTACAGCCACAACAGCGGTACCACCAGCAGCACTTGGCCGAGCCGGCCCAGCCCCCGCCCCGTCGCCTTCGCGCAGACGACCAGCAGGTCCCAGACCATCCGCACGGGAACGACCAGGACCAGCACCACGATCCGCACCGGGATCCTGATGACGGCCGTCAGGCAGCCTTCCGCCTGCTCGGGCCCCTGCCGGGCAGGCTCCTGCCGCGCAGGCGGCTGCTTCTCGAAATCCATGTCGGCCTCTCCCCGTGTTCTCCCCAGCAAGGACGCATCAGCCCGCCGTCTGGATCCACCATCGGGGCTTTCCTTGCCGTGCGTTGTGCCAGGTCCAGTGCAAGTGCGAGTGCCAGTACACGCGAAGGCCCGGCCCCGGGAGCTCCCGGGGCCGGGCCTTCACTGAACAACTACTTGACGACCGTCAGCGGCAGCAGTTTCTTGCCCGTCGGGCCGATCTGGATCTGCGTGTCCATCTGCGGGCAGACGCCACAGTCGAAGCACGGCGTCCAGCGGCAGTCCTCGACCTCGGTCTCGTCGAGCGAGTCCTGCCAGTCCTCCCAGAGCCAGTCCTTGTCGAGACCGGAGTCCAGGTGGTCCCAGGGCAGGACTTCCTCGTACGTGCGCTCACGCGTCGTGTACCAGTCGACGTCCACGCCGAAGTCCGGCAGCGTCTTCGCGGCGGCGTCCATCCACCGGTCGTACGAGAAGTGCTCGCGCCAGCCGTCGAAGCGGCCGCCGCCCTCGTAGACGGCGCGGATGACGGAACCGATGCGCCGGTCACCGCGCGAGAGCAGGCCCTCGACGATGCCGGGCTTGCCGTCGTGGTAGCGGAAACCGATCGAGCGGCCGTACTTCTTGTCGCCGCGGATCTTGTCGCGCAGCTTCTCCAGCCGGGCGTCCGTCTCCTCCGCCGACAGCTGCGGCGCCCACTGGAACGGGGTGTGCGGCTTCGGCACGAATCCGCCGATGGAGACCGTGCAGCGGATGTCGTTCTGGCCGGACACCTTGCGGCCCTCGGCGATGACCTTGACCGCCATGTCGCCGATCTGGAGGACGTCCTCGTCGGTCTCGGTCGGCAGGCCGCACATGAAGTACAGCTTCACCTGGCGCCAGCCGTTGCCGTACGCCGTAGAGACCGTCCGGATGAGGTCCTCTTCCGAGACCATCTTGTTGATGACCTTGCGGATGCGCTCGGATCCGCCCTCGGGCGCGAACGTCAGGCCCGAGCGACGGCCGTTGCGCGTCAGCTCGTTGGCGAGGTCGATGTTGAACGCGTCCACGCGGGTCGACGGCAGCGAAAGACCGATCTTGTCTTCCTCGTACCGGTCGGCCAGGCCCTTCGCGACGTCGGCGATCTCGGTGTGGTCCGCGGACGACAGCGAGAGCAGGCCGACCTCCTCGAAGCCCGTCGCCTTGAGACCCTTCTCGACCATGTCG
This sequence comes from Streptomyces spiramyceticus, assembly GCF_028807635.1. Classification (NCBI taxonomy): domain Bacteria; kingdom Bacillati; phylum Actinomycetota; class Actinomycetes; order Kitasatosporales; family Streptomycetaceae; genus Streptomyces; species Streptomyces spiramyceticus. Next base: position 1,836,048 of record NZ_JARBAX010000001.1, read on the forward strand.
CCGATGCCGGTGATGCTTCGCTCCCGCACGGGGCGCGTGATCATGCCGGCCTGGCAGAAACGGCAGCCGCGGGTGCAACCGCGGAAGATCTCGACGGACATCCGCTCGTGGACGGTCTCGGCGAGGGGGACGAGGGGCTGCTTGGGGTACGGCCACTCGTCGAGATCCATGACGGTGTGCTTGGAGACGCGCCACGGCACGCCCGACTTGTTCGGTACGACGCGGCCGATACGCCCGTCCGGCAGGTACTCGACGTCGTAGAAGCGCGGGACGTAGACGCCGCCGGTCTTGGACAGCCGGAACAGCACCTCGTCGCGGCCGCCGGGACGGCCCTCGGCCTTCCAGGCGCGGACGATCTCGGTGATCTCCAGGACGGCCTGCTCGCCGTCGCCGATCACGGCGCAGTCGATGAAGTCCGCGATGGGCTCGGGGTTGAAGGCGGCGTGTCCGCCCGCGAGCACGATCGGGTCGTCGAGCGTCCGGTCCTTGGACTCCAGCGGGATGCCGGCCAGGTCCAGGGCGGTGAGCATGTTGGTGTAGCCGAGCTCGGTGGAGAAGGAGAGCCCGAAGAGGTCGAAGGCCTTCACCGGCCGGTGCGCGTCCACCGTGAACTGCGGGACCTTGTGCTCACGCATGAGCTCCTCAAGGTCCGGCCACACGCTGTAGGTACGCTCGGCGAGGACGCGGTCGCGCTCGTTCAGTACCTCGTAAAGGATCATGACGCCCTGGTTGGGCAGCCCGACCTCGTACGCGTCCGGGTACATCAGGGCCCAGCGCACATCGCAGGCGTCCCAGTCCTTGACGGTGGAGTTGAGCTCTCCACCGACGTACTGGATGGGCTTCTGCACATGCGGCAGGAGGGCTTCCAGGCGTGGGAAGACCGACTCGACAGGCATCGTGGTGTCTCTCGTGAGCGGGCAAAGGGGTGACCATCAAGCGTACCCCGGCGGTCAGCACCTCAGATCCGCCCGCGGATCCGCCATCAGACCTGCCCTCAGACCTGCCCTCAGTCCCGCCCTCGGGCCTGCCTCACACAGCCCGCAGATCCGCCCGCAGTTCCGGCCGCGAAGCCCGCTCCCACACCTCCGGCAGCTCCCGCTCGCGCGCGGCGGCGTCCGCCTCCTCCTGTCCGTACAGAAGTCCCCAGGTGAACGCTGTCTCGCCCGCCGCATGCGCCTGCACCGCCAGGTTTCTCAGGGCGTCGCGGGCCACGACGCTGTCCTGGTGATCGCCCAGTACGGTCTGGACGGCCTTCATGCGCTTCGCAAAACGTTTCGCCGGCTTGCCCAGCGCCGGGCAGGCCGCCTCCGCCGCGTACCTGGCGCGCTTGGCGGCCTTGCGGGCCTCGTGCATGGCCAGGTCCCGGTCGTGGCCGGGCGGGACCGACAGCGCGTGCTCCACGCGGGCGGCCAGGCGGGCGTAATCCCTGAGGACCGCCTTGGGGAGCAGCTTCGCGGCCGGTTGCGCCGCCGCCGGAAGCAGCGGCGGGTCGGCCAGCAGGGCATGCAGGGTCGTGAGGAGGTCCAGGTGGCGCCGGCTGTCGAGTACGGCGATGGTCTTGCGGCGTGAGCCCGTGCGGCGGGACACGGACCAGGTGCGCAGGCGGCCGCGCACCGGGCCGAGGAGGAGGGGCCTGGGGAGGGCGGCGATGCGGGTCTGGAGGCGGTCGTTCAGGACCTCGTGGTCGCGGTCGACGCCCAGCTCCCCGGCCAGCCACTTGAGTTCATCGGCGATCGGGTCGGTGACGGTCCGGTCGAGGACCTTCTTGTACGTACGCAATGCGCTGCGCAGGCGGCGGGTGGCGACGCGCAGCTGGTGCACGGAGTCGGGCAGGTCGCGCCGTACAGCGGGGTCGTACGCGACGATGGCGTCGACCTGCTCGCGGAGGTAGGCGAGGACGTGGTCACCCGCGGTGTCGGGCGCGGTCTTCCGCCGCTTCTTCTCCTTCTCCGGCTTCGGTTGCGGCTTCTCCGGCTTCGATTGCGGCGCCGTGTCCGCCAGAGCCCTGGCCAGCTTGGACGCCGAGGATGCCCGGCGCACGCCCGCCTTGCGGAGTCTCTTCTCCACGGCGTCGAGGAACGCGGGGTCGCCGCCGTCGGCGAGTTCGACCTCGATCTCGGTCCAGCGGGCCGTGCCGCCGTCCCCGTCGAGTCGCTCCGCGGTGACGGAGTCGACGCTGACCTCGGCGAGCAGTTCACCGCGCGCGTCGAGGAGGTGGCGGACGTCGCGGGAGGAGAGGAGCCGTACGACGGGGACGACGAGGTCGTCGCGGGTCCGCGAGCGGATCAGGCCCGCCAGTGAGCGCGGGATCGTGTCGCCCAGCGGGGCGCGGATCTCGTCGCGTACGTCCGGGGAGACCGGCAGTTTCAGGTGCCAGCCGGCGTCGTCGCCGCCGGTGCGGCGGCGCAGGGTGATGGAGTCGGCGGCGAGCCGCAGGTCGTGCGTGTCGTAGTAGACGGCGTCGAGTTCCGCGACGCCTTTGTCCAGAACGGACGAGACCCCGGCCACCCTGGTCAGGTCGGGCAACGGGGTCTCGCCGGTGGCCCGGGCCTCGGCATCGGCTTCGTACTTCCGCTCGATCTCGCGCTTGGTGTCCGCCATGCATCGAATCTAGACGCGAATTCAGCATGCGTGCAGGGGGCCGGGACCGGGACCTACGCCGACAGCGGGCGCTGCACTCTGATCGACTGGAGCAGCCCGATCGCGACCCAGACCGCGAACATCGACGACCCGCCGTACGAGACGAACGGCAGCGGCAGGCCCGCCACCGGCATGATGCCCAGCGTCATGCCGATGTTCTCGAAGGACTGGAAGGCGAACCAGGCGATGATGCCGCCGGCGACGATCGTGCCGTAGAGCTCGGTCGTCTCGCGCGCGATGCGGCACGCACGCCACAGCACCACCCCCAGCAGCAGGAGGATCAGGCCGGCGCCGACGAAGCCGAGCTCTTCTCCCGCGACGGTGAAGACGAAGTCGGTCTGCTGCTCGGGGACGAACTGTCCCGTGGTCTGGCTGCCCTTGAAGAGGCCGGTGCCCGTGAGGCCGCCGGAGCCGATCGCGATGCGCGCCTGGTTGGTGTTGTAGCCGACGCCCGCCGGGTCGAGTTCCGGGTTGGCGAAGGCGGCGAAGCGGTTGATCTGGTACTCGTCGAGCAGGCCGAGCTGCCAGACGAGGACCGCACCGAACCCCCCTGTGCCGAGCAGGCCGAACACCCAGCGGTTGGATGCGCCGGAGGCGAGCAGCACACCGAGGATGATCACTGCGATGACCATGACCGAGCCGAGGTCCGGCATCAGCATGATGACGACGATCGGTACGACGGAGAGGCCGAGCGCCTTGACGACCGTGCGGTGGTCGGGGTGCAGCTGGTCGCCCGCGTCGACGCGGGCCGCGAGCAGCATCGCCATGACCAGGATGATCGTGATCTTGGTGAACTCGGAGGGTTGGAGGGAGAATCCGCCTCCGAGCACGATCCACGCGTGCGCGCCGTTGACGGTCGCGCCGAGCGGGGTGAGTACGGCCAGGACCAGCACCACGGACAGGCCGTACAGGACGGGGACCGCGCCGCGCAGGGTGCGGTGTCCCAGCCAGATGGTGCCGATCATCAGGGCGAGACCGATACCGGTGTTGAGGATGTGCCTGACGAGGAAGTACGACGGGTCGCCGTGGTTGAGCGAATCGCGGCCGCGGGTCGCGGACCAGACGAGCAGCGCGCCGATGACGGACAGCGCGAGCGCCGACCAGAGCAGCGGCCAGTCGAGCCGGCGCAGCAAGGAGTCGCGGGCGGTGAGCTTGGCGAGTGCGCCGCGGTCGGGGGTGTACCGCTGGACGGAGAAACCGTGCGGGCCGGCCATCAGTCGCCACTCCTGCCGATAGCGATCTGCTTGTCCGCAGCCGGGTCCTTGGGCTTCTCGGGTACGTACGGCCTGATCTCCGGGGCGTCGATGGAGCCGTCCGTATCGATCTTCGGGAGGTCCTTCTGCGGCTTGGGGAGCAGGGCCTTCTTCGGGTTGATCTGGCCATCGTCACTGACGCCGTAGAGGGCATCGTAGATGTTGCGTACGGCGGGGCCGGAGGCGCCGGAGCCCGTACCGCCCTGGGAGATCGTCATGACGATCGTGTAGTCGTCGGTGTAGGTCGCGAACCACGAGGTGGTCTGCTTGCCGTAGACCTGGGCGGTGCCGGTCTTCGCTCGCATCGGGATCTTGTCCTGCGGCCAGCCGCCGAACCGCCAGGCGGCGGTGCCACCGGGCTCTACGACGGAGCGCAGGCCCTTGTCGAGGTCCCTGATGGTTTCGGCGTCGACCGGCAGCTTGCTGTGGGCCTTGGGCTTGATCTCCTCGATCCTCTTGCCGTCGGGGCTGATCACGGCCTTGCCGATGGTGGGGTTGTAGAGGGTGCCGCCGTTGCTGATGGCGGCGTACGCGGTGGCCAGCTGAATGGGGGTGATGAGAACGTCCCCCTGGCCGATGGCGAAGTTGATGCTGTCAAAGGCCTTCAGTTGGTTGCCTTCGAGGCAGCTCTCGTAGGCGATCTTCTCGACGTAGGTGCCGCTCTTCTTGCCCTGCTTGCACCAGGCGTCCTTGTTGGCTTCCCAGAAGTTCTGCTTCCACTGGCGGTCGGGGATGCGGCCCTTGACCTCATTCGGCAGGTCGATGCCGGTCTCGCCACCGAATCCGAAGTCATGGGCGGTCCGGTAGAACCAGTCGTGGGCGTTCTTCTTCGGCTTTATGCCGCCGTCACGCTTCCACTCCTCGTGGCCGAGACGGTAGAAGACGGTGTTGCAGGAGAACTTGAGGGCGTCACCGAGGGAGATGGGGCCGTGGCCCTTGGACTCGAAGTTCGCGAAGCTCCGGTTGCCCATGCTGTAGGAACTGCTGCAGTTGTAGCGGCTGTCGAAGGGGTGGCCGGCCCGCACGGCCGCGCTCGCCGAGACCACCTTGAAGACTGAGCCGGCGGGTGCCTGGCCCTGGATGGCCCGGTTGAGCAGCGGGTAGTTGGAGTTCTTGTCGGTGAGCCTGGCGTACTCCTTGCCGGAGATGCCGCCGATCCAGGCGTTGGGGTCGTAGTCGGGCTGGGAGGCCATCGAGACGACGCGGCCGGTCTTGGACTCCATGACGACGACGGCGCCTGCGTCGGCCTCGTACTTGCGGCCGGTGATCTTGTCGGTCTCCTTCCGGACGGTTTTCATCGCCTGGTGGAGCTCGTACTCGGCGACGGCCTGGACCCGGGCGTCGAGGCTGGTGACGACGCTGGAGCCGGGCTCCGCCGGGTCGTTCTCCGACTCGCCCATGACGCGGCCGAGGTTGTCGACCTCGTAGCGGGTGACGCCGGCCTTGCCGCGCAGTTCCTTGTCGTACGTACGCTCAAGTCCGGAGCGGCCGACCATGTCGGAGCGCAGGTACGGCGACGGGCCGTCCTTCGCCTTCTCGATCTCCTCGTCGGTGACCGGCGAGAGGTAGCCGAGCACCTGGGCGGTCCTGGCCTTGCCCGGGGCGGTGTAGCGGCGTACGGCCGTGGGCTCGGCGGTGATGCCGGGGAAGTCCTCGGCGCGCTCGCGGATCTGGAGGGCCTGCTTGGTGGTGGCCTCGTCGGTGACGGGGATCGGCTGGTAGGGCGAGCCGTTCCAGCAGGGCTTGGGGGTCTTGGAGTCGCACAGCCTGACCTTGTAGGCGACGTCCTTCGCCTTCATGCCGAGGACTTCGGCGAGGCGGGCCAGTACGGCCTTGCCGTCGTCCTTCATCTTCATCAGCTCGGTGCGGCTGGCGGAGACGACGAGGCGGGTCTCGTTGTCGGCGAGCGGCACGCCGCGGGCGTCGAGGATCGAGCCGCGAACGGCGGGCTGGACGACCTGCTGGACGCCGTTGCCGGCGGCTTCGGCGGTGTACTCGTCGCCGTTGCGGATCTGGATGTACCAGAGGCGGCCGCCGAGGGTCAGGAGGAGCGAGAAGACAAGGACCTGGATGATGATGAGCCGGATCTGGACCCGGGGGGTCCGGCCGGTCTCGGGGATGTTACTCACGTGGCCCCCCACAGGATGTCCGGCCGGGGGCCTGGGGTCCCCCGGAGAAAACGCAGCCTCACAGGCGCTTGACCCCCTTGATACGTCCGGCCTTTGCCGCCCGCGAGCGTGCGGCCTTGATGCGCAGTCCGCCGCGCTGGCTGCCGATGCGCAGCCCGGTGCCCGAGGAGAGCCAGCCGGTGGCGACGTCATTGCCCTGGCTGCTCTGGGTGTCGGCGAACGGATCGTTCTCCGCGCGTCTCGCCAGCGCCATGACCAGCGGCACGACGAACGGGGCGAGCAGCAGGTCGTACAGCGCGGAGGTGAACAGCAGCCAGCCGATGCCCACATGGCGGGCCGCGGTGTCGCCGACGAGCGCGCCCACTCCGGCGTACAGCATGGTGGAGGCGAGAGCGGCCACGACGACCGCGGCCATCGGGCCCGAGGCGGACCTGAGCTGGCCGCTCTCCGGCTTGGCGAGGCCCGCGAGGTAGCCGATGACGCACAGGACGAGGGCGTAGCGGCCGACGGCGTGGTCGGCGGGCGGGGCCAGGTCGGCGAGGAGGCCCGCGCCGAAACCGATGAGAGCCCCGCTGACATGGCCGTACACGAAGGCGAGTCCGAGGACGGTGAGGAGCATTATGTCCGGGACGGCGCCGGGGAGTTGGAGCCTGGCGAGGATGCTGACCTGGACGACCAGGGCGACGACCACCAGGGTGGTCGAGAGCAGCATCCGGTTGAAGCGCATGAAGTTCAGCTCCTACTGGGTGCCGTCGGCGGGGGGCGCCGAGGGGGTGACCGTGACGGTGACCGTGGGTGTGGGCTTGGGGCCGGCGGGCTTGGCCGGCAGGACCATGTCGCGCGGGTCCTGGCGGGGCGCTTCGACGACGACGCCGACGATGTCGAGCTTGCTGAAGCCGACGTACGGGCGGACGTAGACGGTGCGGGTGAGGTCGCCGCCGGACGGGTCGACGCGGGTGACCTGGCCGACGGGGACGCCCGGCACGAACGGCTTGGCCGCCTGCGAGCCGAAGGTGACGAGCCGGTCGCCGGCCTTGACCTTGGCCTTGCCGTTGAGCATCTGCACGGCGAGGGGGCGGTCGCCCTGGCCGGTGGCGAAGCCGAGTTCGTCGGTCTTCTCCAGGCGGGTGCCGACGGTGAAGTCGGGGTCGTTGGCGAGCAGCACGGTCGCGGTGTCCGGGCCGACGGTCGTGACGCGGCCGACGAGTCCGTCGCCGTTGAGTACGGTCATGTCCCGCTTGAGGCCGTCATTGCGGCCGGCGTCGATGGTGACGGTCCAGGAGAAGCCCTGGGCCGCTCCTATCGCGATGACCTCGGCGCCCTTGATGCCGTACCGGCCGGCGCCGGCTGTCTTGAGCATCCTGTCGAGCTGGCGTACGCGGCTGCGGTTGCGGTCGTCGCTGCCGAGCTTCTGCTTCAGTGCGGCGTTCTCGCGCTCAAGGACGGTGAGGCGGTCGTGCCGCTCACCGGAATCCCTTATGGCGCCAACGGCGTTGCCGATCGGGTCGACAGCTGCGGCGACCCCGTTCTCCACCGGTCCGAAGACGGTGGCGGCGGCTTGCCTCGCGCCGTCTACCGGTGACTCCTCGCCGCCGCGGATATCCACCGTAATCAGTGCGAATGCGATGGCGATCAGCAGCACCAGGAGCAGCCGGCTCTCTCGTGTGTCCCTCACGTGCGGCGGCCGTGCCTTCCTCGTCGGAATACCTATGCCTGTATATCAACGATCCGCCGCACGAGTTGGGAGGCCTCGTACGGCGGATTCGTTGAGCCGGTCATCTGCGGGGCTGGGCGTCCAGTACCTGCTGGAGCGCCTCGAACTCCTCGACGCACTTGCCGGACCCGAGCGCGACGGAGTCGAGCGGGTCCTCGGCGATGTGGATCGGCATGCCCGTCTCGCGGCGCAGCCGCTCGTCGAGGCCGCGCAGCAGCGCGCCGCCGCCGGTGAGGACGATGCCGCGGTCCATGACGTCGCCGGAGAGCTCGGGCGGGCACTTGTCGAGCGTGGTCTTCACCGCGTCGACGATCGCGTTGACCGGCTCCTCGATGGCCTTGCGGACCTCGGCGGCGGAGATGACGACGGTCTTGGGCAGGCCCGAGACGAGGTCGCGGCCGCGGATCTCGGTGTGCTCGTCCTTGTCGAGGTCGTACGCCGAACCGATGGTGATCTTGATCTGCTCGGCGGTGCGCTCGCCGAGGAGGAGGGAGTACTCCTTCTTGATGTGCTGGATGATCGCGTTGTCCAGCTCGTCGCCGGCCACCCGGATGGACTGTGCTGTGACGATTCCTCCGAGCGAAATGACGGCGACCTCGGTGGTGCCGCCACCGATGTCCACGACCATGTTGCCGGTGGCCTCGTGGACCGGCAGGCCCGAGCCGATGGCCGCCGCCATGGGCTCCTCGATGATGTGCACCTGACGGGCGCCGGCCTGCGTGGACGCCTCGATGACGGCGCGGCGCTCGACTCCGGTGATGCCGGAGGGTACGCAGACGACGACGCGGGGACGTGCGAGGTAGCGGCGCTTGTGGATCTTCAGGATGAAGTAGCGGAGCATCCGCTCTGTGATCTCGAAGTCGGCGATGACGCCGTCCTTCAGCGGTCGCACGGCCACGATGTTGCCGGGCGTGCGGCCGATCATCTTCTTCGCCTCGGAACCGACCGCGAGAATTCCGCCCGTGTTGGTGTTGATGGCGACGACGGAGGGCTCGTTGAGCACGATCCCGCGACCCCTGACGTACACCAGCGTGTTGGCAGTCCCGAGGTCGATAGCCATGTCACGGCCGATGAACGACATTGAGTTCCCCTTGTTCCCCATGAGGATGCGTCGGGCCTTCCCAAGCGGAGCGGTTGGCTTTTCAGGACGGCGAAGCGAGTGGTGTGGGCGTGAGGCTTCATCGTAGTGCCGCCTGCACGGACACAGCGCGAGGGTCCTTCGCCATTGTGAGCGGAACACGTACCCGCCCCAGTAATGGTGACGTCGTGTCTGAGGGATGCGTTCCCTACATCATCGTGCATATGCCGAGGGGCGACCGAATTACTTCGGTCGCCCCAGACCATGAGCCCTATATGGCTGACGTTATGTCAGGAAATGCCGGGGAAGAAAAGCTTCAGCTCTCGCTCCGCGGACTCCTCGGAGTCCGAGGCGTGGACGAGGTTCTCACGGACAATAGTCCCGAAATCGCCACGAATGCTGCCAGGCGCGGCGGCAATCGGGTCAGTGGGGCCCGCCAACTGGCGTACGCCGTCGATGACGCGCTCGCCCTCGACGACGAGCGCGACGACCGGACCCGAGGACATGAACTCGACGAGCGGCTCGTAGAAGGGGCGCCCGACGTGCTCGCCGTAGTGCTGTTCAAGGATCGCCCGGTCCAGGCTGCGCATCTCCAGCGCGGTGATGGTCCAGTTCGCCTTGCGCTCGATGCGGCTGATGATCTCGCCGGTCAGGCCGCGGCGTACGGCGTCGGGCTTGAGCAGGACGAGCGTGCGCTGGCTCACGGTGCGGGCTCCTTCAAAACGTGGGTGCGGAAGTGCGAGAAGGCTACCCTGCGTGTCCGGTGACCGGTCACGCAGCGTCAGGCCCGGCGGATGCCTCCGCCTGCGCGGCCCACTTGGCCTTCGCCTCGTCGATCTGGCGGCCGTAGTGGATCGACGCCCACCACAGGCCCGCGAAGACCGCGCCCAGGAAGAACATCGTCGGGACCACGAAGCCGCTGACGATCAGCCCGATCTGGAGCGCCCAGCCGAGCTGGACCGCGCCGGGGCGGCCGAGCATCCCGCAGAGCAGGACGGACAACAGCATCCCGGCGCCGCAGACCGTCCAGACCGTGGTCATCGAGATGTCGTCGGACTTCATGGCGACCAGGCCGGCGAAGCCTATGACGAAGACTTCGCTGATCAGCGTGGATGCACAGAGCGTACGCACAAGAACTCAGCCCCTCCCGAGAAGCAGCCGGGCCTCGCCGACCGTGATCACAGAACCGGTCACCAGCACGCCGCCGCCCGAGAACTCGCCCTCCGCCTCCGCGAGGGTGATCGCCTCCTCCAGCGCGTCGTCGAGGCGCGGCTCGACCTGGACGCGGTCCTCGCCGAAGACCTCCACGGCGATCGCGGCCAGCTCGTCCACGTCCATCGCGCGGCCCGTGGAGTTGGAGGTGACGACCACCTCGGCGAAGATCGGCTCGAAGGCTTCGAGAAGCCCCCGCACGTCCTTGTCGCCGCTCGTGCCGACGACCCCGATCAGGCGGCTGAAGCTGAACGCCTCGGTGACGGCCTCGGCCGCCGCCCGCGCGCCCGCCGGGTTGTGGGCCGCGTCCAGGACGACGGTGGGGCTGCGGCGTACGACCTCCAGGCGGCCCGGTGACGTGACCGAGGCGAAGGCCTTGCGGACCGTTTCGTTGTCGAGCGTGCGCGCCTGCTCCGCGCCGATGCCGAAGAACGCCTCGACGGCCGCCAGCGCGACCGCCGCGTTGTGCGCCTGGTGCGCGCCGTGCAGCGGCAGGAAGATCTCTTCGTACTCACCGCCGAGACCGCGCAGCGTCATCTGCTGGCCGCCGACCGCGACCTCGCGGGACACGACGCCGAACTCCATGCCCTCGCGGGCGACCGTCGCGTCGACCTCGACGGCCTTCTTGAGCATCACCTGGGCCGCGTCGACCGGCTGCTGCGCCAGGATGACCGTGGCGGCCCGCTTGATGATCCCGGCCTTCTCGACGGCGATCTCGCCGGCGGTGGCGCCGAGCCGCTCCACGTGGTCCAGGTCGATGGGTGTGACGACGGCGACCGACGCGTCGATCACATTCGTCGCGTCCCAGCTGCCGCCCATGCCGACCTCGACGACGGCCACATCCACAGGTGCGTCCGCGAAGGCGGCGTACGCCATGCCTGTCAGCGTCTCGAAGAACGACAGGCGGTGCTCCTGCGTGGAGTCGGTCATCTCGACGTACGGCTGGATGTCCTTGTACGTCTCGATGAAGCGCTCGGGGTCGATCGGGGCGCCGTCCAGGCTGATGCGCTCGGTGATCGACTGCACGTGCGGGCTGGTGTACCGCCCGGTGCGCAGCTCGAAGGCGCCGAGCAGCGCCTCGATCATGCGGGCGGTGCTGGTCTTGCCGTTGGTGCCGGTGATGTGGATCGAGGGGTACGCGCGCTGGGGCTCGCCCAGCAGGTCCATCAGCGCGGCGATGCGCACCAGCGACGGATCGAGCTTGGTCTCGGGCCAGCGGCCCATGAGCTCCTGCTCGACCGCGCGCAGCGCCTTGTCCACCTCCGGGTCCTTGGGGCGGCCGGCGGCGCCGTCGCCCTGCGGCGGGGCGCCTTGGGTGCGCAGGGTACGGCTGCCTGCCTCGATCACCGCGAGGTCGGGATCACGTCCGGTCTCGGCCTGGACGATCTCTTCGAAGGCGTCGGGGGCGTCGGGGGCATCACTGTCGTCGTGCGGGGGGAGCTGGCTCACGGGACCAGTCTACGGAGCACCACTGACAGCGGCTTCGCCCCCGTACGCCAGGGGCTCCGGGCGCCATGAAAACGGGCGAGGCCCCGGCACGCCGGGGCCTCGCCGCCCACCCCCGCCGCAGCAGGGACAACTGGACCTTTTCCTTCTCGGCAGCCGCCAGGTCCGGGTCGCTCCCGCGCGTGCGGGGAAGGCTGCCTCTGCCAGTCAAGCGGTTCGTGCCGACAGAGGCAGTGCCCTGGCCGCGCGTTCACTCGTTCGGAAGCGCCGCAAGCTGAGCAGTGATGCGGTCGATGTCTTCTTCCGCCTTCGCCAGCCGGGTACGGATCTTGTCCACGACCTGATCCGGGGCCTTCGCGAGGAAGGCCTCGTTGCCCAGCTTCGCGGAAGCCTGCGAGACCTCCTTCTGCGCCGCCGCGAGGTCCTTCGCCAGGCGCTTGCGCTCCGCCTCGACGTCGATCGTGCCGGACAGGTCGAGCGCGACCCTGGCACCGGCGACCGGCAGCGACGCGGTGGCGTGGAAGTCCTCGCCGGCCGGCTGGAGGCGCAGCAGCTGGCGGATGGCCGCCTCGTGCGGGGCCAGCGCCGTACCGGTCAGGGTGAGCTCGGCCGGGACCTTCTGGCCGGGCTGGAGGCCCTGGTCGGAGCGGAAGCGGCGGACCTCGGTGACGACCTGCTGGACGAGCGCGATCTCCTTCTCGGCCGCCTCGTCACGGAAGCGGGAGTCCTTCGGCCAGTCCGCGATGACCAGCGACTCCTTGCCCGTGAGCGTGGTCCACAGCGTCTCGGTGACAAAGGGGACGACCGGGTGCAGCAGCCGCAGTGTGACGTCGAGGACCTCGCCGAGGACACGGCCGGAGACCTTGGCAGCCTCCCCGCCCGCGAAGAACGTCGTCTTCGACAGCTCGACGTACCAGTCGAAGACCTCGTCCCACGCGAAGTGGAAGAGCGAGTCCGAGAGCTTCGCGAACTGGTAGTCCTCGTAGTACGCGTCGACCTCGGCGACCGTCGCGTTGAGCCGCGACAGAATCCACCGGTCGGCCGCCGACAGCTGCTCTGCGGGCGGCAGTTCACCCTCCACCGTCGCGCCGTTCATCAGCGCGAAGCGGGTGGCGTTCCAGATCTTGTTGGCGAAGTTGCGGGATCCCTGGACCCAGTCCTCACCGATCGGCACGTCGACACCGGGGTTCGCACCACGCGCGAGCGTGAAACGGACCGCGTCGGAGCCGTAGGTGTCCATCCAGTCCAGCGGGTTGACCGCGTTGCCGAAGGACTTCGACATCTTCTTGCCGAACTGGTCGCGGACCATGCCGTGCAGGGCGATGGTGTGGAACGGCGGGGTGCCGTCCATCGCGTACAGGCCGAACATCATCATCCGGGCGACCCAGAAGAAGAGGATGTCGTACCCGGTGACCAGGACCGAGTTCGGATAGAACTTCTCGACGCTCGGGGTCTGTTCGGGCCAGCCGAGCGTGGAGAACGGCCACAGGCCGGAGGAGAACCAGGTGTCCAGGACGTCCGTGTCCTGGTGCCAGCCCTCGCCGGTCGGCGCCTCGTCGTCGGGACCGACGCAGACGATCTCGCCGTTCGGGCCGTACCAGACGGGGATCCGGTGGCCCCACCACAGCTGACGCGAGATGCACCAGTCGCGGAGGTTGTCGACCCAGCCGAAGTAGCGGGGCTCCATCTCCTTCGGGTGGATCTTGACCCGCCCGTCGCGGACCGCGTCGCCGGCCTCCTTCGCCAGCGGACCGACCTTGACCCACCACTGCAGGGACAGGCGCGGCTCGATGGTCGTCTTGCAGCGGGAGCAGTGCCCGACCTGGTGGACGTACGGACGCTTCTCGGCGACGATCCGGCCGTCGGCCCGCAGAGCGGCGACGATGGCGCTGCGCGCCTCAAGACGGTCGAGTCCCTGGAACGGCCCGTGCGCGGTGATGACCGCGCGCTCGTCCATCACGGCCAGGTTGGGCAGCCCGTGCCGCTGGCCGATCTCGAAGTCGTTCGGGTCGTGGGCCGGGGTGACCTTGACGGCGCCCGTGCCGAACGCGGGGTCGACGTGCTCGTCGGCGACGACCGGGATACGGCGGCCGGTGAGCGGCAGCTCGATCTCGGTGCCGACGAGGTGGGCGTACCGCTCGTCGTCGGGGTGGACGGCGACGGCGGTGTCACCGAGCATCGTCTCGGCGCGGGTCGTCGCGACGACGATCTCGGCTTCGCCCGAGCCGTACCGGATGGAGACGAGCTCGCCGTCGTCCTCCTGGTACTCGACCTCGATGTCGGAGATGGCCGTCAGACAGCGCGGGCACCAGTTGATGATGCGCTCGGCGCGGTAGATCAGCTCGTCGTCGTACAGCTTCTTGAAGATCGTCTGGACGGCCTTGGACAGGCCCTCGTCCATGGTGAACCGCTCGCGCGACCAGGCGACACCGTCGCCGAGGCGCTTCATCTGCCCGGAGATCTGGCCCCCGGACTCGTCCTTCCACTGCCAGACGCGCTCGACGAACGCCTCGCGCCCCAGGTCGTGGCGGGACTTGCCCTCCTTGGCGAGCTCGCGCTCGACGACGTTCTGCGTGGCGATACCGGCGTGGTCCATGCCGGGCTGCCACAGCGTCTCGTACCCCTGCATGCGCTTACGGCGCGTAAGGGCATCGATCAGGGTGTGCTCGAAGGCGTGCCCCAGGTGGAGGCTGCCGGTGACGTTGGGCGGCGGGATGACGACGGTGAACGGCTCTTTGTCGCTCTTCTCGTCGGCTTCGAAGTAACCGCGTTCTACCCAGCGCTCGTACAGCTTCCCCTCTACTTCGGCCGGCGCGTACTGGGTCGGCAGTTCGGGGGTGGCTGCTGGCTGCTGCTGAGAGTTCTCGGTCACGGGCTCAGTTTACGGGCGTCACAGCCCCGTACCGAAACCGGATTGTTGGTAACGGTGAGCCCCCCGCCGCCCCATGATGATGACGGTTCCGTCAGGATGTTCGGAACGCATAAGCATCTGGAGGGGAACCCAGTAATGAGTTACAACCAGCCGGGCCCGTACGGCGGGCAGCAGCCTCAGCAGCCCGGCCCCTACGGCCAGCAGCCGCCGCAGGGCCAGCCGAACCCGTACGGACAGCAGCCCCCGCAGGGCCAGCCCGGCTACGGCTACCCGCAGCAGGCCCCGCCGCCCCAGGGCTACGGCTACCCCCAGCAGGCCCAGCAGCCGCCCTACGGCCACCCCCAACAGCCGGGCCCCTACGGCCAGCAGCCCCAGTACCCGGGCGGCATGGTCCCGCCCCCGCCGGGCGCGCCGAAGAAGAAGACGGGCCTGATCGTGGGCGCGGTGATTGTGGCGCTGGCGGTTGTGGGTGGCGGTATCTGGTACTTCACCGCAGGTGCCGGCGGTTCCGACCTCGCGGACGACGGCCCGCACAAGCTGACGACACCGGCGACGGTGCTCGGCGGCGAGTACAAGCGCCTGGGCAAGGGGTCCGGCGAGTCCGAGACGACCCCGAAGGACGAGAAAGAACTCGCCGCCCTGGGGATCAAGAACGGGCACCCCACCGGGGCCAGTTACTCGACCACGGACTTGAGCAAGTTCGACCCCACTGACCCCACAGCGCTCGAGGACATGAAGACGGCCAAGTCCCTGAACGTCTTCGGGACCTGGGGCGAGATCAGCGACCCCGAGAACACCCTGGACCTCCAATTCGCCAAGATGAAGGAAGAGTCCCAGAAGAACGCCGGGAAGCCGAACGCCACCAAGCTGATCGGTGACCCCGAGGAAGTCTCCCCGGACGGCTTCGACAGCGGCATCATGAAGTGCCAGAACTTCGAGGGCAAGGACGCCGCCACCGGGCAGAACCGGACGAGCGTGATGTGCCTCTGGGCCGACTACAGCACATTCGCGCTGGTCATGGCCGACGACAGGGCGAAGCCCCCGACGATGGACGAAACGGCCGATCTCGCCGCCAAGCTCCGGTCGGAAATCCGCGTCGCGCAGTAGCGGCCAACCCCAACGCAAAGGGGCGCCCCGCCAGTTGGACCGGCAGGGCGCCCCTTCGGCGTTCGTACGTCGCGACCGCTACGCGCTCTTCTCGTGGCGGCCGTCGTTCTTGACGATCCGCGGCTCGCGCGGCACCAGCGTCGGGTTCACGTTGTTGTGGACCACGTCCGCCGTGATGACGACACGCGCCACGTCCTTGCGGGACGGGACCTCGTACATCACCGACATCAGGACCTCCTCCATGATCGCGCGCAAGCCCCGCGCGCCCGTCTGGCGGAGGATCGCCTGGTCCGCGATCGCTTCCAGCGCCTCGCGCTCGAACTCCAGCTCCACGCCGTCGAGTTCGAAGAGGCGCTCGTACTGCTTCACCAGCGCGTTGCGCGGCTCGATCAGGATCTGGAGGAGCGCTTCGCGGTCGAGGTTGTGGACCGAGGTCAGCACCGGGAGGCGGCCGATGAACTCGGGGATCATCCCGAACTTCACCAGGTCCTCGGGCATGACCTCCTGGAACTGGTCGCTCGCCGCGATCTCCCGCTTGGAGCGGATCGTCGCGCCGAAGCCGATTCCCTTCGCTCCCGCACGCGACTCGATGATCTTCTCCAGACCGGAGAACGCACCGCCCACGATGAACAGCACGTTCGTCGTGTCGATCTGGATGAACTCCTGGTGCGGGTGCTTGCGGCCGCCCTGCGGCGGGACCGACGCCGTCGTGCCCTCAAGGATCTTCAGGAGGGCTTGCTGTACGCCCTCGCCGGAGACGTCTCGCGTGATCGATGGGTTCTCGCTCTTGCGGGCGACCTTGTCGATCTCGTCGATGTAGATGATCCCGGTCTCGGCCTTCTTGACGTCGTAGTCGGCGGCCTGGATCAGTTTCAGGAGGATGTTCTCCACGTCCTCGCCGACATAACCCGCCTCCGTCAGCGCCGTCGCATCGGCGATGGCGAACGGGACGTTGAGCATCCGGGCGAGCGTCTGGGCCAGCAGCGTCTTGCCGGAGCCCGTGGGACCCAGCAGGAGGATGTTGGACTTGGCCAGTTCGATCGCGTCGTCGCGGCCCGCGCCGCTGCCGTTCTCGCCGGCCTGGACGCGCTTGTAGTGGTTGTACACCGCTACCGAGAGGGCCTTCTTGGCCGGCTCCTGGCCGACTACGTACCCCTCGAGGAATTCGTAGATCTCCCGCGGCTTGGGAAGTTCCTCCCACCGCACCTCGGAGGTCTCTGCGAGCTCCTCCTCGATGATCTCGTTGCAGAGGTCGATGCACTCGTCGCAGATGTACACACCGGGACCTGCGATGAGCTTCTTCACCTGCTTCTGGCTCTTCCCGCAGAACGAGCACTTGAGCAGGTCGCCGCCATCACCGATGCGTGCCACGAGGTGCTTCCCCTTCGCCTGGGAGACGCCACGTTCAGCGTCTCCTGGTGCCTCATATCCGACGGTACCTTGCCTGGCCCCCCGTTCGGGCCCCCCTTGGCACGGTTCACATTGACGTGCTCTGTGCCAAGGGGCGGGCTGTCATGCGTCAGACGGCCATGGCCGGCACGTTCTTGCGCGTGGACACGATCTGGTCGATCAGGCCGTACGCGAGAGAGTCTTCGGCGGTCAGGATCTTGTCGCGCTCGATGTCGTCGCGGATCTTCTCGATCGGCGTCGTGGAGTGCTTCGCCAGCATGTCCTCCAGCTGCGAGCGCATCCGGAGGATCTCCTGGGCCGCGATCTCCAGGTCGGAGAGCTGCTCGCGGCCGGTCTGCGAGGACGGCTGGTGGATCAGCACACGCGCGTTGGGGAGTGCCATGCGCTTGCCCGGCGTACCGGCGGCGAGCAGGACGGCCGCGGCGGAGGCCGCCTGGCCCATGCAGACCGTCTGGATGTCCGGCTTCACGAACTGCATCGTGTCGTAGATGGCCGTGAGGGCCGTGAACGAGCCGCCGGGGCTGTTGATGTAGATCGAGATGTCGCGGTCCGGGTCCATCGACTCCAGGCACAGCAGCTGCGCCATGACGTCGTTGGCGGAGGCGTCGTCGATCTGCACGCCGAGGAAGATCACGCGCTCCTCGAAGAGCTTCGCGTACGGGTCGTACTCACGCACGCCCTGCGACGTGCGCTCTACGAAGCGCGGGACGATGTAGCGGTTGTCCACCTGCGGGCCGGTGTAGAGGCCGTTCGCGGAGTAATTGTTCATGTGGGTGTTCACCATCCTGGTGGCGTTCGGTGGGCTGGGGGAGGCTCGGCTGCGGGGATCAGGCCCCGGTGCCGCCGCCGCCCGGAACGCCCGAGGCAGTGGCCATGATCGAGTCGATGAGGCCGTACTCGACGGCCTCCTCCGCGGTGTACCAGCGGTCGCGGTCACCGTCACGGATGATCGTCTCGACGGTCTGGCCGGAGTGCCTGGCGGTGATCTCGGCCATGCGCTTCTTCGTACGGAGCAGCTGCTCGGCCTGGATCTTGATGTCGGAGGCGGTACCGCCGAGGCCGGCCGAGCCCTGGTGCATCAGGATGTCGGTGTTGGGGAGCGCGAAGCGCTTGCCCGCGGTGCCACCGGTCAGCAGGAACTGGCCCATCGAGGCCGCCATGCCCATGCCGATGGTGACGACGTCGTTCGGGATGTACTGCATGGTGTCGTAGACCGCCATGCCCGCCGTCACCGAGCCACCGGGGCTGTTGATGTACAGGAAGATGTCCTTGTCCGGATCCGCGGCAAGGAGCAGCAGCTGCGCGGTGATCTTGTTGGCGATGTCATCGTCGACCTGCTGGCCGAGAAAGATGATCCGCTCGCCGAGCAGCCGGTTGTAGACCTGGTCGCCGAGGCCTCCACCGATGGACGGCTCACCCGCGGCGTAGGGCATCAGATTCGTCACGTTTACACCTGCTCGTCTCTGACGGCTCCGGCCGTCTCAGCGTCTTTGTACCGGAGGGCGGGGACTCCCCACTCTCCTCTTCATGGACCCTAACGCGCAGGTGGGACAACGCCATCCCGGTTCCCGAACTGTTCGCTGGGAGCGCAAGGTACGGGCCCGTACCCACGTACGACAACGGGCCCGGACGCGTGACGCGTCCGGGCCCGTTGCAGGAGATCAGGCTGAAGCTCAGGCCTTGTCCTCGGAGGGCTTGTCCTCGCCCTCGGCGGCGGCCTCGACCGTCTCGACGGCGGTCTCGGCCTCTTCCTCGTCCTCGAGCTCGACGGGCTCACCGTTGGTGTCGACGACCTTGGCGGCCTCGACGACCACCGCGAGCGCCTTGCCGCGGGCGACCTCGCCGACGAGCATCGGCACCTGGCCACCCTCGACGACGGCCTGGGCGAACTGGTCGGGGCTCATGCCGGAGGACTGCGCACGCCGCATGAGGTGCTCGGTGAGCTCCTCCTGGTTGACGTTCAGCTTCTCCTTGTTGACGAGCTCATCGAGGATGAACTGCGTCTTGATGCCCTTGACGGCCTGCTCGCCGAGCTCGGCGTCGAACTCCTCGGCCGTCTTGCCCTGGATTTCGAGGTACTTCTCGATGTCCAGGCCCATCTGGCCGAGCTGGTGGTGCTCCAGGTTGTGCTTGCGGGTCTTGACCTCGTCCGCGAGAAGCTTCTCGGGGATCGGGACCTCGACCAGCTCGAGCAGCTTGTCGAGGACACGCTCCTGAGCCTGCGTGGCCTGCTCGTACTGCTTCATGTTCTCGAGGCGCTTGCGGCTGTCGGCCTTGAGCTCGTCCAGCGTGTCGAACTCGCTCGCCATCTGCGCGAAGTCGTCGTCCAGCTCGGGCAGCTCACGGGCGGCGACCGCGGTGACCTTGACGGTGACCTCGGCTTCCTTGCCCTCGGCGCTGCCGCCCTTGAGCGAGGAGGTGAAGGTGGTCTCGCCACCGGCCTCCAGGCCGGTCACGGCCTCGTCGATGCCGTCGAGAAGTTCGCCGGAACCGATGGTGTACGAAACACCCTCGGCGACGCCGTCCTCGAGGACCTCGCCCTCGACCTTGGCCTCGAGGTCGATCGTCACGACGTCGCCCTCGGCGGCGGCACGCTCGACCGGGTTCGTGGAAGCGAAGCGCGCGCGCAGCTCCTCCACGGCCTTGTCGACGTCCTCGTCGGTGACCTCGACCGCGTCGACCTCGACCTCGATGCCGGAGTAGTCCGGGATCTCGATCGTCGGGCGGATGTCCACCTCGGCGGTGAACGACAGCAGCTCGCCGTCCTTCAGCTCGGTGATGTCGACGTCGGGCTGGCCGAGAACGTTCAGCTCACCCTCGCTGACAGCCTCGGTGTAGAACTTCGGAAGGGCGTCGTTGACGGCCTCCTCCAGCACAGCACCACGGCCGAACCGCTGGTCGATGACTCGGTTCGGGATCTTGCCCTTGCGGAAGCCCTTCACCGTGACCTGCTGGTTGATCTTCTTGTACGCCGCGTCGAGGCTGTCCTTGAGCTCCTCGAAGGGCACCTCAATGCTGAGCCGAACCCGGGTCGGGTTCAGGGTCTCCACGGCGCTCTTCACGGTTCGGTCTCCTTGGGGGCTGACATCTGGGGTTCTGCTGGGCCGCGCGGGAGGCGGCTTCGCCGATCGGGCCCGGCACATCAGACACACGGGCACGCAGATTGCATAGTAACGGCAAGGAGGAAGACTCCCACAACGCGATCATGAATCGGGATCGGGCGGGATCAGGCAAGATCGTGCTGGTAATGGTCGGGGTGGCCGGATTCGAACCGACGACCTTCCGCTCCCAAAGCGGACGCGCTACCAAGCTGCGCCACACCCCGTCGGTGCGACACGTAGGGTACATGCCCGCAGAGAGTGCGGCCGCAGGTTTACCGAGGGCGTTACGGGTGTGCGTCGGCGGCCCCGGACCCGCTACGATGCTTCTCGTGCCGCGGTCACCTGACCTGCGGTGCGACATGTGCGGGCGTAGCTCAATGGTAGAGCCCTAGTCTTCCAAACTAGCTACGCGGGTTCGATTCCCGTCGCCCGCTCCACGGCCTCCGGCCCGGCTCGGTGATTACGTCACCAGGCCGGGCCGGAGGTTTTTTGCGGTCTGGAAGCTTCGGAAGCCCTGGAAGCTGCTCAAGCGCTAGAAGCTGATCTGGTTGATGGTGTCCGCTATCGAGTCCAGAAAGCGATTGATCGACGGCGCCATCCCGGTGGACGCGAGGAAGAAGCCGAAGAGCACGGCCACCACCGCTGGTCCCGCCTTGATCGAGCCCCCTCGGATCAACACCACGAGGACGATCGCCAACAGAAGCACCGCAGACAGTGAAATGGCCACAACTGATCACACCCTTGGTCGGTCCGCCTTGCCGGCCCGGGAGCGAACGACCCGGCGCACTCCCGCAGGCACCATCGTGCCACCAACTCACCAGTGGTGGCTGCCGGGTGACGGAACGTCCGTGGCCGGTTCGCGCCGCAGCGGCCCCCGGAGCGCACAACCCGGCGCGGGAGCCGCACATACGCGCGGCTAAATCGCCACCGGAGCGCCACCTGGGCGCCGCTGAATTGATCCGCCGCGCGCGGGAGTTAATACGTCGTGATCGTTTCCGGTCCCACACATATTGTTCGCAGGAAATTCGAATAGCCGGGGAGCGCACATCCGATGGGGTCGATATGGGCCCAATGAACAGGACATATCACCAGAGTCGCCCGATGGCGGTATGCACCATTTAAGTGGGATGAATTGGGCCATACGAGGGCGAACATGTGAGTCACGTCATAAGAGCGCATCACTATGTCGACTTCCCGTGAGCGGGGCACCCGAGCGAATAGGAGATGGTCGAGAACGACGTTTTACGAAATCCATCGGGCGACGCTAAGGTGCCTCAGATGTTTCACGCTCCGCACGGATATCAGAGGGCCCCGCTCCCCCCGGCCCGGGAGTTGGAGCCCGAAGCCCCCCCTGCACGGACCGGCGAGTCCACCCCGCGGTCCGGGGCCGAAGCTGCTGCCGCATCCTCCGCTCCGGCAGCGAAGCAGCGCGACGCCTTCTTCGACAACGCCAAGTACCTGGCCATCGTTTTCGTGGCGATGGCGCACATGTGGGAACCGGTGATGGACGGCAGCCGTGCCACCCGGGCGCTCTACATCGTGGTCTACAGCTTCCACATGCCGGCGTTCATCATCATCTCCGGCTACTTCTCGCGCGGCTTCGACATGAGCCCCAAGAAGATCCAGCGCCTGGTGACGGGCGTCGCCGTACCGTACGTAATCTTCGAGACCGCCTACACCTTCTTCAAGCGGTGGGCCGACGACCCGGACCAGTCGATCAGTCTGCTCGACCCCTGGTACCTGACCTGGTTCCTGATCGCCCTGTTCTGCTGGCGGATCACCACCCCGCTGTGGCGCGTGATCAGGTACCCGCTGCCGGTCGCGCTCGGTATCGCCGTGCTCGCCTCCGTGACCCCCAACATCGGAGACGACCTCAACCTCCAGCGCGTACTGCAGTTCCTGCCGTACTTCGTGCTGGGTCTGCTGCTCAAGCCGGAGCACTTCCAGATGGTGCGGCGCCGCGAGGTCAGGCTGCTGGCGATCCCCGTCGTCCTGTGCACGCTGGTATTCGCCTACTGGGCGGCCCCGCGGGTCGGGCTCGGGTGGTTCTACCACAGCAGCGCCTCACAGCAGATCGGCGCACCCTGGTGGGCCGGGGTCGTCATGACCTTCGCCCTCTTCGGCTGCTCGCTGGTGCTGACCGCCTGCTTCCTGTCCTGGGTCCCGCGCCGCAAGATGTGGTTCACGGTGCTCGGCGCCGGCACCCTCGGCGGCTATCTGCTGCACGGCTTCCTGGTGAAGGGCGCCAGTTACGCGGAACTCTTCGAGACCTACCCGTCGCTCTCGACCCCGCTCGGTGAGATCTTCGTGACGGTCGCGATGGCCGTCGCGGTCACGCTGCTGTGCACCCCGCCGGTGCGGCGGCTGTTCCGCTTCGCGATGGAGCCGGAAATGAACTGGGCCTTCCGCCGCGACGCGGTCGAGGTCGCCAGGCAGCGCGAGCGCCGGCCCCAGCCGGCCGGGAAAACCTCCTAGGCCAGCCCCAGGAGGCGGCGTACCTCTGCATATTTGAGCGTGAGCCGGGCCCTGGTCGCCTCGTCGAGTACGGCGAGACGGCCGGGGTCCGCGTTGTGTGCGAGGTCCGCCTCCTTCACCAGCAGCGCGCCGGGGGTCGCGAGGATGCGGGCCGTGTACGTACGCAGGTCCTCCCCCGGGCGCTTGGTGACGGCCAGCACCATGTCCTTCACGGACTGCGGAAGTCCGGCCTGATCCAGCCAGGCGCGGGACAGCGCGTCGTCCTCCACCGAGTCGTGCAGCCAGCCCGCCGCGATCTGCTCGTCGGTGCCGCCCCGGGCCCGTACCCCCTCGGCGACCGCCTGAAGGTGCTCGGTGTACGGGCGCCCCGCCTTGTCGGTCTGCGCGGCATGGGCCTCTCGGGCGATGGCTTCGACCTCGGCCAGGCTCAGATGCGTCATGGGTGCAGTCAAGCACCCCGTCATGCGGCGGTGGCGGCCGCGGCGAAGGCGGGCGGGTCCCCGGGCCCAAACACCGCGCCCTACTACGCCTCGTGGCAGATCAGCAGCAGCGCCCGGTCGTCGTTCACGTCCTTTGCCACTGCTTCGATCAGGTGCCATGCCGCGCCGCCGAAGCCTGAGACGACGTACCTGTCCGCCTCGCCCGTCAGGCGGTCTATGCCTTCCGCAATGTCCCGGCCCGACGTCTCCACCAGGCCGTCCGTGAAGAGCATCAGTACGTCGCCGGGGCGCAATGAGCCTTTTACCGGGTCGAATTGTGCGCCGTCGTACACGCCCAGCAGCGGGCCCTCGCCCGACTTCTCCTCCCAGCGGCCGTTGCCCGCGTGGAGTTGGAGCGCGGGCAGGTGGCCTGCCGAGAAGAGTTCGTAGTCGCCGGAGTCCAGGTCCAGGACCAGGTGAATGGATGTCGCGAAGCCCTCGTCCCAGTTCTGGCGGAGGAGGTACGCGTTCGCCGCCGGGAGGAAGGCGTGCGGTGGCAGGGAGCCCAGCAGTCCGCCGAAAGCGCCCGACAGGAGCAGGGCGCGTGAGCCCGCGTCCATGCCCTTGCCCGAGACGTCGGTCAGGACCACTTCCAGCGTGCGGTCGCCGTTCGTGCGCGCCGCGACCACGAAGTCGCCGGAGAAGGACTGGCCGCCCGCCGGCCGCAGCGCCATCTCGCGGTGCCAGTTCTTGGGTAGGCGCGGCAGCGCGCTCTGGACCCGGATGCGTTCGCGCAGGTCGAAGAGCATCGTGCCGCCGCGCCGCCAGGGGACGCCGACCCGTGCCCTGAACTGGGCGATCACCAGGCCGAAGAAGCCGCACGCCGCGACCGTCAGGACCGTGCCGGGGGTGACCGTCGCCGGACCCTGCGTGTACGGGCCCAGCACGATCGACTCGACGATCAGTGCGGTGGCAGCCGCGGCGTAGAGCCCGAGCAGGCTCGCCGGACGCAGCAGCAGGCCACCCGCGACGATCGGGAGGACGAGGGCGGACGGCGCGCACCACACGGGCGTCGCGATGGTGCCGCAGGCGATCGCCGGGACGGTGAGCAGCAGGCCCGCCAGTGCGATCCAGTCGGACCCGTCGCCCCGGAAATAGTCGACGCCGGATTTGCGCAGCGCGATGCGGGCCCGGTGCGCCGACTTGCGCGTCCGGGCCGTGTACGAATCTGCTCCTACTCCACGTGCCATTGCGGTGGACCCTATCCATCCTCGTCGCTGCTCCGCAGGGGGACCCCTGTGACATTGTGTTCGAAATTGAGTCGCCCGATTGCCGGGGGCCTGGTAGGCATGGCATATGACCACCGAACTGCGCGTGTTGCGGCCCGGCGAATGGGACGACTGGTTCGAGGCGGTGGAACTCGCTTTCGGGGGCGTAGCGGCGAGTCCGGAGGAGCGTGAGCTCGACCGGGCTGTGACCGAACCGGACCGGAGCCTGGCGGTCTGTGACGGGGATCAGTACGTCGGTACGGCGACGGCCTTCTCCTTCCGGCTGTCCGTGCCGGGCGGCGCCGTCGTGCCGGCCGCCGGCGTAAGCATGGTGAGCGTCGCCACGACGCACCGGCGGCGCGGGATCCTCACCGCGATGATGCGGCGTCAGCTTGACGACGTACGGGCAGGGGGCGAGCCGCTCGCGCTGCTGACCGCGTCGGAGCCGGCGATCTACGGACGATTCGGTTACGGCGCCGCGACGCAGCAGATGTCGGCGGAGATCGACACCGCGCGGGTACAGCTCGCAGTGCCTGCCGGGACGGACGACGTACGGCTCCGGTTCGCGAAACCGGCGGATGCGCGGGACGTGTGCGAGGCCTTGTACGCACAACAGGTCGCGGGCCGGCCGGGAATGCTCGCGCGCAGGCCGCACTGGGAGGGCGTGCCGCTGCTCGACCCGGTGAGCGAGCGCGAGGGCGCTTCGCCGCTGCGGTGCGTGCTGGCCGACCTGGACGGGGAGACGGTGGGATACGCCCGGTTCCATGTCAAGCCGGAGTGGGACGCGGCAGGGGCGAAGGGCACGGTCGTGCTGCGCGACCTGGAGGCGGTCGACCCGACGGCGTACGCGGCGCTGTGGCGCTTCCTCTTCGACATCGACCTGACGTCGCGAATCCGGGCGCGCAACAGGCCCGTTGACGACCCCTGGCAGCACCTCGTCTCGGACATCCGGCGCTGCGACGTACGGCTGCGGGATTCGCTGTATGTGCGGCTGGTGGATGTCGGGGCGGCGCTGGAGGCGCGTACGTATCAGGCTCCTGTGGATGTGGTGTTCGAGGTCGCGGACGCGTTCTGCCCCTGGAACGAGGGGCGTTGGCGGCTGAGGTGCGACGACAAGGGCGGCGCGTCGTGCAAGCGTACGCACGAGGCGGCGGATCTCGCGCTGTCCGTACGGGAGTTGGGCGCGGCGTATCTCGGTGGCGTCAGCCTGGCCGCGCTGGCGGGGGCGGGACGGGTGCGGGAGCTGCGGCCGGGGGCGTTGGGGGAGGCGTCGGTGGCGTTCGGGACGGCGGTCGCCCCCTTCCTGCCCCACGGCTTCTGAGCGCAGGCGCTGCGCGCCCGGCCCGTCAGCGGTGCTGGCAGACCGGGCACCAGAAGAGGTTGCGGGCGGCGAGACCGGCGGTGCGGATCTCGCCGCCACAGATGTGGCAGGGCAGGTTGGCCCTGCGGTAGACGTAGACCTCGCCGCCGTGGTCGTCGACGCGGGGCGGGCGGCCCATCTCTTCCGGGGTGTGTTCGGGGCGGACCGTATCGATCCGGTTGTTGCGTACGCCCTCCCGCATGAGGTCCGCGAGATCCGCCCACATCGCGTCCCACTCGCGGCGGGTGAGGTCCTTGCCCGCGCGGTACGGGTCGATGCCGTGCCGGAAGAGGACTTCGGCGCGGTAGACGTTGCCGACGCCCGCGATGATCTTCTGGTCCATGAGCAGGGCGGCGATCGTGGTGCGGCTCTTCGAGATCCGCCGCCACGCCTTGTCCGGGTCGTCGCCGTTGCGCAGCGGGTCCGGTCCGAGGCGGTCGTGTATCGCGCGCTTCTCGGGCTCGGTGATCAGGGCGCAGGTGGTGGGGCCGCGCAGATCGGCGTAGTGGTCGTCGTTGACGAGGCGCAGGCGGACGGTGTCGGTGGGCGGGGGCGCCGGAGTCGTACCGAAGCCGAGCTTGCCGAAGAGGCCGAGGTGGATGTGGATCCAGTCGGCGTCGTCGAAGCCGAGGAAGAGATGCTTGCCGTGGGCGTCGACGCCGTCGAGGACCTGGCCGTCCAGGAGGGCCGCGCTGTCGGAGAACTTGCCCTGCGGGCTGCTCACGCGCACGGGCCACCCGGCGAAGCGCGCCTGGTGGTCCTCGGCGAGGCGGTGGATGGTGTGCCCCTCGGGCATGGTCCGGTCTCCTGCGGGTTGCGTGTCCGGGTGTGCGGCGCGGTGCGGTGATTTTCTCCCCTGGCACTTCCCGAAACTGGGGGCAGGCCCCCAGACCCCCGGGGTGCGGTACGGCCCCGGGCGGTGCGCCGGCTGCGCCTCGCGGGAACATGCTCCCCCAGGTGCGCCGGATCCGCGGGAGGTTCTCGCGCCGCAGATCCGCCACCGGCTTCGCAGCGCGGGATGAGCCCAGTGGCGCTTCGTGGACCGCGCTGCGGGAGGGGACGTGCAGGGGCGCTCCCCGCAGGGTGTCGAACACAGCGTGGGCGGCGTACACATGCGACCCCCCGCCCGTTCGGCACCCGAGGAGACGCCCCAGCACGGCACCGACCCCGAAGCCACCGCACCACGCCCCGCCCAGCAGCCCAACGGACGGAGTCCGGCGCAGCCGCACGAAGCCCGAGAGGCCCGCAGGGGCCGAACGGCGCAAGCGCGGCATCCCAAAGGGGTCGCCCCAGCGCGGCACCGACCCCAAAGCCACCGCACCACGCCCCACCCGACGGACGGGGACGGAGTCCGGCCTTGCTTACGGCTGCTGCGGGTGGTGAGAGGGGATCGGCGGGAGGGTGCCGGTCCGTTCGTACGCTGCCAGCATGTCGATGCGGCGCTGGTGGCGCTCTTCGTTGGAGTACGGAGTGGCGAGGAAGATCTCCACGAACTTCGTGGCCTCCTCCTCCGTGTGCATCCGGCCACCGATGGAGATGACGTTCGCGTCGTTGTGCTCCCGGCCGAGCGCGGCCGTCTGCTCGCTCCAGGCCAACGCCGCCCGTACGCCCTTGACCTTGTTCGCGGCGATCTGCTCGCCGTTGCCCGAGCCACCGATCACGATGCCGAGGCTGTCCGGGTCCGCCGCCGTCTTCTCCGCGGCGCGCAGGCAGAACGGCGGGTAGTCGTCCACGGCGTCGTAGATGTGGGGGCCACAGTCGACGGGCTCGTGGCCGTGGGCCTTCAGCCACTCGACGAGGTGGTTCTTGAGTTCGTATCCGGCATGGTCGGAACCGAGGTACACGCGCATGGGACGAGTGTGGCACGGGGGAGGCCCGGCCGCCGTCGCCGGGGTCCGGTCCGCGTCACGTTCGGAGTCGGGTTCGCCGCCGGTTCGGCGCCCGGTTCCGCGTCGCCGCCGCACTCACGAATTCGCTCGCTGTACAACGATCCGGAGTCGGCTCTTCCGTCCAGAGACATGTCGCGTTTGAATGCCTGGGCTCGTGACCCGAGTGACCCAAGAACCTAAGGATTGTGCATGAACGCGCAGCCGACCCTTGCGAAGGCAGGCGAGAACCCCGTAGGACCCGGGGATTCGCAGCCCTCCGACGGTCTCCAGGCCGGTCTGAAAAACCGCCATTTGTCCATGATCGCCATCGGCGGCGTCATCGGCGCCGGCCTCTTCGTCGGATCGAGCGGCGGCATCGCAGCCGCCGGTCCCGCGATCCTGCTGTCGTACGCACTCGTCGGCGCGCTGGTCGTCTTCGTGATGCGGATGCTCGGCGAGATGTCCGCGGCGAACCCGACGTCCGGGTCCTTCTCGGCGTACGCGGACCGCGCGCTCGGGCGCTGGGCCGGGTTCTCGATCGGCTGGCTCTACTGGTTCTTCTGGGTCGTGGTGCTGGCGGTCGAGGCGACCGCGGGCGCGAAGATCCTGGAGGGCTGGATACCGGCCGTACCGCAGTGGGGCTGGGCGCTGATCGTGATGGTCGTACTGACCGCCACGAACCTCGCTTCGGTCGCGTCGTACGGCGAGTTCGAGTTCTGGTTCGCCGGGATCAAGGTCGTCGCGATCGGCGGCTTCGTCATCATCGGTCTGCTCGCGGTCTTCGGCGTGCTGCCGGGCTCGGACAACCCGGGGGCGGGCTTCGCGCATCTGACGGACAGCGGCGGATTCTTCCCCGAGGGGCCGGGCGCGATCCTTACCGGCGTACTGATGGTCGTCTTCTCCTTCATGGGCAGCGAGATCGTCACACTGGCGGCCGGTGAGTCGGCGGACCCGCAGCGGGCCGTGACCAAGGCGACCAACAGCGTGATCTGGCGTATCGGTGTCTTCTACCTCGGTTCGATCTTCGTCGTGCTGACGCTGCTGCCGTGGAACGACAAGTCGATCGTCAAGGACGGCTCGTACGTCGCCGCGCTGAACTCGATCGGTATCCCGCACGCGGGTCAGATCATGAACGTCATCGTGCTGACGGCGGTTCTGTCGTGCCTGAACTCCGGCCTCTACACGGCCTCGCGCATGGCGTTCTCGCTCGGCAGGCGCGGTGACGCGCCGAAGGCGTTCGCCCGTACGAACGCGCAGGGCGTCCCGCGCGCCGCGATCCTCTCGTCGGTCGCCTTCGGCTTCGTCGCCGTCTTCTTCAACTACAAGTGGCCGGACACGGTGTTCGCGTTCCTGCTGAACTCGTCGGGTGCGGTGGCGCTGTTCGTGTGGCTGGTCATCTGCTTCACGCAGCTGCGGATGCGCGGGATCATCCTGCGCGAGGCCCCCGAGAAGCTCATCGTGAAGATGTGGCTCTTCCCGTATCTGACGTGGGCGACGGCCGGTGTGATCACATTCGTGATCGTCTACATGGCGTACGACGACGCTGCGCGCGAGCAGGTGCTGCTGTCGCTGCTGGTCGCGGCGCTGGTGGTCGGTATCGCCCTGGTCCGCGAGAAGCTCCGCCGGGGCAAGGAGCGGCAGGATCAGAGTGGCGTGAAGGATTCGGCCACCGTGTCGTAAATACGCAGGGCTTCGGTCCGGGTGCCGGCGGCGTACCAGATGTTGAGCTGGTACGACTTGCCGCCGGCATTGAAGCCGAGCTGACGGGCCCGCCAGGGCTCGCCGCCCTGCGTGAACAGGTACTCCCAGACGATGGCGGGCCGCTGCTGGAAGGTGGTGCGCTCCAGGCGCAGCTTGCTGTAGCCGGGGACGTCCTGGGAGTCCCGTTCGAACTGCTGCCATTGGGCGAGGAGATCGCCGCCGCGTACGAGTGCGTACGAGGCGGCGATTTCTTGTTGTCCGGCGGGCGAGTGGTAGTGGACGTTGGACGGGGTCTTGGCGCTACGGGTCCACGCCTTGGGCGGCGCCCAGGCGAACCCGGTCTCGCTGCGGGTGCCGGGCGGCGCGGTGGGGGGCCGGGAAGTCCCGGCGACGGTGGGGGCGGAGGTCGAGGCCGGGGTGGGCGTACGTGTCGTAGTCCCGACCGGCTCGCCGACGGGGTCGCGGGCGGTCAGGACCATGACGGTGGCGACGACCGCAGCGGCTGCGAGTACGGCCGCGACGAGTGCGTGGCTCGTGGGCTTACGGAAGCGGGGCGGGCGCGGGACGGCCGGGGAGGCCGGGGTAGCGGTGGCCTCGGCGGCGTTACGGCTCCCCGCAGGCGTACGCCCCGAATCCGCGCCCGGCACGGGCCGCCCGGCGGCCGGGCCGGCGGCGGACACCCCGGCGGGCTGCGCAGCCCGCCCCCAGGACGGCACACCCCCACCGCCACCCAACGGCCCACACCCGGCAGCCACCGGGTTCCCGTCGCGCCCCTCAGCGCCCAGGGCGTCGGGAGCCTGCGGAGGCGGAGGCCCAACTGCCGGCGGGCGCGCGAGGGGGTGCCGCCCGAGGGGCTCCGCTGGGCGGCGCGACGGCGGCTCCGGAGGCTCCACCAGACCAGGCGGCGGCGAATCAAGGGGCTCCACCAAGCCACGCGGCGGCCCCCCAGGGAGCTCCGCCAAGCCGGGCGGCGGAATCTCAGGGACCTCTGCAACACCGCGCGGCGGCGCCTGCGGAGTCTCAGCCACGCCATGCGGCAGCCCTCCAGGGAGCTCCGCCAAGCCGCGCGGCAGACTCTCAGGAGTCACCGCCAGGCCGCGCGACGGCACCTCAGGAGCCTCCGCGAGACCGCGCCGCGACGTCTCCAAGGTCTCCGACGGGCGGCGCAGCGGAGACTCAGGGACCCCTGCCACACCACGTGGCGGCGCCTGCGGAGTCTCAGCCACGCCATGCGGCAGCCCCTCAGGGAGCTCCGCCAAGCCGGGCGGCGGAATCTCAGGGAACTCTGCAACACCGCGCGGCGGCGCCTGCGGAGTCTCCGCCACGCCATGCGGCAGCCCTCCAGGGAGCTCGGCCAGGCCACGCGGCGGCGAATGCAGGGGCTCCACCACGCCACGCGGCGTCTCCGGGGCCTCGGCCACGCCGCGCGGCAGCCTCTCCGGTGCCTCCGCCACGCCACGCAGCGGCCCCTCCGGGGGCTCCGCCCCGCCACGCCCCGGCGCGTCCGCAGGGCTGGTCATCGCCTCGGCCGACTCGACCGCCTCCAGCGCCGCGTGCAAGGCGTTCAAGTCCGGGCGCAGTGCCGGGTCCTTGGCCAGTAGCGCTGCCAGCACCGGGGACAACTGGCCCGCTTCTGGCGGGAGTACGGGCTCCTCGTACAGCACGGCGTGCAGCGTTGCCAGGGTCGTCGGGCGGGCGAAGGGGGAATGGCCTGCCACCGCCGCGCACAGCGTCGCGCCCAGGGACCACAGGTCCGACGGCGGGCCCTGGGGGCGGCCGCCCACCCGCTCGGGGGCCATGTAGTCGGGTGAGCCGACCAGCATCCCCGCCATCGTCAGCGCCTTCGTGTCCTGGATCGCCGCGATGCCGAAGTCCGTCAGGACCACCCTGCCGGCCCGGCCCGGCCTGTCCGCCCGGCCGAGCAGGACGTTGCCGGGCTTGATGTCGCGGTGCAGGACTCCTACCGCGTGGACTTCTCTCAGCGCCGCGACCAGGCCCAGGCCGATTCTCGCCGCCTCCTGCGGGCGCAACGGGCCTTCCTCTGCCAGGGTTTGTTCCAGCGAGCGCGAGTCGACGAGCTCCATCACGATCCACAGGCGGTCGTTCACCTCCGCCACGTCGTACACCCTGACCACATTGGGATGGTCGATCCTGGCAGTCGCGCGCGCCTCGCGCAGTGTGCGTTCGCGGCGGATCCTGCTGTCCTCCGCGTCGAGGCCGTCCATCCGCATTTCCTTTACGGCGACACGGCGGTCCAGGATTTCGTCGAACGCACGCCACACACGCCCCATTCCCCCCTGGCCTATTGTTTCGCCCAGGCGATAACGCCCGGCGACCAATAACCCCGGGGCGCCCGGCATTCCCGGCTGCACCGGCTTTCCCGGTGACCCGGACTTCCTCGATATTCCCGGCATTGGCGTCCTCCCCCTCAGCACCCGCTGCGGCCAGGACAGAAGCGTGAACTTCCCACTATCACAGCATAGTTGCGTGAAATCTTGTGGTACCTCTTCAAGTAGCGAAACGCCCTGCACGGCGAGGGGGATGGGAAATGCACGTATCGAAGACCAAAACCGCTGGATCATTGACGGCGACCGCCATGGCGGCCGTTCTGTTTCTGCCGTTCAGCGCTTCGGCCGCGGACGAACCCGCGCCCGGCAGCAGCAAAGGGGGAAAGCCAGGTCCGGCAGCCGCTGCCGAAGCCGACGTGAAGGTCACCACCGAGCTGCCCGAACGCATCACGGTCGACAACACGTCGGAGAAGACCGAGCTGTCCGCGAAGGTGCTCAACCGGGGGACGAAGGACACCGGTCCGATCACCATGGCCGTCGTCGGCTTCGACGGTATGCGAATAACCGCCGTTGAGGGCTGTTCACCGATTCCCGGGAACCGGCTGCCCAAGGGTTCCAACAGCGGTTTCGCCTGCGTCATCGACAACGTCGCGGCGGGCAAGGACCGTTCGTACGCCGTCACCGCGACCTTCGACCTCCAGAAGACCGGCAAGATCTGCCTGCCCGTGACGAAGGGAACCAGCGAGAAGCTGCTGTGGCAGCAGGGGCCCGTCGCCTTCGGCGCGTCCCACCCGACACCGAATGCCCCCGACACCCCGCTCCTCCTCGGCACCGACAACACGCCGTTCGGTCCCGCCGGCCGGTCGTCCGAGCCCGCCGAGGACCTGCCGTCGACCGGCCCGTACGACGGCACGCTGCCGCTCGGCCTGGCCGGGGTACTGCTGCTCGCCGCGGGCGGCGCCGGGGCGTGGTGGTCGACTCGCAGCCGAGCCGACGCCAAGTAGAAGACACCAGATAGAAGACGCCGAGCAGAGACGCCCAAGCAGAAGAGGCCAAGCAGAACGCGCGAAGGCCCGCGCCTGCCTTGCAGGTGCGGGCCTTTCGTCGTGCTTACGGCCGGGCTCAGCCTCGGTCGCCCACCAGCTTCCACGCCGCCGGCAGCGCCCCCATCGCCAGCGCCGCCTTCAGCGCGTCGCCGATCAGGAACGGGACCAGGCCGGCCGCCACCGCCGCGCTCAGCGACATGCCGGTCGACAGCGCCAGGTACGGCACGCCCACGGCGTAGATGACCGCCGAGCCCAGCACCATCGTCCCGGCCGTGCGAAGCACCGAGCGGTCGCCGCCGCGGCGGGCCAGCGCACCGACCACCGTGGCGGCCAGCAGCATGCCGAGGATGTAGCCGAAGGACGCACCGCCCGCGCCCGACGTGCCGCCCGCGAACCACGGCATCCCGGCCATGCCGATCACGGCGTACAGCGCGAGGGAGAGGAAGCCGCGGCGGGCGCCGACGGCCGTGCCGACCAGCAGGGCCGCGAAGGTCTGGCCGGTGACCGGAACCGGGGAGCCGGGGACGGGTACCGCGATCTGGGCCGCTATGCCGGTGAGCGCCGCGCCGCCGAGCACCAGGGCCGCGTCGCGGGCGAAGGCACGCGTGGCGGTGGAGGCGGAAGGCAGCAGGTCGGCGAGGACCGCTCCGGAACGGACGGGGGCGGCAGCAGTGCTCATCGGGACTCCGCAGGTTGCAGGTTCGGTGGAGGAAGGAACGACTGGACTGGACTGGACTGGACTGGAGGTGGAAGCAGGGAAGAACACCGTGACGTTAGCTCAGGAGTCAACGCGCGATCACCATCAGCCGCCGACAAAGCGGCGGTTGACCGTTTGGTGGGGTTCACACAAAGAGGCAGAAGTAATCCTGGGAATGCGTGATACGCGTCACTGAGGTCACAGGAGTGCGCGGCCATTTTGCGGAGAAGGGCCATGCTCGGCGAGACTGTGGGGCCCTCACAAATGATCCGCATAAATGATCCGCTGAAGTTCCTAGAGTTGCGAGCAGCATGCACGACGATCCGGCCGAGCCCCTTGCCCATGGGCTGAAGCGGCGACACCTCACCATGCTCGGCCTCGGCGGAGTGATCGGTGCCGGGCTTTTCGTCGGCTCGGGTGCCGGTATCGCGGTCGCAGGACCCGGCATTGTCATCTCGTATCTGATCGCGGGCGCACTCGCGATGCTGGTGATGCGGATGCTCGGCGAGATGTCCGCCGCCATGCCCGCGTCCGGTTCCTTCTCGGTGCACGCCGAACGTGCGCTCGGGCGCTGGGCCGGGTTCAGCGTCGGCTGGCTGTACTGGTTCCTGCTCGTCGTGGTGCTCGCCGTGGAGGCGACCGCCGCCGCGCAGATCGCGCACGGCTGGGTGCCCGATATCGCGCAGTGGACCTGGGTGCTGATCTTCATGGTGGTCTTCACCGGCGCCAACCTCGCCGCCGTGAAGAACTTCGGTGAATTCGAGTTCTGGTTCGCCGCCCTCAAGGTCGGCGCGATTGTGCTGTTCCTCGGGCTGGGGCTGCTGGCCGTCTTCGGGGTGCTGCCCGACACCTCCCCGGTCGGTTTCACCAACCTCACCGGCGAGGGCGGCTTCCTCCCCAACGGCTGGGAAGGCGTCGTCTCCGGCGTACTCACCGTCGTCTTCGCCTTCGGCGGCCTGGAGGTCGTCACGATTGCCGCCGCCGAGACCGACGATCCGGCCCGCAACGTCGCCCGCGCGGTGCGCGCCGCGGTGTGGCGCATCCTCTTCTTCTATATCGGGTCGATGCTGGTCATCGTGACCGTGCTGCCCTGGACCGCGCAGAAGGCGGGATTCAGTCCGTACGTCGCCGTGCTGGACGCCATCGGCATCCCGTCCGCCGGGCAGATCATGAACATCGTGGTGTTCGTGGCGCTGCTGTCCGCGCTCAACGCCAATCTGTACGGGTCCTCGCGCATGGTCTTCTCGCTGGCCGAGCGCGGCGAGGCGCCGAAGGGCCTGCTCAAGGTGTCGGGCGGCGAGGGCGGCGGCGTACCGCGCCGTGCGGTGCTCGCCTCCGTGGCCTTCGGGTTCGTCTCCGTACTCCTCAATCTCAAGTGGCCCGACAGCGTCTTCCTCTACATGCTCAACGCCGTCGGCGCGGTGCTGCTGTTCGTGTGGGGCCTGATCGTCGCCTCGCAGTTGCGCCTGCGGCGGCGCATCGAGCGCGAGTCGCCGGAGCTACTGGTGCTGAAGATGTGGGGCTTCCCCTGGCTGAGCTGGGTCACGCTGGCCGGGCTCGTCGGCGTACTGCTGCTGATGCTCACCGATGATGCTGCGCGGCCTCAGTTGCTGTGGTCGGCGGCGGCCACCGGCGCGGTGCTGCTGGTGGCAGTCGTGAGGGAATGGTGTTCGAAGCGTGCGTGATCGCTCACTATGTGTGAACGTAGTGTCCGTATAGCGGTCAGGTGTTCCCTGTGAGCGGGGCATTTCTTCAGACTGTGGGCTCTGCTCCCCCGTCTCAGCTACTGAACAGGGCATGCCCATGTCTCGGTCTTCCGCGCCGACGCCCGTCGAGGACGCCGCCGCAGTCGAGCCCGTAGAGAACAACGGCGAGAACAGAGTCGAGAACAAAGTCGACTCGCCGCTCACTCACGGACTCAAGCAACGCCATCTGTCGATGATCGCCCTCGGCGGTGTCATCGGCGCGGGACTCTTCGTCGGGTCGGGTGCCGGCATTGCCGCCGCCGGTCCTTCGATCGTCGTCTCTTATGCGATATCCGGGCTGCTCGTCATGCTCGTGATGCGCATGCTCGGCGAGATGTCCGCGGCCAACCCGGCCTCCGGTTCCTTCTCCGTTCACGCCGAGCGGGCGATCGGCCCGTGGGCGGGCTTCACCGCCGGCTGGTCCTTCTGGTTCCTGCTCTGTGTGGCCGTCGGCCTCGAAGGCATCGGTGCCGCGAAGATCATGGTCGCGTGGATGCCGGACACACCCGAGTGGGCCTGGGTCGCCCTCTTCATGCTGGTCTTCTGCGGTACGAACCTGGCCGCCGTGAAGAACTTCGGCGAGTTCGAGTTCTGGTTCGCCGCCCTCAAGGTCGGCGCGATCGCGCTCTTCCTGGGCATCGGCGCCCTCGCGATCCTGGGCCTCCTGCCCGGCTCCGACGCCCCCGCCCCCGGCACCGCCAACCTCACCGGCGCGGGCGGCTTCCTGCCGAACGGCTCCGAGGGCCTGATCGTCGGTCTGCTCGCGTCGGTCTTCGCGTACGGCGGCCTGGAGACGGTCACCATCGCCGCGGCCGAGTCCGAGAGCCCGGTCAAGGGCGTCGCGAAGGCCGTGCGTACGGCGATGTGGCGCATCGCGATCTTCTACATCGGCTCCATGGCGGTCATCGTCACCCTCGTCCCGTGGAACGACAAGGCGGTCGTCACCAAGGGCCCGTACGTCGCCACCCTCGACCACCTGGGCATCCCCGCCGCCGGCCAGATCATGAACGTGGTCGTGCTGGTCGCGCTGCTCTCCGCGATGAACGCCAACGTCTACGGCGCCTCCCGCATGGCCTGCTCGCTGGTCGCCCGCGGCCAGGGCCCGAAGGCGCTGGGCCAGGTCTTCGGCGGCGTCCCGCGCATCGCCGTACTGGTGTCCTCCGTCTTCGGCTTCGGCTGCGTACTGCTCAGCTACTGGCGGCCGAACGACATCTTCCAGTGGCTGCTCAACATGATCGGCGCGGTGATCCTGGTCGTCTGGATCTTCATCGCCGTCTCCCAGCTGCTGCTGCGCCGCCGCACCGAGCGCGAGGCGCCCGAGACGCTGGTCGTGAAGATGTGGGCCTACCCGGTCCTGACCTGGGTCGCGCTCGTCGGCATGGCCGCCATCTTCGTCCTGATGGCCCGTGAGGAGGGCACCCGTCTGCAGCTGTACTGGACGGGCGGTCTGACCGTCGCCCTCGCGATCGCCGGTTTCGCACTCCAGCGGTCCCGGTCCGCCAAGGCCGTCACGAACACGGAAGATTGAGCGAGATCAGCGCGGTGTCCTTCCCGCTGATGCGCACCTCGCTCACCGCCGCGTTGCGCAACTGCGGGAAGACCCTCCGGTAGTCCCTCAGCGGAATGCCGAGCAGCTCGCAGAGCACGAGCCGCAGCAGGGTGTTGTGGGCAACCACCAGCACCCGCTCCCCCTCGTGCTCCCGGGCGATACGGCGAAGCGCATCGGACCCCCTGGCCGCCACGGCCCGGGGGTCCTCCGCGTCCGGGAAGGGGTTCGCGACCGGATCGGCGCGGAAGGCTTCGGCCAACTCGGGCTTCTCGGCGGCGAATTCGCCGAGCGTACGGCCCTCCATCACGCCGTAGTGGCACTCGCGCAGCTCGTGCTCGCGGTGCGCTGCGAGCCCGAGCGCCCGGCATGCCGGTTCGGCGGTCTCGATGGCCCGCGGCACCGTGGACGTCCACACCGCGTCGACGGGATGCCTGGCCACCCACTCCCCCAACGCCTCGGCCTGCCTGCGGCCGATCTCGGTCAGGGCTACGTCGCTGGTCCCGGCGTAGCGGTTCTCGGCGTGCCAGACGGTCTGGCCGTGACGGGCAAGCAGCAGCGTCGTACTCGGGGCAGGGCTCGGACTCGTACTCACGAAGACGTCTCCAGGCGGGCCAGGGCGTGCGCCGCGACGGGCTCCGGCAGCCAGCCGCGCCGCTCCAGTTCCCCGACGATACGGGCGTACGGCTCCGCGAAGGCCGCCGTGCGCTCCGGGCGTGGCTGGAGCACCTCGCGGATGCGCACCATGGCCTCCGCCGCCCCGGCCAGGTCGCCCGCGCCCCCCGCCCCGTGCGCGGCCAGGACCGCCATGCCGAGCGCCGGTTCGGTCTGTTCGGGGATACGGGCCGGGCGGCCCAGGATGTCGGCGCGCAGCCGGTTCCAGTACGCGCTGCGC
The DNA here is from genome assembly GCF_028807635.1 of Streptomyces spiramyceticus. Classification (NCBI taxonomy): domain Bacteria; kingdom Bacillati; phylum Actinomycetota; class Actinomycetes; order Kitasatosporales; family Streptomycetaceae; genus Streptomyces; species Streptomyces spiramyceticus. The sequence goes on from NZ_JARBAX010000001.1 coordinate 1,873,318, forward strand.
GCCGCGCCTCCGGTGAAGGTCAGCGGGCCTTCGACGGGCGCTCCCAGATGGTGGAGGTAGTCCAGACACAGCCGTTCGGCGTAACCGACGCCCTGGAGCAGTGCCGCCCACCGGTCGCCTTCCGACGTACCGCCGTCAAGTACGAACGCGGTGGCGTCCGGGGCGCGGAACGGGAAGCGTTCGCCCTGCGAGGCCAGCGGGTAGGCGAGCGCGACGGACGGCTCGTGGTGGGCGGCGAGGCGGTCGAGGCGGGCCGGGTCGGCGCCGGGGAAGGCGGCGGTGAGGGCGCCGGCGCCGACGCTGGAGGCGCCGCCGGGGAGCCAGTTGCCGTCCGGGGAGCGGTGGTTGTAGACGATGCCGGAGCTGTCGTGGACCGGGTCGGCGGCAACGCCCTTGAGGACGAGGGTGGTGCCGAGTACCGAGTTCCAGGAGCCGATACGCAGGGCGCCGGAGGCGATCTGGGCCGCGCAGCCGTCGGTCATTCCGGCGACGACGAGGGTGCCCGCGGGGATGCCGGTCTCGCGGGAGGCGGCGTCGGCGACCTTGCCGAGGGACGTTCCGGGGCGTACGACCTCGGGGAACAGGTCCGGGGTCAGGCCGAGCATTTCCATCGCCTCGGCGGGCCAGGTGTCGCGTTCCAGGTCGTAGCCCGTCTTGAGGGCGTGGCTGGAGTCGGTGGCGACCGGGCCGCCGGTGAGCCGGGCGGTCACCGTGTCGGCCTGGTGGGCGAGGCGCACGGGCGGACCGGTTCCGTTGCGCCGCCGGGTCAGCCAGAGCGCCTTCGCCAGGCCCCAGCTCGGCGGCACACCGGCCTCGTCGGCCTCGGGTGCGGCACGCCCGTCGTCGTACATCAGACCGGGGGTCAGCGGATGGCCGTACGTGTCGGTGAGCAGCACGGTGCCGGAAGTGGAGCAGACTGCGAGGGCATGGAGTCTGCGTGCCTGTACGCCGGTGAGGGCGGCGCGGGCGGCGGTGCAGACGGCCGCCCACCAGTCGGACGGTTCCTGCTCGTGGCGCACGCCGCTGCGCCGGCCGGTCAGCGGGGCGGAGCCGCTGCCCAGGATGTGTCCGTGGGTGGTGGCGACCATCGCCCGGACGCTCTGCGTACCCAGGTCGATGCCCATCCATGCCGTGTCGTCGGACCGCACACGATCCTCCCGCGCATATCGTCTTCATCTGTGAAGTTCTCACTGTGCACCGAGATATTCCGTTGCGCGAGGGATTGACGCGCAAGTTCCCCTGTTCCAAGCTCTGTTAACCAGTCGGCTGATCCTGTTACGGAGGTCGGGATGGACATGCGCGTACACGACCGGCGGCGGTTCCTCGCCCTTACGGCGGCCGCTTCCGCCACTCCGCTGCTGAGCGCCTGCGGTACGGGCTTCGGCGGCGACGAGAGCACGAAGGGCGGCGGGTCGGCGGCGAACGACGTCACCGGCTCCTTCGACTGGAAGAAGGCCAAGGGCAAGACGGTCAAGGCGCTGCTGAACAAGCACCCGTACACGGATGCGCTGATCGCCGACCTGAAGTCCTTCACGGCGAAGACCGGCATCAAGGTCGAGTACGACGTCTTCCCCGAGGACAACTACTTCGACAAGCTGACCGTCGACCTGTCCAGCGGCCGCGCGTCGTACGACATCTTCATGCTCGGCGCGTACATGGTCTGGCAGTACGGGCCGCCCGGCTGGCTGGAGGATCTCGGCCCGTGGATGAGCAACTCCTCCGCGACGGGCGGCGAGTGGGACCAGGGTGACTTCTTCCCCAATCTCCTCCAGGCCGACCAGTGGTCGCTCAAGGCGGGCGCCCCGCTCGGGCAGGGCGGGCAGTACGCGCTGCCGTGGGGCTGGGAGACGAACGTCGTCGCGTACAACACCGAGGTCTTCAAGAAGCTGGGGCTGAAGCCCGCCGAGACCTTCGACGAGCTCCGTGAGATCTCCGGTGCCATCAAACGCAAGGCGCCGGGGGCGGGCTACGACGGGATGTACGGCGTGGCGGTGCGCGGGTCGCGGAGCTGGGCGACGATCCACCCCGGCTTCATGACCATGTACTCGCGCTACGGGCTCAAGGACTTCACCGTCGACGGCGGCAAGATCACACCCGCCATGAACAGCCCGGAGGCCATCGCCTTCACGCAGGACTGGGCCGAGATGATCAAGAAGGGCGGCCCCCCGTCCTGGACGTCGTACACCTGGTACCAGTGCTCCAGCGACCTCGGCGCGAAGAAGGCCGGGATGCTCTTCGACGCCGATACGGCCGCGTACTTCCAGGCGGTGAAGGGCGCGTCGCCCGCCTCCGGGAAGATCGCCTTCCACCCGGGGCCGAAGGGGCCGGACGGGTCGCTCGCCACGAACATGTGGATCTGGTCGCTCGGCATGAACGCCAAGAGCAAGAACAAACACGCGGCCTGGCTGTTCCTCCAGTGGGCGACCGGCAAGGAGCATCTGCGCAAGGCGGCGATCGAGGGCAACCACATCGACCCGGTGCGCAAGTCGGTCAGTCAGGACGCGGCGTACAAGGACAAGATGAAGGATCTGGAGGGCTTCATCGAGACCTTCGAGACGGTCGTCGACCAGACGAAGATCCAGTTCACGCCGCAGGAACAGTTCTTCGACGCGACCACCAGCTGGGCGGCGTCGCTCCAGGAGATCTACGGCGGCAAGAGCGCCAAGTCCGTGCTGAACGGGCTGGCCAACGACCTGGCGCCGAAGGTTGGGTGACGCTTCATGTATACGTCCCTCAAGGAGACCGACCACGGGGCGGCCTCACACGAGGGGGGTGGGCCGCCGGCGCGGGCCGTACCGCGCTGGCGGCGTTCGCTGCGGCCGTATCTGCTGATCGTGCCGGCGCTGCTGCTCACCGGCGGGATCCTGTATCCCTTCGGGCTCGGCCTCTTCTACACGTTCTTCGACTTCGCGGCGAGCAAGCCGCAGCCCGACATGGTCGGCCTGGAGAACTACCGGCGCATCTTCACCGAGACGTCGTTCTGGAACTCGGCGTGGGTGACGGTGCTGTACGCGGTGGGCGCGGCGGCCGTCGAGACGGTGCTCGGGGTCGGGGTGGCGCTGCTGCTGCACCGCTCGACCCTGGTCGGGCGCGTACTGGAGAAGATCCTCATCCTGCCGCTGATGATCGCGCCCGTGATCGCCGCGATCATGTGGAAGCTGATGCTCCAGCCGAGTGTCGGCGTCATCAACTACCTGCTGAAGCCCTTCGGGCTCGGGGGCGTGCAGTGGACGGACACCCCGGCCGGTGCGCTGCTCTCGTCGATCGCGGTGGATGTGTGGGTCTATACGCCGTTCGTGGCGATCCTGGCGCTGGCCGGACTGCGGTCGCTGCCCGTGTCGCCGTTCGAGGCGGCGGCGGTGGACGGGGCCGGGTGGTGGTTCACGTTCCGGAGGCTGACGCTGCCGATGCTGTGGCCGTACGTCCTGGTGGCGGTGATCTTCCGGTTCATGGACTCGCTGAAGGTCTTCGACATCATCTACGCGCTGACGGAGGGCGGGCCCGGTGACTCGACCGTGGTGCTCCAGATCCGGGCGTACCTGGAGGCGATCCGCTTCCAGCGGTACTCGTTCGGGATCAGCTACATGATCGTGCTGTGGGCGGTGGTCTACCTGGTGACGATGGTGCTGGTCCGGTATCTCGGCAAGATCCAGAACCGGGCGGCGGAGGTACCGAAATGAAACGCAGGATGCTGGCGATCGCCGCCGACGGTGCGTTGATTCTCTACTTCGTCTTCGCGCTCTTCCCGATCGCCTGGATGATCATTCTGTCGCTGAAACCGGCCAACGAGCTTTTCAGTACGTACTTTTCGTTTACGCCGACCTTCGACTCATACAGGACGGTGCTCGGCGCTGGGAACGACGAAGGTGTGCCCTTCCTCCGCTTCTTCGTCAACAGCCTGGTCGTGTCACTGGGGGCCGTCGCGCTCTCCCTGGCGATCGGGCTGCCTGCCGCCTACGCGGCGGCCAGGTGGCGGTTCCGGGGCTCGGAGAACCTCATGTTCACCCTGCTGTCCTTCCGGTTCGCGCCCGAACTCACCGTGATCATCCCGCTGTTCGTGCTCTACCAGAAGCTCGGACTCTTCGACACGTACGTCGGCATGATCTGGGTGCTCCAGCTCGTCACGCTGCCGTTGATCGTCTGGATCATGCGCTCGTACTTCTCCGACCTCTCCCCGGAGCTGGAACAGGCAGCGCTGCTCGACGGCTACACAAGGAAGCAGGCCTTCTTCAAGGTCGCGCTGCCCCTGGTCAAGCCGGGCATCGCCGCGGTCTCGCTGCTCGCCTTCATCTTCGCCTGGAACAACTTCGTCTTCCCCCTGATCCTCACCTCCTCCGAGGCGCAGACGGTCACCGTCGGCGCCCTGTCCTTCCTCGGCGGCGACCGCCCCAAGTACAACCTGACAGCTGCCGCGGCGCTGGTCTCCGTGATCCCGCCGCTCCTCCTCGCCCTCACCATCCAGCGCTATCTGGTGCGCGGGCTCTCCTTCGGGGCGGTGAAGTCCTGATGACAGCAGCCATCTCGCTGCGCGGGATCCACAAGACGTACGGCAGGAACACGGCGCTCGACGGCCTGGAACTCGACGTCGAGGAGGGCGAGTTCTTCTGCCTGCTCGGCCCGTCGGGTGCCGGGAAGACCACGACGCTGAAGACCGTCGCGGGCCTGGAGGAGCCCCAGTCCGGGACGGTGCGGCTCGACGGCACGGACATGACGGGCGTCGAGCCGTACGACCGGGGCGTCGCCATGTGCTTCGAGTCGTACGCCCTCTACCCGCACCGCAGCGCGTACGACAACCTCGCCTCCCCGCTGCGCTCCCCCAGGTACAAGCTCCCCGCGGCCGAGGCGCGCAAGCGGATCGGTTCCATCGCCGAACTCCTCGGCATCGACGCCCTCCTCGACCGCCCCGTCGGCCAGCTCTCCAACGGGCAGCGCCAGCGCGTCGCCCTCGGCCGGGTCCTGGTGCGCCCGGCCCGCGCCTTCCTCCTCGACGAGCCGCTGTCCCACCTCGACGCCAAGCTCCGGCAGGCGATGCGCGCCGAGCTGAAGGCCATCGGCGCCGTCCGGCGCACCACCACCCTCTACGTCACGCACGACTCGGTGGAGGCGCTGGCGCTCGGCGACCGGATCGGGGTGATCAGGGAGGGCAGGATCGTCCAGACGGGCGTGCGCGAGGAGATCTGGCACCAGCCGTACGACACCTTCGTCGCCCGCTCCTTCGGCAAACCCCGCATCAACCTGCTGCCGGGCAAGGTCACCGGCAGCGGCTCCTTCCTGTCGGAGGACGGCTTCTTCGAGGTGCCTCTGACGGTACGGTCCGCCGCACCCGGCACGCCCGTACAGATCGGGGTCAGGCCGCGCGACCTGGCGCTCGGCGGATCCGGTCTCGGGCCCGGCAGCATCGAACTGGCGGGCACCGTCTACATCACCGAAGTCCTGGGCCGCGCCACCGAGGTCACCGTCCGCCTCGGCGAGCAGCACCTGTCCCTGGTCGTGCCGCGCGCTGATGCAGCCGGGCTGCGGCCGGATGCGCCGGTGAGGCTGTCCGTACGGCCTGAGAGCCTGCTGCTGTTCGAGGCCGACGGGCCGGACCGACCAGGACGAAGGATCACCGAATGAACAGCGACCAGCAGCGCGGCCCCGCACCCCGCCAGGCAGCCATCGCCGAACAGGTGCTCGCGGCGGGCTCGGCGACCGCCGCCGAGCTGGCCGAGCGCTTCGACGTCAGCCTGATGACCATCCACCGGGACCTCGACGAACTCGAACGGCAGGGCCTGGTCCGGAAGTTCAGGGGCGGGGTCACCGCCCAGCCGTCCGGCGTCTTCGAATCGAACGTCGCGTACCGCCTCAAGACGATGCGCGCCGAGAAGGCCGCCGTCGCCGAGCACGCGCTGAAGCTCATAGAGCCCGGTATGGCCGTGATGCTCGACGACTCCACCTCGACCCTGGAGATAGCGCGCCGGCTCGGCCCGATCACTCCGCTGACGGTGGTCACGAACTTCCTCGAAGCGCTGACTCTGCTGTCGAGTGAGCGCGGGATCCACCTGATGGCGCTCGGCGGCGACTACGACCCTCTTCACTCCTCCTTCCTGGGCGTCTCCTGCATGGAGGCCGTACAGCTCCTCCAGGTCGACATCTGCTTCACGTCGACGTCCGCGGTCTCCGGCGGCTTCGCCTACCACCAGGAGCAGCACATCGTCTCCGTCAAGCGGGCCATGCTCGACTCCGCCGCGAAGAACGTGCTGCTGCTCGACCACTCCAAGCTCGGCCGCGTCGCACTCCACCGCCTCGCCCCGCTGTCCCGCTTCGACCTGGTGCTGGTCGACGACGGGGCGTCGGCGGAGCTGCTGCGCGACCTCGACGAACACAAAGTCCCGTACGAGGTGTGCGCGACGGCGACGGGAGGGCCCGGCAATGACCGAATTGGCGCTGCGTGAGCTGCGCAAGACCTATGCCTCCCGGGGCAGGCCGCAGGTCCAGGCCGTACGCGGCATCGACCTGGAGCTGCACTCCGGTGAGCTGCTCGGCCTGCTCGGCCCGTCCGGCTGCGGCAAGTCCACCACCCTGCGCATGATCGCGGGCCTGGAGCCGGTGACCGGCGGGGACATCCTCGTCGGCGGCGCCTCGGTGGTGACGGTCCCGGCCCAGCAGCGCAACATCGGGGTCGCCTTCGAGAATTACGCCCTCTACCCGCCGCTGGCGGTCGCCGACAATCTGGGCTTCGGGCTCGCCGCGCGCCGCAGACCGCGCAAGGAAGTGGCCTCGCGCGTACGGGACATGGCCGAGCGGATCGGCCTGACCGACATCCTCGACGCCAGGCCGGGCGGGCTTTCGAGCGGCCAGAAGCAGCGGGTGGCGCTGGCCCGCGCGCTGATCCGCGAGCCCGACGTACTACTGCTCGACGAGCCCCTGTCCCACCTGGACGCGGCGCAGCGCGACACGACGCGGCGCGAACTCAAGCGCATTCAGAAGGACCTGGGGCACACCACCATCCTGGTCACGCACGACCAGGAGGAGGCGCTGTCGCTCGCCGACCGGATCGCGGTGATGAAGGACGGCGTGATCCAGCAGCTCGGTACGCCGTACGAGATCTACGACAGCCCGGCGAACCTCTTCGTCGCCGACTTCGTCGGGGAGCCCGCGATCAACCTGCTGCCGGGCATCGTCGAGGACGACGGGCGGGTGCGGCTCTCGGACGACGTACGGCTGGCAGTTCCGACGGGGGTACTGCTGGAGACGGGGCGCGATGTGGTTCTCGGCATAAGGCCCGAGGACCTGCGCCTGGCGGAGGACGGGGCGCCCGGCGTGCCGGCCCGGGTCAGCGCGCACGAGCCCTTGCTCGAAGCGGGGATCGCCACGCTCGCCCTCGACGGAGTGGCCGAGCCCCTGGTCGTACAGACCGGTCCCGAGGTACGCCTCGACCGGGACGAAACCGTGCGGGTGACCGCGGACCCGCAGCTCACGCACGTCTTCGACGCCGAGACAGGAGATGCCCTGCGATGAAAGTCCTGGCCGCCGGTGACCACTTCGTCCTCAACCCACTGATCGGCGAGGCCCTGGCCTCCGCCATGACCGGCACGCCTGTCGAACTGACCGAGCTCACTCTCCCCTGGCCGCTGGAACCTTTCGGCAAGGTCGCCGAGGTCGACGAGGCCAGCAACTCGGAGGACGAGCTGATCAAGGCGCTGCAGGGCGTCGAGGTGTGCGTGACCCAGATGGCGCCGTTCACGGAGCGGGTGCTCGACGCCGCTCCCGACCTGCGGCTCGTCGTCGTCTGCCGCGGCGGCCCGGTCAACGTCAACGTCGAGGCGGCCCGCAAGCGGGGCGTGAAGGTGTGCTTCGCGCCGGGACGGAACGCCGCCGCGACGGCCGAGTTCACGGTCGGGATGATGCTGGCCGCGATGCGCCGCATCCCGGAGACCCACGACTCGCTCGCCCGGCAGGGCCTCTGGGACGGCTCGTACTACACGTACGAGCGGTGCGGTCCCGAGCTCGAAGACACTCGCGTCGGCCTGATCGGTTACGGCGCGGTGGGCAGCCGGGTCGCGCGGGTGCTGTGCGCGTTCGGTGCGGAGGTGGAGGTGTACGACCCGTATGTGCGCGGGGACGTGCACGGCCTTCGGGTCGCCTCGCTCGACGAGCTGCTGTCGCGGTCGCGGGTGGTGACGCTGCATGCGCGTCTGACGGAGGAGACGCGGGGTTTGATCGGCGCCCGGGAGCTCGCTCTGATGCCGCGTTCGTCCGTACTGGTGAACGTCGCGCGGGGCGGTCTGGTCGACACGGATGCGCTGTGCGACGCGCTGGACAGCGGGCAGTTGGCGGCGGCCGCTCTGGACACGTACGAGCAGGAGCCGCTGCCCGCCGGGGCGCGGCTGCGGGGCTTGCCCGGTGTCGTCATGACGCCGCACCTGGGCGGCGCGAGCCGTCAGGTCGCCGAGAAGGCGGCGCGTATCGCGGCGGCCGAGGTGGCCAGGTACGCCGCAGGAACCCCACTCGCGCACTGCCTGACCTGAGGAGGCCGGACCGGGATGTACGTCGGTATCGATGTGGGCACGTCCATGGTGAAGGCGGCGGCGTTCGACGCGCGCGGGCGGCAGATCGCGGTCCAGGCGCGGCCGGTCGCGCTCGACATCCGCGACGGTTTCGTCGAGCAGGACATGGACGAGGTGTACGCGGCGGTCGTGGACGTCCTGGCGGCGCTGACGGCGGGGCTCGACGGCCCTGTCGAGCTGGCCGGGCTCACGGGGCAGGGCGACGGTGTGTGGCTGGTGGACGAGGAGGGCCGTCCGGTGCGGCCCGCGATCTCGTGGATGGACGGCCGGGCGCACGAACTCCTCAGCCAGTGGATGGAGTCGGGCGTCTTTACGCAGGTGTTCCGGCGTACGGGAAGTGCGATGTTCCCGGGGTGCCCGGGGCCCGTGCTGGGGTGGCTGGACCGGCACGAGCCGAAGGCGCTGGACGCGGCCGCCACCGCCCTATACTGCAAGGACATGGTCTTCCGGCGCCTTACGGGGGTGCGGGCCACGGATGTGTCGGACGCGTCCATGCCGTTCCTGGACCCGCGGACGCGGACGTACGACGACGAGACCCTGGCTCTGCTGGGCCTCGGCCACCGGCGGGGCCTGCTGGCCCCGGTCAGCGACCCGGTCGCGGTGGGCGAGACGGACGGCCCCGGCCTGCCGCCCGGCACCCGGATCGCGGACGGGCCGTACGACCTGCCCGCGTGCGCGCTCGGGGCGGGGGTGACGCGGCCCGGCGACGGCCTGCTCATCATCGGCACCTGCCTGGCCTCGCTCGTCGCGACGGATGTACTCGACCTGGAGGGCGAACCGGCCGGCCTCTACATCTCGACCGACGGCCCCGGCCAGTGGCTGCGCGCCATGCCGGCGATGGTCGGCACGGCGGCGCTCGACTGGGTGCTGAACACAACGGGCGTACGGCACGCGGACGTCGACGCGCTGCTGGACGCGACGCCGCCGCGGTCGAACGGGGTTGAGGTCCTCCCCTACTTCGCACCCTCGGGCGAACGCGCCCCGTTCGTGGAACCGCGCCTGCGGGCGGAGCTGACGGGGGTTTCGCTGGAGACCACGAAGGGCGACCTGGTCCGCGCCACGTGCGAGGGCATCGCATACGCCGCCCGCCACTGCCTGGAGGCGGCGGGCCTCATGGGCGACCTGGCGGTGTGCGGCGGCGGTACGCGCTCCCCGGCATGGATGCGCCTGTTCGCCGACGTACTGGGCCGCCCGCTGCGCGTGGTCGAGGGCGAGGTGGGCGCGCGGGGCGCGGTGCTGGCGGCGGCGGAGCGGTACGGGGTGCCGCTGGACGTGGCGGCGTGGACGCAGCCGACGACGGTGGTGGAGCCGGATGCGGGCCGGGCGGAGCTCTACGGGGTGGGCTACGCGAAGCACTTGGCGGAGCTGGCGCATGCGAGGACGCGCGCGCGGGCGCATGGGTGACCACAGTGGCTTTCCCCACCCCGCCCCTTCCCGCTGTGACATTTTGCGGCTACCGCCGCGTGAGGGGCTCCGCCCCAGACCCCGCTCCTCACCCGAAGGGCGTCCGGGGGGCTGGGGGCTTGCCCCCAGTTTCGGGAAGGGGCGGGTGGGGGAAATCAAACCGCCCGTCCCACCCCCGCCGCACGGTGAGGGCGCCGCACGCCCCTATTCACCCCCTACCAGGGAGACACGCATGCCCGCACAGCCAAGACGCCGCTCCGTACTCCTCGCCGCCGGCGCCGCAACCGCCGCGTCCGCCATCACCGCACTGCCCGCCACAGGCACCGCCGCAGCCGAGCCGCAACGCGACCGCCCCGTCATCATCGGCCACCGCGGCGCAGCCGGCTGGCGTCCCGAGCACACGGCCGCCTCGTACACCCACGCCGTCCAGACCGGCGCCGACTGGATCGAGCCCGATCTCGTACCGACCAAGGACCACGTCCTCGTCGTACGGCACGAGAACGAGATATCCGGGACCACGGACGTCGCCCAGCACCCCGAATTCGCCGCCCGTCGCACGACGAAGACCGTGGACGGCCGCTCCGTCACCGGCTGGTTCACGGAGGACTTCACGCTCGCCGAGCTCAAGACGCTGCGCGCCGTGGAGCGCCTGCCGCTCGTGAGAAACAGGAACACAGCCTTCGACGGCCGGCTCGACATCATGACGTTCCAGGAAGTCGTCGACCTGGCAAGGAAGTTGTCGAAGCGGTACGGGCGCACGATCGCCGTGTTCCCCGAGACGAAGCACCCCAGCTACTTCCGCTCGATCGGCCTTCCCCTCGAACCGGAACTCGTCCGCGTCATCCGCCGCAACCACCTCGACGCCCGCGAGTGCATCGTCCAGTCCTTCGAGCCGTCGAGCCTGACCCGGATCGCGGAGGCCCGCCTGCGCCTCCCCCTCTGGCAGGCGCTCGGCACCACCGGCGGGCCGTACGGCCACCCGGCGACGTACAAGGAAATGATGACGCCGGCCGGTCTGCGCCAGATCGCGGAGTACGCCGACTGGATCGGCCCGGACAAGTCCTCCGTCGTCGCCCCTTCGCCGCTGCTCGCGGACGCGCACGCCGCGGGGCTGAAGGTCGGGGCGTACACCTTCCGCTGCGAGAACCAGTTCCTGCCCGCCCAGTTCCGGCGCGGCACCGCGTCCAACGACTTCGGTGACGCTTTCGCGGAGTACGCCCTGCATTACGGGCTCGGGGTGGACGCGGTCGTGACGGACTTCCCGGACCTCGCGGTGATCGCCAGGGACGCGGCCGCGGTGTAGGTCCCGGAGCAGGGTCCTAGGACCAACGCCTGATCAACTCCGAACCCTCTTGCTGCTAGCCTGCACTTGCACATCTGTCGCAATAAGCAGTCGGAGGGCTCGGATCATGGCCATTTACACACTTCCTGAACTTCCTTACGACTACGCGGCCCTCGAACCCGTCATCAACCCGCAGATCATCGAGCTGCACCACGACAAGCACCACGCGGCCTACGTGAAGGGCGCGAACGACACCCTTGAGCAGCTCGAAGAGGCGCGCGACAAGGAGTCCTGGGGCGCCATCAACGGCTTGGAGAAGAACCTCGCTTTTCATCTCTCCGGCCACATCCTGCACTCCATCTACTGGCACAACATGACCGGCGACGGCGGCGGCGAGCCGTTGGCGGAGGACGGCGTGGGCGAGCTCGCGGACGCGATCGCCGAGTCGTTCGGGTCCTTCGCCAAGTTCAAGGCCCAGCTGACCAAGGCCTCCGCGACCACCCAGGGCTCCGGCTGGGGTGTTCTCGCGTACGAGCCGGTCAGCGGCCGCCTCATCGTCGAGCAGATCTACGACCACCAGGGGAACGTGGGCCAGGGGTCCGTCCCGATCCTGGTCTTCGACGCCTGGGAGCACGCCTTCTACCTTCAGTACAAGAACCAGAAGGTGGACTTCATCGAGGCGATGTGGAAGGTCGTCAACTGGCAGGACGTCGCGAAGCGTTACGCCTCGGCGAAGGAGCGCGCGAACAACCTGCTGCTCGTCCCGTAGCACTACGGGACCGCACACGCCCTGCCTCGTGATCGTCTTCTCAACTTTCACCGGGGCGGGTGGTTGAAACGGGAGGCCCCCGCGAGGACGTGACTCGCGGGGGCCGACTGTCTGTGTCTGCGCGTTTCGTTCTGCCGTTGCCCGCCCGGGCGGGCATATGCTCGCGAGCTCCTGACGCGAGAGGGCAGCATGGCGAACAACAAGCCGTACTACTGCGAGACCTGCGACTCCACGGAGCAGCACCGGCAATTGAGCAACTCGGAGAAGACCTGGCTCAAGGGCCAGATCCACGTGAGGAACGTCGACGCGTACATCATGTGCGTGAGAGAGGGCTGCCGGAACCTGCGCACGGGCTGGGACAAACGCCCCTTCACCCCACCGCTCCGCGTCCCGCCGCACCCCTAGGCACGGCCCCCGCGAAAACCGCTCGAAGAGCACCCACGACCCGCACGGCTGGAACTCGCCCGCCATGCCGACCGCCGCATTCGCCGGCGCGGGCGGCCAACTCTGCTTCGGCGGACCGGAGCCGGGGCCGGGTCGGGCGGTCGTCCGGCGAGGCCTGACCGGCCCCCCTTTCGTCTCCCGACCCGGCGCCGCTACTGCGTCAGTCGAAGATCGGGCCCTCGGCGCGCGTTCGCTTGATCTCGTAGAAGCCCGGGGTCGACGCCACCAGCAGCGTGCCGTCCCAGAGGCGGGCCGCCTCGTCGCCCTTGGGGGCCGGGGTGACTACCGGGCCGAAGAAGGCGACCTCGTCGCCGTTCGCGCCGGGGACCGATATGACCGGAGTGCCCACCTCCTGGCCGACCTTGTCTATGCCCACCTTGTGCGAGGCGCGCACCTCCGCGTCGTACGTCTCCTTGTCGGCGTACTCGATCAGGTCGGCGGGGAGGTCCGCGTCGGCCAGCGCGCCGGCTATCGCCTCAAGGGTCGAGCCCTCGCCCTTGTTGTGGAACCGGGTGCCGAGCGCGGTGTAGAGCTTGCCGACGACCTCGTCCCCGTGCAGCTGCTGGGCCGCGGTCACCACGCGTACCGGGCGCCAGCCCTTGGGGCCGAGCAGTTCGCGGTACTGCTCGGGCAGCTCGTCGAGCTTGTCCTCGTTCAGTACGGCCAGGCTCATGACGTGCCAGCGGACCTCGATGTCACGGACCTTCTCGACCTCCAGCATCCAGCGCGAAGTCATCCAGGCCCAAGGGCAGAGCGGGTCGAACCAGAAATCGGCCGTGGTGGTCTGCGACGTGGTCCGGGCGTTCTCGGGCATGTCTCTCCTCATCGAAAAGCGTGCGCAACTTGTCCGTGGCAACGCCGCTGCTTGATCGGCGCATTCCCGCGATGCCGGGTGTCAGTGCCGCATGGGAGGATCGGAACGTTCGGACGAGACACGAAGGAGTGCCCGTGCCCGGTGAGAATCTGTCCCGCGACGAGGCCCGCGAGCGGGCCGAGCTGCTGTCCGTCGAAGGGTACGAAGTAGCCCTCGACCTGCGATCGGCCGTCGGGGAAGCCGGGGAGGGGGCGCGCACTTTCCGTTCGGTGACGACGATCCGCTTCCAGTGCGCGCGGGCAGGCGCGGCCACCTTCGTTGACCTGCTGGCGGATTCAGTGACGACCGTCACACTGAACGGCGAGGCGCTGGATCCGGCCGACGCCTTCGACGGCTCCCGGGTCACGTTGGCCGGACTGACCGCCGGTTCGAATGTGCTCGTCGTGGACGCGCAGTGTGCGTACAGCCGGACGGGCGAGGGCATGCACCGCTTCGTCGATCCGGAGGACGGCGAGGTCTATCTGTATACGCAGTACGAGCCGGCCGACGCGCGCCGCGTCTTCGCGAACTTCGAACAGCCGGACCTGAAGGCGCCGTTCCGGTTCGAGGTCACCACACCGGAGGGCTGGACGGCGTGGAGCAACGGCGTGGGCGAGCTGGTGGACGGGGTGTGGCGGTTCGCCGAGACCAGGCCCATTTCGACCTATATCACCGCTTTCGTCGCCGGACCGTATCACTACGAGACCGATGTGTACCGGCGGACGTCCGGTGACGGCACGGAGCTTGAGATTCCGCTCGGTGCCATGTGCCGCAAGGGGCTCGCCCGGCACTTCGACGCCGAGGACATCTTCACGGTCACGAAGCAGGGGCTCGACTTCTTCCACGACAACTTCGATTATCCGTACCCCTTCGGGAAGTACGACCAGGCCTTCGTACCCGAGTACAACATCGGCGCCATGGAAAATCCGGGCTGCGTGACCTTCCGCGAGGAATTCATCTTCCGGGGCAAGGTGACGCAGGCGTCGTACGAGCGCCGGGCGAACGTCATCCTGCACGAGATGGCGCACATGTGGTTCGGCGACCTCGTCACCATGGAGTGGTGGGACGACCTGTGGCTGAAGGAGTCGTTCGCGGACTTCATGGGGTCGTATTCGATGGTCGAGGCGACGCGCTTCACCAACGGGTGGATCACCTTCGCCAACAACCGCAAGGCGTGGGCGTACCGGGCCGACCAGCTGCCTTCCACGCATCCGATCACGGCCGACATCCACGACCTCGAAGACGCGAAGCTCAACTTCGACGGGATTACGTACGCCAAGGGTGCGTCCGTACTGAAGCAGCTCGTCGCGTACGCCGGGAAGGACGCCTTCATGGAGGGCGCCCGTCGGTACTTCAAACGGCACGCGTACGGGAACACCCGGCTCCAGGATCTGCTGACGGTGCTGGAGGAGACCTCGGGACGCGATCTGGCCGCCTGGTCGCGGGCGTGGCTCCAGACGGCAGGGGTCAACTCCCTTACGCCGCAGATTACTTATGACGCTGCCGGTCGGATCACCGAACTGGCGGTGCTCCAGGAGGCGGCGCCCAGCCACCCCGAGCTGCGGCCGCACCGGGTGGCGGTGGGGTTGTACCGGCGCGAGAGCGCGGGCGGGGCGCTGGTGCGGTATGCGCGGGCGGAGGTGGATGTCGCCGGGCCGCGTACGGTCGTGGCGGAGCTCGCGGGCAGCGAGAAGCCGGAGCTGGTGCTCGTCAACGACGACGACCTGACGTACTGCAAGATCCGCTTCGATGCCGAGTCGCTCGCCACACTGCGTGCACACCTCGGCGAGCTGACGGATCCGCTAGCGCGGGCACTGTGCTGGTCGGCGCTGTGGAACATGACGCGGGACGCGCTGATGCCGGCGCGGGACTTCGTGGATCTGGTCCTGCGGTTCGCCGGGCGCGAGAGCGACATCGGGGTGCTCCAGATGCTGCACGCGTGGACGCGGTCGGCCCTTACGCACTACGCCGCTCCCGAGTGGCGCAAGGAGGGCGGGCGGGCGCTCGCGGAGGGTGCGCTGCGGGAGCTGCGGCTCGCCGAGCCCGGCAGTGAGAACCAGCTCACGTGGGCGCGGTTCTTTGCCGCGACGGCCACCGAGCCGGCCGACTTCCAGCTGCTCCAGGGGCTGCTGGACGGCAGCGCGAAGATCGACGGCCTTGACGTCGACCAGGAGCTGCGCTGGGCGTTCCTGGGTCCGCTCGCTTCCCACGGCGTGGCGGACGAAGCGGCGATCGACGCGGAGCTGGCGCGCGACGACACGGCGTCGGGCAAGCGGCACCAGGTGCGGTGCCTTGCGTCGCGCCCTTCGGCGGCGGTCAAGGCGCAGGCATGGGCGGCGGTCGTCGAGTCGGACTCGCTGTCGAATGCGCTGGTTGTGGCCACGATCGACGGCTTTGTACAGGCGGGGCAGCGGGAGTTGATCGCGCCGTACGCGTCGAAGTACTTCGACGCGATCGAGCGGATCTGGGACGAGCGGTCGATCCAGATCGGGATGGACGTGGTGTCCGGGCTGTTCCCGGGACTCCAGGACAACCAGGGCACGCTGGACGCGACGGACGCATGGCTCACCGCCCACAAGGACGCGGCGCCGGCGCTGCGGCGGCTGGTGCTGGAGGCACGGGACGACCTGGCGCGGTCGCTGCGCGGGCAGGAGTGCGACAGGGCAGCGGCGGCGGCCTGATCCCTGGGCGCCGCTTGAGCACCGGCACCGCTGCGGACTCGTGACGGAGCGCCTCCCGGGGGCGGAATCGGGGGCTTCGTCCCTGGCCCCCCGGGGGCGAGCCCCGGCGTGGCGTTCGGTTGTTTGGCGGGTTGCCTTTCGGCAGTCGAACGTCCGTACTTTAGTGCGGTGTTGTCCTGAATTGTCGACGAGCGTGTAACAGCGGTTAGGGAGCGGGGCCCGGGCGGGAACGCCCGGGACATGAACCACGACACCCCCGTCTCCCCCCGCCCCCTCAGCCACCTCACCGACGCGCAGCGGCGCGTGCTGTCCGCAGCGCAGTTGCGTGCGCATGGCGTCACCGCCGCCAAGACCGCCGCGCAGTGCCGCGCCGGCGGGCCCTGGCAGCAGATCCTCCCCGGTGTTTTCGTGCTCCACCCCGGGCCGCCCACCAGCGAAGAGCGGCTGCACGCCGCCCTGCTGTACGCGGGGCGGCCGACCGCCGCCGGCCTTGTGCCGGCGCAGGCCAGGACCGAGGGCGAGGTGACGTCGTACGGCGACGTCATGGTCACCGGGCTGGCCGCCCTCGCCCTGTACCGGTTCTCCTCCGCTCCCCCGCTCCTCTCCCTCGACCGCATCGACGTCCTCGTGCCCCGCACGCGCCGCCTCCGGTCCACCGGGTGCGCGCGGCTCGTGCGTGCGCACGCCATGCCCACGACCCACCAGGTCAGCGGCGTGCCCGTCGCCCCGGTCGCCCGCGCCCTCGCGGACGCCGTCGCGCAGCTCAGCGACGCGGATGCCGTACGGCGGCTGCTCACCGAGGCCGTGCGCGGGTCGCACTGCGAACCTGCGGCTGTAGTGAGGGAGTTGACGCTCGCCCGGCTGCTGTCGCGGCCGCACGTCGTCGACGCCGTGGACTCGCTGCTCGCCGAGGGGCGGGCCATCGCCGAGGACCGGCTCTATGCCATGGTGCGCGAGCACGGACTGCCCGACCCGCTGTGGAACGTCGATCTGCGGCTGCCCGGCGGACCGCACCTCGGCGGCGTGGACATCTACTGGCCCGAGCAGGCCGTTGCCGTGGAACTGGACACTCGGGCGCCCCGCCAGGACGAGGACGCAATGGGGTCTCCCCTGCTCGAGCGAAGCCGAGAGCTTGGGGAATGGTCCGAGTACGCCCGTAAGCGCGAGCACCTGGAGCGGCTCGGCATCACCGTCGTACACATCACGCCGAAGAAGCTGCGGGAGTCGATGGAGCAGCAGGCGACCGTCGTGCGTACGGCACTGATGGCGTCGGCAGACCGTGAGCCGTCCGCCTATGTGGTGGTTCTGCCCCGTTAGCGCTTCTTGAGGACCAACTCGGTGTTCCGGGCGTTCGTCGGGCCTGCCAGGGTCTGCCGGGCGCCCGGCGCGTTGAACGACAGTTCGCGGTACAGCGCCGCCAGGCCCGTCTGGGACAGGTCGGTGAAGTCCGTGCGGTGCGGGGCGGCCGACTCGATGAGCGTCGTGAAGAGGGACAGCGTGCCGTCGTGGTTGTCGACCAGCTCGATGATGCGGGCGAGCTGGGGGAACTCGATGTGCGAGGCTGTGGAGATCTCCCAGAACGTGCCGTGCGGGAGGATCTCGTTGCGGTGGCTGTGCCCATTGATCCAGGCGATCACGTTGCGGTTCTGCTTGAAGAGCGCGACCAGCTTGTCACCGCCGCCGTCGTCGAAGGTCCAGCTGTTGTGGTGGCTGAAGACGATGACGTGGTCGTCCTCGTGGGCGAGCAAGGTGCGCTTCAGCCATGCCAGTTGGGTTGTGCCGATCGAGCCCGCGAAGTGGCCGCCCCGGTCGGTCGTGTCGAGGCTGATGCCCAGCACGCCGTCGGCGATGCGGAACGAGTAGTAGAGGGTTTCGGAGTCGGCGTTCTCCTGGGTGTAGCCGTGGCCGGGTGCGCCGGGTGCCCCCGCGTACGCCGGGTTGAGGTGTGCCTGTACGTACTCGCGCGGGGTGAAGGGTGCGCGGGCCGGGTCGGGCGTGATCGGGCGCATGCGGCGGGTTTCGCGGCGCAGGAGGTCCTTGAAGTAGCTGCCGCGGGGGTCGTCGCCCTTCTTCAGTACGGATTCCAGTGCGGCGGCGTCTGCCGTCGGGAGGGAGAGCAGTTTGCGGCTGCCCACCGCGAAGTCGGCGAGGAATCCGGTGGCGTCGGCGTTCGCGAAACAGCCGCTGGGCAGGTCGTCGTGGTTGCCGACGGTCGAGTACCAGGGGATGCGCAGACCGGGGCTGTTCACGGGGCGGATCGCGGCGGCCAGGTAGCCCTCGACGCGGGGGAAGCCGCGCTTCTTGTCCGCGTCGCGCAGCGCGTCGTCCGGGTGCCAGTACAGGGGCAGGCCGGAGTCCTGGACGCCTTCGTAACGCGTCGGGTCGCCGGTGTTGGGGGTGATGCGGCCGCCGCTCATCGTGCGCAGGAACCAGTCGAGTTCGGCCTTGGAGTTGTTGTCGGTGTTGTCACCGGTCGTCATGGCGAAGCCGAGGCGGGCCCCGGTGACCGGGCCGCCGCGCAGGGCATTGACGCGCTCGACGAGGGCCACGGCGCCGTGCACCGTGAGGGCCTCCTGCGGGCGCCACGCCCCGGCGGCCTGTGCCCGCAGGTACTCCGTACGGACAGGGTGCTGTACGTCGGTGAGGTGGAGGTCCGTCAGCTGTACGAAGGAGGCGAGCGCGGTGCGGCGGTCGGCGCGGCCGGAGCGGGCGGCGGCGAGTTCGGAACGTACGACGCGCTGCCAGCCGGGACCCGGGCCGAGGCGGCGGTAGCCGGACCCGGAGGTGCGGGGGGTCGCGACCGTACGCAGCGAGGTGCCGGTCCAGGTGGGGGTGACGGGTGCGGGGAGGCGGGCGGGGGTGGGCGAGGCGGTGGGTGCGGCTGCCGGCGCGGCGGCCACGGCGGGAGGCTCGGCGGGGGCGGCTGCTGCGCCGTGCTCCTGGCGGAAGGTGAGGCCCAGGCCGGCCGAGACGCCGACCGCCCCGGTGGCGGCGAGGAACGAACGGCGGTCTAGGGCGGCTTCGGCTGCGGAGCGTAGGCGTGACATGGTGCGGTCTCCCCGGGGTGCGAACGCATCGGCCGGGCGGGGGTGAAATCCGCCGCCCACCTGGATGGTTGGCATCGGGGATGGCCTGCGCGTTAACGGCTTCGCAACGCGCAGCGCCGATCACCGGACAGGGATCACCCGCTTTGCGGAGTGCGCGCGAAACGCCATCCGCCCCTCCCCGGGCGGCACGGCTGCGCTCACTCCCCGTTCACCTTTCGGGGAAGGGGGAGTGGCGGGCGTGCCCTGCGGGGCTGTTCCCCTACCCTTCCCCAAGCTCTCAACTTCGTTCGAGCAGGGGAGACCCCACTCTTCCCGGCTGTGACATTTGCGGCTGCCGCCGCGGAGGGGCTGCGCCCCAGACCCCGCTCCTCAATCTCCCCCAAGGACTGCGTCCAGGGGGGACCCCCAGGGGCTGAAGATTCAGCACACCGGGGGTCTGGGGGCTTGCCCCCACCACGCGGCGGCAGCCGCAAAATGTCGCAGCGGGAAGGGACGGGGAGGGGATAGCGCCGCAGGCACCCGCACCCGCACCGCACCGGCACCGGCACCGGCACGCACCGCACCCGCACCGGCACCCGCAAGCCCACCGCACCTGCACCGGCACCGGCGCACCCCCACCGCCCCCCTACGCCCCCTCAACCACCGCCCCGCACCCCGACCCGCCCCACCGCCGGCTTCGTGCGCCACAGTTCGATGCCCGCGTCGACCAACTCCACGCGGTCCAGCGCCGCCACCCCCTTCAGCGGATGCCACGCCGCGAGGTCCGTGGAGCCGTTCCTCTCGTGGCGGAGTTCGCCGCCGGTGACCCGGCCCTCGTACACGATCCGCAGGCCCTGGAAGTCGGCGAACTTGCCCAGCCGGCGCGGATATCGGCGCCTGACGGAGTCGACGCCGAGGAGCCGCACCGGTTCGACCGTGTACCCGGTCTCCTCCTCGGCCTCCCGCACCACCGTGTCGTACGGGTCCTCGCCGTGGTCCATGCCCCCGCCCGGCAGCGTCCAGCGTTTCGCACCGTCGGGTGCGACCCAGCGGGCCAGCAGGACCTGCTCGTCCCGGACGCACACGGCGTAGGCCGCCACCCTGAGCTCTTGGTTCATTGGCTGAGGTTACGCCCGCCCGGTATATGGCGGTTCAGGTCCTGTGGCGCATACCGCGCGGTGGCGAATGTGCGCCACAGGCCCATTGCATGGACGGCAACACTCCCCAAACAACCTCCACTTAGGCAAGGCTGAGCGGTCATCCGGCACCGTATTCCGGACTCCAGGCCCTGACCCGGCCCGGACCCTTTCTTTCAAGCTTTCTGACAGCAGGGATGCCCATGACCCTCGAATCCCCCACCTCGATACCCGGGGCGAGACCCGCGGCCCGCATCGCGCTCGCCGCCGGCCTGGTCGCCGCGCTGTGCGCGGCCGCACCGGTATCCGCCGTCGCGGCTGCCGCCGACGACCCCCGGGGCACGCCGCCGGTCGCCAAGTCCGCCGCTGCGAAGCTCGGTTCCGCCGACGCGGAGGTGCTCGCCGAGGCGCAGGCCGACGGCACGAAGAACGTCACGCTGATGGTCGCGACCGCGCCCGGCGCCACCGAGCGCGTCGCTCAGCAGCTCGACGCCGTACAGGGCGGCGTGGTCGGCCGTACGGACGACAAGCTCGGCTACGTACGCGCGACCCTGCCCACCGGCAAGGCGGACGCGGCCATCAAGGCCGCCTCGAAGCTCACCGACGTGCACGGCATCGACCTCAAGCAGGTCATCGAGCTGGACGACCCGACCCCGGCGGCGGACCGCGCCAAGGGTGCGGCCGCCGGCGCCGAGGGCACGTACGCGGGCCCCGGGAAGCAGACACCCGCGAAGAACCCGTACAACCCGTCCCACGAGACCGGCGCCGTGGAGTTCGTGAAGGAGAACCCGAAGGCCGACGGCCGCGGGGTCACCATCGGCATCCTCGACTCGGGTGTCGACCTCGGCCACCCGGCCCTCCAGAAGACCACCACCGGCGAGCGCAAGATCGTCGACTGGGTGACGGCCACCGACCCGGTCGCCGACGGCGACGGGACCTGGCGCCGGATGACGGCCGCCGTGAGCGGCCCGACCTTCACGATCGCGGACCGTACGTGGTCGGCCCCCGAAGGCAGCTACAAGTTCAACCTCTTCCGCGAGGAAGCCACCAAGGGTGGCGACATGGCGGGCGACCTGAACCGCGACGGTGACACCACCGACGTCTGGGGCGTGCTGTACGACGCCGCCTCCGGCACGGTCCGCGTCGACCTCGACAACGACGCCGACTTCGGCGACGAAGAGGCGATGAAGCCGTACAAGGACAAGCACCAGGTCCGGTACTTCGGCAAGGACGACCCGGCGACCGAGGTCGTCGAGCAGATCCCGTTCGTCGCCGAGATCCGCAAGGACGTCGTCTACAACGCGGCCGGCGCGAAGGCCGACTACGTCAACATCGGCATCATCGAGGGCTCGCACGGCACGCACGTCGCCGGCATCACCGCCGCCAACAGCCTCTTCGGCGGCCGGATGAACGGCGCCGCCCCCGGCGCCAAGCTGGTCTCCTCGCGCGCCTGCACCTGGAGCGGCGGCTGCACCAACGTCGCGCTCACCGAGGGCATGATCGACCTCGTCACCAAGCGCGGTGTCGACATCGTCAACATGTCGATCGGCGGCCTGCCCGCGCTGAACGACGGCAACAACGCGCGCGCCGAGCTCTACACGCGTCTCATCGACACGTACGGCGTGCAGCTGGTCGTCTCGGCCGGCAACAGCGGCCCCGGCACCAACACCATCGGTGACCCGGCCCTCGCCGACAAGGTCATCTCGGTCGGCGCGGCCATCTCCAAGGAGACCTGGGCCGCCAATTACGGCTCGGTCGTGGAGAAGCGGTACGCCATGATGCCGTTCTCCTCGCGCGGCCCGCGTGAGGACGGTGGCTTCACGCCGACCATCACCGCGCCCGGCGCGTCCATCAACACCACCCAGACCTGGGCGCCCGGCGGCCCGGTCGCCGAGGCGGGCTACAAGCTCCCGGCCGGCTACTCGATGCTGCAGGGCACGTCGATGTCCTCGCCGCAGGCGGCGGGCGCGAGCGCGCTGCTGCTCTCCGCGGCCAAGCAGGAGAAGATCGAGCTCACCCCGGTGAAGCTGCGCACCGCGCTGACCAGCACCGCGAACCGGATCAGCGGTGAGCAGGCGCACGAGCAGGGCTCCGGCCTGATCGACATCGTGGACGCCTGGGAGGCGATCGAGGACGGCGCGACGGCGCACGACTACACCGTCAAGGCCCCGGTCGACACCGCGATCGACTACGCGCTCAAGACGCCGGGCTTCGGCACCGGACTGTACGACCGCGAAGGCGGCCTCAAGGCCGGTCAGAAGAAGACGTACGACGTGACCATCACGCGTACGAGCGGCCCGGACCGTGCGATCGAGCACGAGCTGGACTGGAAGTACAACGACGGCACGTTCCGGCTGCTCGGCGACGACGAGGTCGACCTGCCGCTGAACAAGCCGGTCACCGTCAGGGTGCAGGCGAGGCCCGGTTCGACCGGTCTGCACAGCGCCGTCCTGGAAGCGGACGACGAGCGCACCGAGGGCGTCGACAAGCAGATCCTCGCGACCGTGGTCGCCGCCAAGGATCTGGTGAAGCCGTCGTACACCTTCTCGGACTCCGGCTCGGTGCAGCGCAACAACCCGACGTCGTACTTCATCACCGTCCCGGAGGGCGCGAAGTCCCTGGAGGTCGCGCTCGGCGGTCTCGCGAAGGACAGCCAGACCCGGTTCATCAGCATTCACCCGTACGGTGTGCCGTCCGACCCGACGTCTACGGTCAACTGCTACGCGAACTACACCAACCCGGCCAACAAATGCCGCCCGGACCAGCGTTCGTACGCGAACCCGCAGGCCGGTGTGTGGGAGGTCGAGGTCGAGTCGCGTCGTACGTCGCCGCTGCTCGACAACCCGTACAAGCTGGACGTCACGGTGCTCGGCGCCGCCTTCGACCCGGCTGTGAAGACCATCCCGGAGGCCAAGGTCGGTACCCCGGCCGCGGTGGACTGGAAGGTCACCAACGGCTTCGCCGCGATCGACGGCAAGCTGACGGGCGGCTCGCTGGGCTCGTCGAAGGAGGCGCGTCCGTCCATCAAGAAGGGCGAGACGCACACCACCACGG
Source organism: Streptomyces spiramyceticus (assembly GCF_028807635.1). Taxonomy (NCBI): domain Bacteria; kingdom Bacillati; phylum Actinomycetota; class Actinomycetes; order Kitasatosporales; family Streptomycetaceae; genus Streptomyces; species Streptomyces spiramyceticus. The sequence continues at coordinate 1,896,516 of NZ_JARBAX010000001.1, forward strand.
TCACCATCGGTGAGGGTGTCGAGCGCCTCGACGTCGCCATCGGCGGGGTCTCCGACCAGGCCGCGGACCTCGACCTCACCGTCCTCAAGGACGGGGTGCAGGTCGGCCAGGCCGCGGACGGCGACTCGGAAGAGGCCGTCAGTCTCGTCAAGCCCGCCGCGGGTACTTACACGATCGAGGTCTACGGTTACGCGGTCGGCGACGCCGGCACCGAGTACAACTACCGCGACGTGTACTTCGCGCCGTCGCTCGGCTCGGTCAAGGTCGACGACTCGCAGGTCGTGAAGCTGGCCAACGGCGCTTCCGCGCAGGTCAAGGCGGAGGTCGTGGTGGCAGGTGCGGCCCCCGAGGGCCGGGCCTTCTTCGGCCAGGTGCAGCTGGTGAACGCGCGCGGCACCACCGCGGGCGTCGGCAGCGTCCAGATCGAGAAGGTCACGCCGTAACGGCTTGACCTCCAGGTCTGCAGGGAAGAGGGGCGGGTGCTCGCACGAGCATCCGCCCTTCTGCTTGCGGACACGTCGGGCCGCCCGTCGCCGGACAGCGGTACTGAGTCGTACGCAACACCGGCCCCCAAACCGAGACGATGCTCACCCACGAGACCCGCGGCGCTCCAGGCTGCCCACGGTCCGTCGTCCGCTGGGGCTGGGCAGCTGCACACCGTCTGCCGTCCGAGGGCCGGACAATGGATTGGACAAGGCGGCCGGGGGCACGCGCATGATGGAGTGCGCCACCCCTGGCCAGCCGTTACGTACGAAGGAGTCCCCGTGAAGGTCGGAATCGTCGGAGCCACCGGTCAGGTCGGCACAGTCATGCGCAAGATCCTGGCCGAGCGGGAATTCCCGGCCGACGAGCTGCGTCTCTTCGCCTCCGCCCGGTCCGCGGGCTCCACGATCGAGTGGCAGGGCAGGAACATCACCGTCGAGGACGCGTCGACGGCCGACTACACCGGCCTGGACATCGTGCTCTTCTCCGCCGGCGGCGCGACCTCCAGGGCGCTCGCCGAGAAGGTCGCTGGCCAGGGCCCGGTCGTGATCGACAACTCCTCCGCCTGGCGCGGCGACCCCGAGGTGCCCCTTGTCGTGTCCGAGGTGAACCCGCACGCCGTCGCGGACCGCCCCAAGGGCATCATCGCCAACCCGAACTGCACCACGATGGCCGCTATGCCGGTCCTCAAGCCGCTGCACGCCGAGGCCGGTCTGACCGCGATGGTCGCCACCACCTACCAGGCCGTGTCCGGCTCGGGTCTCGCCGGTGTCGCCGAGCTGCACGGCCAGGCCTGCAAGGTCGCCGAGCACGCCGACCAGCTCACCTTCGACGGCGAGGCCGTCGAGTTCCCCGAGCCCGCCGTCTACAAGCGCCCCATCGCCTTCAATGTGCTGCCGCTGGCCGGCAGCATCGTCGACGACGGCTCTCACGAGACCGACGAGGAGCAGAAGCTCCGCAACGAGTCCCGCAAGATCCTGGAGATCCCGGAGCTCAAGGTCTCGGGCACCTGCGTGCGCGTCCCGGTCTTCTCCGGCCACTCGCTCCAGGTCAACGCCCGTTTCGAGCGCCCGCTGAGCGTGGAGCGCGCGTACGAGCTGCTCGGCGGCGCCCCGGGCGTGGCCCTGTCCGAGATCCCGACGCCGCTCCAGGCCGCGGGCAAGGACGTGTCGTACGTCGGCCGCATCCGCCTCGACGAGACCGCCGAGAACGGCCTCTCGCTGTTCCTGTCGGGCGACAACCTCCGCAAGGGCGCGGCGCTCAACGCCGTGCAGATCGCGGAGCTGGTCGCGGCCGAGCTCAAGGCCGACCACGCCTGACCTTTCCGGCGTCTGTGACGGCGGGGCGGGACTCTGCGGTACGGGAGTCCCGCCCCGCCGTCATGCTCGCGAGGCGCCTCAGAGCGCCAGGTGCCGGCGCAGCGCTGGTAGATCTCACCTCTGCGTATCGGTCAGCCCGTCCCCGACGGTCCGGTCCCAGAACGCCGCGTCCTCGCTCGCGCCCCACTCGTCGAAAGCGGCCGCGTAGTCCGACTCCAGCTGAGAGTTGCCCTCAATGCTGCCCGGGTAGGGCATGCCTTGCCGCCCGCTTCCAGTCAGCTGCGAGCATACTCAGCAGCCATTACATGAACGGCGTGGAAGGATGACGAAAAACGTCACATACCGAGGAGATGACCGGGTGCCTGGCACGAATCTGACCCGCGAAGAGGCGCAGCAGCGGGCGAGCCTGCTCACCATTGACGCGTACGAGATCGATCTCGACCTGAGCGGCGCGCAGGAGGGAGGCACGTACCGGTCCGCAACCACTGTGCGGTTCGACTCCGCCGAGGCGGGGGCGGAGACCTTCATCGATCTGGTGGCGCCCGCCGTGCATCAGGTCTTCCTGAACGGCAAGTCGCTGGATGTCGCCGCGGTCTTCCGGGACTCCCGGATCACGCTGAAGCACCTTCACGAGGGCCCGAACGAGCTGCAGGTCGTCGCCGACTGCGCGTACACCAACACGGGCGAGGGCCTGCACCGGTTCGTCGACCCGGTGGACCAGCAGGCGTATCTGTACACCCAGTTCGAGGTGCCGGACGCGCGGCGGGTCTTCGCCTCGTTCGAGCAGCCGGACCTCAAGGCGACGTTCCAGTTCACGGTGAAGGCGCCCGAGGGCTGGACCGTCATTTCGAACTCGCCGACGCCCGAAGCGAAGGACAACATCTGGCGCTTCGAGCCGACGCCGCGCATTTCGACGTACATCACCGCGCTGATCGTCGGCCCGTACCACGCGGTGCACAGCTCGTACGAGAAGGACGGGCAGAGCGTCCCGCTCGGCATCTACTGCCGCCCCTCCCTCGCCGAGTTCCTCGACGCGGACGAGATCTTCGACGTCACGCGGCAGGGCTTCGACTGGTTCCAGGAGAAGTTCGACTACGCGTACCCCTTCGCGAAGTACGACCAGCTCTTCGTGCCGGAGTTCAACGCGGGCGCGATGGAGAACGCAGGCGCGGTCACCATCCGCGACCAGTACATCTTCCGCTCGCGGACGACCGACGCGGCGTACGAGCGGCGGGCCGAGACGATCCTGCACGAGCTGGCCCACATGTGGTTCGGCGACCTGGTCACCATGGAGTGGTGGAACGACCTGTGGCTGAACGAGTCGTTCGCCACCTACACGTCGGTCGCCTGCCAGGCGTACGCGCCGGGCTCCAAGTGGCCGCACTCGTGGACGACGTTCGCGAACGCGGAGAAGACCTGGGCGTACCGCCAGGACCAGCTCCCGTCCACGCACCCGATCATGGCCGAGATCCGTGACCTGGACGACGTGCTGGTCAACTTCGACGGCATTACGTACGCCAAGGGCGCTTCCGTACTGAAGCAGCTCGTCGCGTACGTCGGCCAGGACGAGTTCTTCCGGGGCGTGCAGGCGTACTTCAAGGCGCACGCCTTCGGCAACACGCGCCTGTCCGACCTGCTGGGCGCGCTGGAGAAGACGTCGGGCCGCGACCTGAAGACGTGGTCGAAGGCGTGGCTGGAGACGGCGGGCATCAACGTCCTGCGCCCGGAGATCGAGACGGACGCGGACGGCAACGTCACGTCCTTCGCCGTACGCCAGGAAGCCCCGCCGCTGCCCACGGGCGCCAAGGGCACCTCCACCCTGCGTCCGCACCGGATCGCGATCGGCTGCTACGACCTGGACGGCGGCGGCAAGCTGGTCCGTACGAGCCGCATCGAGCTGGACATCGAGGCGGCCGAGCTGACCGAGGTCCCGTTCCCGGCGAACACCCGCCGCCCGGCGGTGATCCTTCTCAACGACGACGACCTGTCGTACGCGAAGGTGCGCCTGGACGCCGAGTCGCTGTCCACCGTCACCGAGCACATCGGCGACTTCACGGAGTCGCTGCCGCGCGCGCTGTGCTGGTCGGCCGCCTGGGACATGACCCGGGACGGCGAGCTCGCCACCCGCGACTACCTCGCGCTGGTCCTGTCGGGCATCAGCAAGGAGTCGGACATCGGCGTCGTTCAGTCGCTGCACCGCCAGGCGAAGCTGGCACTGGAGCTGTACGCGGCTCCGGAGTGGCGCGAGACGGGGCTGGCGCGGTGGACGGAGGCGACGCTGGAGCACCTGCGGGCCGCCGAGCCGGGGAGTGACCAGCAGCTGGCGTGGGCACGGGCGTTCGCGGCGACGGCCCGCACCGACGGACAGCTGGACCTGGCCCAGGGCCTGCTGGACGGCACGGAGACCGTCGAGGGTCTGGCGATGGACGCCGACATGCGCTGGGCGTTCGTGCAGCGGCTCGCGGCGACGGGGCGTGCGGACGAGAAGGCGATCGCGGCGGAGCTGGAGCGTGACAGGACGTCCCAGGGCGAACTGCATGCCACGGCCGCGCGGGCGGCGCGGCCGACCGCGGAGGCGAAGGCGGAGGCGTGGGCGTCGGTCGTGGAGTCCGACAAGCTCCCGAACTCCACGCAGGAGGCGGTCATCGGCGGCTTCGTGCAGATCGACCAGCGTGAGCTGCTCGCACCGTACGCGGAGAAGTTCTTCGCGGCGGTCGAGGGCATCTGGGAGTCGCGCAGCTACGAGATGGCGCAGCAGATCGCGGTCGGCCTGTACCCGTCGATCCAGGTCTCGCAGGAGACGCTGGACGCGACGGACGCGTGGCTGGCCTCGGCGGGCCCGAACGCGGCGCTGCGCCGCCTGATCTCGGAGTCCCGGTCGGGCATCGAGCGAGCGCTGAAGGCACAGGCGGCGGACGCGGCGGCAGCTTAGGCATCGCCCTGGGGCTTGTTCCCCACGCCGAAACGCCGGACGGGCTGGAAATCCATCCCGTCCGGCGTTTCTCCCCCGGCCCCCCTGGTCTTGCGCTTGGTCTTGCGCTTGGTCTTGCGTTGAAACCGCCCGGCGGGCAGGCGCTGTGCCGCTCCGCCCGCCGAGCGGGGTCTACAGGGCGCCGCCGCCGCCCAAGTCCTCGTATCGCGCCCGCAGTTCCGCCGCGCCCTGCTCGGTGAGCGCTCCGTGCAGCCGCATCCGCGCCACACCCCCGTCGGGGAAGGCGTCGAGCCGGACATGGGTGGCGACGGCCTGCGCCGGGAGCTTGAACCGGTGCAGCGTGTCGGGCTGGAGCTTCGTACGCGGGATGATCTCGAACCACTCCCCCGTGTCACCGTTGCGCCCGCTCAGCGCGATCCAGCCGGCCGAGTTGCCCTTGAGGTACGCCGTGTCGATCTCGACGGCCCGGATCGCGCCCTGCGCGACGAGCCGGAAGCGCACCCAGTCATTGGTGTCGCGGACACGGCGACGGCGGTTCTCCCAGCCGTCGTCCATCTTGCGGGAGGTCCCGGGCAGGATGATCTGCGCCGGCGACGAGTAGAACTTGTCCGAAGCGTCCTCGTACGTACCGCCGTTGAGGATCGAGATGAGGTCGATCGTGCCGAGGAGGCCGAGCCACTCGGGGTCGGGCACGACCTCGCCGTGGACACGCAGCCGAGCGACCCCGCCGTCGGGGTGCTGGCACAGCCGCACGTGGGTGAAGCGCCGCTCGCAGGCGATCTCGAACCCGTTGGCGGCGTGACCGCGCACGGGCGTCAGCGGGACGATCTCCTCCCACTTCACGTCGTCGCCGAGCAGCTGCTCGGGACTGGGCGAGCCCTCCACGGACGCGGCCTGGACACTCACCCGCTGCGGGTAGTTGCCACGGAAGTGAGCGGTGTCGACGATGACCCCGCGAATGACACCGGCCGCGCCGAGCCGCACGATGGCCCAGTCGTGGTCGTCGGGCGCGGGGAACGGCTGCGTACCGTCGACACCACGGCGACGGCGGGTCTCCCAGCCGTCCATGATCTTGCCCTTGTGACCGAAGTGCTCCGGGTCGAAGACCGCGCGCTCGCGGACGAGGAGGTTCTCGCGCTCGGCGAAGAACTCGTCATTGGCGGCGATGACGCCCGCACCCAGACGCCGGTCGGCCAGATCGACGAGCTCGGTGAAGGGAAAGTCCCCGCCCCGGTAGTCGGCGTACGGGTCGCCCCCCGTGTAGGGAGCGGCGTCGTTGGCGTGCGGGTCTTCGGGGTTCGCGTCGGTCGTCGTCATGCCCTGACTTTCACAGTCCTTGACCGGTCAGGTCCATCGAAAGTTTCTGGACAGCCTTTGAAGCAAATCCGAACGATCAGGTCCGAGTCCGGTTCCTCACCACCCGCGCCGCCGCCACCTCCCGCAGCGCCGCCAGTACCCGCGCCACCGCCGGCCCCGCCTCTGCCCCACGGCGTACGGCCGCCACCACGTGGCGTTGCGGCTGGTCGGCGCTGAGTACGCGCATCACCACGCCCGTACGACGCTCCCCCGCCGCCATCCTCGGTACCAGGGCAACGCCCATCCCCGCCTCCACCATGGCCAGGATCGCCGTCCAGCCGGCGGCGCTGTGGGCCTGTTCGGGCACGAAGCCCGCCGCCTCGCAGGCGTGCCGGGTGATCTCGGACCACGGGCCGCTCCCGCCGAAGATCCACGCCTCGCCGGAGAGGTCCGCAAGCCGCAGGCCCGGCGCCGCCGCGAGCGGGTGCCCGGCCGGGAGTGCCACGTCCAGCGGGTCGGCCAGCAGCGGGAAGCGGGCGAGCTTCGGGTCGCGGGCGGTCGGGGCGTGCGCCGCCAGCGACAGGGCGAGGTCGACGACCCCGCCCGCCAGCAGCTCGTACGCCTCGGCGGCCTCCGCCTCCCTGACCCGTACCTCCAGCGCCGGATGTGTCGTACGGAGCCGCTGCACCGCCGGCACCACCAGCGCGGGCACGGCCGTCGAGAACGCCCCGACGCGCACTTCCCCGGCCTCCCCCTGCACGTACCCCGTCAACTCGGCATCGGCCCGCTCGAGTTGAGCGAAGACGGCCTCCGCGTGCCGCAGGACCAAGTGGGCCGCGTCGGTCAGGCGCACCCGCCGCCCGTGCGCCTCCAGCAGAGGTACGCCGAGCTGCTTGGCGAGGTTGGACAGCTGCTGCGAAACGGCCGACGGCGTCATCATCAACGCCTCGGCCGTCGCGGTCACGGTTCCCCGGTCGCGCAGGGTGCGCAGGATCCGCAGCTTCTTGATGTCCCACTCGATCATGGGGCGCAACATATCCCGCCCCCGGCCCTACTTGCCCCGTCCCGCCCCCAGCATCACTCCGCCGAGAATCAGCACCATGCACACAACCCCCATCACGCCGGTCGCCTCGCCGAGCAGGGCGAAGGAGAGCAGCGCCACGCACACCGGCTGGAGGTAGTACACAACCCCCGCCCGCGCCGCGCCGATCAGGGCGATCGCCTTGTTCCAGGCGAAGAAGGCGACCGCGGAGGAGAAGACGCCGACGTACAGCAGGGGTCCGACCGTTCCCGTCGTCGGCTCGAAGCCGCCCTGGACGGCGAGGCTGACGACGTACACCGGGAGCAGCATCAGCGCGCCGAGCACGAACGTACTGAAGAGGAAGGCGAGTCCGCCCAGCCCGTCGGGCTTGCGGCGCAGCAGCGCGCTGTACGAGCCGAAGGAGAGCGCGGCGGCGAGCATCCACAGGTCGCCGGTGGCGAAGTCCATGGCGAGCGAGCCCTTGCTGACCAGGAGCAGCACTCCGGCGCAGGCGACCAGCATGCCGAGGGTGCGGCGGGCGCCGAGGCGCCGGCCGCCGAGGCGTTCGTAGAAGGCCATCAGGACCGGCGACGCGGCCATGATCATGCCCATGTTGCCCGCGGAGGTGGAAAGTCCGGCCTGGTTGACGAGGGTGTTGTAGACGGTGACCCCGAGCAGCGAGGCCAGCGTTACGAAGCCCAGGTGGCGGCGGAGCAGGGCCCGTTGACGCCAGGCCTCGCGGGCGGCGAAGGGGGCCACGGCGACGATGGCCACGATCCAGCGCCAGAAGGCGGCCTGCACGGGGGGTACGGAGTCGTGGAGGGCGCGGGAGGTGACGAAGCTTCCCGACCAGACGACCGTAGCGGCGGCGGCGAGGACGAGGCCGAGCGCGGAGGCCTGCTTCAGCCCCTTCGCCCTCCCGCCTGCCGACTCGCCGCTGATGCCGATGCCGTCACGGACGCCGCCGTCACGGACGCCGACACGGACGCGAACACGGACGCGGTCCAGGACTGCCACTGATATCCCTCTTCCCTCTCCCCCGTTCGGGGATCTTGGCTACGGGAGCTACCGTCGCACCGACGCACCAGTCAGGTCCATCGAATGTTTCGAACCAGTCTCTTCAGTAGAACTGAACGATCTCGGCCTCACCGCCATCTGCCCCACCAGCGTCGCGCCGAGCGCGATCACCATCCCGATCACCTGCACCGGCGTCAGCGACTGACCCAGCGCCGCCCATCCGATGACCGCGGCCGTCAGCGGCGACAGCGGGCCGAGGAAGGTGACGGAGGTCGCCGTGAGCCGCCCGATGCCACGGAACCAGAGCCAGTACGCCACCGCGGTGTTGACCAGTGCGAGGTAGAGGTAACCCGCCACCGCACGCCCGTCGAGCGCCGGCGGCGCACCCTCCACCAGGAGCGCGACGGGCGCGATCAGCAGCCCGCCCGCGGTGAGCTGCCAGCCCGTCATGACCAGCGGGCCCACGCCGTCGGGCCGGCCCCAGCGCTTGGTGAGGACGGTGCCCGCGGCCATCGAGGCGGATGAGGTGAGGGCCGCCACCACCCCCACCGTGTCGAGCGCCGCCGTGGCGCGCAGTACGACCAGGCTCACGCCGAGCGCCGCGGCGATCCCGGTGAGCAGGGTGCGTACGGTCGGCTTCTCGCTGAGCAGCAGCATCGTGAGTCCGGCCACCCACAGCGGCGCGAGCGAGCCGAAGACCGCCGCCATGCCGCCGGGCAGGCGGTACGCAGAGAGGAAGAGCAGCGGGAAGAACGCCCCGATGTTCAGCGCTCCGAGGGCGGCCGCCTTCCACCACCAGGCGCCGCGCGGCAGGGTCCGGCCGATCGCGAGCAGCATGAGCCCGGCAGGGAGTGCGCGTATGAGGCCTGTGAACAGCGGCCGGTCGGGCGGCAGGAACTCGGTGGTGACGGCGTAGGTGGAACCCCACGAGATGGGTGCGAGCGCGGTCAAGGCGATTGTTCCGGCGCGATTCATGGCGACCCCCAGGAGTAGCTTGGTTGAAAGTAGCTTACTCGCAAGCTACTTTCCGTCAAGCAACTTTCTTGCGGCCGACCAAACCTCTGCGGATACTGCGGGCATGACGACCAAGGCGAGCACGACCACGAAGGCGGGTAAGGCGAGTAAGGCGACCAAGGACCCAGTCGACGCCATCACCGCCCAGTGGGCCGAGGTACGACCCGAACTCGACACCGCCCCGATGGCCGTCTTCGGCCGCATCTACCGGATCGCGCGCGCCATGGGCGACCGCATCGAGAAGGCGTACGCGCAATTCGGCATCTCGCGCGGCGAGTTCGACGTCCTCGCCACGCTGCGCCGTTCCGGCGAGCCGTACACGCTCTCACCGCGCCAGCTCTCCGCGACGCTGATGCTGACCACCGGCGGAATGACGGGCCGCCTCGACAAGCTGGAACGGGCCGGACTGCTGGTCCGCAGCCCTGATCCGCACGACCGGCGCGGCCTGCGCGTGACGCTTTCGGAGCGCGGCCTCGCGATCGTCGACCAGGCGGTGGTCACAGGTCTGGAGCTGCAGCACGAGGCGCTGGAAGGGCTCGGCGACGAGCAGGTCGAGCAGCTCTCGGAGCTGCTGCGGCAGCTGCTGGCGGGCACGGCCGAAAGGTAGGAAAACGCACCGAAGGCGCCCCCGCTGCCGTTGGTACGGAGCAGGGGCGCCCTCAGAAAACTGTGCCTGGCGGCAGAGCCCGGACCCGGACTCGGGTCAGCGGCTCTGCTTCCTGGACTTGTCCAGCACCATGACGAGGCCCGCGATGACCAGGAACAGGCCGATCGGTGCCGCGACATACAGGCCGAGGGTCTCGGCCACACTCAGGCCCGGACCCGGGTCGTCACCGTCGTCGGGGGTGACCGCGAGCGCGGGGGACGACATGAGCAGCATCATCAGCGTCGTACCGGCCGCGACGGCTCCGGCGCGCAGGGTGTTCTTCTTGTCCACGGTGCCAACGTAGCGAATGCCTACGAGGGCCGCGCGCCCGGGGGTGCCAAACGCAGTCCCGCAGGCGGTCCCACAGGCACTCCCGCCGAGGTCCTGAACACGTCGATCAGCCTGTGCAGCCGGGGCGAGGCGGCCAGGTCCTCCAGGGTTACGGGATGCCCCTCAGCGTCGGCGACGGGCAGCCGCCAGTTTGGGTACTGGTCCCAGGTACCCGGCAGATTCTGCGGGCGCCGGTCCCCCACCGCGTCCGGCAGCCAGATGCCGACCATCCGGGCCGGGGTGCTCAGCAGGAAGCGGTAGACGGCGCGGATCTCGCCCTCCTCGTCGCCCGCGCCCTCCGGCAGCAGCCCCAGCCGTGCCAGGTACGACAGCCATTCGGCGACCTCCGCCGTACCCTCGGCGTGCTCCTCCTCCAGGGGCCGGGTGAGCAGGCCCAGGCGGTGGCGCAGGGCGACATGGCCGCCGGTGAGGCGGGCGGCGGTGGACGGCAGGTCGTGCGTGGTGGCGGTGGCCACGCAGTGCTCGCGCCAGTTCCGCGGGGGCAGGGGCTCGCCCGTATCGGCCCAGTCGCGTTCGAACCACAGCACCGAGGTGCCGGAGACTCCACGCTCGTCGAGGGCGTCGCGGACGCCGGGCTCGACGGTGCCGAGGTCCTCCCCTATGACGACGGCGCCGGCCAGGTGTGCCTCCAGGGCGAGGACCGCGAGCATCGCCTCCGCGTCGTAGCGGACGTACGTCCCCTCCGTGGGCTCTCGGCCCTCCGGAACCCACCACAACCGGAAGAGCCCCATCACGTGGTCGATGCGCAGGGCGCCGGCATGGCGCAGGAGCCCCCGCAGCAGACCTCGGAACGGGGCGTACGCCGCTTCGGCGAGGACGTCCGGGCGCCACGGCGGCAGGCCCCAGTCCTGGCCGCGCGCATTGAAGGCGTCCGGCGGGGCCCCGACCGACATGCCCCGGGCGAACGCGTGCTGCTGCGCCCAGGCGTCGGCGCCGTCGGGGTGCACGCCGACGGCCAGGTCGTGCACGACGCCGACGGGCATACCGGCGTCACAGGCGGCGCGCTGGGCGTCGGCCAGCTGGGAATCGGTGAGCCAGGCCAGCCAGCAGTGCAGATCGACCCGGTCGTACAGGTCGGAGCGGGCGTGGTGGACCTCGGCGGCGTGCGGATCGTCGCGCAGCCCGGCGGGCCAGGCGTGCCAGTCGGAGCCGTGCACCTCGGCGAGCGCGCACCAGGTGGCGTGGTCCTCCAGGGCGGCGCCCTGCTCGGCGAGGAAGTCGCAGAAGGCGGCGCGGCGGCCGGGGCCGAGCGGCACTTTCCTTACGATCTCCAGGGCTTCCTTCTTCAGCTCCCACACGGCGTCGCGGTCGATCAGCGCGCCCTTGTCCAGGACGGAGTCGCGCAGCGCTGCGGCCTGTTCGAGCAGGTCTTCGATGCGCGCGCGGTCGCCTGCCGGGACGTGCGCGAACTCGGGCACGTTCTCGACCCGCAGGTGTACCGGATCGGGGAAGCGGCGCGAGGACGGGCGGTAGGGCGAGGGGTCCGTCGGCGTACCGGGGACGGCCGCGTGCAGCGGATTGATCTGTACGAAGCCGACGCCGAGGGAGCGTCCCGACCAGGCGGCCAGTTCGGCGAGGTCCCCGAGGTCGCCCATGCCCCAGGAGCGCCGTGACAGCAGGGAGTAGAGCTGGACGAGCAGGCCGTAGGAGCGGCCGGGTGGCTGCGGGACGCGGTCGGGCGCGACCACGAGGGTGGTGGCCCCCTCGGCCCCGTCCGGCGTGCGCGCGCTCAACAGGTGCACGCCGAGCGGCAGTTGCCCCCACTCCGTTCCGCCCCGCGACGCGTCACCCCGTGGCGGGGTCTGCCACTCCACGGCCTCGCCCCGTGGCGGGGTCTGCCACTCCGCCGGCCACTCCACGGTCTCGCCCTGCTCCGTTTCGACGCGGAGCAGGGTGCCGTCGGGGAGGCCGGTCACGGTCGGTGGTGGCAGTGGGCCTGCGGGGCCCGCCCAGGTCACCACCGTCGCGGGCAGCAGGCGGTGTGCGGCGGCCGTCTCGTGGGCGTCGAGGGCTGCCCGTACCGCCTCGGGCGTTCCCGCGTCCACGCCGAGGGCCGCGAGCACGGCCACGACGGTGTCGTCGGGGACCTGGAGGGTGCGGTTCGCCGATGGCTGGTAAGACGTGGCGACGCCGTGCAGGGCGGCGAGGCGGGCAAGGCCCATTCAGACCCCCGTGGGCTCCATGCCCGATGCTGTGCCGTGGGCAGTCGGTTCGCTGGTCAGGGGTGCGGCGTCGGCCATCGGGGGCTCGCTGGTGAGCGGGGCGGCGTCGGCCATCGGAGGCTCGCTGGTCAGCGGCGGCTCGGTGGTGAGCAGCGGCTCCGCGTAGTCGTATGAGGCGTAGTCGTATCCGGCGTGCATCGCGTCGTATGCCGTGGTCGGGCCCGGCACCTGTTTGGACAGGGCGGAAAGGAGAAGCTGTGCTGCGGCCACAGGGGCCTCCCTACGGTGGTCTACGTGGACACAGCAGCCCTACCCAGTGGGCGCGGCCGCAGACGTATACATTCCCCGAACGTGTCCCGGGTCACAATCCGTTCCCCCTTTGGAAATTGACAGCTCGGCGGCCGGGTGGTGGGCTCGGTGCCCACACTGGGATGTCTGAGGCGACTGGGGAGACGGCTGTGCAGCTCGGGCGCAGGAGAGGCGCGACCGCTGTCGCGGTCGCCGTAATCGGCGGTCTGCTCGGCGGTGCGCAGGGTGCGTTCGCCGCCCCGTCCGACCCCGGCCCGGACACCCCCGCCACCACCGTGCCGGACCGCGAGAGCGATGCCGCGCTGCCACCCGTTTGGCCGCGTCCGCAGTCGATGCGGGCGGCGGGGCAGGCGGTCGCCGTGGGCGAGGACGCGGTGCTCGTCGCGGGGCGCGGATCCGATCCGTACGCCGTGGAGGCGCTCAAAGCGGTGCTGCGCGGGGCGGGCGTGAAGACGCTGTACAGCGTCAAGGAGGGCGAGCCGGTGCCCGCGCGCGGCCTCGTCGTGAAGGCGGGCGGAACCGGCGCGCAGGACGCGCTGCGTGCCCTGCGCGCGACCGCGCGTGACGACCTGCCGTCCGGCGGCTACCGGATCGCCGTCGGCAGCGTCGACGGCCGGGACACGGTCGCGCTCGACGGGGTCGGCAAGGACGGTCTCTTCCACGCCGCGCAGACCCTGCGCCAGCTGATCACGGCCGCGAAGGACGGACAGGACGGACGGGACGGACAGAACGGGCAGGGCGGGCAGGGCGGGCAGGCGATCGCCGGAGTCATGGTCCGCGACTGGCCGGGGACTGCGGTACGCGGGATGACCGAGGGTTTCTACGGGCAGCCGTGGACGCCCGAACAGCGCCTCGCGCAGATCGACTTCATGGCCCGCACCAAGCAGAACCGTTATCTCTACGCGCCCGGCGACGACCCGTACCGCCAGGCACGCTGGCGCGACCCGTACCCGGCGGACCAGCGCGCCGCCTTCCGGGCGCTCGCCGAACGGGCCCGGCGCAGCCATGTGACGCTGGGCTGGGCCGTGGCTCCCGGGCAGGCGATGTGCATGTCGTCGGACGACGACATCAAGGCGCTGAACCGCAAGTTCGACGCGATGTGGGCGCTCGGGGTGCGGTCCTTCCAGCTCCAGTTCCAGGACGTCAGCTACAGCGAGTGGCACTGCGGCCAGGACTCCGACACCTTCGGCTCGGGCCCCCGTGCGGCGGCGAAGGCACACGCCCGCGTGGCCAACGCGGTGGCGAAGCATCTGGCCGAGCGGCACCCGGGTGCGGAGCCGCTGTCCGTGATGCCGACCGAGTTCTACCAGGAGGGCAACACCGCGTACCGGCAGGCCCTCGCCGCCCAGCTGGACGACGGGGTGCAGGTCGCGTGGACGGGCGTCGGTGTCGTACCGAAGACGATTACCGGGCGTGAACTGGCGGGCGCGCGCACGGCGTTCAGGCGTCCGCTGGTCACCATGGACAACTACCCGGTCAACGACTACGCGCAGGACCGCATATTTCTCGGCCCCTACACGGGCCGTGAGCCTGCTGTCGCGACCGGCTCGGCAGCCCTCCTCGCCAACGCCATGGAACAGGCCTCCGCCTCCCGCATCCCCCTCTTCACGGCCGCCGACTACACCTGGAACCCCCGGGGTTACCAGCCGCAGGAGTCCTGGCAGGCCGCGATCGACGACCTGGCGGGCGCCGACGCACCGGCCCGCGAGGCGATGCGGGCGCTGGCCGGCAATGACGCCTCCTCCGTGCTGGGCGGCGAGGAATCGGCGTATCTGCGTCCGCTGATCGACGACTTCTGGCGTGCGCGTACGTCCACGGACCAGGGCGTGCGGGACGCGGCGGCGAAGAGGCTGCGCGCCGCCTTCACCGTGATGCGGGAAGCGCCGCAGCGGCTCCGGTCGTCGGCGGGCGGTGCCTTCGACGACGAGGTACGGCCGTGGATCGAGCAGCTGGCGCGGTACGGCACGGCGGGCGAACTCTCCGTCGACCTGCTCCAGGCGCAGGCCCGCGGCGACGGCCGGGCCGCCTGGCGGGCGTCACTCGACCTGGACGAGCTGCGCGGCTCCCTCAAGGCGAGCCGGGCCACCGTCGGCAAGGGCGTGCTCGACCCGTTCCTCGCGCAGGTGCGCAAGAAGGCGGACGCCTGGACCGGAGCCGACCGCAAGGGCGGCAGCGTCTCCGGGGGCCCGGGCTCGTACACCGTGCAGCTCGGCCGGCCGCGTCCCGTCGAGGCGCTGACCGCCATGACCGAGCCCGGTAAGGGCGAGGGCGCGGCCGTCGAGGCGCACGTCCCCGGTCAGGGCTGGCGGCGCATCGGCACGCTGCACGGCAGCGGCTGGACGCAGGCGGACGCCGAGGGTGCGCGCGCGGATGCGATACGCGTGTCCTGGCAGGAGTCCGGGCAGGACGCCGATGCGCCCGCCGTCCACCACCTCGTGCCCTGGTTCGCGGACGAGCCGCGTGCGGAGCTGCGGCTCAAGCGCACCGAGACGGACGCGGAGATCGGCGGCAGGCCGCAGCGCGTCGAGGCACGGCTGATCGGCCGGCGCCCCGGCGATGTGCGTGCCCGGCTGACGGCCGAGCCTCCCAAGGGCATCGCGGTGAGGGCGCCGCGGACGACGACGGTGCCGCGCGGCTCCCGCGCCACCGTCCCCGTCGAGATCAGCGTGGACAAGTCGGTGCCTGCGGGCGAGTACAAGGTGCCGGTCGCCTTCGACGGCCAGGAGAGCGTCCTGACGGTGCGGGCGTTCCCGCGCACGGCCGGCCCGGACCTGATCCGGGGCGAGGGCGCGAGGGTCTCGTCGTCCGGCGACGAGACCGCGGACTTCCCGGCCCCCGCCGCCGCCGACGGCGACCCGGCCACCCGCTGGACCTCGCCGATCGGCCCTTCCGCGTGGTGGCAGGCCGAGCTGGCGGAGCCGGTGCGGCTCGGCCAGGTCGTACTGCACTGGCAGGAGGCGTACGCGAAGAAGTACCGCGTCCAGGTGTCGGAGGACGGCCGTACGTGGCGCACGGCGGCAACCGTCAGGGACGGGCAGGGCGGGCGCGAGTCGGTGCGGATGGATGCGAAGGGGGCGCGCTTCGTGCGGGTGCAGTGCGATGAGCGGGCGCTGCCGTTCGGTTACTCACTGTTCGGGGTGGAGGCGTACGCGGTGGCTGCGGACGCGGAGTGACGCGCTCGGTGGTGCGGGTTGCCTGCGGCGCATTCCCCTCCCCGCAGGGACCTGCCCGCACCCCGAAGCCCGCCCCCGCACCGCAAAAGCCCGGAACCTCAGGCGGAAATGCCGTCGATCCGGGCCAGCGCATCGTCCGCGCCGAACGGCTGCAAGTACGGCAGCCAGCGCGGATCCCTGTGCCCGGTCCCGATGATCCGCCAGGCCAGCCCGGACGGCGGGGCAGGCTGATGGCGCAGCCGCCAGCCGAGCTCCATCAGATGCCGGTCGGCCTTGACGTGATTGCAGCGGCGGCAGGCCGCCACCACGTTCTCCCAGGCGTGCTGTCCGCCTCGGCTGCGCGGAATGACGTGGTCGACGCTGGTTGCGACGCCACCGCAGTACATACAGCGCCCGCCGTCCCTGGCGAAGAGCGCACGGCGGGTGAGTGGGACGGGCCCCCGGTAGGGGACCCGCACGAACCGTTTGAGCCGCACGACACTGGGTGCCGGGACGGCGCGGGTCGCGCTGTGCATGAAGGCGCCGGATTCCTCGAGGCAGAGAGCCTTGTTCTCCAGGACGAGGACGAGCGCGCGGCGGAGCGGTACGACGCCGAGCGGCTCGTACGACGCATTGAGGACCAGGACATGCGGCACGGATGCCTCCTATTACGCCGGCGGCGCGTGGCTCGCGCCGGGACGATCTGCTCTCAGTCTCCCCTCATGCCTGGTCGAAACGCCACCACGTCCGGGTAACGGGCTCGGAGTGTTTTCGACCACATCACCTTCATGCCCTGGTGAGGCTTGTCTCTCCCTCGAACAGAGCACCGGCCTAGGCGGGATGCCCCGTTAGTGTGGTTGGTCTGCTGTCGTCCCTGCCTGGAGGTTCTTGCCGTGTTCTGGTCCGCCCTGTCGGCCCCCGACCCGACGACCGAACCCGTCACCCTCGACGGGGCCACGCAGCAGGCGAACAACGCCGCGGGCTGGGTGGAGGAGAACTGGTCCGTCTGGCTGAGCGTGGGCCTGCGCATTCTGCTGATCGTCGTGATCGCCGTCGTACTGCGTACGGTCATTCGCCGCGCCCTCACCAGGCTGATAGCGCGCATGAACCGCAGCGCCCAGGCGGTCGAGGGCACCGCACTAGGCGGTCTCCTGGTGAACGCCGAGCGGCGCCGCCAGCGCTCCGAGGCGATCGGGTCCGTACTGCGGTCCGTCGCGTCGTTCCTGATCCTCGGTACGGCCGCCCTGATGGTGCTGGGCGCCCTCAACATCAATCTGGCGCCGCTCCTCGCATCGGCGGGTGTGGCGGGTGTGGCGCTCGGTTTCGGTGCGCGCAACCTCGTCACCGACTTCCTCTCCGGCGTCTTCATGATCCTTGAGGACCAGTACGGCGTGGGGGACAGCATCGACGCGGGCGTCGCGTCGGGCGAGGTCATCGAGGTCGGCCTGCGGGTGACGAAGCTGCGCGGCGACAACGGCGAGATCTGGTACGTCCGCAACGGCGAGATCAAGCGGATCGGCAACCTCAGCCAGGGCTGGGCCACGGCCGGAGTCGACGTACAGGTACACCCCTCCGAGGACCTGGACCGCGTACGCAAGGTGATCGCCGAGACCGCCGACGCATTCGCCAAGGACGAGCCGTGGAACGAGCTGCTGTGGGGCCCGGTCGAGGTGCTCGGCCTGGACTCGGTGCTGCTCGACTCGATGGTCGTGCGGGTCTCCGCGAAGACGATGCCGGGCAAGGCGCTCGGGGTGGAGCGCGAACTGCGCTGGCGGATCAAGCAGGCGTTCGACCGGGCGGGCATCCGGATCGTCGGCGGCCCCGTGGGAGCCGGGCCGGAGGCCGCCGCCGACCCGACGGCGGGCATGGCGGCGCCGTCCGCCTACGCCTCGGCGACCTCCCCGCAGTCGGTCTCGGCGTCCCCGATCCCGCCGCCCACGAATCTCGCAAAGTAACCCCCGCTGAGGCCCTTGACGCCTGCCTTACGGGCGTCTTACCTTCCTCTCACCGAATAGGAAACTTTCCTAACAATGATGTTCGGGAGAGTGTCGGTAGCTGAAGGGTGGGTGCGTCGCCATGGCCGGTACACCGGGTACGCCGGGAACACCGCGCGTACTGCGTGCGATGAACGACCGTGCCGCGCTCGACCTGCTCCTTGAGCACGGCCCCCTCTCCCGTACGAAGATCGGCAAGCTCACCGGGCTCTCCAAGCCCACCGCCTCCCAGCTGCTGGCCCGCCTGGAGTCAGCGGGCCTCGTCGTCGCCACCGGTACGAGCGAGGGGCGGCCGGGACCCAACGCCCAGCTGTACGCCGTCAACGCCCGCGCCGCCCATGTCGCCGCGCTCGACGTGACGCCGGAGCGGATCCTGGCCGCTGTCGCCGACGTGACGGGCGAGACCGTCGGGCAGTTCGCGCTGCCCACGCCCGGCCGCCGCGCCGCCGAGTCCGTCGTCGTCCAGGTGACCGAGGCGCTCGACGGAGCCGTGAAGGCCGCCGGGCTCGTACGGTCCGACGTCCACCGGGTCGTCGTCGCGACACCGGGCGCCTTCGACCCCGGCACCGGACGACTGCGGTACGCGTCCCACCTGCCCGGCTGGCACTCCCCCACGCTCCTCGACGAGCTGGCGGCCGCGCTGCCCATGCCCGTCGAGTACGAGAACGACGTGAACCTGGCCGCCGTCGCCGAGCAGCGTCTGGGCGCGGCACGCGGGCACCAGGACTTCGTGCTCCTGTGGAACGAGGGCGGGCTCGGCGCCGCGCTGGTGATCAACGGGCAGCTGCACCGGGGCTGGACCGGCGGCGCCGGCGAGGTCGGCTTCATGCCGGTGCCCGGCACACCGCTCGTACGCCGGGTGGCCAAGGCGAACTCCGGCGGCTTCCAGGAGCTCGCGGGCGGGCAG
Source organism: Streptomyces spiramyceticus (assembly GCF_028807635.1). Classification (NCBI taxonomy): domain Bacteria; kingdom Bacillati; phylum Actinomycetota; class Actinomycetes; order Kitasatosporales; family Streptomycetaceae; genus Streptomyces; species Streptomyces spiramyceticus. The sequence continues at coordinate 1,915,119 of NZ_JARBAX010000001.1, forward strand.
GCCGTACCGCGGCTGGCCCGGGAGCTCGGCATCCAGGTGCCGGCGGCCGATTCGTACACCGAGGAGGCCGTCGCGCTGCTCGCCGAGGCGTCGCTGGCCGGCGGCGGCCCGTACCGGGAGCTCCTCCAGGCCTTCGCGACCGGGCTCGCGACCGGCCTCGCCTCGATGGTCGCGCTCCTCGACCCCGAACTGATCGTGCTGTCCGGCGGCGTTCTCGTCGCGGGCGGCGAACCGCTGCGCGCGCTGGTCCAGTCGGAGCTCGCCGAGCTGGCGGCGCCCCGGCCGCGGCTCGTCATCGGATCCGTACAGGAACAGCCGGTGCTGCGCGGGGCGCTGGAGAGCGCCCTCGCGACCACGCGGGACGAGGTCTTCGACACCTCCCGCTAGTCCCTTCTCTCTGCCGCCCAACCCCCGTCCCTGCCCCCGGGAGCCTTGCCATGCGCAGAAACAGCCGTAACAGCCGTCTCATCACCTCAGCCGTGGCCGTCGCGGCGATATCCGTGCTCGCCTCCGCGTGTACGGGCCAGTCGGCGTCCGAGGCGAATGACGACCCGAACGCCAACACCACGATCACCTTCTGGCACGGCTGGAGCGCCCCGACCGAGGTGAAGGCGATCCAGGCGAACGTCGACCGCTTCGAGGCACAGCACAAGAACATCAAGGTCGACGTCGTCGGCAACATCAACGACGACAAGCTCAACCAGGCGTTGCGGGCGGGAGGGTCGAAGGGCCCGGACGTCGTCTCGTCCTTCACGACGTCGAATGTCGGGAAGTTCTGCTCGTCGGGCGCCTTCGCCGATCTCAAGCCCTTCATCGAGAAGTCGAAGCTCGACCTGGAGAAGACCTTCCCGAAGGTGACGCTGGAGTACACGCAGTTCGAGGGCAAGCGGTGCGCGATGCCGCTGCTCGCCGACGCGTACGGCCTCTACTACAACAAGGACGCCTTCAAGAAGGCCGGCATCGCGTCCCCACCGAAGACCATGTCCGAGCTGACCGCCACGGCGAAGAAGCTCACGAAGACCAAGGGTGACAGCTACGAGCAGCTCGGCTTCATGCCGAACTTCCACGGCTTCGAGACGACCACCGAGCATTACATGGGCAGTTGGGACCAGATGTACTTCGACGAGAGCGGCAAGTCCAACATCGCCAAGGATCCGGCCTTCGCTGCCATGTTCACGCAGCAGAAGAAACTGGTCGACGAGCTCGGCGGCTTCGAGAAGCTGGAGAAGTACCGGGGCACCTTCGGTGACGAGTGGGGCGCCAAGCACCCGTTCCACACCGGCCAGGTCGCGATGCAGATGGACGGCGAGTGGCGGCTCGGCATGGCGGAGGACGCCAAGGTGCCGTTCGAGGTCGGCGTCGCGCCGATGCCCGTCGCCGACGACGAGGCCGACAGCTACGGCAAGGGCTTCCTGTCCGGCACGATCATGGGCATCGCCCCGGCCGGCAAGAAGCAGAACGCGGCCTGGGAACTGATCAAGTTCATGACCACCGACACGAAGGCGGTCGTGGAGTTCGCCAACGCGATCCGCAATGTGCCGTCCACCTTCGACGCCCTGAAGTCGCCCGGCCTCAAGCTCGACCCGCGCTTCAAGACCTTCCTGGACATCGCGCAGCACCCGAAGTCGAACACCCCGGCGGGCGCGGTGAATGGTGCCACGTACCTCAACACGCTCCAGGACTTCGGCTACCAGTACGAGAAGGGCGCGGTGAAGGACCTGAAGGCCGGGCTGGAGAAGACGGCTCAGCAGATCGACACCGACATCGCGAAGGCGAAGTAGCCCCCCGATGAGCATGAACACGCTCCGCTCGAAGCGCCGCAGGTCGGCCCTTCGGACGGCGGCCTTCATGTCGCCGTGGCTCGTCGGGTTCAGCGTCTTCTTCGCGTACCCGCTGCTGTCGACCGTCTATTTCTCATTCATGAAGTACGACGGTTTCGGTGTCCCCGCCTTCAACGGGCTCGACAACTGGACGTATGTCTTCAGCGACTACCCGATGTTCTGGCCGTCGCTGGGCAACACGCTGTGGCTCGTCCTGGTCATGGTCACCTGCCGGGTCGTCTTCGGCCTCGGCATCGGCCTGCTCATCACCAGGATCAAGACGGGTACGGGCATCTTCCGCACCCTCTTCTACCTGCCGTTCCTGGCGCCGCCCGTCGCCGCGACGCTCGCCTTCGTCTTCCTGCTCAACCCTGGTACCGGGCCGGTCAATTCGATCCTCGGTGACGTGGGCCTGCCTGCCCCCGGCTGGTTCAACGACGCGTCCTGGTCGAAGCCGGCGCTCACCGTGCTCGCTGTGTGGGGCATCGGCGACCTGATGGTCATCTTCATGGCCGCACTGCTCGACGTACCGAAGGAGCAGTACGAGGCGGCGGAGCTGGACGGCGCGTCCGGGCTTCAGCGCTTCCGGTTCGTCACCCTGCCGAACATCGCGCCGATCGTGATGTTCTCGGTCGTGACCGGCGTGATCCAGACCATGCAGTACTACACACAGCCGCTGGTCGCGGGGAAGGTCGCCTCCGGCATCATCGGCGGCTCGGGCCAGCAGTTCGAGCCGGGCTACCCCGACAAGTCGACGCTCACACTCCCCCAGCTCGTGTACAACCTCGGCTTCCAGCGCTTCGACTACGGGGCGGCCTGTGTCGTCGCCCTCGTTCTGTTCGCCCTGGCCATGGCCTTCACCGCGCTTCTGATGCGGCGGCGCGGCGGCCTGATCCAGGCAGGGGAATGACGACGGTGACTGTGACTGAGCCTGTGAATGAACCTGTGAACACCGCCTCCACGAAGACCGGCCCCACGCCGGCCGAGCGCACCGCACGCCGCAAGGCGCTGCTGCACTGGATCGCCGTGCACTCGCTGGGGATCGCAGCCGCACTCTTCTTCGTACTGCCGTTCGTCTTCGTCGTACTGACGTCGCTGATGAACGACCAGCAGGCGCTGACCCGCGACCTCACCCCGAACACCTGGGAGTGGGGCAACTACGCCAAGGTCTTCGACACACCCGGCTTCCTGACCTGGTGGAGGAACACCCTGCTGTACGCCGGACTGGGTACCGTACTCACGGTCGTCTCCTCGGTTCCGGTGGCGTACGCGCTGGCCAAGTTCCGTTTCCGGGGCCGCAATCTGTCGCTAATGCTCGTCATCTCGATGATGATGCTGCCGCCGCAGGTCGTCATCATCCCGATGTACCTCTTCTGGGCGAAGCAGCTGGACCTGTCCGGCACGCTGTGGCCGCTGATCATCCCGATGGCCTTCGGCGACGCGTTCTCCATCTTCCTGCTGCGGCAGTTCCTGCTGACCATCCCCAACGAGTACCTGGACGCGGCGAAAGTCGACGGCTGCGGCGAATTCCGCACGCTCGTCCGGGTGGTACTGCCGATGGCCAGGCCGGGCATCGCGGCCATCGCACTGTTCCAGTTCTTCTATGCCTGGAACGACTACTTCGGCCCCCAGATCTACGCCTCGGAGAACCCCGGCGCCTGGACGCTGTCGTACGGGCTGGAGTCCTTCAAGGGCGCGCACCACACCGACTGGAATCTGACCATGGCCGCGACCGTACTGGTCATGGCCCCCGTGATCCTCGTGTTCTTCTTCGCACAGAAGGCGTTCGTCGAGGGTGTCACGCTGACCGGAGTAAAGGGCTGAGACGGCATATGAAACTCGCAGTAGTGGGTGGTGGGTCCACCTACACACCTGAGTTGATCGACGGCTTCGCACGGCTTCGGGACACACTGCCGATCGAAGAGCTGGTCCTCGTCGATCCGGCCGCCGAACGGCTCGACCTGGTGGGCGGCCTGGCGCGGCGGATCTTCGCCAAGCAGGGCCACCCGGGCCGCATCACGACGACCTCCGACCTGGACGCGGGCGTCGCCGACGCCGACGCGGTGCTGCTCCAGCTGCGCGTCGGCGGGCAGGCGGCCCGGAAGCAGGACGAGACCTGGCCGCTGGAGTGCGGCTGCGTCGGGCAGGAGACGACGGGCGCCGGAGGCCTGGCGAAGGCGCTGCGGACCGTGCCGGTGGTGCTCGACATCGCGGAGCGGGTACGGCGTACCAACCCGGACGCATGGATCATCGACTTCACCAACCCTGTGGGGATCGTGACGCGGGCGCTGCTCCAGGCGGGTCACAAGGCCGTCGGCCTGTGCAATGTCGCGATCGGTTTCCAGCGGAAGTTCGCGAAACTGCTCGATGTGGCGTCGGCGGATGTGCACCTGAACCATGTCGGTCTCAACCACCTGACGTGGGAGACGGCTGTACGGCTCGGGGGCCCCGAGGGCGAGAACGTGCTGCCCAGGCTGCTGGCCGAGCACGGTGACGCGATCGCCGACGATCTGCACATGCCGCGCGCGATCGTCGACCGGCTCGGCGTCGTCCCCTCGTACTACCTGCGCTACTTCTACGCGCACGACGAGGTCGTACGGGAGTTGGGGACGAAGCCGTCCCGGGCCTCCGAGGTGGCCGGTATGGAGCGGGAGCTGCTGGCCATGTACGGCGACCCGGCGCTGGACGAGAAGCCCGCCCTGCTCGCCGAGCGCGGCGGCGCGTTCTACTCGGAGGCCGCGGTGGATCTGGCGGCGTCCCTGCTGGGCGGAGGAGGCTCGACGTACCAGGTGGTCAACACGTACAACAACGGCACGCTGCCGTTCCTCGCCGACGACGCGGTGATCGAGGTCCAGGCGCGGGTGGACAAGGCGGGGGCGACGCCTCTGGCCGTTCCCGCGCTCGATCCGATGTACGCGGGGCTGATCGCGCATGTGACGGCGTACGAGGAACTGGCGCTGGAGGCCGCGCTGCGCGGCGGGCGGGACCGGGTCTTCAAAGCGCTGCTCGCGCATCCGCTGATCGGCCAGTACGAACACGCCGAGGCGCTCACCGAGCGGCTGATCGCTCACAACCGGGAGCACCTGGCGTGGGCGTGATCGCTTCGGTCCTGGCCATCGACGCCGGGAACAGCAAGACGGACGTGGCCGTGATCGCCGCCGACGGATCGCTCCTGTCCACGGCGCGCGGGGGCGGCTTCCAGCCGCCGGTGGCCGGGGTCGAACCGGCCGTCGACGTCCTCGCGGACGCGGTCGGACGGGCGCTGGCAGAGGCGGGGGCCGAGCGCGTGGAGCACGTGTCGGCCTGCCTGGCCAATGCGGATCTCCCGGTCGAGGAACGGGAGTTGGAGGCGGCGGTCCACGGGCGCGGGTGGGGGCGTACGACCGAGGTGCGCAACGACACCTTCGCGATACTGCGCGCGGGCGTCGACGAGCCGCGCGGTGTCGCGGTGGTGTGCGGCGCGGGCATCAACTGCGTCGGCATGCTCCCGGACGGCCGCACCGCCCGGTTCCCCGCGATCGGCCGGATCTCCGGCGACTGGGGCGGCGGCGGGGGCCTGGCGGAGGAGGCGCTGTGGTGCGCGGCGCGGGCGGAGGACGGGCGGGGCGAGCCAACCGCTCTGGCGCGGGCCCTTCCGGCGCACTTCGGGCTGCCGTCGATGTACGCGCTGATCGAGGCGCTGCACCGTGGCCGGATCGAGCCGGTGCGTCGGCACGAGCTCACCCCGGTGCTCTTCGCGACGGCCGCGGCGGGTGATGCGGTCGCCCGGGCGTTGGTGGACCGGCTGGCGGACGAGGTCGTGGCCATGGCGACGGTTGCGCTCGGGCGGCTCGGTCTGCTGGAGGAGGAGGCGCCGGTGCTGCTCGGGGGGAGCGTGCTCGCGGCGCGGCATCCGCAACTGGACGACCGGATCGCGGCGTTGCTCGCGGTACGGGCCCCGAAGGCGGCGCCGCGCGTGGTAATGGCACCGCCGGTGCTGGGAGCGGGCCTGCTGGGCCTGGACCACGTATCGGCCCCGCCCGGGGCACACGCGAGGCTGCGGGCGCAGTACGAGGCGTAGGGCGGGTGCGCGTGCCAGTGCGGGTGCGCGTGCCAGTGCGGGTGCGCGTGCCAGTGCGGGTGCGCGTGCCAGTGCGGGTGCGCGTGCCAGTGCGGGTTGCCTGCGGCGCTTTCCCCTCCCCGCCCCTTCCCGAAGCTGGGGGCAAGCCCCCAGACCCCCGGGCAGCAAATTCAGCCTCTCCGGCGCTTGAGGAGCGGGGGCTGGGGCGGAGCCCCCCACGCGGCGGCAGCCGCAAAATGTCACAGCGGGAAGGGGCGGGTAGGGGAATTGCGCCGCAGGCAACCCGCGCCCAACGACCACCGCACCCGCACCGCGCCCCCACCCGAACGGGAACCGAACGGATCTCTCCTGCGTATTCATGAGGGGGAGATCGGCGTTCGGAGGGTTCCGCAGGGGCAAGATCCAGTCAATCTTGGTGTGGATGACGGCCACTGCGGCCATACTGAGCTCCGTCAGTGACCGAGGGGGAGGTCAAGTGGCACAGCCGCCGAACGTGCGCGAGGCACAGCCACCCGCACGAACCACCGCGTGGACAGAAGGTGTGGACCGGCTGCGCACCAGCGCGACCACCGAGCCCGGCCGGCTCCGTATCATCGGCGCACTCGTCGCCGCGCTCGTCATCGCGTTCGGGGCGGCAACGGCCTGGGAGATCTCGGACCGCGCTGCCGCCGCCGACGCCGTGGTGACCCGCAGCCAGCCCCTGAGCGCCGATGCGGCCAGCATCTACCGCTCCCTCGCCGACGCCGATTCGGCCGCGGCGAGCGGTTTCCTCGCGGGGGCGCAGGAACCGCAGGACGTGCGCGAGCGGTACGAGAAGGACATCGCGACCGCATCGGGACTGCTGGTGAAGGCCGCCGCCAATACGGACAGTTCCAGCCCGTCGGGGCGCGAAATAGTCACCCTCAACGAGCAGCTCCCCCGCTACACGGGCCTGATCGAGCGCGCCCGCGCCAACAACCGCCTCGGCCTGCCGCTCGGCGGCGCGTATCTCCGCTATGCGAACGAGCGGATGACGAAGACGCTGCTCCCTGCCGCCGAGAGGCTGTACGAGGCGGAGACCGAGCGCCTCGGAGCGGACTACGACGAGGCGCGCGCGTGGCCGTTCATCGGCCTCGGCGTGGGCCTCGTAGCGCTCGGTGGCCTGTTCTGGTCGCAGCGGCGCAACTACCGGCGTACGAACCGGGTGTTCAACCACGGCCTGCTGGCCGCCAGCATCGCGTCCGCCGTCGTACTGCTGTGGCTCGGCGTCGGGCACGCCGTCGCGAGTGCCGGCCTGAAGGACGCCAAGACGCACGGCCAGGAGTCCCTCGAAGTCCTCAACGACGCACGCATCAACTCGCTCAAGGCCCGCGCCAACGAGAATCTCACCCTGGTCGCGCGTGGCGCCGTACTGGCCGAGGACGGCAAGCAGGACCTGTACGAATCCGAGTACACGCAGGGCATGAAGGTCCTCGGCCGGGCGCTCGGTGACGCGCGCAAGCTCGCCGACGACCCCGAGGGCAGCGCCCCCGTGGCGGATGCCGCCGTCAAGGCCAAGGAGTGGCGCAAGCGGCACGGCGCCGCACGCGGCACCGACGACAAGGGTGACTACGAGGGCGCCCTGAAGCAGATCATCGGCGAAAAGGGCTCCACCGGCGAGTGCTTCAACGGCGTCGACGCAGCGCTGGAGAAGGCGCTCGCCCACGAGCAGGAAGAGTTCACGCAGGCCGCCGAGGACGGGCGGGGCGCGCTGACCGGGCTGCCGCTGGGCGCCGCGGTGCTGGCAGTGCTCGGCGCCGCGGGCGCGGTGCTCGGCATCGGGCGCAGGCTTTCGGAGTACAGGTGAGACGGGCGGGAGGAGGCGCGGTGACCAGCACAGGCGGCGAAACGGACAGCAGGCCGGGTCGGCGGATCCCTGCCGGCAGGCTGCGCGGCTGGGGTGGAGTGGCCGCGATGGCCGCCGCCTGCGCGCTGACGGCCGCGGTGACACTGCTGCCGCTCTCGCACAGCAGCGGCGACGGCGACAGCGACGGAAGCGACACGGTGGCGGGCCAGGGAGTCGGCCGGGCTGTGACAGCGCAGCGGGCGGACACCTGCGACACCCCCGAGGCGAGCCTGACCCCGTCGGGAGCCGAAGGTCCGGCGATCGAGAAGATCAAGGAGCGGGGCAAGCTGATCGCGGGAGTCGACCAGAACAGCTTCCGCTGGGGCTACCGCAATCCGGCCACCGGTGACCTCGAAGGCTTCGACATCGACCTCGTGCGCGCCGTGGCGGAGAGCATCCTCGGCGACCCGGACAAGGTCATCTACCGCGCCATACCCACCAATCAGCGCATCCTCGCCCTCCAGGAGGAGAAGGTCGACGTCGTCGTCAGGACGATGACGGTCAACTGCACCCGGCTGAAGGACGTCGCGTTCTCCACGGCGTACTTCCAGGCGGGCCAGCAGGTCCTCGCCCCCAAGGAATCGCCGATCACGGGCTACGACGACTCCCTCGCAGGAAAGAAGGTCTGTACGGCGAAGGGCTCCACGGCGTTCGACGCGCTGGTCAAGAAGTCGTACGGCGCCGACTTCAAGGACCGTACCGTGTCCAACCAGCTGGACTGCCTGGTGCGGCTCCAGCTCGGCGAGGTCGACGCGGTGGTGACGGACAACGCGCTGGCGGCGGGCCAGGCGGCACAGGACCCGGCGGTCGAGCTCAAGGGAGAACCGTTCACGCAGGAGTACTACGGCATTGCCACGAAGCTCGGCAGCGACGATCTGGTGCGCCGGCTGAACCAGGTGCTCGTCGACTACCGCGAGGGTGGCGACGGCAGCCCGTGGATGCAGGCGTACGCCAAATGGCTGAAGGACGACCTTCCGGGCATAACCAAGCCACCGGCGCCCAAATACCGGGACAATTAGCGGCACCGGCAAGGGAATCAACAGCGGACGACCGGATGACGGTAGACCGGATTGCGGAAGAGCGGAGAGGTGATCAATGGGCGTGGCGGCGGGATCCTTCCCCAGCCCCGGCGAGGCGGGAGTGCCCCATTGCCCGGTGATGGACCGGGACGAGGTGGACCGTGCGCTGGCGCGGCTGGAGGCGGAGCACGAGGCGATCGAGACCTCGCTCCTCGCCCTCCAGGACCACGCGGGCCGCAGACTCCTCGAAGGCGCCGAGCTGACGGGTGTCACCAAGGACCGCTGGGCAGCCACCGAGCAGGCCATCACGCTGCTGTGGTCGTACTTCGACGCGTACGCCGCCGCCCTGCACAGCGCCCGTGAGCTGCGGGCGCGGCGGCGCTGGCCGAACCGGGACGACCTGGTCGAACTGACCGACGTACTGCGCGGCGAGAGCGTGACCGTCGCCGGCGGCGCGTCCGGACAGCACGCGCCCGCGATCACCGGTCCCGCCAAACTCTCCGAGCGGTTCACCCTGGCGGAGCTGGTGTCCCGGATGAACGATCTGTACGCACAGTCGCTCGACATGGTCGTCACGGCCGACGCCGTGTGGTCGGCGCTGCCCGCCCGCATAGACCTCCTCGCGGCGGAGCTGGGGCGCACGCGTTCGCTGGCGTACTCCGTCGGCGTACGGCCCGGTGAGCACCCGGCGGGCGACGAGCTGGAGTCGATCACTCATGAGCTGACGACGCTGCGCGCCCAGGTGGTGTCGGACCCGCTGGCCTTCTGGCGTCCGGGTCTCGGCAGTTCGGCGCCGGGCGGCGGCCGCCCCGACACCGACCGCTACGACCGGGCGGCCCGCGCGCTGGAGGAGATCCGGCGCGAGATCGAGGCGGTGCTGACCGTACGGCAGGACGCCGAGCAGCGGCTGGTGCGGCTGCGCGACGTGCTGTCGCGTGCGGACCGCACACTCACCGAGGCCCGGTCGGCGCGCGGCGAGGTCCTGGCGAAGATCGCCGCCTCCGAGGTGCCGGCGGTCGGCGGCCCGTCCACTGTGCTCCAGGAGCAGCTGGTGCTCGCGGCCGACTACCGCAGGCACGCCCAGTGGCACCGGCTCTCGCCGCTCCTGGAGTCCCTGGAGCGCGAGGCCGAGGACGAACTGATGCGGGCGCGCGAGTCGTTGACGGCGGTCACGGCGCCGCTGGCGGTCCGCGCCGAGCTGCGCGGGCGCCTCGATGCGTACAAGGCGAAGGTCGCCAGGCACGGCCTGGCGGAGGACCCCGTGCTGATCGAGCGGTACGACGTGGCCCGCCGCATGCTGTGGAGCGCGCCGTGCGATCTGCGCGTCGCCGAGCAGGCGGTGCTGCGCTATCAGCAGGCCGCGGCGGAGGTCCTCGTCCCGCGGCAGCAGTCCGGTCCCACGGACCACAGGGGGAACACATCATGAGTACGTGTCAGCGTCCCGGCTGCGAGGGGTCGTACGAAGACATGGGCGGCGGTGAGATGTACTGCGACACCTGCGGGCTTGCTCCGGTCGTCTCGCAGAACGGGAATCTGTCTTCTCCGCCTACCGGGATCGCGGCCGGCGGCAGGAGCAATAAGGCCAGCCAGGGCATCCAGGGGGGCTCCCGGGGCAGCAACAGCACATCCGCACGCAGCGGTTCGGGGTCGTCCTCCCGGAGCTCCTCCCGCTCGTCACGGTCCTCCACGTCGCGCCGCTCGGTCTCCGGCCGCCTCTCCCGCTCCCTGTCGGGCGCCTCCGCCTCCCGGTCGGTCTCGGTCCGCAGTTCCGGTTCGTCGTCGGGAGCGTCCGGGCGCAACCGGCTGGGCGCGGGTCTTGTCTCCATACCGGACGTGCCGCGCCCCGACCCGCAGACCGCGGTGATGAAGAACCCGGAGGTCCCGGAGCGGAAGCGGTTCTGCTCGCGCTCCGACTGCGGGGCGCCGGTGGGGCGTTCGCGCGGTGAGCGGCCGGGCCGTACGGAAGGGTTCTGCACGAAGTGCGGGCACCCGTACTCCTTCGTGCCCAAGCTGGGCGCGGGCGACATCGTGCACGGCCAGTACGAGGTCATGGGGTGCCTGGCGCACGGCGGTCTCGGCTGGGTCTATCTCGCGGTCGACCGCGCTGTCTCCGACCGCTGGGTGGTCCTGAAGGGCCTGCTCGACACCGGCGACCAGGACGCGATGGCGGCGGCGATCTCGGAGCGGCGCTTCCTCGCCGAGATCGAGCACTCCAACATCGTCCGCATCTACAACTTCGTCGAGCACCTCGACCAGCGCACCGGTTCCATGGACGGTTACATCGTCATGGAGTACGTCGGCGGCAAGTCGCTCAAGGAGATCGCCAACGAGCGGCGCAGCGAGTCGGGCAAGCGGGATCCGCTGCCGGTCGAGCAGGCGTGTGCGTACGGCATCGAGGCGCTGGAGGCGCTGGGCCACCTGCACAGCAGGAACCTCCTCTACTGCGACTTCAAGGTCGACAACGCCATCCAGCAGCAGGACCAGCTGAAGCTCATCGACATGGGCGCGGTCCGCAGGATGGACGACGAGGAGAGCGCGATCTACGGCACGGTGGGCTACCAGGCCCCCGAGGTGGCCGAGGTGGGGCCGTCCGTCGCATCCGACCTCTACACGGTGGCGCGCACGCTCGCCGTGCTGACCTTCGACTTCCAGGGCTACACGAACGTCTTCGTGGCCAGCCTGCCCGACCCCGAGCACATCGAGGTCTTCCGCAGGTACGAGTCCTTCTACCGCCTCCTGGTCCGGGCCACCGACCCGGATCCGGCACGGCGGTTCGCGTCGGCGACGGAGATGGCGGAGCAGCTGACGGGCGTACTGCGGGAGGTGGTGGCTCTCCAGACGGGCCGCCCGCGCCCGGCGCTTTCGACACTCTTCGGCCCCGAGCTGCGGGTCACGGACACGCAGCTGTTCGCGGAACTGACGGGCGATGTGTCGCAGCTGGGCGGCCGGACGCTCCCGGCGGGACGGCGAGCACGCCGCGCGGCGGCGAAGGCTGTGACTTCGGGCGACGGCGACGGCGCGGGCGCCGCTCCCGGACCGGTCCCGATCGGCGCGGGCGCGTCGGCCGTCCCAGCGCAGGGCATTGGAGTAAGGCCGCTGCCCGGCGCGGCCGAGGGGTACGTCGTCGCAGAGCCGACGCACCGCAGCGGCGGCAGAGGCGCAGGCACAGGCACAGGTACGCCGCGCGGCAACGGCTCCGGAGGAGCTGGTGGTTACGGCGCAGGAGGCGCGGCGTACGGCGGAGCCGGGGCGCCCGGCAGCACATACCCGGGAGCCGGCTCGCAGCCCGGCGGACATCCGGCGCCCGGGGCACCCGCGGGCGGGCACGGTGGAGCCGAGGCACCCGGTGGCTGGGCCTCGGGAGCGGGCTCGCAGTTCGGGGCGTACGCAGGTACGGGTGCCGGTACGTACGCCGGTCCGTACGCCGGTCCAGGGGCGTCGTCGCAGGGTGGCGGGGGCGCTGCCGTTGCGTATGCCGCTACCCGGACCGCCATTCCGGCGCCCCGGGTCCCGCCGGGCGTTCCAGTGGATGCCTCCTACCTCGCGCCGCTCAAGGCGCGGGCCACTTCGCTCGCGCTGCCCGTGCCGCGCGTCGACCCGAACGACCCCAACGCCGGGTTCCTCGCGGGCCTGATGGCCTCCGCACCCGCCGAGCTCATCGCCGCCCTCCAGTCCGCGCCCGGTGACTCCGTCGAGCGCCGGCTGCGCGAGCTGCGCGCCCGGCTGGAGATGGGCGAACTGACCACCGCTGCCCAGGCGTTGCAGGCGCTTGAGGTGCAGCACCCGGACGACTGGCGGGTCGTCTGGTACCGGGGCATCGCCTCCCTCGCCACCGGGGACAACGAGAGCGCGGCGCTGTCCTTCGACGCGATCTACGACGCGTTCCCCGGCGAGGCCGCGCCCAAGCTCGCCCTCGCGTTCTGCGCCGAAGTCCTCGGCCAGATGGACAACGCCGCCGAGTACTACCGACTCGTATGGACTACAGACCCGAGTTACGTGAGCGCCGCCTTCGGCCTCGCTCGCGTGCAGCTCGCCGCGGGCGACCGGCCCGGCGCCGTACGCACGCTGGAGTCCGTACCGGAGGCTTCGATCCACTACACGGCGGCCCGTGTCGCCGCTGTACGGGCACGCCTGCGGCGCCGCGCCGTGCAGGACCCGCTGATCGACGATCTGAAGGCGGCCGCCACCCAGGTGGAGGCCCTGCAGAGCGTCGGTCTCGACGCCGTACGCCGTGAGCAGTTGTCCACAGAGGTGCTGGGCACGGCCCTCGACTGGGTACTCTCCGGTGGGCGCGGGGCCGGCTCCGCGCAGACCGCGCTGCTCGGCAGCCAACTGGACGAGCGCGGCCTGCGCTTCGGTCTGGAACGCTCGTACCGGGTGCTTGCCCGGCTCGCCCAGCGCGGCGAGGAGAGGATCGACCTGGTGGAACGGGCCAACCGTTTCCGCCCCCGGACCTGGGTGTGATTGATGTCGCAGATGCACCAGCAGCCTGCTGGGTCGGCCGCCTGTCCCGGCTGCGAGGAGCCGCTGGAGCCGGGTGACCTGTTCTGCGGTGCGTGCGGGTACGACCTGTCGGCCGTCCCGCCGATGCCGCAGGACCAGCCCACGGTGGCCATTGCGGTGGGGCCGCGCGCGGCAGCGGCGGGCAGCGCGGAGCTGTCCCCCGCCGCCGTACGGTACGACGACCCGCCCCGAACCGCACCTGCGGACGGCGACTTCGCACTCCCCGCACCGGCAGCCGCACCGGTCCCCGCACCAGCGGCGCCGCCCGTCCCCCCACCCGCGCAGGCGCCCGTGGTCCCCGCACAGCCCGTCGACCCCCGCACCGCCGTCCCCGTGCCCGAGCCGACACCCCCGGCAGGCACGCCCGCCGCCAAGGTGTGCGTCGCCTGCCGCAGCGGCCGGATCGACGAGGACGGCTACTGCGAGAACTGCGGCCACGCCCAGCCCCGCGAGCGCGACCACATGGAGCAGGAGCTGGACGCCGTCGCGGCGGTCAGCGACCGAGGTCTGCGCCACCACCGGAACGAGGACTCCTTCGCGGTCTCCTCGGCGGCCCTGCCCGACGGTTCGCCCGCCGTCGTCGCGATCGTCTGCGACGGTGTGTCCTCGGCGACCCGCCCCGACGAGGCTTCGGCGGCCGCCGCGAGCGCCGCCAACGAGGCGCTCCTCGAATCCCTTCCGCGCGGCACGCACCCGCAGCAGGCGATGCACGAGGCGATCGTCGCGGCGGCCGAGTCGGTCAACTCCCTTGCCGTGGACCCCGGTCATGCCAAGGAGCACGACCCCGACCACCACACGAACGCGCCCGCCTGCACCCTGGTCGGCGCTATCGTCGCGAGCGGCCTGCTCGTCGTCGGCTGGGTCGGCGACAGCCGCGTCTACTGGGTGCCGGACGACCGCACCGCACCGCCCGCCCGGCTCACCGAGGACGACTCGTGGGCGGCCCAGATGGTGGCGGCGGGCCTGATGAACGAAGCGGAGGCCTACGCCGACGAGCGTGCCCACGCGATCACCGGCTGGCTCGGCGCGGACGCGTACGAACTGGAGCCGCACACCGCCGCCTTCAAGCCGGACCGGCCGGGCGTGGTCGTCGTATGCACGGACGGCCTGTGGAACTACGCGGAGGCGGCACAGGAGATGGCGCAGGTCGCACCGGCCGACGCCGCGGACCGGCCGCTGCACTGCGCCCAGGTACTGGTGGGGCACGCGCTCGACGGCGGGGGCCACGACAACGTAACAGTGGCGGTGCTGCCGTTCCCCGTACCGCCGCAAGGGGCAGGATCGGCCTACGGCACGGCGTAAGGCCCCTGTTCCCCTTCCTTCTGGAGTCCCGAGGAGCCAATTCGATGGCCAACTTCTCCAAGTCCCATGTGCCGCAATTCTCCGTCGACGTGTATCAGAACGAGTACCTGCCGGAGGGCGGTCGCGAGGTCAACGCGATCGTCACGGTCACCTCCACAGGGGGCGGTACGAGCGGCGCCTCGCTGCTCACGGGGGCCGGCGCCTCGCCCGCGCACATACCGGGGCAAGGGCCGAGCGCGGCCGTTGTGATCATGGTCGACTGTTCGGGGTCGATGGACTACCCGCCGACCAAGATGCGCAACGCGCGGGACGCCACGGCAGCCGCCATCGACACCCTGCGCGACGGCGTCGCCTTCGCGGTGGTCGGCGGTACGCACATCGCGACGGAGGTCTACCCGGGCAACGGCGGCCTCGCGACCGCCGACCACCGGACCAGGGCCGAGGCCAAGGAGGCCCTGCGCAAGCTGAGCGCGGGCGGCGGCACGGCCATCGGCACGTGGCTGAGGCTGACGGACCGGCTACTCGGCTCCGCCGACGTCGCCATCCGGCACGGCATTCTGCTGACCGACGGGCGTAACGAGCACGAGATCCCCGAGGACCTGCGGGCCGCGATTGACTCCTGCGTGGGCCGCTTCACCTGCGACGCCCGTGGCGTGGGTACGGACTGGGAGGTCAAGGAGGTCACCGGCATCGCATCGGCGCTGCTCGGCACGGCCGACATCGTCGCCGACCCGACGGGCCTGGCCGCGGACTTCACTCACATGATGGAGAACGCGATGGGCAAGGAGGTCGCGGACGTGGCGCTGCGGCTGTGGACGCCCGTCGGCGTGGAGATCAAGTTCGTCAAGCAGGTGGCGCCCGCGGTCGAGGACCTGACCGGCCGCCGCAGCGAGGTGCCCCCGCGCGCCGGTGACTATCCGACGGGCTCGTGGGGCGACGAGTCGCGCGACTACCACGTGTGCGTGCAGGTCCCCGAGGCCGGCATCGGCCAGGAGATGCTGGCGGCCCGCGTCTCGCTCATCCTTCCCGACCCGTCGGGCGGTACGCCGCGAACGCTCTCCCAGGGTCTCGTACGGGCGGTGTGGACGGACGACATGGTCGCATCCACCTCTATAAACCCCCAGGTCGCGCACTACACGGGCCAGGCGGAACTGGCACAAGTCATTCAACAGGGTCTTGATGCACGCAAGTCGGGCGACTTCGACGGAGCGACCGCGAAACTCGGCCGTGCGGTGCAGCTGGCGGCCGCTTCGGGGAACGCTGACACCGCGAAACTCCTTTCGAAGGTGGTGGACGTCGTCGACGCGACGACGGGTACTGTGCGACTCAAGGCGAAGGTCGCGGAGGCGGACGAGATGACCCTCGAAACGCGCTCCACCAAGACAGTTCGCGTGAAGAAATAACCAAGAAGCGACGAGAAGTACCGATTTGCGGCCTGCGGGCCGGACGAGAGAGGGGGAAGCGCCGACATGCCGACCTGCCCGAACGGACACCAGTCGGGTTCCGACGACTGGTGCGAGGTCTGCGGCCATCGCATGGCCGGCGCCGTGCCGCCGCCTCCCCCGCCGCCGCCCGCCCCCGGTTACGGCTACCCGCAGGGCGGCCCGCCCCCCGGCTACCCGGGCCAGGACGCCACCCAGCAGGCGGAGATCTGCCCGCAGTGCCGGACGCCGCGCGAGGCGATGGCGCCGTTCTGCGAGGAGTGCCGCTGGAACTACCTCACGAACACGGCGACCTCGTACACGCCGGTCGCCCCGCAGAACTCGGGCCAGGGCCCTGGTCCCGGCGGCCTCAACCTGCCGCCCGGCTTCCAGGCGCAGGAGCCCCCTCAGCCCCAGCACCCCCAGCCTCCGCAGCGGCAGGCGCCGCCGCAGGGGCCTCCTCCGCCGCCGCCCGCGCAACCTCAGCAGCCTCAGCAGGCGCAGCAGCCCCGTGACCCGTACGAGTACCAGGGCTCGCGGCCGTCGCAGATCAACCGCCCCGCCGAGCCGCTGGCGCCGGAGCAGTCGGGGCGCCAGGCCCCGCCGAGCCCGTTCCAGCAGCAGCAGGACACGTTCCAGCGGTCCGACGTCTTCCAGCAGCCTGCCCCTCCGTCGCCCCCGGCGTTCCAGCAGCAGGCGCCGCCGCCCGCGCCGCCGCAGCAACAGCAGCCGCAGCAGGGCAATGGCAACGACGACTGGATGCTGCCCCCGCCGTCGCAACAGCAGCAACAACAGCAACAGCAACAACCGCAGCACCAGCAGCAGATGCCCCAGCAGCACAGCCAGCCGACGGCCCCCGCGAGCTGGACGGCGACAGTGGGCCCCGACCGTGAGTACTTCATGGCGATGATGCAGCGCAGCGGCCCCGATGCGGCGGGCCTCAACCTGCCCGCGTACTCGCCCGAGCAGCAGCGCAGGCTCACCGGCAACCAGATCACCATCGGCCGCCGCCGCCACAGCACGGGCGAAGCTCCCGACATCGACCTGTCCGTACCGCCGGAGGACCCGGGCGTCTCGCACCAGCACGCGGTTCTGGTCCAGCAGCCCGACGGCTCCTGGGCGGTGGTCGACCAGAACTCGACCAACGGCACGACGGTGAACGGCGCGGAGGACCCGATCCAGCCCTACGTCCCGATCCCGCTCCAGGACGGCGACCGGGTGCATGTCGGCGCCTGGACGACGATCACGGTGCGGCGGGGCTGAGGACCTTCGTCCAGCGGGCCTTTGGGGGGCTGGGGGCTTGCCCCGAGCCCCCTATCGCATCGCACCACCCACCAGCGGCCACGCATACGGCCCCTGCGGGTCGTCCAGCCACGCCCACTCCCCCTCACCGGTGAGGGTCACCCCGAACCGCTCCCGCTCCGGCCGCCGCTCCCGGTGCCACAGCGCGAGCGCCTCGTACGGATCGAGGCTGCCCGCGGTCAGGCTCAGCATGAACTGGAAGAGGTCGTTCTCCATCGCCCTGCGCGGCAGTCCCCCCGCATACCTGGGCGCCGGCCCCGGCGAGCCGCCCCGCAGCGGGACGAAGTAGGCGGGCGTGTGCAGGAAGTGCCCCTCGGCGTGCGAGTCGTCCTGTACCACCAGTCCGATCAGCCCGGTCGCCAGCGGCGCCAGGATCCGCGCCCCGGGCCGGCACTGGGAAAGCCAGTCACGCGGTACGGACGGAAGCGCGCACGTCGCGATGATCCGGTCGAAGGGCGCACGCGCGGGGCAGCCGCGCGCGCCGTCACCGGTCACCACCACCGGGTCGTAACCGGCCGCCTCCAGATGCTTGCGCGCCGACTCGGTGATCTCCGGGTCGAGGTCGACGGTGGTCACCAGCTCCCCGCCGAGCCGGTGGGCGAGGAGTGCCGCGTTGTAGCCGGTGCCCGCGCCGATCTCCAGTACGGCATGCCCGTCCCGTACGTCCAGCTCCGTCAGCATTTTGGCCATCAGGGACGGCTGGCTGCTGGAGGAGATCAACTCGCCGTCGCGCACGCGAGTGGCCAGGGGCGTGTCCTCGTACACCCCGCGCAGCCAGCGCGCCCGCCGTTCCGGATCGGGGTCCTCGCCCCACAGCCGCTCGTAGCCTGTCGCGCCGCCGACGAAGTAGTACGGCACGAAAAGGTGGCGCGGGACCTCCGTGAAGGCCGCGCGCCAGGCAGGGTCCTCCAGAACCCCGGCGGCCACCAGCTCCTGCACGAGCGCCGCGCGGGCCTCGGCGTACATGTCGACGTCAGCGCCCATAGGCCCACTGTCGCGCGGCGTGCGGCAGGAAGCGAGTACCAGTCCGGCCGATGGTCCTAGGCCGAAGGTCTTCCGCCGCCCGTCTGAGACCATGGACCCGTGAAAGAGATTCCGCGAGGCACGCTTCAGGAGCAGACCTTCTACGAACGGGTCGGCGGCGAGGAGACCTTCCGGCGCCTGGTGCACCGCTTCTACCAGGGGGTCGCGGAGGATCCGCTGCTGCGGCCCATGTACCCGGAGGAGGATCTGGGCCCCGCCGAGGAGAGGCTTGCCCTCTTCCTGATGCAGTACTGGGGCGGCCCGCGTACGTACAGCGACGAGCGCGGCCATCCCCGCCTGCGGATGCGGCACGCGCCGTTCACCGTCGACAAGGCGGCTCACGACGCCTGGCTGAGGCACATGCGCGAGGCCGTCGACGGGCTCGGTCTCTCCGAGGAGCACGAGCAGGAGCTGTGGGGGTACCTGACGTACGCCGCGGCTTCGATGGTGAACACTGCAGAGTGACGCGGGTGCGTGGGCGGGGTGCGAGCGGGCCTTGCCCCGGACGGGCTGGTATTTCAGCCCGTGGGGGTCCCCCCTGGACGCAGTCCTTGGGGGAGTTTGAGGACTTTCGGGAAAGGGGCGGGGAGGGGAAAGCGCCGCAGGCAACCCGCACCGCACCACCGCCGAGCTAGACCGGCGCCACCGAGAGCGCCCCAAGCCCCGCCCGCCGCACAGCAATCGACCCGTACGGCGTACGAAGCCGAAGCCACGGCCCGGCCGCCAGCAAGGCGAGCGGCTCCGCACCGGCGCCCTCACCGCCGCCGGCAGCCGAGGACGCCCCGGCCCGCACCGGCCGCAAAAACCCCAGCGCCTGAGCCGCGTGCACCGCACGCAACGGCAGCCCGGACCCGCCCAGCTGCCTCGACCAGATCTCGTCCGCGAGCGCGTCGAGCCCCGCCCGGGTCCGCCGCTGCGAATCCAACTCCTCGCTGCGGGCCCGGAATTCGCGGACCGCGGCGGCAGCCGCGCCCCGCAGATCGTCCGCCGCCAGCTCGGCAACCCGCTTCCAGCCACCCTGCGGCGGCAGCACCCCGGCCCACGGCTTACCGGTCACCGCCGGCGGCACAGACACCAGCCCGACCTGCTCGTCGATGCCCTCCAGAAGCTGCCCGGCCGACACGGTCGTGTCCAGTTCGACGGGCGCGGCGATCTCCACCGTACGGACAGCAAGCACGCCGCCCCCGAAGGGCGGCTGCCCGAAGACGGCCAGCGCCGATCCGTGCCCCTGCAGCCGTACGACCGCGGTCTTGTCCCAGTGGATCAGCCGGGCCAGGAAGGCGACGAGATCCGCCGCCTCCCCGGCATCGGCCGGCGTGAGACGCTGTGCCGTCATGCGGCCACGGCCTCCTGCTGGCGATCCTGACCGTCGTCCAGGTACGCCTGGAGGAAGCGCTTCTCCTCCGCCGAGATACGACGGGGCCGCGCCGCCTCCAGGTCGTACGGCACGACGACGGTCGAGGCCCGTACGTACACGGTGTCCTCGTCCTTGATCTCGTACGCGATCGTCAGGGACGCCGCGCCTATCTTCGTGACCCAGGACTCGATGGTCACCGGCTCGTGCCGGTGGACCAGCGGCAGCTTGTAGTCGATCTCGTGCCGGGCCACGACGGACCCGCCGGAGAACGACGGCGAGCCGTCCCCCGGCGCCAGCCGGAACATGAAGTCGATCCGCGCTTCCTCCAGGTAGCGGAGGAAGACGACGTTGTTGACATGCCCGAAGGCATCCATGTCCGACCAGCGCAGGGGGCAGGAGTAGATGTGCCGGCTCACATCAGCCCCGGGTGAGCTTCTTGTACGTCGCGCGGTGCGGGCGAGTCGCGTCCGCACCGAGGCGCTCGACCTTGTTCTTCTCGTACGACTCGAAGTTGCCCTCGAACCAGTACCACTTGGACTCGCCCTCGTAGGCGAGGATGTGCGTCGCCACCCGGTCGAGGAACCAGCGGTCGTGGGAGATGACCACGGCCGCACCGGGGAACTCCAGCAGCGCGTTCTCCAGGGAGGAGAGCGTCTCGACGTCGAGGTCGTTGGTCGGCTCGTCGAGGAGGAGCAGGTTGCCGCCCTCCTTGAGGGTCAGCGCCAGGTTGAGGCGGTTGCGCTCACCGCCCGACAGGACACCGGCGGGCTTCTGCTGGTCGGGGCCCTTGAAGCCGAAGGCGGAGACGTAGGCCCGCGAGGGCATCTCGACCTGGCCGACGTTGATGTAGTCCAGCTCGTCCGACACGACCGCCCAGAGGGTCTTCTTGGGGTCGATGTTGGCGCGGCTCTGGTCGACGTACGAGATCTTGACCGTCTCGCCGATCTTGACCTGGCCGGAGTCCGGCGTCTCCAGGCCCTGGATCATCTTGAAGAGAGTGGTCTTGCCGGCGCCGTTGGGGCCGATGACGCCCACGATGCCGTTGCGCGGCAGCGTGAAGCTCAGGTCATCGATCAGAACCTTCTCGCCGAACGCCTTCGACAGGTTCTCGACCTCGACGACGATCGAACCGAGACGCGGGCCCGGCGGGATCTGGATCTCCTCGAAGTCCAGCTTCCGCATCTTGTCCGCCTCGGCGGCCATCTCCTCGTACCGGGCGAGACGCGCCTTCGACTTGGTCTGGCGGCCCTTGGCGTTGGAGCGGACCCATTCGAGCTCTTCCTTGAGCCGCTTGGCGCGCTTCTCGTCCTTGCGGCCCTCGACCTTGAGGCGGGCGGACTTCTTGTCGAGGTACGTGGAGTAGTTGCCCTCGTAGGGGATCGCGCGGCCGCGGTCGAGCTCAAGGATCCACTCGGCGACGTTGTTCAGGAAGTACCGGTCGTGGGTGACGGCGACAACGGCGCCCGCGTACTTCGAGAGGTGCTGCTCCAGCCAGTTCACCGACTCGGCGTCGAGGTGGTTGGTGGGCTCGTCGAGGAGGAGCAGGTCGGGGGCCTCGATCAGCAGCTTGCAGAGCGCGACGCGGCGCTTCTCGCCACCGGAGAGGTTGGTGACGGGCCAGTCGCCGGGCGGGCAGCCCAGCGCGTCCATGGCCTGCTCCAGCTGGCCGTCGAGGTCCCAGGCGTTGGAGTGGTCCAGGTCCTCCTGGAGCTTGCCCATCTCGTCCATCAGGGCGTCGGAGTAGTCGGTCGCCATGAGCTCGGCGACCTCGTTGAACCGCTGGAGCTTGCCCATGATCTCGGCGGCGCCGTCCTGGACGTTCTCCAGGACCGTCTTCGACTCGTCGAGCTTCGGCTCCTGCATGAGGATGCCGACGCTGTATCCGGGCGACAGGAACGCGTCACCGTTGGACGGCTGCTCCAGGCCGGCCATGATCTTCAGCACCGTGGACTTACCGGCACCGTTGGGACCCACCACACCGATTTTCGCGCCGGGCAGGAAGCTCAGCGTGACGTCGTCAAGGATGACCTTGTCGCCGTGCGCCTTGCGCGTCTTGCGCATCGTGTAGATGTACTCAGCCAAGAGAAACCGTCCGGCAATCGATGTGTGGGCAGATACACCCCATCTTGCCTGACGGCTACCCCGCGGAGGAAACGAGTACGGTCGGGAGCCCGTGACCTCGCCGTTCCTAGATCGCTTCGGTAGTTGAACTGTCACTGGTTGTCGATATTGGTCACCCTTGAGCCGCCTTGCACGGCCCAGCCACGGCCCGGCGATCAGCAGAAGTCGCAGCTTCCATGGCGTGGGGAGACGCTTGCCCCATGAGCGAACACCTATCGATCTGGGTAAGCGAAGCAGCAGATGGGATCAAGATCAGAATGGGGCTATCGCGTGATCTGATTGCCCGGCTTGCGGGCGAGACAGGCGACGACGGGACAGTGGTGTACGGTACGCGCCTCACCTCCAGCGGCCCCGACTATCTCATTCAGAGTGTGGAGCTGTGGAGGCTCCCCGACGACGCTTGACCGTGCCCACGCGGTCAGTGAAGTCTCAATGGGCGAGTCAAGTCGGCTGCGCGGCTTCGGGCCCCGACTTGCGCCGGGGCCCTGGGCTGTCAGCCTTCGATCGCGTCGTAGCCGTAGTGGTCGCGCGGGTCGTAGCCGGGGTTCTCGTCCGGGCAGAGCGTGACGTCGTCGGAGTCGTCGGCGTACGGGTTGGGGACCAGGCCGTCTACGCACTGGGGGTTGGGGCAGCTCATGGTGTGCTCCTTCGAGGTCGGTGCCGCTGTCCTGATGGGCTCCGCCCAGCACGGTTCTGGGAGGGCGCACAAGGTGGAGCACCCCACGTCTGAACGACCTTGTGCGCCCTCCCAGGTTCGTGCTGCCCTTGGGCATCAGGACAGCGGCGCCGACCGGCAGGACCAACGACGGCGCTCGAAACCGCCCACGGCCGATACCCGCACACCGACCCCAGCCAGCCCCAGCATCAGGCGACCGACGGTCCCAACCGCAACCCCGGCACGCCAGCTCACGACAGCCCGCAGGCGTCCACGCGGTCGGTGGAGTCTCAATGGGCTGCGTCAAGCCCCAGGAGGTGGGATCAGTAGCCGAAGTGACTCGCCGGGTTTCTGACCTGCGGGCCGCGTATTCGGTCACCTCGCTGAGCAGGTGCTGAGCTGTCGGCAGTTGTCAGCATTGGTCATCGTTGAGCGCCCTTCTACGGCCCCAAGACGGCCCGGGAGGGCGCTCAATGCGCGACACGACACCCGCCGAGTTCGATCAGCCGGGGCCTGCTGCCTTGTGCGGCTGCCTCTGAGGTCCAAGATCCTCGGCGCTTAGAGGCTTCGATAGATCAACCATCCGCCGAGAACGAGGAGCGTCGGAGAGCCCACGAACCAGATCGCCATACCTGCCTGTTGCAGTCGACCATTGGCGACCTTACGGCTCAGAACGCCTATCAACGGTAGGCCTAGGAGGATCACAAGCACGCCGACGAGAAGGTCCATGCTGTCCGCCCCAAAGGTCGCAGCTACTGAGTCGGAGCATCGTATACGGTCTTGAAAACCGTCGTGGCAGCGATGTCACCGTGGGTTCAAATCCCACACCCACCGCAGGTGAACGGCCTCTGACCAGGCGAATCGGTCAGGGGCCGTTGGCATGTCGGTGCACTGTGATCGCCTGGTGTTTCCCGTGACTCCCCGCTCGATCGGGCACGTGAGGGGCACGGCCCACTGTGGGACCCTGGAGGTACCAACCAGGATCTTGGTGGTGGTGCGCCATGGTTAAGTGTTCATGGAAGTGTGTCGAACCGAACTGCCGGGTTGAAAAGGGTCCAGTCTTCGAGACTGAAGAAGAGGCAGTGGCATCTGCGCAGAAACACGCCGAGGAGCCGGGGCACTCCTATCCCGAGGATGTCTACCCGGTACATATGTCTGACGCAGCGGCTCAAAGTTGGTGATGAGCAAGGCTGTGCGCGGCATGTGGGGGACTCCCAGAGGTCGGCGGAGCGGCTTTGGGCTGGAGCTGCTTTGGGGCGAGTGATCATGGCCCCTTACGCTGGCCGCGATTCGGGCAGCACCTAGCCTGCCCGCAATAGCCCGAATCGGGGCCATGATCTTAGAGGCTCGCCCCAAAGTGGCTGCCTAAAGCCCAAGGCCATGAAGTTAAGGCTTCGGGGCTGTTGGCAAGGGGGGATCTGGCTGAGTGCCGGACGTAGGAAGCGGAGCCCCGGTAGAACGGCTTGTCCGCCAAGACGAGTCGTTTGAATACGGGAGCTCCGCTGTCCAGTCAGTGTGTCATCACGCGTGAAATCACGGTAGCCGAGGGTGTGTTCGCGCCTGGTCATCTGGGAGAGCTCACCCGCATTGTTCCCTTTGAGATGGTCGATGCCGTGCTCGTCGAGACCGGCGCGAGCCAGCGTCGGTTACGGAAACTACCTGCTCGCGTGGTGGTCTACCTGCTGCTGGCAGCCGCCTTGTTCGAGGAATGCGGCTACCTCGCCGTCTGGCGCAGGCTCACCGCCTCGCTGAACTCGATACCGATACCGAAGATCACCGCGACGGCGTTGTGGGACGCGCGGACCCGGCTTGGGGTGCACCCGATGCGGGCCCTGTTCGATCTTCTACGCGGGCCGGCCTCGGCGATCCGCACGGCCGGGGCCCACTGGGCCGGAATGTTGGTCGTCGCGATCGACGGCACTCATCTGGACGTCGCCGACGATCCGGCGATACGCGCCACGCTGGGGAAGAGCTCCAACCAGTACACCGCAGCCTCGGGCTACCCGCAGGTCCTGCTGGTCGCGCTGGTGGCCTGCGGGACACGCGCGGTGATCGACGCGGTTTTCGGCCCCAGCAAACCCGGGGAGTCCATCCTGGGGCGCCGCCTGGTGCGGTCCCTGCATCCGGGCATGCTCGTCCTGCTCGACCGGGGCTTCGCCACCGCGGGCTTCCTGACTGCCACGGCCGCACGCGCTCACTTCCTGGCCCGCCTTTCTGCCAGCTGGAAGCCCCCGGTCCTGGCCCGCTATCCCGACGGCTCGTTCCTCTCCCGCCTGGCCGGCACCGAAGTCCGCATCGTGGCTTGCGAGATCACCATCGCTACCAGCCAAGGCCGGCGCACCGGCACCTATCGCCTGGCCACCACTCTGCTCGACCATCACACCCACCCCGCCTTCGAGCTGGTCAGGCTCTACCACGAACGCTGGGAAGTGGAATCGGCCTACTTCGAGATCAAGAAAACGATGCTCGGACGACGCGTTCTGCGCTCGCGCTCCTGGCCGGGTATCGCCCAGGAAATCTACGCCCTGCTCGTCGGCTACCAGCTGATCCGGATCGCGATCTCGGACGCCGCCCACACCGCTGGTGTCGATCCGGACCGGTGCAGCTTTACCACCGCCTTAAACACCGCGCGGGACCAGGTCGTCCAGGCGGCGGGCGTGATCGCCGACACCGTGATCGACCTCGTCGGCACGATCGGAGCCTCGGTACTCGGCGCACTCATCCCCGCCAGACGCCTTCGCCTCAGCCCCCGCGCGGTTAAGAGACCGTTGTCCCGCTACGCGTACAAGAGCCTCAAAATCAACCGCCGCACCTACAAAGCCACAGTCGGCATCGACATCTCACCTCCACCGATCAGCCCTTAACTTCATGGCCTTGGCCTAAAGCCCAAGGCCATGAAGTTAAGGCTTCGGGGCTGTTGGCAAGGGGGGATCTGGCTGAGTGCCGGACGTAGGAAGCGGAGCCCCGGTAGAACGGCTTGTCCGCCAAGACGAGTCGTTTGAATACGGGAGCTCCGCTGTCCAGTCAGTGTGTCATCACGCGTGAAATCACGGTAGCCGAGGGTGTGTTCGCGCCTGGTCATCTGGGAGAGCTCACCCGCATTGTTCCCTTTGAGATGGTCGATGCCGTGCTCGTCGAGACCGGCGCGAGCCAGCGTCGGTTACGGAAACTACCTGCTCGCGTGGTGGTCTACCTGCTGCTGGCAGCCGCCTTGTTCGAGGAATGCGGCTACCTCGCCGTCTGGCGCAGGCTCACCGCCTCGCTGAACTCGATACCGATACCGAAGATCACCGCGACGGCGTTGTGGGACGCGCGGACCCGGCTTGGGGTGCACCCGATGCGGGCCCTGTTCGATCTTCTACGCGGGCCGGCCTCGGCGATCCGCACGGCCGGGGCCCACTGGGCCGGAATGTTGGTCGTCGCGATCGACGGCACTCATCTGGACGTCGCCGACGATCCGGCGATACGCGCCACGCTGGGGAAGAGCTCCAACCAGTACACCGCAGCCTCGGGCTACCCGCAGGTCCTGCTGGTCGCGCTGGTGGCCTGCGGGACACGCGCGGTGATCGACGCGGTTTTCGGCCCCAGCAAACCCGGGGAGTCCATCCTGGGGCGCCGCCTGGTGCGGTCCCTGCATCCGGGCATGCTCGTCCTGCTCGACCGGGGCTTCGCCACCGCGGGCTTCCTGACTGCCACGGCCGCACGCGCTCACTTCCTGGCCCGCCTTTCTGCCAGCTGGAAGCCCCCGGTCCTGGCCCGCTATCCCGACGGCTCGTTCCTCTCCCGCCTGGCCGGCACCGAAGTCCGCATCGTGGCTTGCGAGATCACCATCGCTACCAGCCAAGGCCGGCGCACCGGCACCTATCGCCTGGCCACCACTCTGCTCGACCATCACACCCACCCCGCCTTCGAGCTGGTCAGGCTCTACCACGAACGCTGGGAAGTGGAATCGGCCTACTTCGAGATCAAGAAAACGATGCTCGGACGACGCGTTCTGCGCTCGCGCTCCTGGCCGGGTATCGCCCAGGAAATCTACGCCCTGCTCGTCGGCTACCAGCTGATCCGGATCGCGATCTCGGACGCCGCCCACACCGCTGGTGTCGATCCGGACCGGTGCAGCTTTACCACCGCCTTAAACACCGCGCGGGACCAGGTCGTCCAGGCGGCGGGCGTGATCGCCGACACCGTGATCGACCTCGTCGGCACGATCGGAGCCTCGGTACTCGGCGCACTCATCCCCGCCAGACGCCTTCGCCTCAGCCCCCGCGCGGTTAAGAGACCGTTGTCCCGCTACGCGTACAAGAGCCTCAAAATCAACCGCCGCACCTACAAAGCCACAGTCGGCATCGACATCTCACCTCCACCGATCAGCCCTTAACTTCATGGCCTTGGCCTAAAGCCGTGGAGCCGACCGCCCCAGCCACAGCGGGTTTCCTCCCATCCCCGAGCACGCAGCGCGCGCCGTTGGCGCGGCGGCCGCTGGCGAAGACAGGGCGGCGGCCGCGCCGAAGACGGCGTGCGCCCCGCGCCGTGCGCGGGGTCTTGATGAAGTAGGGAAACTCTTACCGCGCTGGGATCAGGTGCTTGCCGTCGTGGCTCCGGACGTGGGGTCCGTCCCCGCCCAGAGCATCGAGCAGACGAACTGCGTAGACCTCGGACATCCGCTCGGCGACCTCCTCGGGTGTCAGCCAGTCAACAGCCGTCGATTCGGTCGAGGTGCGCTCAGTGCCTCCGGAGGGCTTGCAGCGGAAGACCAAGGCGACGATGCCTCGGGACGTGTTCTTGTAGACGCCGGTGAGCTGGTCGACCTCAACGTGAATGCCGGTCTCTTCCCAGACTTCGCGGCAGACGCCCTCTTCCGGTGACTCCGTCAACTCCAGGACTCCGCCCGGCAGCTCCCACGTTCCGTTGTCGGCACGGCGGATCGCCAGGAACCGGCCATCTTCGCGCAGCACGGCCCCAGCCACGGACACACTGTGCTTCGGCGTTGACGGGGATTCCTGGACGCTGTTACTCATGTACAGGAGCATAGGAGAGTGAGTAGGTCGATGGGAACTGCGGTAGGAGGTGGGAGGGCCGTACCTCGGTACGTGCAGATCGCTGACGAGATCGTTCAGCAGATCCGGGCGGGAGTCCTCAAGCCTGGTGACACGGTGCCGAGTGAGTCTGAACTGGTCGAACGCTACGGCGTATCGGGCGGAACGATCCGTAAGGCCATGGTTGAGGTCCGCGCGAGCGGCCTGGTGGAGACCCGGCACGGCAAGGGATCGACGGTAAAGGCCCGGCCCCCGGTGCGTCACCGGTCGTCGGACCGCTTCAGGCGATCACATCGCAAGGGCGGCAAGGCCGCGTACCTCGCTGAGTCCGAACAGGCTGGCGCCACCGCCAAAGTCAGCGTGTTGTTCATTGGCCCAGCCCATGCCCCCGAGGAGATCGCCGAACGACTCGGAGTCGATCCCGGAGCCCAGGTGCTGGCCCGGCGTCGCCTCTACTTCCGCAACGGCACCCCGGTGGAAACTGCCACGTCCTACCTCCCCTGGGACGTTGTTAAGGACATCCCCGAGCTGTTCTCCGAGAACCCCGGCCCTGGTGGGATCTACGCCAGGCTGGAGGACGACGGCCATGTCTTCGCCGAGTTCGTCGAGACCCTTCAAGCGCGGCCAGCTTCCAAGGCTGAGGCGTCCGAGCTGGCATTGAGCCCCGGGGCTCCGGTGGTTCATCTCGTACGCAATGCCGTAACCGAAGAGGGCCGTGTGGTCGAGGTCTGCGACACGCTCATGGCTGCTGACCAGTTCGTTTTCAGCTACCGCATCCCTGCCGCCGACTGACGCTCACTCAACTCCCCTCAGCCCGCTGCGATTTCTTCTTCGCAGCGGGTTGACTCATGTACAGGAGTGCTGCACTCTTCTTAATGTCACTCATATACATGAGTGACGGAGTCGAACCCCTCTACAGGAGTGATCTAGATGCGTCAGATCCCCGTCGACACTTCCGCCGCCATGGTGATGGTGGCTCAGCCTCCGCAGGTCAAGGTGAAGGACCGCCGTACCGGTGAGCTCGCTATAGACGCCGAGACCGGTGCCCAGTTGATGACCGTGGATGTGCTGTTCGCCTCCAACGGTGAAGCCGAAGTGCTGACCGTCACGGTTCCCCAGCCGGGCATCACCGGTGAGCTGGTCATGGGTACCCCGGTCGCTCTGACTGGCCTGACCGCCCGGCCGTGGGAAAACGAGTTCGGCGGCCAGAAGCGGCACGGGATCAGCTTCCGCGCTGTCGCGGTGACGTCGCTGGCTGAGGGTGCTTCGAAGCAGAAGGCTGCCTGATGATGTCGTGGCTGACCGCGTTACTGCTGCTGGTCGTCGTCGCTGCGGGCCTCCTGCGGTGGCAGCGCCCGGCCTGGTACTGGCTGACCTTCGGGGTCACCCTCGCCGCGCTGCGGGTCCTGGTCCGCTACGCCTCGGTCATGGACGCCTGCGGGCTGACCGTCCCGCCCTCCCGCTGGCGTCTCCACCTGGCCCGGGCGGCCCGCCGCCCGGCACCGGAGAGTCGTCCGCCGCAGATCCTGCGGCTGCGCCCAACCCGCACCGGCCTGGTCCTGCGGCTCAAGCTCCGCCCCGGCCAGGACGCGTTCGATGTGGCTGCGGCCACGGACCGGCTACGCCACTCGTTCGCCATGTACGGCGTCACCTCGCGCGAACTGCGCTCCGGGGTAGTCGAGTTGCGGATGACCGGCTACGACGTCCTCAAGCGGGTGCAGATGCCCGCCAAGGTCGACCGCTCACCGACGCGGGTCCCGGTGGCGTTGCGTGAGGACGGTGGCGTGCACTACCGCGACTACCGGCAGATGCCGCACGCCCTGACCCTGGGCGCCACCAAGTCCGGCAAGTCGGTGTACCAACGCAACCTGGTCGCCGAACTCGCCCCGCAGGACGTCGCTCTGGTCGGCATCGACTGCAAGCAGGGTGTGGAGCTGTTCCCGCTGGCCCGCCGCTTCTCCGCGCTCGCCGACAACCCCGACACCGCCGCCGAACTCCTCGACGCCCTGGTGTCCCACATGGAAGGGGTCTACCAGCTCATCCGCGCCGAGCAGCGCATCACCGCCGACGTGCCCGATGCGGAGATCGCCGCCGACATCTGGGACCTGCCCGACCACCTGCGCCCGACCCCCATCGTCCTGCTCGTTGACGAGGTCGCGGAACTGGCGCTGTTTGCCTCCAAGGAGGAGGAGAAGCGCAGGGACCGGATCATCACCGCCCTGGTCCGCCTCGCTCAGCTCGGACGGGCCGCCGGGATCTACCTGGAGATCTGCGGACAGCGCTTCGGCTCCGAACTCGGCAAGGGCATCACCATGCTCCGCGCCCAGCTCACCGGCCGCACCGCCCACCGCGTCAACGACGAATCGTCCGCCAACATGGCCTTCGGCGACATCGCCCCCGACGCCGTACTCGCCGCAATCCAGATCCCCACCGACACACCCGGCCTCGCCGTCACCGGGGACTCCACCGGCGGATGGGCCCGCATCCGCTCACCGCACACCACGCTGCGCCAGGCCGTCAACGCCTGCAACCGGCACGCCGACCGCACCCCGGACGTGCCCGAACTCGCCGTCTTCCGGCCCGTGCTGCCGCACCTTGCCCCAGTCCCCGCCCCGTCTGTCGAAACGGCCCCGGCCGCGGCCTGATCTCTCCTCGCTCGACCGGTCGGCGTGACCGCATCACGCCAGGTCCCTACCCGATCCATGCCGCAACCCGGAAGGAGCACCACCCATGACCGCACGCAAGACCACCGCCGCCCGCAAGCGTCCCGCGAAGAAGTGCCCGGACTGCAAGGGCACGGGCGAGATCACCGAGACCGTCCGCGTCGGCTCCGCCCGCAAGTACCGCGAGACGACCGATCAGCAGTCCGCGTTGTGCCTGGCCTGCTTCGGCACCGGCCACGCCGCCACGAACTGATCACAGCGCTGGGACGGGCGGTCGGACCTACGTGCCCCGCTCGTCCCGGCTCCCAATCCCGACAAGGAGGTGAAGACCATGACCCGCACGATCCGCCCTGACGCTGTCCTCGTACAGGCCGTGATTGCCGGGGCTCTGTCCTTCGCCCACCTGCATGACCTTGCCGCCGCTGCCGGACAGACCGGTTGGAAGGCATGGGCTTACCCGATCTCGGTGGACCTGCTCTTGGTCGCGGCCTGGCGACGCCTTCGGGGTGGCGGTCGGTCCCGTCTGGCGTGGTGCTGGTTCCTCATCGCCCTGGTCGCCTCGCTCGGTGCGAACGTCGCTACCGCTGGGTTCCTCGACCTGGCCAACCCTCCGGCCTGGCTGCGCTTCAGCGTTGCCGGATGGCCCGCGCTCGCCTTCCTCGGCGGCACCCTCCTGGCCCACACACCCACTCCGGTCACGGTCCCGCCGGCGGATCCGCCCCCGGCCGATGACCTGGACCCCGAGCTGCTCGAACGCGACGAAACCCTGGCCCCCGAAGCTGCCCCGGCACTGCCCGCACCGCCCGCCGTCACTGCCGTTCCGCCCGCCTTGGTGGAGCACGCCCGCAAGGTCGCTGACGACCACCGTGCGCGTACCGGCTCTGTGATCGACGCCGACACCCTGCGCGCCCGGCTCGGTGTCCCTGCCCCGATGGCCGATGCCATCGCTGCCCAACTCGCCTGAGAGACAAGGAGATCGGATCATGCCTGCCCGCGATTTCTTCCACTCCGTGATGCGGATCGGACCAGTGCAGATCGGCACCCACCGCGACCGCCACGGCCGCACCAAACACGCCGCCGTATGCACTGCCGACCGTTGCGGGTGGTCCTCGGACTTCTCCAGCCAGTCCGCCGCCCAGCTCGCCGCCCGCACCCACCGCTGCCAGGTCCGCTGATGGACGTCCCGCTCTGGATCGCCCTGATCGCCGTCGGCTGGCTCGGCATCAAGCTCATCCGCCCGCCCGCATGGCTCGTGATCGTGCTCCTGCTCGGCGGCTACCTCCTCGCCGACAGCCTGCTCGCACCCGCCATCGACACCGCCATCAAGTAACCCGCCGCAGGAAGGAAGATCCCGTGTTCAAGCCCAAGTACCCAACGCCTGACACCTACACCATCACCAGCCTGCCCGCCGCCACGACCTCGGCCCTGGTGCAGCAGCACTCGGCTCCCGCTCCGGCTCCCCAGGCCGCTCGTCAGGCCCCGGCGGTGCAGCTCACCCCCGGCGCGCTGGTCGCTCTCGTCGGTGGTGGCGTCGCAGCGGTGCTCGTGGTCGGCGCGGTGCTGGTCTCCATGCTCCTTGCGGTCGCCGTCACCGCTGTCTCCGTCGGGGTGTGCGCCGTCGTCCTGCGCTTGCTCCTGAACTCCAGCAACCTGCACCGCTGACCGGCCCCCGGGGCGGCCTCTACCGCCAAGTTTCGTCCGCCCCGGGAGCCGTGCCCCTGCCCGAACCACTGATCCGGAAGGAACAACCCATCATGGCCCACCGCCCGACCACCACGGCCCGCATCTGCTCGGACTGCGACGGCTTCGCCTCCGCCGCGATCACCCTCGGCGGTCGCGACCGCACCGGCCACCGGCGCACGATCACCGCGCACTGCCCGGCTTGCCACGGCACCGGCACCCGGCCCGCCCGCACCGCCGCGACGGCCGGGAGCCGCGCATGACCGAGACCCTCACGGGTCTGGACCCGACCACCCTGGGGGACCTCCTCCGGGTGGCCGGGTCTCCGGACTTCCACCGCTGGCAAGACCAGATCCGCCGCACCGGCGGCTGCGCCAACCCCATCCACCTCACCGGCTGGACCCTCGCCAAGGACAAGACCACCGGCGAGACCCTCCACCACTACACCACCGAGCATGAGCCCGGCGGACGGCTCCGGGTCGCCTGCGGCAATCGGCGCGCTTCACGCTGCCCGGCCTGCGCCTGGACCTACGCCGGAGACACCTACCACCTGATCCGCGCCGGACTCGCCGGAGACGACGCCAAGGACATTCCCGCGACCGTGCGCGAACACCCTCGGGTCTTCGCCACCCTCACCGCCCCGTCCTTCGGCCCCGTCCACAACCGGCCTTCCTCCGGCCGCTGCCGCTGCGGCACCACCCACCCAGACGGTGACCCCGTCCTCGGCACGGCGCTCGACCCGGCGACGTACGACTACGCGGGTGCGGTGCTGTTCAACAACCACGCCGGGGAACTGTGGCAGCGCTTCGCCAACCGGCTCCGCCGAGAGATCGCTGCCCGTGCCGGAATCTCACAGCGCGAACTCGGCGACACGGCGCGCGTCTCGTACGGCAAGGTCGCAGAGTTCCAAAAGCGCGGAGCGATCCACTTCCATGCCGTGATCCGTCTCGACGGACCCGATGGACCCGAGAGCGCGCCGCCCTCGTGGGCCTCCGTGACCCTGCTGAGTGACGCGATACGCGCTGCCGCCGCGCACTCGTACACGACGGTGACCGTGCCCGCCGCCGACGGGCAGCCGTGCCGGCCGTTTCGCTGGGGCACCCAGCTCGACGTTCGGCCCATCCGCGCCTTCGACGACGGAGCCGACATCACCGAGCAGGCCGTTGCCTCCTACGTCGCCAAGTACGCCACCAAAGCAGCCGAGACGACCGGCACCCTGGACCGCCGTATCGGGGAGCTGGCGGAACTGGACCGCCACGACATACCCGAACACGCCCAACGGCTCATCCGGGCCTGCTGGGACCTGGACCCCCTCTACCCCGAACGACGGCTCTGGGCCTGGGCTCACATGCTCGGCTTTCGCGGCCACTTCTCGTCCAAGTCCCGCCGCTACTCCACCACCCTTGGTGCCCTGCGCCAGATCCGCGCCGACTACCGCGCCGCCCAAGAACGCGAAGCACTCGGACTCGACGACCGCGAGCCGGACACCGTGCTCGTCCTCGCCGACTGGCAATACGCCGGACACGGCCACACCCCCGGCGAATCCGCCCTCGCCGCCACCATCGCCCGAGACCTACAGCTCAACCGCGAAACCGTCCGCGAAGCACTCGCAGACCTCGACCACGCCGGGGAGTGGTGACCATGGCCCGGTTCCTGCCCGACCGCTACCTGACCCCGGTCGACCTCGCCGACCTCCTCGGAGTTCCGCTCGAAACCGTCTACCAGTGGCGGCGCAAGCGCATCGGCCCCCGCGGTTTCCGGGTTGGCCGACACCTTCGCTACGACCCGGAGGACGTACGCGTCTGGGTCGACTCGCTGCTCGACACAGGGCAGGAGGCTGCCTGATGGCCGGGCATGTGCAAGACCGCTGGTACAAGACCGAGACCACCGCCGACGGCAGGACTGTCCGGGTCAAGAGCGACCGTTACGGCATAGGACTGCGCTACCGCGCCCGGTACGTCGGCCCCGACGGGACGGAGCAGTCCAAGAGCTACCCGGACCGTCAGAAGGGGCTCGCTGAGAAGTGGCTGACGCGGGTCAAGGCCGACATGGACGCGGGCCACTTCATCGACCCGAAGGCCGGGCAGATCACGTTCCGCGAGTACGCCGCGAAGTGGCTGGGCGGCCTGACGACAGACCTGGGCAGTCAGGAAGTCGTGACCAGACGTATCCGGCTCCACGCAGTTCCCTACCTGGGTACGCGCCCCATGGGTTCGTTCAAGCCCGAGCACATGCGCACCTGGTTGAACACGCTCAAGTCGGCGTTGCCGAACGCGACGTACCGCCGCGCCATCTACGACTCGGTGTCGTCACTGTTCAACGCTGCGGTGGATGACGGCGTGATCAGGTCGAACCCCTGTCACGCTCAGTCGGTCAAGGCTCCGGAACCTGAGCCCCGGTTGATTCGGCCTTGGACCGCAAAGCGTGTGCTCGCTGTTCGCGCGGGGCTGCCTGACCGGTACGCAGCCACCGTGGACGCGGGTGGCGGCTGCGGACTCCGTCAGGGGGAGGTGTTCGGCCTCGCTGAGGAGAACATCGACTTCGCCACGGGGTGGGTGCACGTCCGCCAGCAGATCAAGCGCGTCGGCGGCACGCTGGTCTTCGCCCCGCCCAAGAGGGGCAAGCTCCGGGATGCCCCACTCAGTCCGGTAGTGGCGGTGGGACTGCGTGAGCATATGCACCAGTTCCCGCCCGTCGAGGTCACGTTGCCGTGGAAGACGCCGGACGGGCCGCTGGTGACACTCAAGCTCGTCTTCACCAGCGGTGTGGGCAAGGCCATCTGGCGCAGCTACTTCGATGACTACGTGTGGAAGCCTGCCCTGGCCCTCGCTGGCGTCATCCCTCCCAAGGAACCCGGCAAGCGCTACGCCGCTGCGCCGGACGACGGCATGCACGCGCTGCGCCACTTCTACGCCTCGGTGCTCCTGGACGCGGGAGAGAACATCAAGGCGTTGAGCGTCTACCTTGGACACTCGGACCCCGGATTCACGCTGCGGATCTACACGCACTTGATGCCGAGCAGCGAGGAGCGGACACGCGCGGCCGTGTCGACGGTGTTCCAGCGGA
This sequence comes from Streptomyces spiramyceticus, assembly GCF_028807635.1. Lineage (NCBI taxonomy): Bacteria > Bacillati > Actinomycetota > Actinomycetes > Kitasatosporales > Streptomycetaceae > Streptomyces > Streptomyces spiramyceticus. Next base: position 1,950,011 of record NZ_JARBAX010000001.1, read on the forward strand.
TTCACCCAACGGCACTCACCGCAGCGGCCTGACGGCCCACAGGCGGCCCACGGCCCGCTTACGGCCCTTGATTGGCGGTTCCTCCGCTGGTCAGGGGCCCTTTGCGTTGCTGGACTCGCCAAAAACACCCCATCTTGCCTGACGTCCACCCCGCGATGGAAACGGGTATGCCAACGGCCCCGGTGCGCCAAGGCGCATCGGGGCCACTGTCACCGCTCGGTCACAGAGCGCTGCCGTACTGCACCTGTCCCTGGTCGTCCTGTCCCTACTCGTCGGCCGAAGGTGTCTTCTTCTTGCGGAGCAGGAAGACCGCGGCGCAGCCGGCCACGACGAACGCGATCGCCACGCCCGCGATCATCGGTGTCGCGTCGGAACTCCCGGTCTCGGCGAGGTCCAGGCCTTCGTCGACGGGGATGTCACCGGCCGTGGCCGGGCTGGGGCGGTTCTGGGGCTGCCCCATGGTGCCGGTGGTCGCGGCGCCGGAGGTCTTGCAGTCGAGGACGCCCTTGAAATTCTTGCTGAAGCCGCCCGGGCTCTTGATCGTGAAGTCGTACGCCTGGTCCTCCTGGACCGGGATGGTCACGGTGCGCGACTGACCGGCTTCGATGGTGTGCTTGAAGCTCATGAGCTCGAAGCTGAACGGCTCGTCGCCCTTGTTGCTCGCGGTGATGTCCACGCCGCCCTTGGCGCAGTTCTTCTTGGCGGAGAGTGCCGGGACGGCGCCCTTCTTGGCCCAGGTGGCCGTGGCACCGGCCGAGACGGTGGACTCGCTGGAGCCGGCCAGGATCTGCGTCTGGCTCTGCGTGACGCCCGAGAAGGCGCGGCCGACCGGCACCGATGTGGTGGCCTGCACGGTCAGCGAGGACGAGCCGTCGGCGGCGTCGGCGGGGACGTCGAAGTACAGCTCGCTGCCGTTGACGGCGGTGGTGACGGGCTTGCCGTCCTTGCCGACGATCTTGACACCGTCGGCGCTGCCGGAGGTGATGGCGGGCGGGGCCACGGTGACGCGATCCGCGTTGGTACGGACGGTGACCGGGCCGAGCTTCTTTCCTGCCTTGCCGGAGACCGCGTTCGGCTCCAGCGTCAGGGACGCGGCGGGCTCGGCGGCCCCGCGCGCGTTCTTCTCCAGGAAGTCGGCGAGCTTCTCGGCCTTGGGGTCGACCGCGTCGACCTTGACGTGGTCGGAGTACCGCCAGATCGCGACCTGGGTCCCCGCCGCGGCCGTCTGCTCGGTGAGCGAGTCGACCCCGGCCCGCGCGGCCAGCGCGCTCAGGTCGTCCACCTGGGGGTACGAGTGCTCCAGGATCCAGCGGATCTTGCCGGCGTCCCGGTTGCCGGCGAGCGAGGTCTGGTCCCAGGAGGTCTCCAGGTACTTCGCCTGCGCCTGCGTCGGGCGGTGGATGTCGATGCAGTACGTCTTGAGCGTGCCCCCACCGTCGACGGTCATCTCGAACAGGCCGGCGGAGATCTGCTGGTCACCGCCGTCCGCGTGGATGACGGCCCCGTCGTAGGTGGTCAGCCCGTCGAGCGTGGCTGCCGCCCCGCCCTGGTGCTGCGGTGCCTCTTCCGCTGCGGCGGGACCCGCAGCGGCTATCGCACCGGCCGCGACGAGGCCCGAAGCCACGACCGCGGCGGCGAGACGGGTGGAGCCCCGTCGCCGTACAGGGCGCCCAGAAGACGCAGAGCGCGCAGAAAATGCCGAGAGCGCAGAAAACACAGAATTCCCCTTCGGGCGAGGCTCCTTCGCATGGGTGATGCGAGCGTGGGGGAGCGCCTCGCCGGCAGACTCAAGTGCCCCGTGAGTATCCGGGAATCCTAGGGACGCGTGGGACGAGAGCCGACTGTCATGCCGTCACATAACCATTCCGACTCGGAATTGTTATCGCCAACAGCCCTCTGAGCTGGGCCTGTCGACAAATCACCGCAGGAATCGGCCGGTCGTAAGGGTCAGGTCGCGTCAGGGCACCGGTGTCCTCGGGCGGTCCTCCAGCAGGGCCGGATCCCCCTTCACCACCCGCCTGAAGGCCGAAGTCCCGCGCGTCATGTCGTGCCCCACCGCCAGGGCCTCGATGTCCGCGGAGAACCTTCGCTGCCCCTCCTTCTCCTCGTCCCGCACCCTCAACCGCCCATATACGACCAGTGGTTCACCGACCGAGAGCGATCCGGCCAGGTTCGTCGCGAGCGCCCGCCGCGCCCACACCGTGTAGAAGCTGGAGTGCCCGTCCGCCCAGCTTTCCTTCTGCCGGTCCCAGTACCGCGCCGTCACCGCGAACCGGAACCGCGCCACCCCACCCGCCGCCGAGTCCCGGTAGTCCACGCCCGTCGCGACATTGCCCACCAACGTCACCCAGGTGTCACTCATGCCGTCCGCCCCCGTCCGTCATCCGCCGGTCATCCATCCGTGAGGCTCCAGCGCCTCGATCGATCTGATCCCATGCTGGACCGGACGCGCCGTGCCCGCTGGAGCCTGTGGACTAGCTGCCGGTTGTGGACAACCCCGTCACCGCCACGTACTGCTCCCGCACCTCCCGGTACCGCATCAGCTCCGCCGACACCGGATCCAGTACGCGCGCCCGCCCGCACCCGGCGGCCGCCTCCCGCAGCCTCCGCCCGGCCTCCTGCCCGTACCTCCGCGCCGGCCCCCTGGCCGCCACCGAGCAGGCCCACTCCACCAACGGGCCGCCGATGATCCCGGCCAGCATCACCAGAACGGGTGGCAGCAGACCCGGCTCCAGTACGCCGACGATCTGGCCCACCAGCCACAGGCCGCCGAAGACCTGAAGCAGCGTCATCGAAGCCTGTGCCAGCACCGCGAGCGGCCACCACGCGGGCCTGGGCGGCCGGTCGCGCGGCAGTCCGGCCCGTGCCGCCAGTACGTCCAGTTCCTCCGGCAGCCCCGCCGCGCCGCGCACCGCCGCCTCCCGTACCGCTTGCGCCCAGGGTGCGGGCAGCCCGGCCGCCGCCTCGTCCGCCACCTTGCGTACGGCCTGCTCGACGCGCTGCCTGGCGGTGACCTCCTCGTCGGCCGGGGTCTGCTGCCCCGCCGGATCGGTGCCGGCCCCCGGCTCGCGCCTCGCCTCGTACCAGCGCCACAGCCTCAGCCACGGCGTCCCGCACGCCTTCCCCGCGTTCCTGGCCCATTCGCGCTCCGCCGCCTCGGCCACCGCCGTCGCGCCCACGGCCTGCGCGAGCCGTTCCGTGAAGTGGTCGCGCGCCCGTTCGTCGAGCTCGGGGCGCCGTCCGTCGGCGACGTAGACCGGGCGCAGCCGGGCCGCGGCCGCGCTCACGTCGGCGGACAGACGCCGCGCCGGTGCACCCCGATCCTGTACGAACTGGCCGAGCATCTCGCGCAGTTCGCCCACACCGTCCCCGGTCAGGGCCGACAGCGACAGCACCGTGGCGCCGGGCTCGCCGTGTTCGCCCACCGCCATGCCGTCCTCGTCCAGCAGCCTGCGCAGATCGTCGAGCACCTGGTCGGCGGCGTCCCCCGGCAGCCGGTCCACCTGATTGAGCACCACGAAGGTGATCTCCGCGTGCCCGGCGAGCGGCCGCAGATAGCGCTCGTGCAGCACGACATCGGCGTACTTCTCCGGATCGACGACCCAGATCACCGCGTCGACCAGCTTGAGCACCCGGTCCACCTGGTCGCGGTGGGCGGTCATCGCCGAGTCGTGATCGGGGAGATCGACGAGCACGAGCCCGTCCAGCGCCTCGTCGCGCTCACGGCCGAGCGCGGGCCTGCGGCGCAGCCGTCCCGGGATGCCGATGCGGTCCAGCAGCCCGGCCGCGCCGTCCGTCCAGCTGCACGCGATGGGCGCGGAGGTGGTCGGCCTGCGCAGGCCCGTGTCGGAGATCTGCACACCGGCGAGCGCGTTGAAGAGCGTCGACTTGCCGCTGCCCGTGGCGCCGGCGATGGCGACGACGGTGTGCCGCGCGGAGAGCCGCTGCCGGGCCGCCGCCTCGTCGAGCACCCGGCCGGCCTCGGCGAGGGTGCCGCCTTCGATGCGGGTACGGGAGAGCCCCACCAGCTCGCGCAGGGCGTCGAGGCGTCCGCGCAGGACGCCGCCGTACGTGTCACCGCCCGGCAGTTCGTCGTACGCCTCGGGGGTCTCGGGCGCGGCGGGGCCGGGATCGTCGGACAAGGCGGCCGCTTCCGCGACGCGCCGGGCGATCAGCCCGTCGTCCCAGCGCCCTTCGCCACCGTCATCACTCGCATCACGTTCATCACGCTCGTCGCCGTGATCGGTCCGGTCAGTAACAGCGGTCACCGGGAGTCACTTCTCCTTCTGCAGTACGGAGAGCGCGGCGATCAGCTCGGCCTGCGGCTCCGGAGTCACTTCGAGGGCGTCGAGCGGCGCGAGCCGGAAGTCCCGTTCGGCATTCAGTACGCCGTCGATGTACGTCATGAGCAGTTCCCCGCCCTTGTCGCGCAGCCGCGTCGCGCTGACGGCACCGATCCGCTCGGCCAGCCGTTCCCCGGCGCTGCGCGTCCGCCGCCCGCCCAGCAGGGTGGCCGCGAGGAGCGCCGCGACGGTCTCGGGGTCGGGGGCGGGTGGCCGCTCCATGTCCCGTACCTCTTCCTCGGCCAGCTCTTCGAGCACCCGGCGCCAGCGCCGTACGGCCATCCCGATCCGCTCGCCCGCCTCCATGTCGGTGGCGCCGAGCTCCACCCCGCCCGCCGCGGGCTCTCGCGCCCACGCCTGGTGGACGTGCTCTTCGGCGGCGGCCACGGCGCACTCCAGGAGCGCGGTGAGGCTCCCGGTGAGCGAGTCGAGGAGCTCGCAGGCGTTGCTGTCCAGCGGGTAGCCGCGCCAGCGCGTGAGGGCGTCTCCGGCCAGTACAGCGCCGCTCTGGAGCCTTCGGCGTACCCGAGCGCCCTCCTTCTCGTACGCCTCCTCCACGGCCGTCGTGAGCCGCACAGAGGCGGCGTACTGCGCGGCGACGGCCGAGGCGAGCTCGGGCATCCGGGTGTTGAGGGAGCCGAAGACCCCCGAGGCGGTACGGCCCACGGCCTGCTGTCTGGCCGCCGGGTCGTGCACCCGGTGCGCCAGCCAGGCGCGCAGCGGCGCGACGGCGGTGGACGGCAGGAGCCCGCCGCCGCCGGCGGATTCGGGCAGCTCGGGGATGGTGAACCGGGGCACGTCACCGAGCCCGGCCTTGGTGAGCAGCGCCCCGTACTGCTGCGACACCTCGGCGACGACCTGGTGGGGCACCCGGTCGAGGACGGTGACGAGGGTGGCGTCGTACTCCTTTGCGGTACGGAGCAGATGCCACGGGACGGCGTCGGCGTACCGGCTGGCGGTGGTCACCATCACCCATACGTCGGCGGCGCAGATCAGTTCGGCGGCCAGTTCGCGATTGCGCGCAACGAGGGAATCGATGTCGGGCGCGTCGAGCAGCGCGAGCCCGCGCGGCAGCGTCGCCACGGTCTCCACCCGCAGCGCACGCCCCTCGGCCTCGGCCCGCGCCCAGTCGGCCCGCTGAGCCCTCTTCTCGCCGCCCGGAGGCACCGATACGCGCGTGAGCTGCGGCAGCACGCGCAATTCCGAGAACCACTGCTGATCGTCCGGATGGCATACGAGCACGGGCGTCCGTGTCGTGGGCCGCAGCACGCCGGCTTCGCTGACGCGCCTGCCCACCAGGGAGTTGACGAGCGTCGACTTGCCGGCGCCGGTGGACCCGCCGATGACGGCGAGCAGCGGTGCCTCGGGCTGTTTGAGCCGGGGCATCAGATAGTCGTCGAGCTGCGCCAGCAGCTCGACCCGCGCCTGCCGCGCACGCGGAGCCCCCGGAAGAGGGAGCGGCAGGCGCACGGCGGCGACACGGTCGCGCAGGGCGGAGAGTGCGTCGATCAGCTGAGGCCGTGCGTCCAAGGTCACCACATGCGAAGAATGCCCAATTTTGCTGTCTTTTAGAAGCCTATAGGGATCTCTGCGCGCCGATTGTCGGCCAGGGACAGACGGGACGAGTGGGGCGCAGGCATAACGAGTGCACAACACCCGGGACGCCAGGCGTCAAAAGCGGTGCACGATTCGCACTCGCCTGCGATTATCGGGAGCGCTTCACTGAACCTCCACATCGTGTCACGCAGCCGAAGCAACCGGCCCAAGGCGATCGGAGCCCTATCCTTGTCCCCGGCAAGGTCCAGGACCTCCCAGCCCGGGGCCCCGACCACCGAGGCCACGATCTGGCCCCCGTAGCTCAGTGGATAGAGCAGGCGCCTTCTAAGCGCTTGGCCGCAGGTTCGAGTCCTGCCGGGGGCGCACAGTCATCCTGACCAGCGGAAACGCTGGTCTTCTTCTTTTCTGGCTTGATGCACATCGCTTATGCACCTTAATTCGATCACGTTCGTATCCGGCTGGGCCGCCCACCACACGCACCGTGGGCCCAGCCAGTCACCCCGGCGCCGACTCGACCGTTCCTGGCCCCACCGGACCTGTCGGCAAGCCGGGTGCGGACTCCACCATCCCGGGGGCCACAAGGCGAGCGAGGGGGGGAAGGGGGAGACCGGCGACATCGGGCCGACGGGTCCGGCTGGCCAGTCGCGCGAGGAGGGGTATTCGTGGCAGACGCCCGACTACGACCCGGACGCCCGGATCTGCCGCCGCGACGGCGCTCCTGCCCCGGACCCGCCGCCGGGCAACTCACAGTCGAAAGCGTTGGACCCCTTCCGCGGCCAGTACCCCTGAACGACCGCACCCCCTCTCACCTTCTTCGGGTGGGAGGGGGCGCCTCTGTGCGTCCAGGGACGTACGAAAGCCCCACCCCGCGGGAGGGTGGGGCCTGATCGTGTACCAGCGGAGCCGACCGCGGGTACCGTTCTGGTGTCGAGTCAGAACAGGAGCCAGTATGCACGCTCTACCTCATGACCACACCGGCGCACGGATGAAGCGTCTACGCCTCGAACGCCACCTCACCCAGCGAGCCGTCTCGGACCTGTCAGGCATCCCGTACAGCACGTACACCAAAACGGAACAGGGCGTCATCGCAGCCACTCCGTACGTCATCGCGGCTGCCGCCCGGGCCATGCGCGTCGACGTCGCAACCGTCATGGGGCAGCCGTACGCCGACGAGTTGCGGATGGACCAACTCGATGTCCTCATAAGGCCGATCCGGGAAAGCCTCGACGTCTACGACCTCGGCGCCGACCCTGAGATCACCCCTCGCTCCCTCGATGTGCTTCATGACGACGCAGAGGCACTGTGTGCCGGAGTTCGCGCCGGGGAGATCAAGGCCGTGGCCTCGAAAGTCCCGGGACTGGTGCAAGAGACCACCACTGCCGCGCACACTTCGGGTGGCCGTGAGGCATGGCTGACCCTCGCCTCCCTCTACCGGTCTGCGTACGACGTCGCGTCGAAGTTGGGCTTTCAGGATCTCGCCACGATCGCCCTGGCCCGCATGGATTGGGCGGCACAGCGTGCATCCGACGCTGTCCTCGGGGGCATGTACCAGTACTTCCGGGCGCTCACGTATCTGCGTGACGGCCAGTACCGCACAGGACGCCGTCTCATCACCATGGGGCTCTCGATCCTCGGTCAAGCCGATGGCGCCCAGGAGCGGCAAGTCGTCACAGGACAGCTGCACCTTGGCGCCGCCGTGATGGCCGGCCGGGCACGTGACGGCGATCGGGCGTTCGAGCACCTGTCGGAGGCGAAGCGGATCGCCGACGGCACGGGGGAGGCGGCCAAGGTTCATTGGATGGCGTTCGGTCCCACCAACGTCGAGGTGCACCGCGTGAGCGTCCTCGCCGAACTCGACCAGTACGGCGAGGCTGTCGAGTCGGCTGACAGTGTGGTGATCCCGGAGGACTGGCCGAAGTCCCGGGCGAGCCATCACTACGCCGAGGTCGCCCGCGCGCAGATGTGGACCGGCAGACTGGAACCCGCGTTCAAGAGCCTCTTGGATGCCCGGCGTACTGCGCCGCAGCAGGCCCGCTATCACCCGACGGTCCGTGAGACGTACGCGGGACTGGAGGCGGCACACCGCCAACTGCCCCATTCTTTCCTGTCGTACGGCTCCTGGCTGGGCGCTTCACACTGAGTGAATCCATGGCCCCGACTATCAACAAGCCCTGATAGTCGGGGCGTTGCTCTGCCCACACCATGTCAGCATCAGACCCGCTGACATGGAGCCGACCATGATCACTCGCCATACGGTTGGAGGGCGCGCTCGTCGACGTGTCCTCGTCGATGCCGCCACCGGACTGCCCGTACCTCCCCCGAGCTACCCGCCGGCGCCCCATCCGCGTGACGGCGAGCAGCGCAAAGCGGCAGGTACTACGCCGTGATCCCATCCGGGGGCCATCACAGCACGGCCCGTACGAGTACAGAGCTAGGCCAGAATCTCGAACCTCTGCAGAGCACCCGCGGAGTGCTCGTGCACACGCGCCAGGCGCGAGAGTTCGCGGTCGGTCACTGGCTCCTCGCCGCAACGAACGACCGGCGGCAGGCCCGTGTCGAGTGGGAGACGTCCGGTATCGCACTCCTACGGTGCGGCGGAATCTTCTCCGCGGTCCGCATCCCGGCCGTTGTCGTACGCACGGCGGCCGGTACGGAGGATGCGCAGGCAGTCGATGCCTACCTCTCCGACGCCTTGCATGGCGGTCCGGTGTTCGGCGACTCCTGCTCGCAGGTGTACTACGCCCTGGTTCCGGCGAGCACGGCGCGCGGGTGGGACGTCCCGGAAACGGAATGCCTCGGAGTGAACTGCCACCTCGGTGTGCCCAGCCCGGAACTCACTGCCCCTGAGACGTACCGCTCCCACTGGTCCGTCCCTATGGACGGCCCCGGGGTGCTGTGCACGCCGGGCGCGGTGTCGCAGCTCGTGCTGTACGGCCGGTACCGGCGGGCGCAGGTCCGACGGTGAGCCCACACACGGCCTTCGGCCTCGGGCCGCGCCCGAACCACACACACGACCGCTCCGACCTCTGGTTCCCCTGGTCCTGCACAAGCCACCGCGGGGATGCGGAGTACGCGGAACTCCTCGACCACTGCACCCACTGCCTGACCTGCCTCGAAGACGACTGCGAGACCGGAGCCCAACTCCGGCGGGCAGTACGGAAGGCACGCTGATGACGGAGTGCCTCAAGGGCGAGCACGAATTCCCCGTCGAGGACGACACGGGCGCCTACTGCGAAGAGCACGGCGTGACCCTGCTCTGGCACGGCCCGCCCATCACGCCGGAGGACCTCATTCCGGACACTCCCACCACAGGCCCCGTCCAGGTCTGCGGCGCCCCTGCCCGAACGCCCCTTCCCGGCAGCGCGGCGCCCCACTGACCCCCGCTGCCCTCAGCACCCCGTGCGCAAGGAGGGCAGTGGGCCAGCAAGACCCGCCTCAGCCGATGCATCCGGCCAGGAAACCCCGGCCGAGGCGGACGTCCAACCCATCCAGAGAACGGGAGAACACCACCATGACTACCACCACCGAGGCGCCCGTGACACGGAACGTCTTCGACCTGATTCAACCCGAGGACCTGATGGCTGTGACCGCGACCGTCCAGCGCAACAACCCCGGTATGGCGATCGACGTTGCCGAGCTGATCACATTGGAGGCGCTGAAGCTCGAAGCCGCCTGCGCCGCGCACCCCCACGCCCGCCTGCAACCGTCGCGTGTGGTCGACGAGGGATGGCACGCGATCATCCTGCACACGCACGTCAAACAATCGCTGGCTGCTCGACTCGGCCTGTTCGTCCACCACGTACCCGAGGCCCCGGACACCAGCCGCCACGACCCCGGCGCCCTCACCCGCACCCGCACCCGCACCCGCACCCGCACCCGCACCCAGGAAGCCATTACGGCCGCCGGGTACACCCCCGAGCCCGCAATGTGGGTGGGCCCCAGCGACAACAGCATCACCGTCGCCGCATCGTGCACGCACTCCCCGGGCGGCCCCGAAGGTTCGTGCACCGGCGAGTGCAGTAACAGCGGCCCGAACTGACCGACCCCCCGGTCTCCGTTCCCCCGCGGCTCTACCGTCGTTGGGGAACGGAGAGAGACGAGGCAGAGATGCACGACTGGATTGATCCGCGGTACGCCGAGGTGGTGGACAGCTACCAGGCGTGGAAATCCGCAGCAGGGCCGCAGCCCACGCGAAGGCGGGGCTGGTCGAGGAAGTCCTACGGCGACCCGTTCGTGATCGTCGTCGACACGAGAACACGGACCCCATACACGGCCGGCCGCTGACACCGCCCCGGCCGTCCGCTTCCTGGGGAGCGGACGGCCGGGACTCTTCACTGCCGAGACCAGCAAGCGGTACGTCGATCGCTTCAGCGATTTGCGAAGAGCACCCCGCACAGCGCACCCCATCGGCGGCCAACCGGAACTGTCCCGCCCGGACTCGGCGCGTCGCCGGGTGTTTTGAGTGTATTTCATACTAATCTCCCATGACTGAACGAAGTCGATCTATCACAGATCGCACCCACCACGGGAGATGACATGCACAAGCTTCGCAAGGCTGCCGTCCTGGTCGCCGCCCTCGGCAGCGTCGGACTCCTGAGTACCGGCACCGCCTACGCCGGCGGCGATGGGCACGGCCACCACGGCCACCACAAGGGCGGCGACCACTTCAACATCCACCAGGGCTCCAACTGCAAGGACCACGACCTGAACGTCGACGTCCTCGGCCAGGTCGGCATCCTCAACGGCGCGCTGGGCAACGCGCTCAACGGCGAGGGGCACCCGGGCGCACAGGACACCCACATCGGTTCGAGCATGGGCTGCAACAACGGCGCCTTCTAAGGCCTGTCCCGTAAATCATCTTTGAGCGGATGGGGGCGTGGCCGGTGGCCCTTCCGGCCGCGCCCCCTGTCCGACGAAGTTGAGGTCGTGCAGGCGGGCGATCTCGCGCATGGCGTGGCGCACACCCTCCCCCCTGGGGCGACAGTCGCGCAGGATCTTCCAGCACTCCATGCGTGCGAAGACGTGCTCGACGCGGGCCCGGACTTGCTTGTGCGACTTGTTGTGCGCCCCTTTCCGGACCCACAGTTCCTCGCCCTTGCGGCGGCAGTGCGGCGCAGGCGTCGACTCGCCACCCGGCACGCCCACCACGACGCACCAGCATGGCGGCACAGGCACCCGCCTCGTAGGAAACACCTCGACCAGCCCCGGCCGTCCGACCCCGGTGGAGCGGACGGCCGGGGCTCTTTACTGCCTGACGAGTCGGCGAGCGGTACCCCGATCGCGTCGGCGATGCGGATGAGGGTGTCGAGTTTGGGCTCCTGTGGCCTTGTTCGATCCGGCTCTACGTGGCGACGTCGATCCCTGAGCGCCCGCATACGTCCTGTTGCGTCAGGTTGTGGTGCTCGCGCACGCGACGGATCCGCTCACCGACCGCTCGGCGGCGGGCGATGACCATGAACTGCCGCCCTCCGAGGGCGAAGAGCAGGTTCGCATCCGAGCCGCCGACAGCCGGTCTGAACTCGATGAGCGCAGAGAGCACACGAAGCACGGGATTAACATCCTCGTCGGCCTGTCCAAACAGCACGTCAGCACCACCGACTGGCAGAGGAACGGTCACTACCTCAAGCTCTGCTCTGAACGATGGCAAAGCCTGCCTGCTCGGGATGCGCGCCAGCAATCATGGATGACATGAAGTTGCTGAAGCGTGCCGCCCTGCCCGCCCTCGTGCTTGCAGCGGTCGGCTACGGACTCCTGCTGTGGCAAGGCCCTTGGTGGATCGACGGCGCCCATCTGAGGAGTCGGGACCTCCAGCCCGCGGACGGCATGGTTATTACCGGCATTCGCACCACACTCGTAGCTGTGGGTGCCGGGGTACTCGCGGCCGTAGGGCTGTACTACACGCACCGCACTTTTCAGCACACCCGAGACAGAGACCGAGAGCAGGCAGAGCTCGCCCGTAGGGAACAGATCAATGGGCAGTACGTAGAAGCGATCAAGCTTCTGGGATCCGAAAATCTCTCCCAGCGGCTCGGTGCCATCTACGCGCTGGAGGGGATTATGCGGGACTCGGAGAGGGATCACTCCCAGGTGGTTGAAGTGCTGGCCGCATTCATCCGAACTGGCCGGCAAAGAGGCGTCGGCGACCGGGAAACCGCGCCGGAGGATATTCGCACAGCCTTCTCTGTTCTGGCCCGCAGGACAAAGGGACGCGCGGAAGAGCGGCTTGATCTGTCCGAGACTTCTCTGGTGGGAACCATTTACCGGGATGCTTACATGCCTGGCACTAATCTGGAGGGTGCCGATCTCTCGTACACCGACCTCTGTGGCGCAAATTTGCGGGGAGCGAACCTCTCGGAGGCCCGGCTTCATGTAGCCGATTTGGTGGGCGCCGACCTATTACGAGCCGATCTGTGTGCGGCGAATCTCAAGGGTGCCGATATGCGCAATGTCAATCTTGTGGAGGGAGGATTGGACGGCGCCAAGCTCGAAGGTGCCGATCTCACGGGAGCCTCACTCATTGGGACCTCCCTGTATTCCGCCGACCTGTCCGTAACATTCGGACTGACGCCAGAGATGCTTGCATCTGCCAGACTCGACCGTCATACCAAATTGCCGAGCGATCTGGCATCGCACACGGATGTGATCCAGCGAATTCGGGAATGTGAGATTCAGGACGGCCCCTACGGCGCCACTCGACGGGCAGCTCAATCCTCTGCGAAACGGTAGTGCGAACCCGTAGCACGGGCAGCTGGCGGCCGCTGCGGCGTGATCGGCGCATGGGCCCGGAAGGTGGACGGGACCGGGGGCTGATGGATGATGATGTGGCCCAGCTCAGTGGGTAGTTGGGCAGAAGAGCCGGTTGGGGGCCTGCTTGTGAATGATGCGGTTGAGTTGGCGGACATGATCGCGCAGCTGCGCAAGGAGCTGAGCCGGGCGATGTCGGACGGTGAGGACGCCGACCTGCGGTTCAAGGCGGAGCGGGTGGAGTTGGAGCTGACTGTCGGGGTGGAGAGGACCCATGAGCCGGGGGTGAAGGTCCGGTTCTGGGTGTTCGATGCAAGTGCGGCAGCGAAGCGGTCAAACTTGGTCACGCAGAAGCTCACTTTGACGTTGCAGCCGGTGCGTACGGACGCGCCCGACCAGATGGCGTTGATCTCCGGGGACGAGCTGCTCGGTGAGGACTGAGGGGGCGGCCGGGGGCGGCGGACTGGACCCGCATCGCATAGCCGAGATCATCGTCGCCACCGGCGCCGGTGGCGGACGGCGCGGTTCGGGGTACCGGGTCGGCGATACGGCGGTGCTGACCGCGTTCCATGTGGTGGCGGGCGCCGCCGGCGTGCAGGTGCGGTTCGACGCCGACCGGCCGGGGCAGTGGACGGTGGCGGCTACGGTGACGTGGTCGGACCTGGACACCGATGTGGCCGTGCTGACGTTCGCGCTGCCGCCGGGTGCCGCACCGGTCGCGCCCGCACGGTTCGGCCGGATCAGCGACGACCGTCATGCCGTGATCGGCGTGCACGCGGCTGGGTTTCCGCTGTGGAAGCAGCGACGCCGCCCCGACGGGCGGCAGTTCCGGGAGCTGCACCAGGCGGACGGGACCGTGGCGGCGCTGTCCAACCTGAGGACCGGGACCCTGGAGATCACCGTTCCGGTGGCGGCTGCCGACCCCGACCCGAAGGTGTCGCCGTGGTCGGGGATGTCGGGTGCGGCGGTGTGGGCCGGATGCCGCATAGTCGGGGTGGTCGCCGAACACCATCGCTGGGAAGGAATGGGCCGGCTGACTGCGGCCCGTATCGACCACACCCTGCTCCGGGTCGGCGAGCAGCGCCGGGGAGAGCTGGCCGGGCTGTTGGCGATCGCCGACCCGCAAGCGCTGCCCGATGCGGGACCCGAGCCGACGGGAAGTGCGGATTCCCGGCCCGGGCAGGGAAGTGCCAAGGTGATCGGGCTGCCCGTCACGCACGGGCTCGAATTGTTCAAGGATCGTACTGATGTACGCGAGATGATCGGCCGCCATCTCTCCGATCCGGCCATCCGCATGGTGACCGTCGCCGGACGGCGGGGCATCGGCAAGAGCGCGGTCGCGGCCAAGGTCATGGAGTTGCTGGAGCAGGGCGAGTGGCCTGGCCACGCGCAGGCGCCGGTGCCGTCGGGGCTGGTCAATCTGAGCACCCGTACGTCGGGGATCTCCCTGGAGCGCCTCTACTTCGACTGCGCCCACCTGCTCGGCTCCGAACGCGAGAGACGGCTGCTGGACATCTGGGCCACGAATCGCCCCGCGCAGGACAAGATAGGAGAGCTGTTCGCCGCGATGGGGGACCAGCTCTTCATCATCCTGCTGGACAACCTCGAAGACCTGCTCCAGGACGACGGCCGGCTCGACGACGAGGAATTCGCGATCTTCCTCGACTGCCTCTTCCGGGCCAGGTCCACGCCACGGCTGCTGGTCACGTCGCAGATACCGCTGCGACTCGCACCCGAGTTACGCCGCTTCGCCGCGGAAATCGAGCTGTCCGAAGGACTGCCGCCCACCGAGTCCGTCGCGCTGCTGCGCGAACTCGACCAGGACGGCAGCCTTGGTGTGGCGCAGTTGTCCGACGAGCAGCTGCTGCGGGCGACGGTCCACGTCCACGGAGTTCCGCGCGCACTGGAGCTGTTGGTGGGCGCCATGGCCGACGACACGCTGGCCCTGCCGACGCTGCAGGACGTACTGGAGAGCTTCACCCTGCGCGGCGACGTCGTCGCGGGCCTCGCCGAGGACCGGTACCAGCGGCTCGACCCGGAAAGCCGAGCCGTGCTGAACGTCCTCGCGGTGCTGCACACGCCCATGACACGCGAGGCGATCGAGTGGATCGTGGCCGGCCTCGATCCCGGTCTCGACATCGCGCCGGCCCTGTCCCGTCTGCTGCGGGTCCGCATGCTGAAGGTGGACCGGGCCAGCCGCACCTTCGCGCTGCACCCGATGGATGCCGACCTCGCGTACGGCGCGATGCCACGGGACGGCGTGCTGGGGCAGCAGTCCGTGGAGCGGCGGGCGGCGGACTGGTACGCGAGCATCGCCCCGCCCCGCTCGGACTGGCGGACGCTGGACGACATCCAGCCGTACCGGCGCGAATTCGAGCACCGGGTGCGCGCCGGGGACCTGAACGATGCCGCTGTGGTCCTTGGCGCGATCAGCGAATGGATGATCTGGCAAGGCTCGGTACTCGCGGCGATCTCGATGCATCTGACCATGGAGGGACAGTTGAACGACGACCGGGCACGCCTTGCCCACCTCATCGGCTACGGGCACGCCCGGCTCGGCGGAGGCCCGCTGGCGGACGCCGTCGACCTGTTCAGCGAGGCAGCCGACCTGGCGGAACACGTCGGTGACCGCGGCGCGCTGCAGAACGCCACGTTCGGCCTGGGCGACGCCTACCGGCAGCTGGGCAGCCTCGACGCCGCGGTGGGCCCGCTGGCCCGGGCCGGTGATCTGGCACACGAGAACGGCGACGCCGAAGCCGAGGTGCATGCCGTCCTGAGCCTCAGCCTCGCCCACAGCACCCTGGGCGACGGGGTGGCGGCCCTTGCCGGTGCCGACCGGCTGCGCGAACTCGCGCGTACGTCGGGGGACCTGCTCACCGAGGCACGTTCATGGAACGCCCGCTTCACGGCCCTGCTGACCATGGGTCACTGGGAGGAGACCATCGCAGCGGGCGACAGGGCCGTACGTGCCTACCAGGACGCGGGCATCCGGGAAGCAACGGACTATGCGCTGAACGCCAAGGGCGTGGCCCTGCTCGCGCTGGGGCGGGTCGCGGATGCGCTGACATCGCTGGAGGCGGCGCTCCAGGCGGCGTCCAGGATGGAGAATCCGCGCACCGAAGGAGTCTGCCTCTTCAACATGGCGTGGGCGTACTGGACCGACGGCCAGTACGGGCAGGCTGCCGAGGCGGCCGAGCGGGCGACCGTGTCGCTGCAGCTCGCCGGGTCGCCCGAGAAGGCGGCGGCGCAGGCGCTGGCCGAGGCGGCCCGCGCCCGGACGGTGCCCGACCCGCAGGCAGCCGCCGACGCGCTGACCCGGGCCGCCGGCGGCGTGGGGCGCAATGTCGAAATGGTCAGCCCGGCCTGGCTCACCGAAGAGGCGGGGCGGCTGCGCGAAGAGGCGTGATCGGGGCAGCTCAGTGGTTGCAGCTTGCATGAAATATTCATGCCAAGCGTGTGAATCCGTGGCTGTCGGTGACTGAACCCTTGGCCCCATACTCGGCGTGATGATCGTGCCAAGTTGAGGAACCTCCATGGGGAATACGGACGAGTACCAGACAGTGCATCTCTGGTCCCTGAGCGAGGATGTCGTCATCGAGTCGGAGACCGACGACGGCGAGCTTGTCCTTTCCGGGCCGTGGGGGCCGGAGCGTATCGCGGCGGTGCCTCCGGTGGTTCGTGAGGCATTGCACCGGATGGAGCTCGGGCCCGTACTTCTGAAGAATGTCGAGCCCCGGCCGGACAGTAAAACGTCCAAGGCCGGGGTGTATTTGGTATTGCTGCCCGTTCTGGAGCGGCTGTCTCATCTTGTGGTGCGGACGCTTGGTGTCGGGGATTTCCGGGGGCCCGTGCTTTCCGTGTGCCCGGTCTCCCGTCACGCTCTGTTCAGTTCCGTACGGCTGACCGCCATGGCGCCCATCCAGCTTCCGCGCGGGGTGTCTTTCACCCTGGAGGCGGAGGGGTTCGCACTGGAGCGGGACGGGTCCACGCACCGGGTGCTGCTGCACCGGCCGGAGGCGGTGTGGGTGGTGGGGATGCTGGTCCGGCCTGTCACTCCGGACGCGGTGTCGGACGCGTTGCCGCTGCCGCGCGCGTTGACGTTGAGCATCATCGAGTACCTGGCCGCTGCCGGCATGGTTACGCAGGCGGAGTGCGGGTCCGAAGCCGCCGGGATGGAGGCCGACCTTGCCTGAGCGTTGTGAGGGCCGGTTTCACAGGAGCCAGTCCGCGTCTCTGGCGATCTTGATCGCGTCCACCCGGTTCCGTGCGTTCAGCTTCGTCACGATGGTGGTGAGGTAGTTGCGTACCGTACCCAGGGAGAGCTTCAGCTGGCCTGCTATCTCGATCGGCTCCAGGCCCTCGGCAGCCAACTGGAGGACCTCCGCCTCCCGTTCCGTGAGCGGCGTTTCGGTGCTGTTCCATGCCGAGAGTGCGAGCTGTGAGTCGATGACCCGCTGGCCTGCCGCTACTCGGCGTACCGCCGACGCGAGTTCCTGGGGCGGCGCGTCCTTCAGCAGGTATCCGCTGACCTGCGCCGCCAGGGCGCGGCGCAGTGCTCCCGGGCGGCCGAGGCTGGTGAGGATCAGCGTCCTGCACTCCGGCAGCCGCTTGCGCAGGCGTGCCGCGGCCGTCAGGCCGTCGAGGCCGGGGAGGTCGATGTCGATGATGGCCACGTCCGGCTCGTGCTCCAGGGCCGCCGCCAGGATCTGGTCGCCGCGCTCCAGTTCGGAGACGACCTCCAGGTCGTCCTCCAGGTTCAGCAGAGCCACCAGCGCTCCACGCACCATGTTCATGTCTTCGGCCAGCAGAATGCGGATTGTCACGGCGGGGGGTTCCTCCTCGGACCGGGTGACCGGGTGGGACACAGGGTGGCTCAGGCTGCAGGGTCCTTGGTGGGGGTGGGGAGCGCGTCCTGCGCCTCGTTCTCCTCCAGGTCGGCGAGCTTCCTGACCAGGCTCGCCGGTGCCTCCGCCACGAGGTGGAAGGTTCCGCCGGGGCCGTGCGTGGCGGTGAGCTTTCCGGATGCCGTACGCAGGCGGGCCTCCAGGTTGCCGAGGCCGCTGCCGCTGTGCGGTGATACGTCACGGTAGGCGGGGTCGACGCCGTCGTTCGAGACGGACAGCCGTACCCAACCTGCCTCCTGTATCGCTTCGATGCTGCAGAAACCGGCCCGGGAATGGCGCAGCAGATTCGTGACCGCCTCGCGCAGTACGGCGGCCAGCACCGTGTCGACCTGCTGGTTGAGCTTCGCGATCCGCACTTCCGCCTGCACCTCCACGTCCGCCGCTTCCAGCAGCGACTGCGCCGAATGCAGCTCCTGCACCAACGACATGCTGCGCAGGCCGCTGGAGACGGCACGGACGTCGGCGAGCGACTGGCGGGAGATCGTGAGGACTTCGCTGATCTCCTCCATCGCCCGCCTCGGGTGCGTGGGTATGAGGCGGTGGATCAGTTCGGTCTTGAGGGTGATGGCGGAGAGGCTGTAGCCGAGCAGGTCGTGCAGGTCCCGGGCGAAGCGCAGGCGCTCCTTGGTGACGGCCATGCCCGCGAGTTCGCCGCGTGTGTCGTGCAGTGCCTGCACGAGGGCCGCCATGCGGGAGAGGCCGTACACCACCAGGCCGGTCAGCAGCGTCGACTGGCAGAGGTAGATCGTCTCCTGTACGGAGAGGCCCTCCAGTGTCGGCGGGATCAGCATGGTCAGTCCGACGACGCCGTACGCGGGCCACGCGACCCGGCCGGGCAGAAGCAGCAGCAGAGATCCGGACAGGAATCCGGCCATGGCTCCCCATTGGGAGTGGAAGACCGCGATCGGCAGATAGGTGAGCAGCGCCTGGGATCCGAGCGTCACGGCCTTGTGCCGGGCGGGGGCCTGACGCGCTCCCGTGCCGGAGTGCCTCAGTTGCAGAAGGAAAATGAGGCTCAGGCAGATGAGAGAAGTGACGAGTGAGAAGGAATCGAGTCGCGCTCCCACCAGGTTGATGACCGTGATGCCCAGATAACTGATCAGCGCGAACGTGAGAATGATGCGGGCCAGCCGCGGAGCCGGCAGATCCGGAGCGCCGGGCGGAGGGCTTGTGGCCTCGCCCGTCATTGCGGCCTCTTGGGGGGTGGGTCTCTCATCGTGACGTGGCATGGTCGTTTGCCTGCGTGACCTTGTCTGTCTTGTCTTGTCGAACCTCAGTGCTATGTGAAGATCATAGTTGATCGGTGTGAAGAATGGGCTGAGATCGAAGAGTTACACGAACAGCGGGATGGGGTTCAACTGTTCGTAGGGAGTCGGCTCGGCGCACCTCCCCAGCGTAACGGGGGTGTTGAAAAGCCGCCCCGGAGCGAACCTCGGCCAGAAGTGACGAAGGCCGGGAACAAGCACCTTCACCACGGGTAGTTCAAGATCGGGCCGGCTTTGATCGAGAACCAGGAGTTCCATCCCGCGTGACCGGACCAACTCCGTGATCTGGTCGATGTCTTCCTTCAGGTCGGTGTTCGGAACGTAGGACCAGCCGCGCGGTCCCCGGCCCGGCTGTTTCGAATCGGCCGGCGGAGCTGACAAATACGGCTGGTTCGCAAGGGTCGCGCGGCGCCACCAGTCGAGCGGTTCCGCATCCGTGATGAGGTATCCCGTCCCCTGGTCGGTCACGTTCGCGACCAGCGGCAGCAGTTGGCCCATCTCCGTCAGCGCCCTGCGCAGCCCCAGCCGCGGATCGAAATGCGCTCCGAAGCCGAAGACGATGTCCTGGGCGGGTTTGTCCGTACGCCGCGACAGGGCGGCCACCACCGGAATGCCGAAGTCCGATGTGAGGTCCAGCGCCCACACCTCGCGGTTCAGCGTCCGGTAGCCGTCCCGCAGCCGGTCGATGTACGGCTCCGCGAAGGCGTCGAGGTCGATGCCGGGCTGGCGGGTGCGGTTGTACCACCACAGGGCCACGGCGTCCCGCTCCACCAGCTCCAGGAAGCCCTGGATCAGGGCGTCTTCGGGGCTGCTGCCCGCGGCATTGCCGTTCGAGTCGGCGAACAGGCCGTCCTGCGCCGCCTCCTCGCTGTAGTAGAGCATCGAGGTGGGCAGCAGCCGCTGGACACCCTGGGTGAGCGACCAGACCGGCGTCCAGTCGGTGGGCCGCCTCTCGTCGAACCGCGGCGGCACGTACTGCAGCCGGGAGCCGCGCCCGTTCCAGCTGTCCCGGTCCCGGAACTGGCGTACGTCGTACAGCTGGCAGGCGTTGGGGTGGACGGCCGCCGCGCCCAGGGCGGCGTACGTGTCACGGACCACGGGTTCGTCGCCCTGTCGCGTCCCGCTGTAGCGCTCCACCGCCTCACCCAGCGCGCTGGTGCGCGCCTCGGCCTCCGTGAGGCCCTTACCGCCGCTGAGCGCGCGCAGTCCGGCGCGCAGGCCGGCCAGGGTCGGACTGCGCATCGCCAGGTTCTCGCCGGCGAGGAAGGCGTTGACGAAGCCGGGGCTTCCGGGGGCCCTGCGGATCTCCTTGATGATGCCGGTGACCGGGTCGACGAGATGCCCGTACCGATCGAGCATCTGGGCGGGCGTGAGCGCCCGGTGGCCGTTGAGGTCCTGTACGGCCTTCGGCCGCGACACCGGCACGAACGGGGCGCCGGCCCGGCGGGAAACCAGTCCCGGATCGCCGCAGACGGCGCACTGGGGGAGCCGGGCGACCGGGTGGGCGGTGCTGTTCAGCGCGAGCGTGTCCAGTGTGCGTACGGCGTTCTGGGCGTCGTTGCGCACGCCGGCCAGCCACTTGGCGGCCTCCAGCACCGCGAGGTTCACGGTGAGGGAACGGCCGGCCGCCAGCGTGGCGTGCGGGCGGGGCGGCGGGCCGTCCAGGCCGAGCGCGCGCCGCAGCGGCCACTCCGAGAGCCGGTGGCCGCGCAGCCGGGTCGCCAGGCAGTTCCAGCAGGGCCCTTCGTGGGGACGGAAGACCGGGCCGACCCAGGAGGCGGTCGAGCCCAGACGTGCGAGGAGCCAGGGGCGCTTCGACGCGCGGTGTTCGGCGTCGATGTCTCCCAGGCCCGGGGAGAGGTAGTCGTCGCACAGGACGAGCGTCAGGTCCGCGTCGGCCTCGGGGGGCGCGACGGTGAGTCCCGAGGCGCTGCACGCGGAGTGCGCCTCGTCCACATCGATTTCGGCCAGAGCGACGATACGTATCGAACTGTGGGCCAAGGTGGCCGAAACCTGGCCGCCGTCGAGGCCGGCCAGGTCCCAGTACGCCTCAGCTGCAGGGTCGGAGCAGGGGGAAGCGAGCGGGCCGTCCGCGACGGCGGGTCGCAGGCGCAGCAGCCCGGCGGCGTCGAGGGCCCGCAGGGAATCCAGGGCCTCCTCCGCCGTGAGTGCCGGAGCCGCGTCGCGCACGACCTCGTCCGGACAGCGCGTGCCGTCCAGCAGCGGAACCAGTACTTCGGCGTGGTCCCCGTGCAGCGCTGTGACACCGCGCTGGGAGACCAGATATGCCGCCTCACCTGGGACGACGGTCGCACGGAAGTGGCCCTTGAAGCCGATCCGTGCACCGTCGCTGCCGCCCGTCATGCCGACGCTCCCCCCTGCCCCGCTCACCCCTCGTGCCGTATGGAAGCAGACAGCGAGGTGACGGCCGGCGAGGAGGCCACGCACACGCTGAGGAGCGCCGCACCCTGCTCGGCCGGCGAGTCGAGGTCCTCGATCATCAGGTGCCCACCGGCGGGACGCGCGGTGGCCGTGGCCGTCGGGTTACCGAAGCGCTGGTGGGTACCGAGTGCGTTCTTCACTGTGATCATTCCTTTTCACAT
The DNA here is from genome assembly GCF_028807635.1 of Streptomyces spiramyceticus. Lineage (NCBI taxonomy): Bacteria > Bacillati > Actinomycetota > Actinomycetes > Kitasatosporales > Streptomycetaceae > Streptomyces > Streptomyces spiramyceticus. The sequence continues at coordinate 1,971,427 of NZ_JARBAX010000001.1, forward strand.
TGGCCAGTTTTTTACGGGAGTGATTCTGCACAGCGCGAGCAGCGCGCAGACAGTGTCGGAATCACCGTGCGGATGTGAAGTTCTCACGGGTCCGGCGTATGCCTTCGTCGACCGCCAAATCTTATAGCGCCCGATGCGAACTTCCCTTAGCATTCAACTTTCATGATTGGCCGTCAGCCACATCTGAGCGCCAGATTCCGTTTACGGAAGAGTGACTGTCTCGGGAGCACAGCAGATGTCTCCGTCCCGCCCGGCCTCCCCCTCTGCGCCACAGTGAGCCGGCTCACCCCACGGCGGACTGTGCGCTGAGCCGGCCCCCGGCGGTGCGTACAGCCTCGCGCAGCCGGCCGCCGAGCAGCTCCCTGCCCAGCGGAGTGACCGAATGCAGTACGCAGTTCCGCACCCGCCGGGTAGTGATCAGACCGGACTCGCGCAGCACGGAGGCGTGCTGGCTCGCGGCGCTGGGAGAGACACCGAGTAGCTCGGCGAGCTGGCTGGTGGTGCAGGTGTCCGTCAGGGCGCGCAGGGCGGCTGCCCGCGTCCGGCCAACCAGCGCGGTGAGCGCCTGGCCGCCGCTCGCCTCGGAGTGTTCCGTACGGGAGAAGAGGCTGGTGACACCCGGCGGCACGGCGAAGACCAGGGCCGAAAGGCCGGAGTCGCGCTCGGCCTCGACGACCCGCCCGACGGCGCCCGGCAGGAACACGGAAGGGACGAGCAGCAGCCCCTGGCCCTTCAGTTCGACATCGATGTCGGGCCCGTCATGGATTTCCAGCACCGGCGGATTCCAGACAATCCGCGGGTGCAGCGTCGTGAGCAGCTGCTCGACGCCGCCGGTCATGGCGATACGGCCGTGCGCGTCGCACTCGGTGCTGAGGCGCTCCAGGATGCGGTCCCAGTACGGCGCAACCCCGATCCGCCACATGTCCATCGCCAGCCGCGTCGCCTCGGCGCGCGAAAGGAAGTGCGTCGAATGGGCAGCATGGGCAGAAGTCGCTTTTTCGGTACGGGAGTTGAGAAGGAACAGAAGGTCGTCCGGGGCTTTCAGTGACCGGAGCTGCGGGCCCAACTTCTTGCTCAGTGAGGGACTCTCCCGAAGGCGACCCAGTACGTCGCTGCGCCATCGCGCGTACTCCGTATTGCGTGATCCGGTCAGCGCCCCGAGCGCGAAGGCTCCTTCGGCGACCGGGCCGAGCGAGCTCCGCAATCGAATACGGGCCAGGTCTGCGGTGGTGAAGCGAATTCGTTGCATGCAATGCCCCTGTGAGTGAAGTGTGGGCCGACGGCACTTGGTCCTGCACGGCCGAGACGCCAGTCCGCAGCCGACGATGCCATGGCCAAACTTGTGCGCACAGTGCCCAGCTACCAGAACCGATGTGGCCGATTCATAACCGGTGGCGTGAATTCCTCACAGGTGTCGTGCTCAGCTGTCCGGCGCCGCCTGTGCCGGCCCCTGCGAACTCGCGCCGCCCTGCGGGTGGAAGGGGCAGCGCCATTGGTCGTCCGTGGCCGATCCGGAGTACTGGCGGGCCTCGGACGCGTCACCGAACTCGGTGAGGTTCGGATTGATCGACTGCTGAAGGCGTTCCTCGCGCTGGCGAATTCGTCGCTGGAGACCGTAATACGTGCCGGTGGCCTTCAGTCGCCGGAACTGGTGGTGCGAGTTGAAAGCGAGAGCCGGCTGCGCGTAACGCCTGCTGATTCTCGATGCATTGGGGTGCATGCCGACCACGAAGAACGGATGGCCCGCCACGCTGTAGGTGAAGTTCGGTGATGCCGGGTCCGCATCGACGTCGTGCGCCCACGAATAGCCCCGGGCCCGGTCCACCGCATGCAGGTCGGTGAGTTGCTGCCACAGCAGCTCGTCGAACTTTTCCTCGCCGAGCCCGGACGGCGCGTCGAAAACGGCCACGAGAGTCGCGAAATTCTCCTCGGGCGCCAAGTGATGGTTGACGAAATCCGTCACAGCCGTATGCAGGTCGGCGGTCGCTTCGTCGCTGCCCATCATGCCCAACTCGACTTGGGTCAGCGTCGTTCGGCGCACAGCGGCCTTCGCCGCCAGGCACGAGAAGCCTTCGCTCATTATCCAGTCCTCCAGATGCCCACGGACCGGACCCGTCATAGCTCCCCCTCACTGAACACATCACACATCCTTTGGATACCAAGTCACCCTAGGCAGCGGCTTCTTGGCTTGGCAATGTTGGCCGGGTCATTTAGTTACAGCTTTATCGGCCCGGTTAAGGCAGTACTAAATATGGGCCGGGAACCGCACTGCGACCGGGGAGTTTCGTGGGCCACTGAAAGTTATGGCGTGCCGATATCGTGCGCACTTACTGTCCGGATGGGATCTCCGGCGATACGGCCTGGCCTGAATTCGAGGAAGGCGACATGACCACCCATCTGACCGAAGATGTCACGGAGGGGACGGCCGAGGCCGCATCCGCCACCGTGCCCAATCGCGCCACCGCCGCAGCGCTGGCGCGAGAACACGACGTCGTACCCCTGTATCAGGAGTTCCTGGCCGACGCGATCAGTCCTGTCACCGCGTTCTCGCAGCTGTGCGGGCCGGACGAGCCCGGGTTCCTGCTGGAGAGCGTGCCTGTCTCCGGCGGTGTCGCGCGCTATTCGTACGTCGGCCACCGGCCGGTTCCGCTTCAACTGGCCGACGGCGACCCGCTGTCGGCCCTGGAGCCCTGCCTTGCCGCGTCGGAGGCCCCGGTCCCCGGCCTGCCGCCGTTCCACGGCGGTGTCGTCGGCTATCTCGGGTACGAATCCGTACGGCACTTCGAAAAGCTGCCGGTATCGGCGGGCGCGGCACCCGGCCTGCCGGAACGGGCCTTCCTGTCCGTCGACGAACTGGTCGTCTTCGACCACGCCACCCGGCGCGTGCTGCTCATGACTCTGCACCGGCCGCGGCGCGAGTCGTACGACGACGCCGTCGCCCGGATCGTCAGCCTGGGCCACCGGCTGCGCGACGCCGAGGCACCCGGCCAGTTCACCGGACGGCCGAGGGCGCTCACCCCGGTCGCCGAGGGCGACGAAATGGCCGGCTGGGAGTCGAACTTCACCGAGGAGGAGTTCACGGAGCGGGTCGGCCGCGCCCGCGAGTACATCGCGGCGGGCGACGCCTTCCAGATCGTGCTGTCCCAGCGGTTCAGCAAGCCGCTGCTCGCGGAGCCGATCGACCTGTACCGCCACCTGCGGGCCACGAACCCGTCGCCGTACATGTACCACCTGAGCCTCGGAGGCGGCCGGCACATCATCGGCGCCTCACCGGAACTGCTGGTCAAGGTCGACGGCAGCCGGGTGGTGACCCGGCCGCTGGCAGGCACCCGGCCGCGCGACATCGACCCGCAGGCCGACCTGGAGCTGGAGCGCGAGCTGCTGGCGGACGAGAAGGAACGCGCCGAGCACGTCATGCTCGTCGACCTCGGCCGCAACGACATCGGCAGGGTCACCGAGCCGGGCACCGTCCAGGTGGAGCAGCTCATGCGGGTCGAGCGCTTCTCCCACGTCATGCACATCTCCTCGACCGTCTCCGGCCAACTGGCGCCCGGGCACACCGCGTTGGACGCGCTGCGGTCCACCTTCCCCGCCGGGACGCTCTCCGGCGCACCCAAGATCCGGGCGATGGAGATCATCGCCGAGCTGGAGCCGCAGCAGCGCGGGGTCTACGGCGGCGCGCTCGGCTTCGCCGGCTTCGACGGCCTGGCCGACTTCGCCATCGCCCTGCGCACCATGGTCGTCGCCGACGGCCGGGTGCACGTACAGGCGGGCGCGGGCATCGTCGCCGACTCGGACCCCACCGCCGAGTACCGCGAGACGCTGCACAAGGCGCGCGCGATGGTCACGGCCGTACGGGAAGCGGAGGCGCAGGCATGAGGCCGCTCGTCGCGGTGATCGACAACTACGACTCGTTCACCTACAACCTGGTGCACTACGTCACCGAAATGGGCGGGCAGCCCGTCGTGTTCCGCAACGACGCCACCACGGTGGAGGAACTCGCCGGGCACGACCTGCTGCTGATCTCCCCCGGCCCCTGTACGCCGTCCGAGGCGGGCATCTCGGTCGAGGCGGTCCGCGCGCTCAGCGGGCGGCTCCCGATCCTCGGCGTCTGCCTCGGCCACCAGTGCATCGCCGAGGCCTTCGGCGGGTCCGTGGTGCGCGGCGAGCCGGTGCACGGCAAGACGTCCCCGGTGCACCACGACGGCAGTGGTGTCCTGGCCGGGCTGCCCGAACCCTTCACCGCCACCCGGTACCACTCGCTGGTGGTCTCCCCCACCGGGCTGCCGGACGAGCTCGTCGTCAACGCCCGCACGGCGGACGGCACGGTGATGGGCCTGCGCCACCAGAGCCGTCCGACGTTCGGTGTGCAGTTCCACCCCGAGTCGGTCCTCAGCCCCGAAGGCAAGCAGCTGATCGCCAACTTCCTGGAGTGCAGCGGTGATTGAACACCTGAGAAAAGCGGCGCGGCGCCGGCTCACCGAAGACGAGTCCGCCACCGCCATGCGCACGATCATGCGCGGGGACGCGACGCCCGCGCAGATCGCCGGATTCGCCATGGCCATCACGGTGCGCGGCGAGTCGGTCGACGAGCTCACCGGAATGGCCCGTACGGCGCAGGAGTTCGCTACGCCGCTTCCGTTCGACGCGGATGTCCTCGACACGTGCGGAACGGGCGGCGACGGGCTCGACACCTTCAACATCTCCACCGCTTCCGCGATCGTCACCGCCGCCTGCGGGGTACGCGTCGCCAAGCACGGCAACCGCAGCGCCTCCTCGGCCTGCGGCAGCGCCGACGTACTCGAAGAGCTCGGGATCCGGATCGACATCGGGCCGTACGCCGTCGCCGAATGCCTGGCCAAGGCGGGGATCACCTTCATGTTCGCCCCGGTGTTCCATCCGGCGTTCAAATACACGGCGAGCCCCCGCAAGGAACTGGGCACCCGCACGGTCTTCAACCTGCTGGGGCCGTTGTGCAACCCGGCGAACGCGCGGCTGCGCACCCTCGGCGTCCCCAGCGCGGACCTGGTCGAGCCGATGGCGGAGGTGCTGGACCGGCTCGGCGTCACCCGCGCCCTGGTCTTCCACAGCGAGGACGGCATGGACGAGCTCAGCACCGGGGCGGCGGCCCGGGTCGTCGAGCTGCGGGACGGGAACCGTACGGCGTACCGGTTCGACCCCTCGAAGCTCGGGCTGCGCCCGTCCCGCCCCGCCGACCTGACCGGCGGCGACCGCACCGTCAACGCCGCGATCATCCGCCGGGTTCTGGACGGCGAGCCCGGCGCGGCGCGCGACGTCGTGGTGCTCAACGCGGCCGCCGCACTACGGGTCGCGGGCGCGGCCGACACGTGGCAGGACGGCCTGCTTCTCGCGGAATCGGCGATCGACAACGGCGAGGGGTCGGCCCTGCTGGAGCGGTGGGCCAAGGTCTCCTGGCAGCACGCGGAACTGGAGGCATCGGCATGAGCGACGTACTGGCCACCCTGGTGGCGGACGCGGAGCGGCAGACGGCCCGACGGCGGCGGGAGCAGCCGGAGTCCGTACTGTCCCACCTCGCCGCCACCGCTCCCCCGCCCCGCGACTTCGCGGCCGCACTGGGCGAACCGGGTCTCGCCGTCATCGCGGAAATGAAGCCGCGCAGCCCCTCCAAGGGCCCGCTCACCGACGACTATCGGCCCGCCGCACTGGCCCGCGCGTACAACAGCGGCGGGGCGAGCGCGATCTCCGTACTCACCCACGAGGAGGGCTTCGGCGGCACCCCCGAGCACCTGACCGTCGCCCGCGCCGAGTCGGAGATCCCCGTCCTGCGCAAGGACTTCATCGTCGACGAGTACCAGGTCCTGGAGGCCCGGGCGCTCGGCGCCGACGCGCTGCTGCTCATCGTGGCGGCCCTCTCCCCGCAGCGGCTGGCCGAGCTTCTCGCGTACACCCGCGAGCTGGGGATGGAGGCGCTCGTCGAGGTGCACGACGCCGACGAGACGGACATCGCGATGGCGGCGGACGCCAGGGTCATCGGCGTGAACCACCGGAATCTGCGGGACTTCACAATCGACCGGACACTGTCCGCCCAGCTGCGCGGCCGCGTCGGCAGGGAGCGGCTGATGGTCGGCGAGAGCGGCATCCGAGGAGCGCAGGACGCGCGTGAACTGGCGCAGGCCGGGGTGGACGCGATCCTCGTGGGCGAGCTGCTCATGCGGTCCGCGAACCCGGGCGCCACCGTCAAGGAACTGACCGGATGATCAGGACGAAGGAATCGGTGAGCGCCGTGCACACGATGGAACTCAAGCCCCCCGTCGGCTCCGCGGTGCACCGGGCGCCGTCGTCCTGGCGTCCCGACTCGTGGCGCGGTCACCGCGCCGAGCAGCAGCCGGACTGGCCCGACCTCCAGGCCCTGGAGCGTGTGGAGAACACCATCGCGCTGCAGCCCCCGCTGGTGCTCCCCGACGAGATTCTCGGCCTGCGGCGTTCGCTGGCCGATGTCGCGGCCGGTGAGGGGTTCCTGCTGCAGGCGGGCGACTGCGCCGAGCGGTTCAGCTCCTGCACGGAGGACGGCGTACGGAGCAAGCTCAGGGTGATCCTCCAGGTGGCCATCCTGCTCACCTACGGCTCGGGCATGCCGGTGGTCAAGGTCGGCAGGATCAGCGGCCAGTTCGCCAAGCCGCGCAGCAGACCCACGGAAGTGGTCGACGCCGTCGAGCTGCCGGCGTACCGGGGCGACATCGTCAACAGCCCGGAGTTCACCGCCGAGGCCCGGCGTGCGGACCCCGAGCGCCTGCTGCGCGCCTACCAGCACTCGTCGGCCTCGCTGAACGTGCTGCGGGCGCTGAGCCGGGGCGGCTTCGCCGACCTCGACCAGGCGCACGCCTGGAACCAGGAGTTCGTCCGGCGCAGCGACGCCGGGCGGCAGTACGAGAAGGCCGCCGACGACATCACCTGGGCGCTGCGCTTCATGTCCGCCTGCGGTGTGGACACGGGGTCGCAGTCTGCGCTGCATCAGATCGAGCTCTTCACCTCGCACGAGGCACTGCTGCCGCACTACGAGCAGGCGCTGACCCGGTACGACGAGAAGCGGGACGCCTGGTTCGACACCAGTGCGCACATGGTGTGGATCGGCGACCGGACCCGGCAGCTCGACGGTGCGCATGTGGAGCTGCTGTCCGGAATCACCAACCCGATCGGCATCAAGGTCGGCCCGTCCACCACCCCGGCGCAGCTCCGCGCGCTGTGTGAGCGCCTCGACCCGGAGCGCGCGCCCGGAAGGCTGGTGATGATCAGCCGGCTCGGCGCGGGGAAGGCCGCGGAGCTGCTGCCGCCGCTGCTGCGGGCCGTGAAGTCCACCGGTCACCACGTGGTGTGGGCGTGCGATCCCATGCACGGCAACACCTTTGTGTCCGAAAGCGGCTACAAGACGCGTCGGCTGTCCGACATCACCGCCGAAGTGGCCGAGTTCTTCGCCGTACACAAAGAGGAGGGCGTGCATCCCGGCGGAATTCATCTTGAGCTCACCGGGGACGACGTCACAGAATGCCTGGGCGGCGGCATGGACGAGATTCTCGACACCCATCTGGGAACGCGTTACGAGACGGCCTGCGACCCGCGTCTCAACGCTGGCCAGTCCATCGAACTCGCCTTCCGCGTCGCGGAGTTGTTGCGCGAGCACCACAGCGCCCGATGATGCCTGATCTGGGGTGCCGCGCGGTGAACAGCACTATTCGGCGCGGCCTTAATGACCTGGTGACGTAATTCCGCGAGTGAAAAAATTCAGTCCGAGGGACGTTGGTACGACCGGAAGGGACCGCTCCCATGTCGCTAGCGATCGAAGCCGAGGGACTGGTCAAACGGTACCGGGAGACGACCGCTCTGCGGGATGTCGACCTGGCCGTGCCCGCCGGTACGGTGCACGGCGTACTCGGGCCGAACGGAGCCGGTAAAACCACGGCGGTGCGCATCCTCGCCACGCTGCTGACCCCGGACGCGGGCCGTGCGACGGTCGGCGGCTTCGACCTGGTCCGCGATCCGGTGTCGGTGCGCCGCGTGATCGGGCTCACCGGCCAGTACGCCGCGCTCGACGAGGAGCTCAGCGCCCTGGAGAACCTGGCGCTGATCGGCCGCCTGCTGAAGATGTCCTCGTCCGAAGCGCGGTCGCGCGGCAAGGAGTTGCTGGCGAACTTCGGCCTCACCGACGCGGAGAACCGCCCGGTGAAGACGTACTCGGGCGGCATGAGGCGGCGGGCCGACCTGGCGGCCAGCCTGGTCGGCCGGCCCTCCGTGCTGTACCTGGACGAGCCGACCACCGGCCTCGACCCCCACAGTCGCAACGAGGTCTGGGAGACGGTCCGCAAGCTCGTCGCGGACGGCGTCACCGTGCTGCTCACCACGCAGTACCTGGAGGAGGCCGACCAACTCGCCGACGGAATCACCGTGTTCAACCACGGCACGGTGGTGGCCGAGGGCAAACCGGACGAGCTCAAACGCCGTGCGGGCGGTCAGACCCTGGAGGTACGCGCGGCGCTCGGGCACCAGGTGAACACGGTCGCGCAGATCATGCAGGCGCTGACCGGCCAGACGCCCGCGCGCGACGAGGACACCGGCCGGCTCACCGTGCCGGTGCACGACCCGATGATGCTGTCCGCCCTGGTCCACAAGCTGGACGAGGCGGCCGTGCCGTTCGACGAACTGGGCCTGCGGCTCCCCACGATGGACGAGGCGTTCCTCGCGATCACCAGGCCGGAAGAACAGGATCGACTCACGGAAGAGGCTGTGGGATGACGGGTACGGGGATGGCGGGGATGACGACTCCTGCGCGGGCGAGCCGGAAGATCGGCCCGATCGAGGCCATCGGGCAGGCGCTCTCACTGGCGTCCCGGAACATCACGAAGATCAAGAAGAACCCCGACGCCCTGATCGACGTGACGCTGCAGCCGCTGCTGATGCTGTTCATGTTCACGTTCCTCTTCAGCGGCGCCATCGCCGACGGGGACAGCGACAGCTACCTCCAGCAACTGGTGCCGGGACTCATGGTCTTCAGCCCCCTGTTCGTCACCATCGGAACCGGCGTCGCGCTGTGCTCGGACATCCAGAAAGGGGTGTTCGACCGGTTCCGCAGCCTTCCGATCGCACGCTCGGCCCCGCTGGCCGGAACCGTCATCGGCGATGTGGTGCGCTATCTCATCTCGGTGTCCGTGGTGCTCGGTGTCGGCATGCTGATGGGCTTCCGCGTCCATACCGATCCGCTCTCCGTGCTGCTCTCCATGGGGCTGATGATCGCGTTCGGGCTGTGCCTGTGCTGGATGGCCATCCTCGCCGGCATCATCGTGCGTACGCCCGCCGCCGTACCGGGAATGCTCATCGGCGCGGTCATGCCGCTCAGCTTCGGCAGCAACATTTTCGCCCCGGCGGAGACGATGCCGGGCTGGCTGCAGACCTGGGTGAATATCAACCCCGTGACGCTGATGACAGACGTCAACCGCAGCCTGCTGCTGGACCAGGGCTCCATCGGAACGCCGCTGATGGGCGGGGTGGCCTGGATGGTCGGATTCGTCGCGGTCTTTTTCCCGCTCGCCATGGTGGCCTACCGTCGTCGGCTGGGGAAATAGATACGCCCGGGTGAACAAGACGCCCGGACGCCCAGTAAAGGGGCCGATTCCGCATTTCCGGCCGGAAACTTCATACGGGGTGTTGAGTTCTTCATGCAACGCGTGCACTTGAATGGCCAGGATTTAGCCCGCACGATGGTGGGGGTCACTGCGAGGCCGGTGGCGGAGACTCTTTTCGCACTGGAATTGCTCGCCCGTCAGGGTGGCGGTGACCAGTTCGCCACCTGGCGCAGCCGGACCAAGAACCGGCTGGGCCGGCGTGCCCGTTCGCTGCTCACTCTGGCGCGCACGATCCGGCCGATCCCCGACCTTCTCAGCATGGTCGAGAGCCCGGCCGAGCTCGACTCCCACGGAGAGGCCGGCCTGAGCCTCGTCGGCTCCCGGCGGCAGAACGTGGCAGGCATGATCGAGGAGTTCCACAAGGTGGCGCTCGCGCCCTACTGGGAGCGCGTCTCCGCGCGCCTGGAGGCGGACTGCTCGGCCCGCGGCCGCCTGATCCTCAACGGGGGCATCGAGCGGCTGCTGTCCACGCTGCACCCGTCGGTCCGGTGGAGTTCGGGCGTACTGGAAATCCCGAGCCACCGCTCCCAGGACATCGACCCGGCCAGCCGCGGTCTGCTGCTGACCCCGTCGCTGTTCCTGTTCGACAAGCCCATCCTGATCGACAGCGCCAGCAGGGCCCGGCCGCCCGTCCTGGCGTATCCGGTGTCGCTCGACCGCGCCGCGGCGGCCACGCTGTGGTCGGCGCCGAGCGATCAGGACGCCGCCGACGCGCTCGGCGCACTGGTCGGACGGACCAGGGCGGCCATCATGAAGAGCCTCACCGTCAGCTGCAATACGAGCGAACTCGGCCGGCGGATCGGCATTTCGGCGGCGTCGGCCAGCCAGCACACCTCGGTGCTCCGCTCCGCCGGGCTCATCACGACTCAGCGCCGGCTCAACACCGCGCTGCACTCGCTGACCCCGCTCGGTGTGGCACTGCTGAACGGCCACCAGCACCAGGACCTGGCGCGAGGCGCCGCCGCGAGCCTGCGGCTGGCTCCCGAGTAGGCCCGGCTCCCAGAGGCCCGGCTCCCCGGGTGGGCCCAGAGCTGCGCGGTCAGGACGTCAGCCGGGCCAGGTGCTCCGCGATGTGCTCGGCCGGCATGCCGCACATCGCGTCGACCAGCCGCCCGCCGACCAGGAACAGCGTTACGTCGGCGGCGGCCGCGACGGCCGGGTCCGAGGTGGTCACGAGCATCGTCCTGCTGTCCTGATAGCCGATCGCCGCACACAGGTCCTCGGCCGATTCCAGGTCGTCGGCGACGAGCAGTTCGGGATGCGTCGCGGATGCGGGCGCCAGGGTGCCCCACGTCCGCGGATCCGGCATGGTGACGCGGTCATGTGTGCAGACGGTGCCCGTCGTCGGCGTTTCGCTGCCGGTGGCGCACGCGATCAGGGTGCTCTTCCCCGAGCCGGGGAGGCCGATCACGGCGGTTACGCTGCCCCGGACGAGCCCGACCGTCACCTCACGCAGCGCATTGACGGCTTCGTGGCCCGCGCCGTACCACTTCGTCACGGCGTCCATTTCCAGGGCGTACGGAGAGACTGGCTCGGCCGAAGAGCTGCCGTTCGTCGTGGCGTTCATCCAGGACATCTCCGGCGATGTGGTGTCGGGCAGGGCCGGAGCCGGCGCCTCGACACGGTTATCCATCACAGCTTCTTCAGTCCGCATTTCCGTGGCCTCCATGGCTCGCCGATACACAGAAGCTACCGATACGCCAGAGCTTCGGGAAGTACCCCAAGGTCACTTTCGGGGTATGGCCCACTGCACCAGGAATTGGGGAGTACACCGGAATGCGGCCCACCGCCCGGGCTGGGTAGCCTGTCATCAGGCGAAACGGAAAACCCCGAGTAGCCGGGCCTGTTGGTCCGGCTCCCCCATTCCCCCCGGCCCGTGGTGCGCAGAATCCCCCGATGCGCCCGCGGGCCGGGGCCGTTGTTTTTCCGTGCCCTTCCGTACGGCCCTTCCGTACGCGGCAATGCAAAGAAGACACCGCCCACACCCGAGGTGATGGCCCGGGTGTGGACGGTGTCGGGGGTCGCAATCAGCTGCGGGTGGCGCTGATTGCGACGATCTCCTGGAGCCGGCCGCGAAGCATGTCCGCCAGCCGCTCCATGTCTGTGCGGTCGTGGAGGGCCGTCGAGAAGGACAGCCCGACCGTCAGCCGCTCGTCCTGAACGCCGCAGACGACGTCAAGGAGATGGGCGCGCTCGCCGCTCTCGCCGTGGGTGCGCGAACGGTCGTCGAGCCGGCTCCGGTAGAAGCCCTGGTCGAAACCGTCGGACTTCCCCACGTAGTTGAAGCTGACGTCCGGTGCGTTCTGGTTGAGCGGGGCGTCCTCGTGCAGGTAGCGCAGAACGCCGTAGCCCAGGCCCTTGTTGGGAACGGCCCGCAGTGTCCGCTTCACGCTCGTGATGCGGCTCCGCCAGTCGGTGTCGATGGCCCGCTGTACGTCCCAGGCGACGGGGAACATCGTGGTGAACCAGCCGACCGTACGAGACAGGTCGACGCCGTCGACCAGCTCCTCCCGGCCGTGGCCCTCCATCGCCACCGCCACCCGGTCCTGGCCGCTCCACTCCGCCAGCGCGTCGCCGAGTGCGGCGAGTACCACCTCGTTGGGCCGTGCACGGTAGACACCGGGGACGGTCTGGAGGAGCACCTGGGTGTCGGCGCGGCCCAGCTGGAGCGAGACCGTCTCCTCCGACGCCACGGTGTTGGCGGGCGACCCGGATCCGGGCAGCCGGGGCACGCTCTCCGCGGCCCGCCAGTAGTCGATCTCGTCGTCGAACCGCCCCGAGCGCAACAGGGTGGTCAACTGCGCGGCCCACTCCTGGAACGAGGTGGTCCTGGCGCCCAGGTCCGGCTTCTCCCCCGCTTCGATCTGCCGGTACGCACGGGCCAGGTCCGGCAGCAGGATGCTCCACGAGACGACGTCCGTCACCAAGTGGTGGGCCACCAGGGCCAGTCGGACCGGAGCCTCCGCCCCCATGTCGAACACCAGGACCTTGATCAGCGGCCCTGTGCCGATGTCCAGACCGGCGTGCGCCTCGGCGAGGCGGCGGTCCATCTCGGCCTCCCGCGCCTCGGCTTCGGACTGGAAGAGGTTGTGCCAGGTGAACCAGTTCCCCGTCTCCCGCTCCACGACGTGCTGGCTCCACCGGTCTCCCGCGAGGGTGTACCTGGAACGCAGCCCGTCGTGGTGTTCGAGCAGGGCTTCCACGGCCCGGTTCAGGCTGTCGGGGTCGGGCCGGTCGGTCAGCTCCACGTAGGCCGACATGGCGAAGCGGTTCACCGAGGCGGCCTTGCGGGTCTCGAAGAACCACCGCTGGATCGGGGTGAGCAGAACCTCGCCCGTCACCGGCCCCTCGGCCACCTTGCCCTCGGTGACCTCCGTGCCCAGCTCGGCCAGGCCCGCGACCGTCGGCGCCTTGAAGAGGTCCTTCGACGAGATGCCCAGACCCGCTTCCCTGGCCCGGGACACCACCTGGATGCTGAGGATCGAATCGCCGCCGAGCTCGAAGAAGTTGTGGTGTACGCCGACCCGCTCCAGGCCCAGTACCTCGGCCCACACCCCGGCGAGCGTCTCCTCGCGCGGGGTGCGCGGTGCGACGTACTCCTGGCCGGTCGCCGCCTCCATGTCCGGTGCGGGCAGTGCCCTGCGGTCCACCTTGCCGTTCGCGGTCAGGGGGATCGCGTCGAGTGTGACCCACGCCGCCGGGACCATGTAGTCGGGCAGCGACCGCCCGGCGAACTCGCGCAGCGCGTCGATGCCGAGGCCGTCCCCGGGGCCGCCCCCGGTGACGTACGCCACCAGGCGCTTCACGCCGGGCTGGTCCTCGCGCACCACGACGACGGCCTGGCCGACCTCGGGGTGGCTCTCCAGTACGCCCTCGATCTCGCCCGGTTCGATGCGCAGGCCACGGAGCTTGACCTGGTCGTCCGCACGGCCCACGAAGTCCAGCTGCCCGTCCGGCAGCCACCGGACGACGTCCCCGGTGCGGTACATCCGCTCCCCGGAGAAGCCGGCCACGAACCTGCTCGCGGTGAGCCCGGGACGGCCCGGATAGCCGCGGGCCACACCCTCCCCGGTGACGTACAGCTCACCGGGAACACCGACGGGCACCGGACGCAGCCACGCGTCCAGTACGAAGACCCGCGTGCCGTAGTTCGGCCTGCCGATCGGCGGGACCGACCCCGGCGTGAGGCGCTCGCTGATCGTCGCGGACACGGTGATCTCCGTCGGGCCGTACGCGTTGAACATCTCGCGGCCCGGCGCCCACCGGCTCACCAGCTCCGCCGAGCACGCCTCGCCGCCGACGACCAGCGTGCGCAGTGCGGGCAGTTCGGCCTCGCCGGCGCTGGCCAGAGTCGCCGGGGGGATGATCGCGTGCGTGACGCCTTGCCGGGCCATGACCTCGACCAGTTCATCTCCTACGACGCGGCCCGCGGGCGGCAGTACGAGAGCGGCGCCTGAGCCCCAGGCCATGAGGATTTCCATGACGGAGGCGTCGAAGTTTGACGACGCCGCCTGGAGCACCCGCGAATCCGGCCGCAGCGTGAACCGGTCCACCTGGGTGGCCGCGAAGGCCGCCACACCCCGGTGGGTCACCCACACGCCCTTGGGCGTACCGGTCGAACCGGAGGTGTAGATCAGGTACGCGCCCGCGTCCGGGGACAGCGGCCCCGGCAGCGCGCCGGACGCCGTCGGCCAGGTCTCGGGAGCACCATCCACCGGCACCGTGCGTACGGGGGTGCCTTCCAGCACCTCGGCATGCTCGGCGTCCGTCACCACGAGCCGCGCGCCCGAGTCGGCGAGCATGAACGCCCTCCGGTCGGCCGGGTGTTCGGGGTCGAGCGGCAGGTACACACCGCCCGCCTTCAGGATCGCGAGCAGCCCGGTGAGCCACTCCACTCCTCGGGGCAGGCAGACGCCGACGACGACGTCGGGCCCCACACCGTTCGCGACGAGCCGACGGGCCAGGGCGTTGGCGCGGTCGTCCAACTCAGCGTACGACCAGGTGGAATCGGCGGATACGACGGCGGGTGCCCCGGGCCGGATCGCGACGTGCTTCTCGAAGATCGCGGACATCGAGAGCGGTGAAAGATCGTCCTGGCCGCTTTCGACGTCCGTGTCGTTCCAGTCGTCGAGAACCTGGCGCCGCTCGGCCGCGGACAGCAGTTCCATGTCCCGGAGCGGGAGCCGGCTCTCGGTGCCGATGGCCTCCATCACCGTGACCAGGTGCGACGCCATCCGGCGGATCGTCGCCGCGTCGAACAGGTCGGTGTTGTAGACGATCTGGCCGTGCATCTCGCCCTCGACCTCACCGAAGTCCATCGTGAGGTCGAACTGCGCGGTCGCGGACCGCATCGCGTAGTCCTGCCACCGCAGGCCGCCCGGAGTCTGCGGTGCGTCCGAGAGGTTCTCGTAACTGATCACTGCCTGGACCAGCGGGCTGCGGCTGGGGTCCCGTTCGGTGACGACCGCGTCCACGACCCGGTCGAAGGGAACGTCCGCATGGGCGAAAGCGTCCAGCACGGTCGCCCGTACGGAAGCCAGCAGTTCGGCGGCCGAGGCCCGCTCGTCGATCCGGGTCCGCAGGGCCAGCGTATTGACGAAGAACCCGACCACGTCTTCGAGTTCCGGACGCTCGCGGCCGGAGGTGACCGTGCCGACCACCACGTCGGCCTGTCCGCTGTAGCGCGACAGGAGCAATTGCACCGCCGCTGTGAGCCCCATGAACAGCGTCGCGCCCTGTGCCTTGCAGGCGTCCGCGAGCCGGTCCAGCACCTCGGCCGGGATCACCACGTCCTCGGTGGCGCCCGCGGTGGTGCGCTCCGCCGGGCGCGGGCGGTCGGTGGGCAGCTCCAGTACGGGGGCGTCCGCCAGCTGTTCGCGCCAGTAGCCGAGTCCACTCTCCAGTACTTCGGGCGTCAGGCGGTCGCGCTGCCATGCGGCGTAGTCGGCGTACTGGACGGGGAGTCCGGCCAGCGCCTCACCCTCATACAGCGTGCTCAGCTCGCGTGTGATCAGGTTCATCGACCAGCCGTCGGTCACGATGTGGTGCATCGACAGCGCCAGAACGTGCTCGTCCGGGGCGATCCGCACCAGGCTCGGACGCAGCAGCGGACCGGTGCGGAGGTCGAAGACCTGGCCCATCAGCCCGGCCACCACATCGGCGACGGGCCGCCCGGCCGGGTCGATCACCGGCAGTTCGACGGGGGCCGGCGGGTGGATCACCTGGACGCCCTGGCCGTCGACCGTGTCGAAGGTGGTACGCAGCGACTCGTGCCGGGCCACCAGCGCGTCCAGCGCGCCGCGCAGGGCGTCGATCCGGAGCTTGCCGCACAGCAGGAGTGCCGCGCCCGAGTTGTACTCCGTACTGTCCGGCTCGAACTGCGTGGCGAACCAGAGCCGTTGCTGTGCGAAGGACAGTGCCAGGTCGCCTTCGCGCCCGACCGGAACCACCGGCAGGTCGGTGTCCGACGTGGCCTTCACCAGTGCGGCGAGCCCCGCGACCGTGGGCTCGTTGAACAGCTCGCGCACGGACGTCTCGAAGCCCGCCGCCCGCATCCGGGCCACGGCGCGGATGCTGAGGATCGAGTCGCCGCCGATGTCGAAGAAGTTGTCGTACGCCCCGACGCGCTCGACGCCGAGCACCTCGGCCCACGCGGCGGCGACGGTCTCCTCCGCCTTGTTGCGCGGCGCGGTGTAGGCGGCCACCAGCCCGGTCATGTCCGGCACGGGAAGGGCTCGCCGGTCGACCTTGCCGCTCGAATTCAGCGGGAAGCCGTCCATCACGACCCATGCGGCCGGAACCATGTAGTCCGGCAGGGCGTCGGCGGCGAAGGCGCGCAGCTCTGCGGTCTCGATGGGCTCGATGCCGCTGCCCGCGCCGCTGCCCTGGACGTACGCCACCAGCCGCTTCACGCCCGGCTGGTCTTCGCGGGCCAGCACCACGGCCTGGGTGACCTCCGGGTGCCTGGACAGTACGTTCTCGATCTCGCCGAGCTCGATGCGGAAGCCGCGCACCTTCACCTGGTCGTCGCGGCGCCCGAGGAATTCGACCGTGCCGTCGCGCTGCCACCGCACCAGGTCACCGGTCCGGTACATCCGCGTACCGGTGAAGGGGCAGGCGACGAAGCGGCCGGCTGTCAGCGCGGGCTTGTCCACATAGCCGCGCGCCAGACCCGCGCCCTCGATGTACAGCTCGCCCGCCACACCCACCGGCACCGGTCGCAGCCACGGGTCGAGCACGAAGGCCCGCGCGTTCGTGACGGGCCGGCCGATGCGCGGCTGCTCGCTGCCGTCGGCCGTCCAGGTCAGGGAGTCGCAGGTGCACTCCGTCGGCCCGTACAGGTTGTAGGAGGCGACGTCGGTGTGTGCGCGCAGGGTCTCCCAGATCTGTCCGTCGACCGCCTCGCCGCCGAACACGACCACATCGGGCACGTGGACGTCGTTGTCCAGCAGGCCGTCGGCGATCATCTCCCGCAGGTAGGTGGGGGGTTCGTCGATGACGTTGATGCGGTGCTGTGTCAGATAGTCGCGGAAGGCGTTGAGGTCGATGTGGGTCTCGTGGTCGATGGCGTGCAACTGGTGTCCCGCGACCATCCACATGGTGGCGACGCAGGACGCGTCGAAGGAGATGGACGCGGTCTGCGCCACCCGCATCTGACGCCCGCGCGACGTCGGCCCGAACATCGCCGCCTGGTGGTGGGCGAACAGGTTGGAGAAGGCTCCGTGCCTGATCAGGGTGCCCTTGGGCCGCCCTGTCGACCCGGAGGTGTAGATGACGTAGGCGAGGCTGTCGGGGCCGAGTCCGGTGTCCGGGGCGGTCACCGGCCACTGGGACGCCGGCACCCGGTCGACATACAGCAGCGTGCCGTCGTACGAGTCGAACCGGTCGGCCAGGTGCCCCTGCGTCAGCACGATCGCCGTGCGCGAGTCGTCCAGCATGTGCTGTACGCGCTCGGCCGGATGTGCGGGGTCGATCGGCATGCAGGCGCCGCCGGCCTTGAGGATGCCCAGGATGGCGACCATCACGTCCAGGCCCCGGTCCGCGCAGATCCCGACGATGCTGTCCGGACCGACTCCCTGCGAGCGGAGGCTGTGGGCCAGCTGGTTGGCCTCCATGTCCAGGCGGGCGAAGGTCAGCCGCTCGTCGCCGTGTACGAGCGCGATCGCGTCCGGGGTGCTCGCGGCCCGGTCGGCGAAGAGGTCGGTGAGGAGGTCGGCCGGGACGTCACGGGCGGTGTCGTTCCAGCCGTGCGTGAGCCGGTGTTCTTCCTCGGCGGTGAGCATCCGGACCGCCGACAGGGCGGTGTCCGGGTCGGAGATCCCGGCCATCTCGGCCAGGACGGTCCGCAGGTGTGCGGCGAGCTGCTGGATGGTGGCCGCGTCGAAGAGGTCGGTGTTGTAGTTGATCAGGCCCGACAGCTCACCGCCCCGCTCGCTGAAGTCGACCGCCAGCTCGAACTGCGCGGTGTCGACCTCGAACGGGTAGTCCTGCCACGTCAGTCCCTCACCCTCCGTGGCTTGGGGCGTGTTCTCCATGCTGACCAGGGCCTGCACCAGCGGGCTGCGGCTCGGGTCCCGCTCGGTGACGACCGCGTCCACGACCCGGTCGAAGGGGATCTCGTCGTGGGCGAAGGCGCCGAGGACCGTCTCCCGTACGTCGCCGAGCAGTTCGGCGACGCTGCGCCGCTCGTCGATGCGGGTGCGCAGCGCCACCGTATTGACGAAGAATCCGACCAGGTCTTCCAGCTCCGTGCGGTCGCGCCCCGAGGTGACGGTGCCGACGACGACGTCCGGCTGGCCGCTGTAGCGGGACAGCACCAGTTGCACGGCGGCGACCAGGCCCATGAAGAGCGTGGCGCCCTGTGCCTTGCAGGTGTCCGCGAAGCGCGCCAGCACGTCCGCGGGTATCAGCAGCTCCTCGGTGTCACCGGCCCAGGTCCGCTCGGCGGGACGGGGCCGGTCGGTGGGCAGTTCGAGCACGGGGGCGCCGGCCAGCCGGTCGCGCCAGTACGCCAGGCCGTCCTCCATCGCCTCCGGCGACAGCCGGTGCCGCTGCCACACCGCGTAGTCGGCGTACTGGACCGACAGCTCGGGCAGATCGGCTCCCCTGTACAGCGAGGAGAGTTCGCGCATGATGACGCCCATCGACCACCCGTCGGTGACGATGTGGTGCATCGACAGGACGAGCACGTGCTCGTCGTCCGTGACGCGGAGCAGCGTGGGGCGCAGCAGCGGCCCCTCGCTCAGGTCGAACACGCGGCCCAGTTCGGCGCGTACCCGCCCGGGGAGCTCGGCGGCGTCGCAGTCGACGACCGGCAGCGCGACCGGTGACGCGGGGTGGATGACCTGGGCGGCTTCGCCGTCGACGGATTCGAAGGTCGTACGCAGCGACTCGTGCCGCGCCACCAGCGTGTCCAGTGCGCTCCGGAGCACGTCGACGCGCAGCTCGCCCCGCAGCAGCAGGGCGCCGCCGGAGTTGTATTCGTTGCTCTCCGGTTCGAGCTCCGCGGCGAACCACAGCCGCCGTTGCGCGAACGACAGCGGCACGTCCCCGTCTCGGCCGACGGGCACCACCGGGGCCGTGCGGTCGACGGTGGCCTCGATCCGCTCGGCGAGGCGCGCGACGGTCGGGTGGTCGAAGACGGTACGTACCGACAGCTCGTATCCCGCGCGGCGCAGCCGGGAGACGGCCTGGATGCTCAGCAGCGACTCGGCGCCCAGCTCGAAGAAGTTGTCGTACGCGCCGACCCGCTCCACCGCGAGTACCTCGGCGAAGACTTCGGCGACGGTCCGCTCGGCGGCCGTCGCGGGGGCGACGTACGCCTGGATCAGCGCCGACATGTCCGGTGCGGGCAGCGCCCTGCGGTCCACCTTGCCGTTCGCGGTGAGGGGGAACGCGTCGAGGCGGACGCACACGGCCGGGACCATGTACTCCGGCAGCGAGGCCGCCACGAACTCCCGCAGTGCGGCGGGGGTCACGTCACCGGCGACGACGTAGCCTACGAGCCGCTTGAGTCCCGGCTGGTCCTCACGTACGACGGCGACGGCCTGCGTCACCTCGGGGTGGCGGGCCAGCGTGGCCTCGACCTCGCCGAGTTCGATGCGGAATCCGCGCAGCTTGACCTGGTCGTCCACGCGGCCGAGGAACTCCAGCTGGCCGTCGGGCAGGCGGCGCACCATGTCTCCGGTCCGGTACATCCGGTCCCGGGTGAAGGGGTTCGCCACGAACCGCTCGGCCGTGAGACCGGGGCGTCCCGCGTAGCCACGGGCGACGCCGGAACCGGCGATGTACAGCTCACCGTGGACGCCGGGCGGCACCGGGCGCAGCCAGCCGTCCAGTACGAAGGTCTGCGTGCTCTCGATGGCCCTGCCGATGGGGGGCGCGGTCGCGGTCACGGCAAGCGGCTCGCTGATCGTGGCCGCCACGGTGGTCTCGGTCGGCCCGTAGGCGTTGACGAGTGTACGGCCGCCCGCCCACCTGGCCGGAACCTCGGCGGGCATCGCCTCGCCGCCGGAAACCAGGGCGCGCAGCTCGGGCAGCTCCACATCGGGCAGCGTCGACAGGGCCGCGAGCGGCAGCATGGCGTGGGTGATGTGCTGCGCCTTCAGTACCTGGGCCAGTTGGTCGCCGACGGTCTGCTCCGGGCCTGCGAGGACCAGGGTGGCGCCGGAGTACCAGGCGTTGACGAGGTCGCCGACCGCCACGTCGAAGCCGACGGAGACGCTCTGGAGGACGCGGGAGTTCTCGTCGAGTCCCAGTGCCCGCTGGTGGGCCGATCCCAGGGCTTCCAGGCCGCGGTGGGGCACGAGGACGCCCTTGGGGGTGCCGGTCGAGCCGGAGGTGTAGATCATGTACGCGGCTGCGTCGGGGGACGCGGTCCGGGCGGGCGGAGCGTCGGCCTGCGGGCTCAGGCCGCTGATGTCCTGCGCGGGCAGGCTCTGTGCGGTCTCGGTGTTCGCCAGGACGATGCTTGCGCCCGAGTTGTCGATCATGAAGGTCAGCCGGTCGACGGGGTGGCTCGGGTCGAGCGGCAGGTACACGCCCTGCGCCTTCATGACCGCGAGCAGCGTGACCAGCCAGTCCACCCCGCGCGGCAGGCATACGCCCACCACGACCTCGGGGCCCACGCCGTGCTCGACGAGCCAGTGCGCGAGGCCGTTGGCCCGCCGGTCCACTTCTCCGTACGAGAGCTCGACGCCTTCCGACACGACCGCGATCGCGCCGGGGCGACGTACCACCTGGGCCTCGAACAGGCCGGGCATGCTCAGCGTCGAAGCCATGTCGTTCTCGCCCCAGTCCCCGGTGATCCGGGTGCGCTCGTCGTTGGTGAGGAGCGGGATCTGCGCCAGGAGGTCCTGTGTGAGCATCGACCGCAGCAGCTCCGCGAGGCGGCCGGCGATGTCGCGCGCGGTGCTGTCCTCGAAGAGCGCCGGGTCGTAGGCCATGCGCAGGGAGACACCGGGGTCGTTGCCGCCGACGAGCTGGCGGCCGGTGAAGGCGGTCAGCGACAGCGGGTAGTTGCCGCCCTCCTCCTTCGCCCGGGTGTCGGTGATGGTGAGCCCGTGGCGGGCGGCAAGGTCGTCGTCGACGGGGTAGTTTTCGAAGACCAGCAGGCTTTCGAACAGGGCGGTTCCGGCCGGGAGGTCGGCGAGCGCGGTGAGCTGCGGCAGCGACAGGTACTCGTACGCGCGCGACTCCCACTGCTCGGACTGGAGTTCCTGGAGCCACTGGACGACGGGCGTCGACGGCTGGAGGCGGGTGCGTACGGGGACGGTGTTGATGAAGAGGCCGAGCACCGATTCGGCGTCCAGCAGGTCCGCCGGGCGGCCGGAGGTGGTGGCGCCGAAGACGACGTCGCTCTGCCCCGAGTACGCCGACAGCAGCAGCGCCCACGCGCCCTGCACGACCGCGTTCACCGTGAGCCTGTGGCGCCGCGCGAAGTCGGCCACGTCGGTCGGCAGCGAACCGGGGAGCTCCACGTCCAGGTGCCGCATCGGCTGGGGTTCGCGCCGGGACGACGTGTCGACGGGGAGGGCGACGGGCGTGTCGAAGCCGGAGAGTACGGAACGCCAGTACTCCAGGCCCGCTTCGGTGTCCTGGGAGGCCAGCCATTCGAGGTAGTCGCGGTAGGGGCGGCGCACGCCCGGACGGCCACCGGCGTACCGGGTGAAGACGTCCTCCAGCAGCTGCGGCGTGCTCCAGCCGTCGAGCAGCAGGTGGTGGAAGGTCCATACGACCTGAACGCGACCGCCGCCCAGGCCGGCCAGCGACACCCTCAGCAGAGGCGCCGTGTCGAGCCGGATTCCGGCGTGGTCCGCGTGCCGCAGGTGCTCCAGGCGCTCCGCGCGCTCGGCGTCGGTCAGCGCGGTCCAGTCCTCGGTGTGCACGGGCACGTCGACCTGCTGGTGCACCAGCGCGACCGGCTCGTCGACCTGCTCCCACACCACCGACATGCGCAGGGCGTCGGAGGCGTTCACCGCCTCGCGCCAGGCATCGGCCAGCCGCTCCAGGTCGTCCGCGCCTTCCAGCACGAACGACATCTGCTGTACGTACGCCTCGCCGGAGGCGTCCTCCAGGGAGTGGAACAGCATGCCCTGCTGCATCGGCGAAAGCGGATACACGTCCGCGACGCTCTCGCCCGTACCGACCACGCGGTCGACGGTCGCCCGGTCCCAGTCGACCAGCGGGAAGTCGGAGGGCGTACGGCCGCCCACACCGGGCGTGAGGCAGTACCGCACGGCCTCCTTCAGGGCGTCGCGGTAGCGGGTGGCAATTCCGCGGATTTCCGCGGTCGCGTGCACCGCCGTCGAATAGTGCACATCGACGTGCAACTGGCCGTCCTGAACGCGGCTCACCACATCCAGTACGTGAGGGCGTTCTTCGGCGGGCCCGTGATCTCCGGTCACCGGAAGCATTCCGGTGAATACGTCCGGATAGCCGCCCGCGTCGTAGCGGCCGAGATAGTTGAAGCTCACCTGCGCCGGATCGACGAGATTCGCACGTCCGAGATAACGCAGCGCCCCAAAGCCAATGCCCCGGTCGGGAATTGACCGCAGATTCTCCTTCGTCGAGCTGATCAATTCGCCCCAGCCGGCGCCGCCGCCCGATTCGAGGGCGACCGGATAGATGGAGGTGAACCACCCCACCGTCCGGGACACGTCCGCGCCCAGTACGGCCTCTTCGCGGCCGTGTCCCTCCACGTCCACCCACACGCGGTCGCGGCCCGACCACTCGCCGAGCACCCGGCCCAGTACGGCAAGCAGGACGTCATTGACCTGCGTCCGGAATACGCCCGGGACCTGCTGGAGCAGCGCTTCCGTGTCCTCGCGCGCCAGCACCACCGACACCACATCGGCGGAGCCCACGGTGTTCAGCCCGTCCGGCACCTCGCACAGCGGCTCGGCGTCCTCGACGACCGACGCCCAGTACGGGGCCTGATCGGCGAAACCGCCGCCGTCGACGAACTCGGCCAGCCGCGCCGTCCACGCCGGGAACGGCAGGGACACGGGGTCGAGCGACACCTCACCGCCGACCGTCAACCGGCGGTAGGCCACGGCGAGGTCTTCGAGCAGGATCCGCCAGGACACCCCGTCCACCACCATGTGGTGGACGGCCATCAGGAGCCGCACTCGGCCGTCGGTCTCGTCCTCGGAGATCACGCACCGCACCAGCGGCCCGCCCTCCAGACGGAACCCTTCCTGTACGCCCTCGAACCGGCCCGTCACCCGCTCGACGCTCACTTCGCCCGGCGCACCGGCGAACTGCCGCCACCCCTCGGCGCCCCGCTCGAACCGCACCCACAGACCCTCGTGGTGCGAGAACACCGCCGACACCGCGGCCGCCAATACGTCCACGTCCACGTCCGGCGCCATCTCGACACACATCGACATGCCGAAGTGATCGGGCTCGACCGTATGCGTCTGTACGAACCACTCCTGCACCGGTGACAGGACGACGGGGCCTTCCACCGTTCCCTCATCGGCGCCCGCAGAGTCCGCGGCCTCTTCACGGGCGACCGCCGCTACCCCCGCGACCGTCTGCCGTACCAGCACGTCCTGCGGCGACACCACCAGCCCCGCGCGCCGCAGCCGCGACACGACCTGAATGCTCAGGATCGAGTCGCCGCCGAGCTCGAAGAAGTTGTCGTGCACGCCGACCTGTTCCACGGCGAGCACATCGGCCCACACCTCGGCCACCAAGCGCTCGACCCGTGTCCTGGGGGCCACCATCTCGGAGTCGCGCTGGGACAGGTCCGGCTCGGGCAGCGCCCGCCGGTCGACCTTGCCGTTCGCGGTCAGCGGCAGAGTGCCCAGCACCACGAAGGCCGCCGGAATCATGTAGTCCGGCAGAGACTTGCCCACGAACTCGCGCAACCCGGCATGGTCCACACCCGACCCCACGACATAACCCACCAGCCGCTTCACCCCGGGACGCACCTCACGTACCGAGACCACTGCCTGCGTGACGTCCGGATGAGCCGCCAGAGCGGACTCGATCTCCCCGACCTCAATACGGAAGCCACGGACCTTCACCTGGTTGTCGGCCCGGCCCACGAACTCCAGCCGCCCGCCCGGCAGCCAGCGCACCACGTCCCCGGTGCGGTACATCCGGTCGCCGGAGAAGGGGCCGGCCACGAACCGGCTCGCGGTCATCCCGGGGTGCCCGGCGTACCCACGCGTCACGCCTTCACCGGCGACGTACAGCTCACCCGCGACTCCCACCGGCACCGGGCGCAGCCAGGAGTCCAGCACGTAGGCGCGGGTCCGCCCGATCGGTGAACCGATCGGCACCGTCGCCCCGAGCGACTCGGCGTCGACGGTGTGCACGGCGGCGAAGATGGTCGTCTCCGTCGGCCCGTAACCGTTGACGAGCCGGACACCGGGCAGCTGCTCGACCACGGTCCGGCAGTGCTGCGGCGCCAGCGCGTCGCCGCCCGCCATGAGCAGCCGCAGCCCGGAAAGCATCTGCACGTCGGTGTCGACGATCTCGTGGAACAGTCCCGCTGTCAGCCACACCACCGTCACGCCGTGCGCGCGCAGGAGCGAGCCGAGCTCCTCGACCGACATCACTCGGGCCGTCGAGACCACCAGCGTGGCCCCGTTGGCGAAGGCGCTCCAGATCTCCAGCGCGCTGGCGTCGAACGACAGCGTCGCGAACTGCCCGACCACATCGCCCGCCGTGCACCCGAGCCGCGCGTCCCGCGCCACCCGCAGCACCCCGGCGTGGGGCAGCACGATGCCCTTGGGGCGGCCGGTGGAACCCGAGGTGTAGAAGACGTACGCGGCGCTCTGCGGCAGCAGGGACACCGGGGGCGCGCTGTCCGCCCCCTCGGCGTTTGCAGGGTTCTCGGGGTTCTCGGGCTTCTCAAGGTCTTCGAGGAGTACGAGCGGTACGCCCGCGTCCGGCACCGTCCCGACCGTCGACGGCGAGGCCAGCAGCAGCTCGATGCCGGAGTCGTTCATCATGAACGACAGCCGCTCTGCCGGGTAGTTGGTGTCCAGCGGCACATACACGCCACCCGCCTTGAACACGGCGAGCAGCGCCACGATCGGGTCCATGCCCCGGGGCAGGCACACCCCGACCCGGACCTCGGGCCCCACTCCCCGGTCGCGCAGCGCGTGTGCGAGGCGGTTCGCCCGTACGTCCAGCTCGCCGTACGTCACCCGCTCTTCGCCGCACACCAGCGCGACAGCGTCCGGTGTGCGCGCCACCTGCTCGGCGAACACGTCGGTGAGCACCGCACCGGCGGGCCCGCAGTCGCCCTCGGACCAGTCGCCCAGCACCAGGGCGCGCTCGGGCTCCGAGAGCCTCGGCATCTGTGACAGCGGCCGGTCCGGGCGTTCGGCCATGACTGCGAGGACGGTCAGCAGGTGGTCGGCCATCCGCCGGATCGTGGCGGCGTCGAACAGGTCGGTGTTGTAGTTCAGCGACATCCGCATGCCCTGGGGCTTCTCCCAGAACTCCAGCGTCAGCTCGAACTGCGCGTCCTGGCGCGGCAGGTCCGATGCCGCGACCCGCAGGCCCGTGGCGTCGGCGTCCTTCTGCCACGGCATCGTCTGCAGCACCATCATGGCCTGGACCAGCGGCGTACGAGCGGGGTCCCGCTCGGTGACGACCGCGTCGACCACCCGGTCGAACGGCACCTCGGCGTGCGCGAAGGCGTCCAGCACGGTCTCGCGCACCGAGCCCAGCAGCTCGGCGCCGGTCGCTGCCTCGTCGATCCGGGTCCGCAGCGCCAGCGTATTGACGAAGAAGCCCAGCACATCTTCGAGTTCCGCCCGGTCACGACCGGTGGTGGCAGTGCCCAGGACCACGTCGGTCTGGACGCTGTACCGGGACAGCATCAGCTGCACGGCGGCCGTCAGCCCCATGAACAGCGTCGCGCCGTGGGCCTTGCAGACCTCGGTCAGCCGGTCGAGCAGGTCCGGGGAGATGTCGAAGTCGCAGGTGCTGCCGGCCCGGGTGCGCACGGCGGGACGCGGCCGGTCGGTGGGCAGGTCCAGGACGGGGGCGCCCGCCAGCTGGTCGCGCCAGTACCCCAGGGCGTCGTCGAGTGCCTCGGGGGTCATCGTTTCCCGCTGCCATATCGCGTAGTCCGCGTACTGGACCGGAAGGGCGGGCAATGTCTCGCCCGCGTACAGCGCTTCCAGTTCCCGCGCGATGACGTTCACCGACCAGCCGTCG
Source organism: Streptomyces spiramyceticus (assembly GCF_028807635.1). Taxonomy (NCBI): domain Bacteria; kingdom Bacillati; phylum Actinomycetota; class Actinomycetes; order Kitasatosporales; family Streptomycetaceae; genus Streptomyces; species Streptomyces spiramyceticus. The sequence goes on from NZ_JARBAX010000001.1 coordinate 1,997,766, forward strand.
GTGACGATGTGGTGCATCGAGAGGACGAGCACGTGCTCGTCGGGAGCCGTCCGGAGCAGGGTGGGGCGCATCAGCGGGCCGGTGCGCAGGTCAAAGACTGTTTCGAGCTCGGCCCGCATGAAGTCGGCCACTCGGTCGGACGGGCAGTCGATCAGCGGGAGTTCGACCGGGGTGGCCGGGTGGATGATCTGTACGCCCTGGCCGTCGACGGTGTCGAAGGTCGTACGCAGCGATTCGTGCCGCGCCACCAGTGCGTTCAGGGCGTCCCGCAGGGCCTGGACCTGCAACGAGCCGCGCAGCCACACCGCACCACCCGTGTTGTACTCCGTACCGCTGGGATCGAACTCGGCCGCGAACCACATCCGCTGCTGGGCGTACGACAGCGGCGACGTCTCACCCCTGCGCACCAGCACCAGCGGCGCCTCGACGGCCGCACTGCCCAGCTCGGCAGCGGCCAGGCTTTCGACCGTGGGGTGGTCGAAGAGGGTCCGTACCGGGATCTCCAGGCCCGCCCGGCGCAGCCGGGACACCGCCTGAATGGCCAGGATCGAGTCACCACCAAGGCGGAAGAAGCCGTCGTGCACGCCGATCCGGTCCGCACCCAGAACCCCGGCGAACACCTCCGCGATCGCCTGCTCCCGCGCAGTACGCGGAGCGACATACGCCTCCCCCAGAACCGAAAGATCCGGCTCCGGAAGCGCCTTGCGGTCCACCTTCCCGTTCGCCGTCAACGGAAGAGAATCCAGCACCACACACACCGCCGGAACCATGTACTCCGGCAGCCCCGCCGCCACAAACGCCCGCAGCCCGCCCGGGTCCACATCCGTACCGGCATCCACATCCGCATCCGCCACGACATACGCAACCAGCTGCTTCACACCACGCTGGTCCGCCCGTACCACCACCACCGCCTGCGCGACCGCCGGGTGGCCCGTCAGGACCGCCTCGACCTCACCCAACTCAATACGGAAACCACGCACCTTGACCTGATTGTCCGCACGGCCGACGAAGTCGAGCACTCCCTCGGGCAGCCACCGCACCACGTCCCCGGTGCGGTACATCCGCTCGCCCGCGCCGCCGAAGGGAGACGCGACGAAGCGCCCCGCCGTGAGGCCCGGCCGCCGGGCGTATCCGTGGGCGAGGCCGGTGCCCGAGATGTACAGCTCTCCGGGGGTGCCGACGGGCACGGGCCGCAGCCACGCGTCCAGCACGTACAGCCGCGTGTCCGGTGCCGGGCCGCCCAGCCGCACCGGGCTCTCCGCCGAGTGCGAACCGTTGAGGACATGGGTGGAGGCGGTGATCGACGTTTCCGTCGGCCCGTACGCGTTCACCAGACGCACGCCGGGGACTTCGTCCAGCACCTTCTGGCAGTGGCGCGGCGACAGTACGTCGCCACCCGACATCAGCATCCGGACGCCCGCGAGTATCTGCACATCGGCGTCGACGACCTCGTGGAACAGCCCGGCCGTCAGCCACAGCGCCGTCACACCATGGGTACGCAGCAGCGCACCCAGCTCCTCCACCGACAGCATCCGCTCCGGCGAAATCGCCAGCGTGCCGCCATTGAGCAGCGCACTCCACATCTCCAGCGCACCCGCATCGAACGACAGCGTGCTCAACTGCGAGACCACATCGGCGGAGGTGAGAGCGAAGCGAGGGTCGCGGACGACGCGCAGGAAGCCCTCGTGCGGCAGCACCGTCCCCTTCGGACGGCCCGTCGAACCCGAGGTGTAGAAGATGTACGCCGCGCTCTGCGGCAGCACCCCGGCCTCGGGCGCCGACTCCGGCCGGCCGGACATCTCCTCGGCGACTTCGTCCAGCAGCAGCACATGGGCGTCCGGGAGCGCGGACACCGTGGAGGAGTCGGCCAGCACCACCGCCACACGCGAGTCGGCGACCATGAATTCCAGCCGGTCCGCCGGGTATTCGGGGTCCAGCGGTACCGCCGTACCGCCCGACTTCAGAACCGCCAGCAGCGCGACGATCGGCTCGATACCGCGCGGCAGGCACACCCCGACCGGGACCCCCAGGCCGACGCCACGGTCTCGCAGCACATGCGCCAGCCGGTTCGCCCGTACGTCCAACTCCCCGTAGGTGAGGCTCTCTTCGCCGCAGACCAGAGCCACCGCCTCCGGCGCCCGCGCCACCTGCTCGGCGAAAACCCCCGGCAGCGTCACACCACCGAAGCCGCCGATCCCCGAAGCCCACTCCCCCAGCATCAGCCCCCGCTCGGAGGCCGACACCGACGGCAGCTCGGCCAGCGGCAGTTCCGTGTCCCGCGCGACCAGGTCGGCCGTCCTCCGCAACTCGCCCGCCATCGCCTCCGGCAGCGGGCCGAACGCATCGGGTCCGTACGCCAGCCGCACCTGCCGCCCGTCCACCAGAAGGTCGAACGCCGTCGGCTCCACACCTTCCGGCGCCGCGCCGTCAACCGCCCCGAAGACAACCTGCCCGTCGAACAACGACGCCTCGGCAGGCACCCCCGCCAGCTCCCGCAGCGCATCGACCGGCAGCGCCTCCTGCCGCTCGGAGGCAGCCATCTGCTCCCCGAGCCGCCGCAGCCACGCGCCCACCGGCTCACCGGGAAGCAGCAGCGCCCGCACCGGACGCACCACTCCCGCACCATCGGTCACGCCGACCAGCACATCGCGCCGCCCCCGCACATGCGAAAGCGTCAGGCACCACAGCCCGGCAGCGGCCACCTCGAACGGAACCCCGGCCCGCTCCGCGACCTCGGCAAGCGCCGGCACCTCACCGTCCACGACCGGCCCGTCCGCCCGGTCCTCCCGTACCGTCCCCGCGCCCTCGAATCCGGACAGGATCTCTTCCCAGTACGCCACCACAGCAGCCTCATACATCCCAGACACGTAAGTCACTCCCCCATACTGAGAATTCGAACCCATGCAGATCGCGGATCACAGATCACCTACGACAGATCACCGAGAGGGCGCAAAAGGAATTGACGAAATAGACCCGTGGACTCATCGGGAATCGGATGGATTCCGTCACCAATTCCGCCCAGGGACCAGGACGATCGCCCCTCAAGGCTAGCCAGCGGCCGATGGCGCCCACAACGAACTAAAGCCCCAGATAAAATCGCCAGGTGAAAAGGCGAACCTCATTCCGGCTCAGCTTCCGTCGATGATCTCGCTCAGTGCGGAGACGAAGTCCTCGGCGAGCGCGGTGACCGTCTCGGGGCGGTACGTGTCCGTCGCGTACATGAACTGGACCACGAGCCTGCCCGAGGAGACGATCGCCACGATGTCCAGCAGGTGGTGACGCTCCTCGGTGGCCGGGGCCGCCGGCGCGGTGTACGGGACCGGCGGGCCGTAGAAGCCCTGGGTGCTGTCCGCCGCGTCGTACTGGCCCAGGTAGTTGAAGCTGACCTGCGGTTCGGGCCCTTCCGCGATCGCACCCTTGACGTAGCGCAAAAGGCCGTATCCGATACCGCGCTGCGGGACGGCCCGCAGCTGTCGCTTCACCGTATTGATCTGCGGGCGCCATTCCCACGTGGTCGGAGCCGCGAGCCGCACCGGGAACTGCGTGGTGAACCAGCCGACCGTGCGTGACACGTCGACTCCGTCGATGATTTCCTCCCGGCCGTGGCCTTCCAGATTCACCAGGACTTCGGGCTGTCCGGACCAGTCGGTGAGCGTCCGGCCGAGAGCGGAGAGCAGTACGTCGTTGATCTGTGTCCGGTAGCGGCCGGGTACCTCCTGGAGGAGCAACTTGGTGGCGGCTTCGTCGAGTTCGGCACTGGCGACCGCACGGAAGCGGTCCAGGTTGGCGCCGTCGAGGTCGACGGGCAGGGCGGACCCTTCCGCCGGGGCGCCCGACGCGACCTCGTTCCAGTACGCGATCTCCTCGTCCAGCGCGCCGGCTTCCGTGTGGGCGGCCAGCGCCCGGGACCAGGACTGGAAGGACGTCGTCTTGGCGCCGAGGTCGACGGCCCTGCCGCGCCGCGCCTGTTCGTAGGCGGTCGCGAGGTCGGAGAGCAGGATGCGCCAGGACACGCCGTCGACAACCAAGTGGTGGATGGCTACGAAGAGTTGAGGCGCCCGGTCGTCGGACTCGAACAGGACGACCTTGATCATCGGCCCGTCCACCGGACTGAGCCCCGTCTGCGCCTCGGCCACGGCCCGCGCGACCACGGCTTCGCGGTCCGTCGCACCCGACAGGTCGTGCCAGGTGAGCACGTCAAGGGACTCCTCGCCCCTGACGTACTGCCGCCAGCCGCCCTCCTCCGGTACGTACCGCATCCGCAGGGCGTCGTGCCGGCGCAGAAGTGCCGCGACCGCCGCTTCGAGTGCCGTCCGGTCGACGTCCGCGAAGCCCAGTTCGACGAACGTCGCCATGATGAGGTTCTCGGGCGCGGTGAAGCTGTCGAAGAACCAGCGCTGGATCGGCGTGAGCGGTACGTCGCCCGTCACCGGCTGCTGCACCTCGGTCTCGGACTCCTCCTCGGTGACCAGTTCGGCCAGCCCGGCGATGGTCGGGGCTTTGAACAGGTTCTTCGGAGATATCCGAAGGCCTGCCTCCCTGGCCCGTGACACCACCTGGATGCTGAGGATCGAATCCCCGCCCAGCTCGAAGAAGTTGTCGTGCACGCCGACCTGCTCCAGGCCCAGCACCTCGGCCCACACCTCGGCGAGCGCCCGCTCGCGCTGCGTGCCCGGTGCCGCGTACTCCTGGCCGGTCGCCGCCTCCATGTCCGGTTCGGGCAGTGCCTTGCGGTCCACCTTCCCGTTCGCGTTCAGCGGGAGAGCGTCCAGCACCACGAAGGCGGTCGGCATCATGTAGTCCGGCAGCGACGCGCGGACGTACTCCCGCAGACCGGCCTGGTCGACACCGGTGCCGGCCGCGTAGGCGACCAGCCGCTTCACCCCGGGGCGTATTTCCCGTACGGCGACCACGGCCTGCGCGACGTCCGGATGGCTCGCCAGGGCGATCTCGATCTCGCCCAGCTCGATGCGGAAGCCGCGGATCTTGACCTGGTTGTCCGCACGGCCCACGAAGTCCAGCTGCCCGTCGGGCAGCCATCGGACCACGTCGCCCGAGCGGTACATCCGCTCCCCCGTGAAGGGGCAGGCCACGTACCGGCTCGCGGTCAGGCCGGGGTGTCCCGCATAGCCTCGGGTCACGCCCTCACCGGCGAGATACAGCTCGCCAGCGACGCCCACCGGCACCGGGCGCAGCCAGGAGTCGAGCACATAGGCGCGGGTCCGCCCGATGGGACGGCCGATCGGCATGGTCGGCCCCACGGTGTCGCCCTCGACGAGGTGCACCGTCGCGAAGATGCTGGTCTCCGTCGGACCGTACGCCGCAACCAACTGCACGTCAGGGGCCTGCTCCACCACCTTCTGGAAGTGCCGGGGCGACAGCACGTCACCGCCGGTCATCACCATGCGCAGGCCCGAGAGCATCCGCACATCGGCGTCGACCACCTCGTGGAACAGGCCGGTCGTCACCCACAGCACGGTCACGCCGTGGGCCCGTACCAGCGCGCCCATCTCCTCCACGGACAGCACGCGCGCGGTGGACACCGCGAGTGTGGCCCCGTTGGCGAAGGCGCTCCAGATCTCCAGGGCGCTGGCGTCGAACGACAGCGTGGCGGTCTGGCTGATCACATCGTCCGAGGTGAAGGCGAGCCGCGCGTCCCTCGCCACCCGCAGCACACCGGCGTGCGGCACGACGATGCCCTTCGGGCGGCCCGTGGACCCCGAGGTGTAGAAGACGTACGCCGCGTTCTGGGGCACGAGTGACACCGCGGGCGGGTCCTGACGGCCGGAGGTGGCGTCTGCCTCGCTCGCGAGATCCTCGATGAGGACGACCGGCACGCCGGCGTCCGGCACGGCATCCACGGCCGAGGCCGTGGTGAGCAGCAGCTCGATGCCCGAGTCGGCCGCCATGAACGACAGGCGCTCGGCCGGGTATTCGGGGTCGAGCGGCACATACACACCACCTGCCTTGAACACCGCGAGCAGCACCACGATCGGCTCGACACCGCGCGGCAGACACACCCCGACCCGTACCTCCGGACCCACACCGTGGTCCCGCAGGGTGTGCGCGAGGCGGTTCGCCCGTACGTCCAGACCGGCGTACGTCAGACGGTCGTCGCCGCACGCCAGCGCGACGGACTCCGGGGCGCGCGCCACCTGCTCGGCGAACACCTCGGTGAGCACCGCACCGGCGGGCCCGGCGTCACCCTCGGCCCACTCGCCCAGCACCCGGTCGCGCTCCGGCGCCGAAAGCCGCGGCATCTGCGACAGCGGCCGCTCGGCGCCGTCGGCGAGGGCCTCCAGCACGATCAGCAGGTGGCCGGCCATCCGACGGATGGTGCTCGCGTCGAACAGGTCGGTGTTGTAGACGATGTAGCCGCGCATTTCGCCCTCGACCTCACCGAAGTCCATCGTGAGGTCGAACTGCGCCGTCGTGGACCGCATGGCGTAGTCCTGCCAGCGCAGACCGGCCCGCGCCGTCTCCGGGGCGCCCGAGAGGTTCTCGTAGCTGACCGCTGCCTGGACGAGCGGGCTGCGGCTCGGGTCGCGCTCGGTGACGACCGCGTCCACGACCCGGTCGAAGGGCACGTCCGCGTGGGCGAAGGCGTCGAGGACGGTGCCCCGCACCGCGCCCAGCAGCTCGGCTCCGGTGGAGGCCTCGTCGATCCGGGTGCGCAGCGCCAGCGTGTTGACGAAGAACCCGACGACGTCCTCCAGCTCCTCGCGCTCACGGCCCGAGGTGACGGTGGCGACAACGACGTCGGACTGTCCGCTGTAGCGCGACAGCAGCAGCTGCACCGCTGCCGTGAGCCCCATGAACAGCGTGGCGCCCTGCGCCCGGCACATGTCGGCCAGCCGCTCCAGCACGTCGGCCGGGATCACCACATGCTCGCTGGCACCGGCCGTGGTCCGCTCGGCGGGACGCGGGCGGTCGGTGGGCAGCTCCAGGACGGGGGCGCCCGCCAGCTGTTCGCGCCAGTAGCCGAGTCCGCTCTCCAGTACTTCGGGCGTCAGCCGGTCGCGTTGCCATGCCGCGTAGTCGGCGTACTGGACGGGGAGTCCGGCCAGCGCCTCACCCTCATACAGCGCGCTCAGCTCGCGCTGGATCACGCCGAGCGACCAGCCGTCGGTGATGATGTGGTGCATCGCCAGCACGAGGACGTGCGCGTCGGGAGCCACCCGGAGCAGGGTCGGCCGCAGCAGCGGGCCGGTGCGCAGGTCGTACACGTCCATGAGGAGGGTGTGCACGGCGTCGTCCAGACCGGCGGGGTCGCAGTCGACCACCGGCAGGTCGACCAGGGCGGGCGGGTGGATGACCTGTACGCCCTGGCCGTCGACCGTGTCGAAGGTGGTACGCAGCGACTCGTGCCGGGCCACCAGCGCGTCCAGCGCGCTGCGGAGCGCGTCGGTCCGCAGCGCGCCACGCAGCCAAACCACACGGCCCGAGTTGTACTCGGTGCTCTCCGGCGCGTGCTCGGCGGCGAACCACATGCGCCGCTGGGCGGAGGAGAGCGGCATGGCGGCTTCGCGCGGTGCGAGCGGAATGCCCTCGACGCTGCCCCCGCTGTCTCCGCTGTCTCCGCTGTCTCCGCTGCTTCCGCCTCCGCCGACCACCCGCGGGCTCAGGCCGGCGACGGTCGGGTGGTCGAAGATCTCCCGCACGGACACCTCAAGACCTGCCCGGCGCAGCCGGGACACGATCTGGATGCTGACGATCGAGTCGCCGCCCAGCTGGAAGAAGTTGTCGTGTACGCCGATGCGTTCCAGGCCGAGCACCGCGCCGAACGCGTCGGCGATCATCTGCTCCTGCGGGGTGCGTGGAGCGACGTACGTCTCGCTCAGGCCCGACAGGTCCGGGGCCGGAAGCACCCGCCGGTCCAGCTTGCCGTTCGCGTTGAGCGGCAGCGCGTCGAGCACCGTCATGGTCGCGGGCACCATGTACTCCGGCAGCACCTCGGCGATCTCCGAGCGGACCGCGTCCACCGCCGGGGAGGCTCCGGCGGCCGGGACGATGTAGGCGGCGAGCCGCTTCACCCCGGGCTGGTCCTCGCGCGCGACCACCGCCGCCTGTGCCACGCCCGCACAGCGCGTCAACGCGGCTTCGATCTCGGCGAGTTCGATCCGGAATCCCCGGATCTTGACCTGGTCGTCGCTGCGACCCGCGTACTCCAGTACGCCGTCGGGCCGCCAACGTACGACGTCTCCGCTGCGGTAGAGCCGCTGACCAGGGGTGAACGGGTCGGCGACGAACCGCTCGGACGTGAGCCCGGGCCGGTTGTGGTAGCCGCGGGCCACGCCCTGGCCGCCGATGTACAGCTCGCCCCACACACCCGCTGGAACGGGCCGCAGCCACGCGTCGAGCACGCGCAGCGCCTTGCCCGCGACCGGACGCCCGATCGGCACCGAGCCCGCGGCGGGCGGCTGCTCCTGGTCGGAGAACCAGCCTGTCGCGTACACGGTCGCCTCGGTCGGACCGTAGATGTTCGCCACGACCGCGTCCGGCATGACCTCGCCGATGCGGTCGTACAGCGCGGTCGGGAACGCCTCACCGGCCAGCACCACATGCCCGGCCGAGACTCCGAGACCGTCCTCCGCGAGGACCGCGCCCAGCGCGGAAGGCACCGCAGAGATGAGACTGCCGGACCAGCCCTGCGTACGCTCAGCCAGCTCCAGGACGTCCCGCGCGATGTCGAGGGTGCCGCCCGCCGCCAGCGCACCGAACAACTCGAAGACCGACACGTCGAAGTTCAGCGACGTGGAGAACCACACCCGGGAGAACTTCTCCTCGCCCAGCGACACGGCCCACTGCACCAGTGAGGCCATCGCCCCGCGCGAGACCACGACGCCCTTCGGCCGTCCCGTCGACCCGGACGTGTAGATGACGTACGCCGCCGCCTCCGGGGAGGGCTGCGGGAAGGACGGGCCGGCGGGCGCGTCGGCCTGCACCGGCATCTCGTCCAGCAGCAGCTGCCGCACACCGTCGGCGTACGGCACGCGCCCGGACAGCGAACCGTGCGTCAGCACGACTTCGATGCCCGAGTCCGCGACCATGAACTCCAGCCGGTCCGACGGGTACTCCGGGTCCAGCGGCACATAGGCGCCACCGGCCTTCAGCACCGCCAGCACGGCCACGACCAGGTCAACCGACCGGGGCAGACACACGCCGACCCGCGACTCCACTCCGACACCGCTTGCCGTCAGCACGCGGGCGAGCGAATCGACCCGGGCGCCGAGCTCGGCGTACGAGAGCGCCTCCTCGCCACAGACCACGGCGAGCGCGTCGGGCTGCTCGGCGACGCGCGCCGCGAACAGCTCCGTGACGGACACGCCGGCAGGCGCTGCGACCCCCTCGGACCACTCGCCCGTGACCTGCGCGAGCTCGGATTCCGAGAGCCGAGGCAGCTGCGACAGTGGACGCTCCGGGGCGTCGGCCATCGCGGCCAGGGTGGTGGCCAGGTATGCGCCGAGCCGCTCGATCGTCGTACGGGTGAAGAGCTCGGGGCTGTACGTGAGCCGCAGCGCGATGTCTGCCGCCGTGCCGCCCAGGGCAACCAACTGGCGTCCCGTGTACGCGCTCAGGGTGAGCGGGTAGTTGGTCGCGAGAGCGCCCTGGGTGTCGGTGATGGAGAGCCCGTGGCGAGCGGCGAGGTCGTCGTCGACGGGGTAGTTCTCGAAGACGAGGAGGCTCTCGAACAGGGCGGTGCCGGACGGCACTTCGGTGACCTGGTTGATCTGGGTGAGTGACAGGTATTCGTGCGGGCGGGATTCCCACTGCTCGGACTGGAGCTGCTGGAGCCACTGCACGACGGGGGCCGACGGCCGGAGGCGGGAGCGTACGGGGACGGTGTTTATGAACAGGCCCAGCACCGCCTCGGCTTCCGGCAGGTCCGCCGGGCGGCCCGAGGTCGTCGCGCCGAACACGACGTCGGTCTGCCCCGAGTACGCGGACAGCAGCAGCGCCCACGCGCCCTGGATCACCGCGTTCACCGTCAGCCTGTTCCGCCGCGCGAACTCCCCGATGCGCGCGGACACTTCGGGGTCGAGCGGCACCTCGATGTCCTGCGGTGCCCAGGTCTGCCGGGTCGCGGAGGGGGTCGTGGGGAGGGCTACGGGCGTGTCGAAGCCGGCTAGTGCGGAGCGCCAGTACGCGAGTCCGGCCTCGTTGTCCCGGGAGGCCAGCCATTCGAGGTAGTCGCGGTAGGGGCGACGTATCTCCGGCGCTCCGCCCGCGTAACGGGTGAAGACGTCCTCCAGCAGCCTGGGCGTGCTCCAGCCATCCATGAGGAGGTGGTGGAAGGTCCATACGACCTGTATCCGGCCGCCGCCCAGGCCGGCCAGGGACAGCCGCAGGAGGGGCGCCGTATCGAGCCGGATGCCGGCCCGGTCTTCGTGCCGGCGGGCTTCGAGGCGCTCGGCGCGCTGCGCGTCGGTGAGCGCGGTCCAGTCCTCGCGGGAGACGGGGACGTCGACGCGCTGGTGCACGAGGGCGACGGGCTCGTCGACCTGCTCCCAGACGACGGATACGCTCAGGGCGTCCGAGGCGTTGATGGCTTCGCGCCAGGCCTTGGCCAGCCGCTCCGTGTCGTCCGCGCCTTCCAGCACGAACGACATCTGCTCCACGTATGCCCCCGGGTCCTCCAGGGAGTGGAAGAGCATGCCCTGCTGCATCGGCGACAGCGGATACACGTCCGCAATGCCCTCACCCGTGCCGACGACCCGGTCGACCGTCGCCCGGTCCCAGTCGACCAGCGGGAAGTCGGAGGGAGTACGGCCGCCCACACCAGGTGTCAGGCAGTACGCCACCGCTTCCCGCAGGGCGTCCCGGTACCGCTCGGCAAGGCCTCGTACTTCCTCGGTGTCGTGCAGCTCCTTCGAGTACTGCCACTGGATCTCCAGCCGACCGTCCACCACCCGGCTCAGGACGTCCAGGACGTGGGGCCGGTCTTCTTCCGGGCTGCGGTCGTTCTCCACGGGGAGCATTCCGGCGAATACGTCAGGGGCGCCGTCCGCGTCGTACCGGCCGAGGTAGTTGAAGCTGACCTGCGCGGGATCGGCCAGATCGGCGCCGCCCAGGTAGCGCAGCGCACCGAAGCCGATGCCCCGGTCCGGAATCCCGCGCAGGACTTCCTTCGTGGCGCGAATCAGCTCGCCCCAGTCGGAGCCGCCCGATTCCACCACCACGGGGTAGATGGAGGTGAACCAGCCGACCGTCCGGGACACGTCCGCGTCCAGCACGGCCTCTTCGCGGCCGTGCCCCTCGACGTCGACCCACACCCGGTCGCGGCCGGACCACTCACCCAGGACACGGCCCAGTACGGCGAGAAGCACGTCATTGACCTGGGTCCGGAACACGCCGGGCACCTGCTGGAGCAGAGCTTCGGTGTCCTCGCGGGGCAGCACGACGGACACGAGATCCGCCGATCCCACGGTGTTCTGCCCTGCGCCCACTTCGCACAGCGGCTCGGCGTTCTCGACGACCGAGGCCCAGTACGCGGCCTGATCGGCGAATCCGCCCTGCTGCACGTACTCCGCCAGCTTGGCCGTCCACGCCGGGAACGACATCGAGACCGGGTCGAGAGTCACCTGCCTGCCGGCCCTCAACTGCCGGTAAGCGACGGCAAGGTCTTCGAGCAGGATCCGCCAGGACACCCCGTCCACCACCATGTGGTGCACCGCCAACAGCAGCCGCACTCGGCCGCCGGTCCCGGCCTCGGAGATCACACACCGCACCAGCGGCCCGCCCTCCAGACGGAACCCCTCCTGCACCACAGGATCAAAGTCGCCCGTCACCCGCTCGACAACCACATCACCCGCCACACCGGCAAACTGCGCCCACCCCTCCGCGCCCCGCTCGAACCGCACCCACAGACCCTCGTGATGCCGAACCACCGCCGACACCGCAGCCGCGAGCACGTCCACGTCCACATCCGGCGCCATCTCGACACACATCGACATACCGAAGTGATCCGGAGCCACCGGATGCGTCCGTACGAACCACTCCTGCACCGGCGAAAGGACCACAGGCCCCTCCACCACGCCCACAGACGCACCAGCACCGACCTCCGCGTCGCGCGCGACAGCAGCCACACCCGCCACCGTCTGCCGCACCAGCACGTCCTGCGGCGACACCACCAACCCCGCACGCCGCAGCCGCGACACGACCTGAATGCTCAGGATCGAGTCGCCGCCCAGCTCAAAGAAGTTGTCGGACAGGCCCACACGCTCCACGCCGAGGACATCACTCCACACCTCGGCCACCAGCCGCTCGGCCTCATTGCGCGGCGCGACGTAGTCCTTCAGCAGGGCGGCCATGTCCGGCTCGGGCAGTGCACGCCGGTCGACCTTGCCGTTCGACGTCACCGGCAGGCTGTCGAGCACCACGCACATCGCCGGAACCATGTACTCCGGCAGCGACTCGCCCACGAACTCGCGCAGCCCAGCCTGGTCCACACCCGTACCCACGACATAGCCGACCAGCCGCTTCACGCCCGGCTGGTCCTCCCGTACGACGACCACCGCCTGCTCGACCGCGGGATGACTCGCGAGCGCCGCCTCGACCTCGCCGAGCTCGATACGGAAGCCGCGGACCTTCACCTGGTCGTCGGCGCGTCCGGCGAACTCCAGCACGCCGCCCGGCAGCCACCGCACCACGTCCCCGGTGCGGTACATCCGCTCCCCGGCGCCCCCGAACGGCGAGGCCACGAACCGCGCCGCCGTCAGGTCCTGGCGCCCCGCGTATCCCCGCGCGAGCTGCACACCGGTGACGTACAGCTCGCCCGCGACACCCACCGGCACCGGGCGCAGCCACGCGTCCAGCACGTACAGCCGGGTGTTCCACACCGGCCGGCCGATCGGCACGGTGGCGGTGTCCGGCTCGGCGTGGAAGGACGTGACGTCGACGGCAGCTTCCGCCGGGCCGTACAGGTTGGACAGCGTGGCCTGGGGCAGCACCTCCGCGATCTGGTCGCGCAGGGCGCCCTGCAGCATTTCGCCGCCGCTGAAGACGGTCCGCAGCCCGACGCAGTCACGCGTCGCCGGTTCGGCGACCAGCGCGCGCAGCATGGAGGGGACGAAGTGCACGGTCGTGACGCCGTACTCGCGGATCGTCTCGGCCAGGTACTGCGGGTCGCGGTGCCCGTCCGGGCGGGGCAGGACGAGCCCGGCGCCCGCGACGAGAGGACCGAAGAACTCCCATACGGCGACGTCGAAGCTCGACGAGGTCTTCTGGAGCACCCGGTCCTCGGGCGTCAGCGGGTACTCGGACTGCATCCAGAGCAGCCGGTTCGAGATCGCCGCGTGCGAGACGAGCACGCCCTTGGGGCGGCCGGTCGAGCCGGAGGTGTAGATCATGTACGCCGCGTGGTCGACCCGGGTGTCGATGCGCGGGGCGGACACGGGCTGCGACTCGGTCCCGTTGCCGGCACTGGCCGGGATCACCTCGATGTCCGTGTACGTCGCGTACGCCGACTCGTCGGCGGCGATCAGCAGGGCGGCTCCTGAGTCGGTGAGCATGTAGGTGATGCGGTCGGCCGGGTACTCCGGGTCGACCGGAACGTACGCGCCGCCCGCCTTGACGACGGCGAGCAGGCTGACGACGAGTTCGACCGAGCGCGGCAGGCTCACGGCCACCACGACGTCGGGCGCGACACCGCGCTGTTTCAACAGGTGCGCGAACTGATTGGCGCGCTCGTCGAGTTCGCGGTACGTCAGGGACTCGCCCTCGGAGACGACCGCGATCCCGTCCGGGGTCCTGGCGGCCTGCTCGGCGAACAGGTCGGGCAGCAGGCGGGGCGGGCAGACCTGGTCGGTGTCGTTCCACTCCTGCGTGATCCGCATCTGCTCGTCGTCGGCGAGAAGCGGGATCTGCGCAAGAAGCTCTGCTCTGAGCATCCACTGGAGCAGTTCCCCCAACCGGCCCCCGATGCTCCGCGCGGTGCTGTCCTCGAACAGCACCGGGTCGTACGACATCCGCAGTGACACTCCGGGGTCGGTGTCTCCCACCAGCCGCCCACCGGTGTACGCGGTGAGGGACAGCGGGTAGTTGCTGCCGCCCTCGCCGTACGTGTCCTTGACGCTCAGCCCGTGGCGCGTGCCCATCTCGTCGTCGACGGGGTAGTTCTCGAAGACCAGAAGACTCTCGAACAGGCCGGTGCCGTAGGGGACTTCACTGACCGAGTTGATCCGGGTGAGTGACAGGTACTCGTGCGGGCGGGATTCCCACTGCTCGGACTGGAGGTTCTGGAGCCACTGCACGACGGGCGTGGACGGGTCGAGACGGGTCCTGACCGGAACCGTGTTGATGAACAGGCCCAGTACCGACTCCGCCTCCGGCAGGTCCGCCGGGCGGCCCGAGGTCGTCGCGCCGAACACGACGTCGGTCTGCCCCGAGTACGCGGACAGCAGCAGCGCCCACGCACCCTGGATCACCGCGTTCACCGTCAGCCGGTGGCGTCGCGCGAACTCGCCCACGTCGGTGGACAGTGACCCCGGAAGGTCCACTTCGAGGTGCCGGGTCGCCCAGCGCTGGTGGTCGTGCGCGGGCAGGTGGTCGGTGGGGAGGGCGAGCGGGGTGTCGAAGCCGGCGAGTGCGGTACGCCAGTAGTCCAGGCCCGCTTCGGTGTCCTGGGAGGCCAGCCATTCCAGGTAGTCGCGGTAGGGGCGGCGTACCTCCGGCCGTCCACCGGCGTACCGGGTGAAGACGTCCTCAAGCAGCTGCGGCGTGCTCCAGCCGTCCATGAGGAGGTGGTGGAAGGTCCATACGACCTGTATTCGGCCGCCGCCCAGGTCGGCCAGGGACACGCGCAGGAGAGGCGCGGTGTCGAGCCGTACACCCACGGTGTCCGCCCGCCGGCGCTCTTCCAGACGCTCGGCGCGCTGCGCGTCGGTGAACGTGGACCAGTCCTCGCACGTCAGCGGAACTTCGACGCGCTGGTGCACCAGGGCGACGGGCTCGTCGACCTGCTCCCAGACGATCGAAACGCGCAGGGCGTCCGAGGCGTTGATCGCCTCACGCCAGGCGTCCGCCAGCCGCTCCATGTCGTCCGCGCCTTCCAGCACGAACGACATCTGCTCCACATACGCCCCACCCTCCGGGTCCTCCAGCGAGTGGAACAACATCCCCTGCTGCATCGGCGACAGCGGATACACATCCGCGATCTCCTCGCCCCTGCCGACCACACGGTCGACCGTCTCCTGGTCCCAGTCGACCAGCGAGAAGTCGGAGGGACTACGGCCGCCCACACCAGGCGTCAGGCAGTACGCCACCGCCTCCCGCAGGAGGTCCCGGTACCGCTCGGCGAGCTGCTGGGCTTCCTCGGCGGCGTGCACAGCGGTCGAGTAGTGCACGTCCACGTGCAGGCGGCCGTCCTGGACGCGGCTGACCACGTCCCAGACGTACGGGCGCTCCTCGGCGGGGCCGTGATCCCCGGCCACGGGCAGCATTCCGGCGAATACGTCCGGGTAGCCGTCGGCGTCGTAGCGGCCGAGGTAGTTGAAGCTGACCTGCGCGGGATCGGCCAGATCGGCGCCGCCCAGGTAGCGCAGCGCACCGAAGCCGATGCCCCGGTCCGGAATCCCGCGCAGGACTTCCTTCGTCGAGCGGATCAACCGGCGCCAGCTGCCGCTCGATTCGAGCGCCACGGGATAGATGGAGGTGAACCAGCCGACCGTCCGGGACACGTCCGCGCCCAGTACGGCCTCTTCGCGGCCGTGCCCCTCGACATCGACCCACACCCGCTCATGGCCCGACTTCTCCCCCAGAACCCTGCCGAGGACGGCCAGCAGTACGTCGTTCACCTGGGTCCGGAACACGCCCGGGACACGCTGGAGCAGGGCTTCCGTGTCCTCGCGGGACAGGGCCACGGACACCACGTCGGCGGAGCCCACGGTGTTCAGGTCGGCCTCCACCTCGCACAGCGGCTCGGCGTTCTCGACGACCGAGGCCCAGTACGCGGCCTGATCGGCGAATCCGCCCTGCTGCACGTACTCCGCCAGCTTGGCCGTCCACGCCGGAAACGACATCGAGACCGGGTCGAGAGTCACCTGCCTGCCGGCCCTCAACTGCCGATAAGCGACGGCAAGATCTTCGAGCAAGATCCGCCAGGACACCCCGTCCACCACCATGTGATGGACGGCCAACAGCAGCCGCACTCGGCCGCCGGTCCCGGCCTCGGAGATCACACACCGCACCAGCGGCCCGCCCTCCAGACGGAACCCCTCCTGCACCACAGGATCAAAGTCGCCCGTCACTCGCTCGACGACCACATCACCCGCCACACCGGCAAACTGCGCCCACCCCTCTACGCCCCGCTCGAACCGCACCCACAGACCCTCGTGATGCCGAACCACCGCCGACACCGCCGCCGCCAGTGCGTCCACGTCCACATCCGGCGCCATCTCGACACACATCGACATGCCGAAGTGGTCAGGCGCGACCGGGTGCGTCCGTACGAACCACTCCTGCACCGGCGAAAGGACCACAGGCCCCTCCACCACGCCCACAGACGCACCAGCACCGACCTCCGCGTCGCGCGCGACAGCAGCCACACCCGCCACCGTCTGCCGCACCAGCACGTCCTGCGGCGACACCACCAACCCCGCACGCCGCAGCCGCGACACGACCTGAATGCTCAGGATCGAGTCGCCGCCCAGCTCGAAGAAGTTGTCGTGCACGCCGACCCGGTCCACGCCCAGCGCCGCACCCCAGGCGTCGGCCACCAGCCGCTCGACCCGCGTCCTCGGCGCCACAAAGCCGCCGTCGCGCTGGGACAGGTCCGGCTCGGGCAGCGCCCGCCGGTCGACCTTGCCGTTCGCGGTCAGCGGCAGAGTGCCCAGCACCACGAAGGCCGCCGGAATCATGTAGTCCGGCAGAGACTTGCACACGAACTCGCGCAACCCGGCGTGATCCACACCCGACCCCACGACATAACCCACCAGCCGCTTCACCCCGGGACGCACCTCGCGCACCGAAACCACTGCCTGCGTGACGTCCGGGTGAGCCGCCAGAGCGGACTCGATCTCCCCGACCTCGATACGGAAGCCACGGACCTTCACCTGGTTGTCCGCGCGCCCCACGAACTCCAGCTGGCCGTCGGCCAGCCACCGCACCACATCGCCGGTGCGGTACATCCGCTCCCCGGCGTCACCGAACGGCGAGGCCACGAACCGCTCGGCCGTAAGTCCCGCCCGGTTCACATAGCCACGGGCCACACCGGAACCCGTGACATAGAGCTCGCCCGCGACCCCCTCCGGGACCGGGCGCAGCCACGCGTCCAGCACGTACACCCTGGCGTTCACGACGGGCTTGCCGATGGGCATGCTCTCGACGTCCGGGTCCGTCACCGGGTCGCTCGCGGTCACCGTCACGGTCGTCTCGGTCGGCCCGTAGACGTTACGCAGCCGACGGCCGGGCGCCCAGCGGGAGATGAACTCGGCGGTCATCGCTTCGCCGCCGCTCAACAGGCCTTGGAGGTCGGGGAGTTCCATGTCCGGCATCGTCATCAGGGCGGCCGGCGGAATCTCCAGGTGCGTGATCCGCTGCTCGTGCAGGACGTGTCCCAGCGCCTCGCCCGCGAGCGGGCCGGGCTCGGGCAGCACCAGGGTGGCACCGGCGTACCAGGAGACCATCACGTCGGCCATCGCCACGTCGAAGTTGGGCGACACGCCCTGCAGCATCCGGGAGCCTGCCGTGAGGCCGAGGGCACGCTGGTGCGCGGCGGCCATGCTGACGATGCCCCGGTGGGAGACCATGACGCCCTTGGGGCGGCCGGTCGATCCGGAGGTGTAGATCACGTACGCACCGGCGTCCAACGACTGGGTGCGGTCGCGCCGTACGGGCCGTACGGGGTCGTCCGCCCCGGGCTGTGCCGCATCAGCGTCGACCCTCATCAGGGGTACGTCCCCGCCCGGGATGCGCTCCACGGAAGCCGCGTCGGTCAGGACCAGAGCCATTCCGGCGTCGGCGACCATGAAGTTCAGGCGCTCCGACGGGTACTGCGGGTCCAGCGGCACGTACACGCCGCCCGCCTTCGCCACCGCCAGCAGGGATGTCAGCCACTCGACGCCGCGAGGCAGGCAGACCCCCACCACGACGTCCGTGCCGACGCCGTGCAGCGTCAGGCGGTGCGCCAGCTGCTCGGCTCGCGCGTCCAGTTCGGCGTACGTCAGCGTGACGTCGCCACTGGCCACGGCCGGCATGTCGGGGCGGCGCTCGGCCTGCGCCTCGAACAGCCCCGCCATGGTCAGCTCCGGCAGGTCCTCGCCGGTGTCGTTCCACGCCCACAGGACGCGCTCGCGGTCGTCGGCCGTCAGCATCGGGACGGCGGTGAGGGGCCGCTCGGCGGCTTCGGCCAACTCCGCGAGCACGACGACGAGATGGCTCGCGAGGCGGTCCATCGTGTCCGGGTCGAACAGGTCCGAGTTGTAGTTGATCATTCCGGCGAGTTCACCGTGGCCCTCTTCGAAGGCCACCAGCAGATCGAACTGGGCCGACTCGACGTCCAGCGGGTACTCGCGCCACTGGAGGCCGCCCCGGTCGCTGATGCCGCCCGGCATGCTCTGCAGCACCGTCATGGCCTGCACCAGCGGGCTGCGGCTGGGGTCCCGCTCGGTGACGACCGCGTCGACGACCTGGTCGAACGGCACCTGGGCGTGCGCGAAGGCGTCCAGCACGGTCTCGCGCACCGAGGCGAGCAGCTCGGCCCCGGTCACGCTCTCGTCGATGCGGGTCCGCAGCGCCAGCGTATTGACGAAGAAACCGACCTGGCTCTCCAGTTCCAGCCGCCCGCGACCGGAGTCTGCGGTGCCGACCACCACGTCCTTCTGGCCGCTGTAGCGGGACAGCACCAGCTGTACGGCGGCCACCAGGCCCATGAACAGCGTCACGCCCTGCGCCTCGCACATCTCCGCGAAACGCGACTGCACGGCTGCCGGGATCTCGAACCGCCGTGTGCCGCCGGCGGAGGTGCGTACGGCGGGGCGGGGACGGTCGGTGGGCAGTTCGAGAGCCGGGGCTCCGGCCAGCTGGTCGTGCCAGTACCCCAGTCCCTCCGAGAGGGCCTGGGGCGTCATCGTCTCCCGCTGCCAGACCGCGTAATCCGCGTACTGGACCGGCAGATCGGCGAGCTTTCTCCCCTCGTACAGCTCTCCCAGCTCACCTAGGAGTACGCCCATGGACCAGCCGTCGGTGACGATGTGGTGCATCGACAGGACGAGCAGGTGTTCCTCGTCGGAGACCCGCAGGAGGAGGGGCCGCATCAGCGGACCGATGCTCAGGTCGAAAGCCTCACCCTGGTGCGCACGCACCGTCCGGGCGACGTCGCCGGACGGGCAGTCGGTCACTGGGAGATCCACCGGGGTGGCCGGGTGGATGATCTGTACGCCCTGGCCGTCGACGGTGTCGAAGGTCGTACGCAGCGACTCGTGCCGCGCCACCAGTGCGTCCAGGGCATCCCGCAGCGCCTGGACCTGCAACGAGCCGCGCAGCCACACGCCGCCACCGGTGTTGTACTCCGTACCGCTCGGGTCGATCTGGGCCGCGAACCACACGCGCTGCTGGGCGTACGACAGGGGCAGCACCTCGCCCCGGGCCACCGGCACCAGCGGCGCCTCGACGGCCGCACTGCCCAGCTCGGCAGCTGCGAGACTCTCGACGGTGGGGTGGTCGAAGAGGGTCCGTACCGGGATCTCCAGGCCCGTCCGGCGCAGCCGGGACACCGCCTGAATGGCCAGGATCGAGTCACCACCCAGGCGGAAGAAGCCGTCGTGCACGCCGATCCGGTCCGCACCCAGAACCTCGGCGAAGACGTCGGCAATGGCCTGCTCCCGCGCAGTACGCGGAGCGACATACTCCTCCCCCAGAACCGAAAGATCCGGCTCCGGAAGCGCCTTACGATCCACCTTCCCGTTCGCCGTCAACGGAAGAGAATCCAGCACCACACACACCGCCGGAACCATGTACTCCGGCAGCCCCGCCGCCACAAACGCCCGCAGCTCCGCCGCGTCCGTATCCGCCTCCGCCACGACGTACGCAACCAGCTGCTTCACACCGCGCTGGTCCGCCCGTACCACCGCCACCGCCTGCGCGACCGCCGGGTGGCCCGTCAGGACCGCCTCGACCTCGCCCAACTCAATACGGAAACCACGCACCTTGACCTGGTTGTCCGCACGGCCGACAAAGTCCAGTACACCGTCCGGAAGCCAGCGCACCACATCGCCGGTGCGATACATCCGCTCCCCGGCGCCACCGAACGGGCACGCCACAAAACGCCCCGCCGTAAGCCCGGAACGCCCCGCATAGCCATGAGCCAGGCCGATACCCGCGACATAGAGCTCTCCCGGAGTACCCACGGGAACGGGCCGCAGCCACGCGTCCAGGACCATCACCCCGGTGTCCGGCGCGGGCCCGCCGAGACGTACCGGATTTTCTTCGGCAGGGGAGCCATTCAGTACGTGCGTGGAAGCGGTAATCGATACTTCCGTCGGCCCATAGGCATTGACCAAACGCACACCGGGTGCTTCCTCAAGTACCTTCTGGCAATGCTTCGGTGACAGAGCATCACCGCCCGACATCACCATGCGCAGCCCGGAAAGCAGCCGTACGTCGGCGTCGACGACCTCGTGGAACAGCCCGGCCGTCAGCCACAGCGCCGTCACACCATGGGTACGCAACAACGCACCCAGCTCCTCCACCGACAGCATCCGCTCCGGCGAAATCGCCAGCGTGCCGCCATTGAGCAGCGCACTCCACATCTCCAGCGCACCCGCATCGAACGACAGCGTGCTCAACTGCGAGACCACATCGGCAGAGGTGAGAGCGAAGCTGGGGTCGCGCGCCACGCGCAGGAAGCCCTCGTGCGGCAGCACCGTCCCCTTCGGACGGCCCGTCGAACCCGAGGTGTAGAAGATGTACGCCGCGCTCTGCGGCAGCAGCGGCACCTCCAGCGCGGGGGCGGACTCCGGCCGGCCGGACATCTCCTCGGACGCCTCGTCCACGAGCAGCACATGGGTGTCGGGCAGCGCCGAAACGGTCGAAGCCTCAGCCAGCACCACGGCCAGGCCCGAGTCGGCGACCATGAATTCCAGCCGTTCTGCCGGGTACGCGGGGTCCAGCGG
This sequence comes from Streptomyces spiramyceticus, assembly GCF_028807635.1. Classification (NCBI taxonomy): domain Bacteria; kingdom Bacillati; phylum Actinomycetota; class Actinomycetes; order Kitasatosporales; family Streptomycetaceae; genus Streptomyces; species Streptomyces spiramyceticus. The sequence goes on from NZ_JARBAX010000001.1 coordinate 2,018,876, forward strand.
TACCGCCACGCCACCCGACTTCAGGACCGCCAGCAGCGCAACGATCGGCTCAACACCGCGCGGCAGGCACACCCCCACAGGGACGCCGAGACCGACGCCACGGTCTCGCAGCACATGGGCCAGCCGGTTCGCCCGTACGTCCAACTCCCCGTACGTGAGGCTCTCTTCGCCGCAGACCAGAGCCACCGCCTCCGGTGCCCGCGCCACCTGCTCGGCAAATACCCCCGGCAGCGTCACACCACCGAAGCCGCGCTCGGCAAAAGCCCACTCGTCCAGAATCAGGGCTCGCTCGGCGTCGGACAGGGACGGCAAACCGGCCAACGGCAGTTCCACATCGGCCGCCACCGCCTCCGCCAGCCGGCCCATCTCCGCCGTCAGCGCTTCGTCGAACTCGTCAGCAAAAGCAGTAAGCCGCGCAGTACGCCGCGCTCCGTCAACCGCCGCAAAGGAAATCTCCCCGTCGAACAGCGCCGCGTCCGCAGGCACCCCCGCCAGCTCCCGCAGCGCCTCAACGGTCAGCGCCTCCCGAGCCCCGGAGGCGGCCATCTGCTCCTCAAGTCCCCGCAGCCACGCGCCCACCGGCTCGCCGGGAAGCAGCAGCGCCCGCACCGGACGCCGCGCCCCATCGCCACCGGTCACGCCGACCAGCACATCGCGCCGCCCGCGCGCGTGCGAAAGCGCCAGCGACCACACCCCGGTGACCGCGGCCTCGAACGAAACCCGCGCCCGCTCCGCAACCTCGGCAAACGCCGGCACATCGCAACTCAGCTCGCGCCCGGCCCCCCGGCCCGACGGCGCCGTCCCCTCGCTCTCGTACCCGGACAGGATCTCTTCCCAGTACGCCACGACAGCAGCCTCATACATCCCAGACACCTAATTCACTCCCCCATACTGAGAATTCGAACCCATCAAGATCACCGAGAGGACGGAAAGAGAACCCGCCGAAATGCATCAGCCCAGCAGGCCGATACCCTCCCTCACCTGCAAACGCCCCCCACTCAAATACATACCGCCGACCCGGCCCGACCCGGAATCGCGGACGAAGCAGTAAAGGTCCTTGGATTCGTCACTGCCATATCCGCCTTCCGGTGCGGAAAGGCTCTTCAAGCGGAAGGCGAGGTCGGAATAGAGTTCCAGACGAACCGGAACCAATTGGGCCCGTTCCATCAGCACACCTGCATCGGCCGCCCAGCGCACGGTGACGGTGTCCGGACCCGCGCGATACACCCCGCACACCTCGTCGGCGGCAATCCGCAGCTCTTCCCCCGAAAGCGGCTTTCCCAGGTCCGGCTCCTGATTGCGGCCCACGTCCCAGCCGAGCGAGGAAAGTTCCTCGAAGAACTGGTTTCCCATCTGGCGGCCCGAGGTGGCGTTCGTCATCAGCACCATGGCAATGCCGCGCTCGGGGTCCATGCGCATCGCGCACGTCGCGCCACCCGTGTTGCCCTCGTGCCCCAGCCACATCCGGCCGGCGCCGTCCGCATAGGCGGCAAGCCCGAGTCCCCAGCCGTCGGCCAGGCCGAAGGCGTGCGAGCCCTTCACCGGGCGGCGCATCTCCTCCAGCTGCTCCCGCTCCAGTACGCCGTGCCCGCCCGTCCCCACATGCAGCGCCGCGATGCGCAGCAGATCGGACGCGCTGGTCATCAGCGCCCCCGCCGGAACCAGCGCACGCGGCAGCCCCGGCTCTTCGACGACATGCACGGTGGCCGTCGGCAGGTGCACCGCGTGCTGGCCGGCGACCGCGAGGCCGGGCGCGGCACTGCCGAGGAATCCCGGCTCGACCCCGAGCGGATTCAGTACGAACGAGCGCGCCGCTTCCCACCACGTCATGAGGGTGACGGCCTCCAGCACCCGGCCCGCAAGGACGTAACCCAGGTTTGAGTACGAGAAGACCTGGCCGGGCTCGCACAGCGGCCGGGCGCCCGCCGACGCGGCCACGCACTCACGCAGGGGCAGGTCACCCTCGACGTCGGGCATGTCGGGCAGACCGGCGGTGTGGCTCAGCAGGCCGCGCACCGTCGCCGTGTACAGCGGGCTCGACGGCGTGCCCGCCAGCTCCGGCAGCAACGGGCCGACGGGCGCGTCGAGGTCCACGTCACCGTCGCTGACGAGCTGCATCAGCAGCGTCGCGGTGACGAACTTCGTCACGGAACCGAGCGGGAAGAGCGTGGACGGTCCGACCCGCGTCCCCGACCCGTGGACCTCTTCGCCGTGCGTGTACGACGTCACCTCGCCCCGGTCGTACACAGCGAACTGCACCCCGGGAATCAGGTATTCGCGCGCGAGCTTCTGCAACAGACCGGCCACATCACCCGGTGCGGGCAGTTCTCCGTGAAAGGAAACGGATTCCGTCATCAAGTCCACCCAAGTCTATGAACCCGCCCGATCCAATACGGCCACTGAACCGACGACCAGGACGATCGAACTGCAAGGCTATCCAGCACCCGTTGACACCCACAACGAACTAAAGCCCCAGATTAAATCGCCTGGTGAACGAAGGTATAGCCAGCCATACCTTGAATGCGGCACACAGGGGGTTCGCCGTACGCCGATGCTTCCCATACTGTGGTTCCGCTAACGACGGGAAGGGGCAAGAAGAATGACATCGGTATGGGACCGGTCCGCGGCCACCACCGGCACGGTGTCGCCTGCTATGCGGTTGGAGTCGGTGACCAAGACGTACGGCAAGGGCGACAACGCCGTCACCGCTCTGAGAGGCGTCTCCATCAGCGTGCCGCGCGGTACTTTCACCGCTGTCATGGGGCCGTCGGGCTCCGGCAAGAGCACGTTCCTGCACTGCATCGCGGGTCTCGACCGCCCGACGTCAGGCCAGGTCTTCCTCGGTGACACCGAACTGTCCGGCCTCAAGGAAGCCCCGCTGACCGCGGTTCGCCGCGAACGGATCGGCTATGTTTTCCAGGCGTACAACCTCATGTCGGCGCTGACCGTCGAGCAGAACGTGACACTGGTGCCCCGGCTTGCCAACACCCCTGTCGACAAGGCGTGGTTGCGGGAGGTCCTCGAACGCGTGGGGATGAGCGAGCACGTCAACCGCCGCCCGAACCAGCTGTCCGGCGGCCAGCAGCAGCGGGTGGCCATCGCCCGCGCGCTGGTGACCCGCCCCGACGCGCTGCTGGCCGACGAACCGACCGGCGCCCTGGACACCCGTACCAGCCAGGAAGTCCTGAAGCTGTTCCGGCAGATCGTCGACGAGACGGGCCAGACCGTGCTGATGGTGACCCACGACCCGGTAGCCGCGTCGTACGCGGACTCGGTGGTGTTCCTGGCGGACGGTGAGCTGGCGGGCCGGCTCGACCAGCCGACGCCCGAGCAGGTGGCCGACCGTATGACGCACCTCGGTAACTGGTGAGGTGAGCCATGTTCGACATCGCGTGGAGCACCATCAAGAACCGCAAGGGCGGTTTCATCGCAGCGTTCATCGCGCTGTTCTGCGGATCCGCGGTCGTCACGGCCTGCGGTGTCCTGTTCGTGTCCGGGCTGGAGTCCGGCGTATCGCCCGAGCGTTACGCGGCCGCGACCGTGATGGTCGGCGGCAAGCAGTCCAAGGACGTGCGGGAGAACTTCGACCCGCACTACGCGGAGCGGGTCACCCTGCCCGCCGGCCTGACCGGCACGGTCGCCAAGGTCCCGGGCGTCAAGACGGTGGTCGCCGACCGCTCGGTCGAAATGAGCATCGCGGACACCAAGGGCCGTACGGTCGCCCTGGACAATCCGCTGTACGGGCACGGGTGGTCGTCGGCTCCGCTGGCGCCGTTCCGGCTGGCCGAGGGGCGTGAGCCGCGCAGCGCCCAAGAGGCCGTACTGGACGGCGAGTTGGCCCGCCGGTCAGGTCTCGGGCTCGGAGACACGGCGCGCATCGCTACCGGCACAACTCCCGCCTCGTACAAGGTCGTCGGCATCGCCTCGCCCCCGCCGTCGGGCCTGGACCGGCAGTCGGCCGCTTTCTTCACCGACCAGCGGGCCGCGGAGCTCTCCCAGCGTCCCGACCGGCTCACGACGATCGGCGTCATCGGGGAGCCCGGCACGAGCGCCGGTGACCTGGCCGGGCGTATCGACGAGGCGCTGTCCGGCGCCAAGGACGGCACCGAGGTCGCCGTCTACACCGGTACGCAGATCGGTGACGTGGAGTTCCTCGACATGGGGCAGTCGCGCGGCTTCCTCATCGGCCTTTCCGCGTCCTTCGGCGGTACCGCGCTCGCCGTCGTGATCTTCGTGGTGTCGTCCACGCTGGGCCTCGCGATCCACCAGCGCCGGCGCGAGCTCGCGATGCTCCGCGCCATCGCGGCCACCCCGCGGCAGATCCACTCCCTCATCGGCAGCGAGATCCTGCTGGTCGCCACGGTCGGCGCCGTTCTCGGTGCCGCGCCCGGTTTTCTGGTGGCGGGCGAGCTGCGCGACGCGTTCGCCAAGATCGGTGTGCTGCCTCCGGACTTCGAGCTGTCGCTCAAGCCGTATCCGGCCATCGCTTCGGTGATTCTGTGCGTGCTCGGTGCGCGTCTGGCCGGATTCATCGCGGCGTACCGCACGGCCAGGATCAAGCCGGTGGAGGCACTGAGCGAGTCCCAGGTCGAGCCTCCGGCGCTCGGCCGCGTACGGATGAACATCGGCCGGGGCCTGATCCTTCTCGGCCTCTGCGCGGCCATCGTGACGCCGATGACCATCCCCGGTCAGCTGGCGATCGCGGGCGCCGCCGGTTCGCTGCTGATCCTGATGGTCGGCATGGCGCTGCTCGGGCCGAAGCTGGTGCAGCTCGCCACGGCCGTCATGAGCCCGGTCCTCAGATGGTCGCGGGTGAGCGGCTACCTGGCCGCCGCCAACACCAACGCGAACTCGCGCCGGCTCAGCAGCGCGGTCGTCCCGCTGGCCCTCGGCGCCGCCATGGCGCTGATGCAGCTGTCCACCCTGTCCACGGTCGAGGCCACCGCGAAGCAGCAGGCGGCGACCGGGGTTGTCTCGGACTACGTGCTGACCAGCGATGCGACGGGGCTCTCCCCGCAGCTCACCGCTTCGGTGCGCGAAGTGCCCGAGGTCGGGACGGCCACTCCGGTGGTGCGCTCGCAGGTGCTGATCAACCACATCGAGGTCGACAAGCCCGCGGCCGCACCCTTCGCCGCGCAGGGCGTCGACGCGTTGGATCTCGGCCGGACGCTCGATCTGGACGTACAGGAAGGCAGCCTGAACGAGCTGCGCGGCGACACGGTGGCACTCAGCTGGATGGCCGCCGGTACGGCGGGCCTCGGCGTCGGCGACAGTACGGAGATCAACCTGGGTGACGGGACGCTGAAGAAGTTCACGGTGGTGGCGATCTACGGAAACGGCCTGGGCTTCGGCGACGTCACACTGCCCCACGACGTCCTGTCCCGGCACACCACCAACCAGCTCGACACCGCGCTCCTGGTGACCGCCAAGAACCCGGGTGCGCGGGCACAGGTGCAGTCGGCCCTGGACAAGCTGGCCAAGGAGACACCGACGCTCCAGGTGCAGAGCCCGTCCGACTTCGCCGCCGTACAGCAGGGCCAGTTCGCCAAGCAGTCGTGGACGAACCTGATTGCCAACGCGCTGCTGCTCCTGTACGTGCTGATCGCCGTCGTGAACACGCTGGTGATGGCGACGACGGCGCGCAGCAGGGAGTTCGCCATGCTGCGGCTGATCGGAACGAGCAAGCGGCAGACCCGGCGGATGATGTTCATGGAGTCCTGGGTCGTGGTGGTCACTGCGATCGTCGTGGGCGCCATCATCGCCATTCCGCCCACGATCGGCAGCAGCCTGGCGATGACGGGCCAGCCCGTGCCCGCGCTCACCACGCTGCACTGGGTCGGCATCGCCGCCTTCACCGCGGTCCTGGGGTGGCTGTCCATCAGCATCCCCACCCGTTCTGCACTGCGTACCCGCCCGATCGAAGCGGTGTACACGGGTGAATGACGATGAATAACCTCGCGCCGGGCGGGAAGGCTGGGGCCGACATGAGCACGCCCAACGTCGCCCCGGAAGACGACCGGTACCCGTGGCTCAGGAAGCTGTTCGACGGGTACCGGTATCTGTTCATCGGCGGCGCCACCGGCATCGCGTCCCTGCTGACCGGTCTTGCCTGGCTCCTGGTGTGCATCGCGACCGTGCCCAAGCTGGGCCTGGCGGCGTGGAAGCCGCTGGCCGACTGGACCAAGCGGCTCACCGCGCACGAACGCGAGCGGGCCGGCGCCCTCCTCGGTGAGCCGGTCCAGGGGGCGTTCGACCCGGTCACCGACGGCGGGCGGATGTACCGGTTCCGGCTGAACTTCACCAGCCCGGGATTCCGGCGCACCCTAGCGTGGCTTCCCGCTCACGGCTTCGCCGCGCCCATCACCCTGATGCTGACGGCGGGGCATCCGTGGAGCACCCTGTGGTCGGTGGTGCTGTCGGTCAAGTGGCTGTTCACGGACGGCGGCGAGCCCTACAGCTCGTCGTTCTTCTACACGGTCGACTCGGCGCCGCTGGCGATCACCACGATCGTCCTGACGCTCGCGGTCACCGCCGTCATCGTGGCGGCGGTGCCGTGGTTCGCCCGGCTGCAGGCCCGGCTGACGAAGGTGCTGCTGTCCCCCCTCTCCTCGCCACGGCTGGCTCAGCGCGTGGTCGAACTGACCGCGACGAGAGCCGCCGCACTGGAGGCGCACGGCGCGGAACTGCGGCGCATCGAGCGGGACTTGCACGACGGTACGCAGGCGCGGATGGTCGCCGTGGTGATGCAGCTGGGCATCGCGGAACGCTCCATGCACAGCGACCCCACCCGTGCCCTGGAGCTGATCCGGCAGGCCAGGGACTCGGCGACCAGCTCGATCTCCGAACTGCGTGAGGTCGTACGCAGCATCTATCCGCCCATCCTGGACGACCGCGGCCTGGACGGCGCGGTGTCCGCCCTGGCCGCCCGCTGCCCCATCCCGTGCACCGTGCAGGTCGACGACATCCGGCGGGCCCCCGCAGCGGTCGAGGCGGCGGCGTACTTCGTCATCGCGGAATCCCTGACCAACGCGGCGAAGCACAGCTCCGCCAACGAGGTCCACGTACGCCTGCGCACCGAGAACGGCTCGCTGCTGATCGAGATCAGCGACGACGGCAAGGGCGGTGCGGAGGAGGGCGCGGGCACGGGGCTCATGGGGATCCGGCGTCGCGCCGAAGCGTTCGACGGGCGCGTCCACCTGTCCAGCCCGGTCGGCGGACCGACCACGATCACCACGGAGCTGCCATGCGAGTCGTAATCGTCGAGGACGATGCCCTCCTGCGCCAGGGACTCGTACTCCTGCTGGAGACCGAGGGCATCGAGGTGCTCGCCGCGGTCGACAACGCGGACGACTTCCTCGCGGCCATCAGTGACGTACGCCCCGACGTGGCGGTGATGGACGTCCGGCTGCCCCCCACTTTCCGGCACGAGGGGCTGCGCGCGGCGGTCGAGGCACGCAGGCTGTACGAGAACCTGCCGATCCTCGTCATCTCGTCGTACGTCGAGGACAGTTACGCCTCGGAGCTGCTGTCCGACGGCAGCGGGGCCATCGGTTACCTCCTGAAGGAGCGCGTCGGGAAGGTCGAGGACTTCATGGACGCGCTGCGCCGGGTGGCCGACGGCGGGACGGCGATGGACCCGGAGGTCATCGCGCAGTTGCTGGTACGGCGCAAGGCGAACGACCCGCTGCGGACCCTCACCGCCCGGGAGAAGGAAGTGCTGGGGCTGATGGCGGAGGGCCACAGCAACGGGACGATCGCGGAGCTGTGCTTCATCACCGAAACGGCGGTCAGCAAGCACATCCGCAACATCTTCAACAAGCTGGATCTGCCGCCCGCCGACACCGGACACCGGCGGGTCCTCGCCGTCCTCGCGCACCTGCGCAAACACGAGTCCTGACGCGCCGCACCCTCCCGGAGTGTGAAGCACCTGGCCGCCCCCGCGAAGACGCGGGGGCGGCCAGGTCCGTTCTTGTGTGCGTGCTGCCCCTGTCAGGCCGCGGCGGCCATCTCCGTCAGCGGGTCCGAGAACGTCGTACGCGTCACCGCAGGGACCGTCGCCTTGGCCAGTCCGGTCAGCGTCTTGCCCGGGCCGATCTCCAGCAGATGATCACAGGCCAGGTCCGCGGTGAGCGTCCGGAGGCTGTCCGACCAGCGGACCGGGGCGGTGATCTGCCGGCGCAGCAACGACGCCCACTCCGGGCCGCCCCGGTGGGCCGTGGCATCCACATTGGAGACGACCGGGGTACGTCCGGGCATGAAGCGGACCGAGGCGAGCGCCTCCTCGAAGCGTTCGGCCGCCGGGATCATCAGCGGGGTGTGGAAGGCCCCGCCGACCGGCAGCCGCACCACCTTTGCCGCACCCGCCCGTTCCGCCGCCTCGGCGCAGCGCTCCAGGCCCTGCTCCTCTCCGGCGATCACGGTCTGCTGCGGCGAGTTGACGTTGGCGACCCAGACGCGGGCGCCCGAGGCGCGGAGCCCGACGGCCAGTTCCTCCAGGCGTCCGGCATCGAGGCCGAGCACGGCGGCCATGGCTCCCGGTGACTGGACGCAGGCGGCGTGCATGGCCTCGCCGCGCGCCACGATCAGGCGTACGGCGTCCTCCGTGTCGAGGATTCCGGCGGCCACGAGCGCGGTGTACTCGCCCAGGCTGTGTCCGGCGCAAGCGCCGGGGAACGTGGCCAGCGGGTATGCGGTACGCAGTTCCGTGAGCGCCACCAGCGCGAGGGCGAACGTGGCGAGCTGCGCGTTGTCGGTACGCCGCAGCGTCGCCGCGTCGGCGTCGAGGAGCAGGGTGGCGATGTCGCGGCCTGCCGCCTCCGAGGTCTGTTCCACGACCGCCCACCCCGGGCGGCGCACCCAGGGCAGTCCCATTCCCGGGCGCTGACTCCCCTGTCCCGGGAACATCAGGGCCAATCGGGGACTTGTCATCTGGTCTCTTCTCCTTTCTTCGCTGTTCTCAGCAGCCGACGCCGCCGCCGCCGGTCACCGGGACATTGGCGCCGGTGACGTAGCTCGACCCGTCGCTCGCCAGGAAGCGCACCACCGCGGCGACCTCCTCCGGGGTGCCGACCCGCTTGAGGGAGGTCTCGCTGAGGAGCTGGTCCATCCGGTTGCCGGTGACGCCCTCGGCCATGTCGGTGGCGATGATCCCGGGGGAGACGGCGTTCGCGGTGATGTTGCGGGGTCCGAGCTCCTTGGCGAGCGAACGAGCAAGGCCGATCAGAGCGGCCTTGGAGGCCGCGTAGTTGGTCTGCCCCGGCGCTCCCGCCGTGCCGGTGGTGGAGGAAATGAAGATCAGCCGGCCCCAGCGGGCCTTCAGCATCCCGGGGATCACCTGCTGGGCGACGCGTACGGCGCCGAGCAGATTGGTGTCGATGACGGAGCTGAAGTCCTCCTCCGCCATGGAGAGCAGCAGACCGTCCCGGGTGATGCCGGCGTTGGAGACCAGCACCTCGACCGGGCCCTGCTGGACGGCGACCTCCTCGACGGCGGCGGCGACCGCGGCCGAGTCGGTGACGTCGCAGCGTACGCCGAAGAGACCTGCGGGCGGCTCGCCGGAGCGGTAGGTGACGGCGACCTTGTCGCCGGCCTCGGCGAGGGCGCGGGCGACGGCGAGGCCGATTCCGCGGTTGCCACCGGTGACCAGTACGGAGCGACTCATGCGAACTCCCTTGTAGGGCTTGCGGAGAGGGGTGCGATCAGGGCGTCCAGGCGTGCGCTCGCCTCGGCCGTGTCGGTGAAGTGAATGGCCTGCCAGCCGGCGGCCCGGGCGCCGGCGCAGTTGACCTCGATGTCGTCGACGAGCAGGCAGTGCTCGGCGGGGACTCCCGCACGGGCCGCGGCCAGTTCGAACATGGCGGCCGACGGCTTGCGGTGACCGACTTCGAAGGAGAGCAGTACGTCGTCGAAGAGTTCGTCCGGGTCGGTCATCCGGCGCCAGTGGGTGTCCCAGGTGGGCACCATGTTGGAGATCAGGCCGACGAAGACGCCCCGGCGGCGTGCGCCGAGTAGGGCCCGTACCCAGTCGTGGTTGGTCTCACGGCCGTCGAACCAGTCGTCGGCGAGGGTGGTCAGGCCGAGTGCGATGCCGTACTCCTGGGTGAGGACGGCGTCGATCCGGCGCAGCCACTCCGCCTCGGTGATCAGCGGGGTGTCGATGGGCTCCATGACGTCGTCGGTGCCGAAGGACGCGGTGACCTTGCCGATGGCGTGGCTCAGCCGGTCGACGGCGATGCCCTTGCGTGCGCAGAAAGAGCTGAGGGTGTGGCTGATCGGCGGTGTGAGCACGCCGCCGAAGTCTGTCCAGACGGCTCGTACGGTCATCGGGTCTCCTCCGCTGCGTGCAGGGTGGTGGCGATCTGCGCGACAGGTGAACCGCCCTGCGAGAAGGCGACGTCCACCATCTGTGCGTCGACCTGTGTCGCGGTGGCGGTCAGTGGCTCGTCGAGCTCGGCGTACCGCTGGAAGGAGGCGTCGATACCGACGAGCCGGGTCGTCTCGGGGCGCTTCGCCAGGGTGAGCAGGGCCAGTTGGTGCGCGGCCTCGGTGAGCAGCATGGCCGGGAGGTGGTCGTAGGCGTGGTCGAAGAGCGAGCGGTTGCCGAAGCGCGGGGTGACCTGGGCGCAGACGCTGTCCTCGGCTCGTACGGGCTGGGAGAGCAGTACGTTCAACGGGTGCACGCGGCCCACCGATCCGGGTTCGACCTGCTGGCTGTCGGGGGTGTCGGCGCAGTCGGCGCTGGACGGCGCGGGGGTGCCGCGCTGGGCGTGCCGGAGCGCCTCGTGGGAGTGGTGGGTGAGAAAGGCGGCGTACATGGTGTGTGTGCCGACGTGCTCGCCGCCGAGGTGGAAGTCCTGGGTGACACTGCCGCGGCGCCAGACGCCGGTGCGGGTGGGACGCCCCTCGAAGCGGCTGTCGATCACCAGCTCGCCGGGGCGGTCCCCGACCAGCAGGGCCGCCGAATCGGTCAGCTCCAGACGGAAGTTGTCCACGATCATCGCGGTGTCGGACCGCACGCCCAGATGGGTGTGGGAGCCGTGGATCGCGGCCTGCCGTGCCGCTTCGAGCAGCAGAAGCGGGTCGTGCCGGGCGGGCTTGTGGGTGTGGTCGTTGTAGTAGGCGTGCGAGAGCGGCAACTGGGCCGCGGCGAGCACCCGCTTCAGCCCCAGGGGGCGTACGTCCGTGAGGAACACCTCGGAGACGGCGGCGCGGTGCACGAGGGAACGCTCCACCGTGCGCCCGAAATCGAGTTCTGTGCCTCCTGCGTGGTCTGCGAGTTCTACGGGTTCTACGGGTTCTTCAAGGGCGACATCTTCCACGTCTGCCCGCATAAGCCATCCTCCCCGTTCTGATTTCCGGAATCGGGTTTCGATCCGGACCCTGCCAGCGATGAAAACACCAGAAGTGCCGGAAAGAGCAGGAACATTGCACGTCAGTGGTGCTCCGATACGCCTTTGGAAAGGGGGCGTACCCCTTTCGTGCATTCCCCCTTGTTGCCCGGCGCGAGCCCTGCCTACGTTTACGCCGGGCCACCGAACGTGGCGCAACCAGAAGGGGATTCAGGAAATGACGCAGCAGCAGAACGCCGGTTACGACGCTTCGTACTACGAGGAGAAGATCTCCGAGATCGTCACCGAGGAGCTGGAGCTGGAGCCCGGCGACCTGACCGTCTCCGGGGAGTTCATAGAGGACTACGACAGCGACTCGCTCGCCCTCATCACCGTCGTTTCCCGGATCGAGAAGGAGCTGGGCGTTGCGCTGCCCAAGGAGGGCCTGGAGGAGCTGAAGACCCTCGGTGACCTCCTCGCCGCGGTGCACACCAAGCTCACGGAGGCACTGCAGGATGCCTGAGCGAAGCCCTGGGCGCCGAGTCGTCATCACCGGCCTGGGCGCCGTGAGCAGTGTCGGCATCGGGGTGGAGGCGTTCACCGCCGCCATCAGGGCCGGCGCGAGTGGCATCAGTCCCATCCAGTCCTTCGACACCACCGGCTTCCCGTACGTACGGGCGGGTGAGGTCCACGACTTCGAGCCCCGGGACATCCTGCTCAACCTCGACCCGGGGCAGTGGGGGCGCAGCAGTCTGCTGGCCGCCGCCGCGTCCCGGCTGGCTGTGCGGGACGCGGGGATCGACCCGGCCGTGCTGGCCCGCAGCCGGGCCGGGTCGGTCATGGGCACCACCAGCGGTGAGTCGGTCGTACTGCAGGAGCTGAGCGAACAGTGGGTCGGTGACGGGCTGAAGAGCCTCGACCCTTCGCTGGTGGCGCAGCTGCCCGCGAGCCGCATCGCGGCCGCCGTCAACAGCGAACTGCTGCTGACCGGTGACGCGTTGACCATTCCGACGGCCTGTTCGGCGAGCAATTACGCACTGGGCCACGCCTTCGACCTGGTGCGCAGCGGCGAGGCGGACGTCATGCTCGCGGGCGGCGCCGACGCCGTGAACCGGCTGACACACGCCGGCTTCTACCAGCTGGGCGCGATGGCCGAGGAGACTCCGCGGCCGTTCGACACCAACCGAGAGGGCATCCTCGCGGGCGAGGGCGGCGCCGCGCTGCTGCTCGAACCGCTGGACGACGCCCTGGACCGGGGGGCCCGTATCTATGCCGAGGTGCTCGGTTCGTGGGCCAACTGCGATGCGCACCACATGGTTCACCCCGACTCGGGCTCCATCGCCGAGTGCATCAGGGCGGCTCACGAGGCGGCGGGTGTGACGCCCGGGCAGATCGACTACGTCTGCGCGCACGGCACCGGCACCCCGACCAATGACGCGACCGAGGTACAGGCCGTGCGAGAGGTCTTCGGGGACCGGCTGCCGCCCGTCAGCTCCATCAAGTCGATGATCGGCCACACCATGGGCGCGGCCAGCGGCTTCGGCGCGGTCATCTGCTGCAAGGCCATCGAGGAGGGCTTTCTGCCGCCGACCGCCAATGTGGTCGAGGTGGATCCCGCTCTCGGGCCCGGCCTCGACCCCGTACCGGGGAAGGCCCGTCCGGCGCGCGTGGACATCGTGCAGAACCACGGGTTCGCGTTCGGCGGCAACAACGTCATCACCATCCTGGGGAGGGTCTCGTGACGACAGCGCAGGCACCGGCGCAGCCACTCGCGCGGGCGGCCACCGCCGTACGGCCGCTGGTGATCACCGGCCATGGTGTGGTGTCGGCGGCCGGACTCGGCCTGGGCCCGCTCGGCGAGCTGCTGGCCGCCGGCGGACCGGGCCATACGGGACCGCAGGGCGACGACGCGGCGGACTACCCGCCGCGCGCGGTGCGTACGGTGCCCGATTTCAAGGCTGCCGACCATCTCGGGCGCAAGGGCACCCGCCATCTCGACCGGCTCACCGGCCTCGGCCTGGTGGCCTGCAAGCAGGCGCTGGACGGCCTCGGCGCATCCGGCGCCGCGGTCACCGATGCGGACAGCAGGCGTACGGGTGTGGTGATGGCGACCAGCACAGGGTCGATCCAGAGCCTGAGCGAACTGGCCAGGGACACCCTGGTGCAGGACGCGCCGTACATGGTCAACCCCAGCCGCTTTCCCAATACGGTGATGAACTGCTGCGCGGGCCAGATCGCCATCCGCAACGGACTGCGCGGCCTGAACGCCACCGTCGCCGGCGGCCGTCTTTCGGGGCTCTTCGCCTTCCGGCACGCCAGGGTCGCCCTCTCCCAGGGGCGCGCGGAGCGGCTCCTTGTCGGAGGTACGGAGGAACTGAGCGCCCCCGCCGCCTGGGCCTGGCACCGTACGGGCGTACTGCGGGAGCAGGCCGCCGTCGGTGAAGGCAGCGCCGTCTTCATGGTCGAGGACGCCGAGCGCGCGGCGGGACGCGGGCACACCGCGCTCGCCGAACTGCTGGCCTGCGAGGTCGGGTTCTACGGTGCGACGGCCGAGCGGCACAGCCTCGCCACCGGCCTCGCCGAGTGTGTGGAGCGTGCGCTGGTACGCAGCCGGGTGGCCGTGGAGGAGATCACCACGGTGGCTCTGGGCGCCACCCATCACGTCGGCCTGGACCGCGTCGAGGAGCTGGCAGTGGAATCGGCGCTCGGCGGGCTGCCGGGGGCGGTACGGATCGCCGAGGCGCTCGGAGAGACGTACAGCGCGGCCGGTGCCTTCCAGGTCGCGGCGGTGCTCGCCCAGTGGCACCGCGATCCGGCGCCTTCCGGGTCCGTACGTACCGCTCTGATCACCTCGGTCGGCCAGGACGGCAACGCGGGCGCCCTGGTGCTCCGCGACGTCGCGGGCCACTGAGGCCTACGGGCCGACGCTCCCCACAGACGTGCCTCCGGCCGAATCCCCCGCGGGCCGGGGCACAACAGGAGGCCGGCCGGTCAGCTCCCCCGCGACCGGCCGGCCGACTGGCTCCCTCGACACACAGAACCTCGACACACAGAACCTCGACACACAGAGCCTCGACGCTCAGAACCGCGACGCTCAGAACGCCGTCTGGCCGAGCAGCGAGACATGAGCGAGGTGCTGGGTGACCATGAACATCCGGTACGGGCGACGGCGTACCGCACGCGAGGCGCCCGGCCGCTGCCCGAGGGTCACCACGGCAACCCCCGCGCCGCCCACCAGCACCACCACGGCAGCCGGAGCCAGATCCGGTGCCCACAGCGCGGCCGCAGCGGCGAACCCGCAGCCGACGGCGAGAGCTCCGGCCGCGATCAGCGCACGGGTGCGCCTCTCGCCCAGCGTGACGGCCCAGGTGCGGCGGCCGACCGCGGCGTCTCCGGCGATGTCGGAGAGGTCCTTGGCGACCGCGCCGACGAGTGCCATCCACAGGGACATGGCCACGCTGAGGACGATCAGGTCGGCCGGGCGGCCCGTGGCGCCGAGCGCCACCGGGCCCGCGCAATAGGTGAGGATGCCGGAGACGAGCACCACGGCCATCGCCGCGGACGTGCGGTTCTTCAGGGCGAGGCCCGGCGCGGAATAGGCATGTCCGAGCAACAGCAGCGCGGAGACGAGCAGCAGCATGCCCTGGCCGACCAGTGCGCCCGCCAGCAGCGCGACGCCGAATGAACAACGGGCGATGAAGAGCGCCGTACGCTCCGGGAGCGCTCCGACGGCTATGGGCCGGAGCGAACCGTTGAGCCGGTCCTCGCGGGAATCCGTACAGCCGTTGTAGAGATACGTGTAGAAGATCGCGCAGAACCATGCGAGTGTGCCGAGACCGACCGTCCCTAAAAGCTGCGTACCGCTGAAGGAAACAGTGGAAGCCGCAAGCCCGACCCCCGCCAGAAAACGCAGCTGAAATGCTGCCTGAACTGCTGGACGCGATTCTTTGAGACTCAGCAGGAGGAGTCGAGGCGCGCTCTTTTCGGGAGAACCGGCGGGGACAGTACCAGTGGACGGAATTACGGACCGAGATCGCGTCGTCACATTCGGCATGTCCGGATTGTAGGCAGGCTCAACCGGCACTGGCTGCACTGCCAATGAGTCACTCATGGCACTAAAGGAGTATGGAAAAAGGGGCGGTTGAGCCCCATGGGGCCGCTGGGCCGCCGTCCGCCTCGAATCGGCGCGACGGCGGCCCTTTTCGCGTGGCACGTGGCCTGGTCCGTAGCGCGTTACGCCGCCCGGCCGGTCGCGTGGTACGTCGCACCGCGCCCCAAGTGGACCACTGCCCCGGGCCCCCTCTGCGATTGAGTTTCCGCAGGCGGGCGCCGCTTCCGGCACCCCGCTTCCCGTGAAGGGCCGTTGGCAGCCCTGGTCCGTTTCCGACCTCCGGGAAGCCTCATGCGCACCCCTGTCCTGGATCCTGAAGAGATCCATGTCTGGTTCGTGGCCCTCGACCGCATACGCGTCACCGAGGCCACCGACATCCTCGACGACTCCGAGCTCCGCCGGGCGACGGGCATCCGTCACCGGGCCGGCCGGTTCCGCTATCTCTCCGCGCACCTCGCGCTGCGCACCCTGCTCGCCGGGTATCTCGGCGTCGCCCCACAGCTCCCGCGCTTCGAGCGCCGCTGCCCCGACCCGGACGAGTGCGGCGGGTGCGGCACCGGCAAACCCGCGCTGCGGGCAGGCCCTTGGCCCGAGTTCGACATCAACCTCTCGCACTCCGGCTCCGCCGCCCTGCTGGCGCTGTGCCGTGCGCCCGGCGCGGTCGGTGTGGACATCGAACGGATACGCAGCCA
Source organism: Streptomyces spiramyceticus (assembly GCF_028807635.1). Taxonomy (NCBI): domain Bacteria; kingdom Bacillati; phylum Actinomycetota; class Actinomycetes; order Kitasatosporales; family Streptomycetaceae; genus Streptomyces; species Streptomyces spiramyceticus. Next base: position 2,035,006 of record NZ_JARBAX010000001.1, read on the forward strand.
CTTCGACTGGAGCCGGGTGCCGGCGGTCGGACCGAGTGCCCGGGTGGCCGGATTCCGTACCTGGACCGGGATCGAGGCGGTCGGCAAAGCCGCCGGTACGGGACTGCGCGACATGGCCGCCATCGGCCCGCCCGGGCCCGGTGGAATTCGGCGGGCCCGCCTCCCCGGCGACGTATCCGACTGGTACGTGTCCGAGGTCGAATGCCCGGACGGATATGTCGGTTCTCTCGCAACCAATCGACCCGGAGTAACCGTGAGGACATACCACTGGCCGCCCATTGATCCATAGGCGTATACGAACAGCCACGCACGGTAGTTCAATATGTGGGACATCGGGCTCATCGCGTTGACACTGGTCACAGACCCGGCCATGATCCCCGAGGACGAGCTCGGGGGGAGTGGGGTGAGCTCCGATGACACACCAAATAGATGCCACGGATGCAACGTTCGGACCGACAGCGTCGACGGCCGAAAAGTTCTTGAGCCGTAAACCACAATTGCTGAAGCAGTACCGGCTCCGGCTGGAGCAGATCAAGAGCCCGCTGGTGACCGACGAAGGCGCTTGGAAAGGCTGTGCGCTGCAGGCCGAGCGGATCATCACCGACTGCGCGGACAGCCTTCTGCACGACAAGGCGCAGGTTCGCGGTTCCCTGATCCAGCAGGTGCAGGGACTGGGGATGGAACGCGCCACCCAGGGTATTTACGGCGTCCATTCCATCCGAGCGGGCGTCATCCTCTTCGAACTCGCCTTTGACGCACTGGCCGAGGTCGTCACGGACAGTCCCGGTGACCTCGGGCGGTTCGGCGCGGCGGTCCGGTCCCTGCAAATGGGCATCGGAGAGCGGCTGGAGGCCGGGGCTCTCGGCCACGACATCTACCTGCTCAATACCGTACGAGAGGTGAATGCGGCCGGACACCGGCAGCTCGCCCGCGAGATCCACGACCATCTCGGCAACAACGTCAGCCTCGCGCTGCGGCAGTTGGAGCTGTACGAGATCGCCAGGGACAAGCGGCCCGAGCACACCGAAGCCCGCATCGCCGCAGTCAAGGCCACTCTTACCGAATCGCTCGGCATCATCCGCGATCTCGTCGGACAGCTGCGCAGATCGGAGAGCGAGGGCACGCTGCAAGGTGCCTTCACCGCCTTCCTGGAGTCCATGGCGATCACCCGTCCCGAGGTGCGCGTCCAGGTCAACGGCAGCGAGGAGTGGGCCCCGCAGCAGGTGCTCGACGAGATCTTCCTCGTGGTACGGGAGTGCCTGCGCAACGCACTCGCCCACGCGGACGCGCAGCAGGTCCTCGCGGTCGTCGACATCGCGCCGTTCGGCGTGCACGCGCTGATCGAGGACGACGGGTGCGGCTTCGACCTCGCGGCGGTCGGGGACGCCGGCCTTGCCAACGGCATCACGTCGGCCACCGAGCGGGTCGAACTCCTCGGCGGAACCATCCTGATCTCCAGCAATCCCAGGGCCGGCGGAACCCGCGTCACGGTCTCCATCCCACTGTCGGAGCACTCAGGTGACACTGAATCCGGGTCCTGAAACGATCCGCATACTCGCCGCGGACGACCACACACTGTTGCGTACGGCGCTGTGCGAACTGCTGCGGGCCGAGGACGACTTCGAGGTGGTCGCGGAGGCGAGCAGCGGCCGTGACCTCCTCGCACTCGTCGAGAAGAACCGGCCGCATGTGGTGCTTCTCGATGTCGAGATGCCGCACAACCATCCCAAGACGACGGTCCGCAGACTGCTGGAGCACTTCCCCGACCTGCGCGTCATCATCCTGTCGATGTTCGACGACCCGCCCCTGGTCCAGGAGTTGCTCCAACTGGGGGCGCGCGGCTTTCTGCACAAGAGCGTGCCGCGCGAGGCGCTCCTGTCAGCCATCCGCAATGCCGCCCAGGACGACCAGCAGGTCACCATCTCCGTCTCCCGGCAGAGCTTCACCGGGGGCGTGGAGCGGGGCCGGGAGCACTCGTCCGGGGCGGTGTCGCCGCGCGAGCGCGAGGTGCTGGTCTGCGTCTCGGAGGCGCTGAGCAACCGGCAGATCGCGGTAAGGCTGGGCATCACCGAGGGTACGGTCAAGCGCCACCTGCGCAATATCTTCGACAAGCTGGGCGCGGTCTCCAGGATCGACGCCGTGAACAAGGCGATGGCTCTGTCGCTGATCGCCGCGCCGCGGGGCCGTTCCGTGCGCTAGGGGGTGTCCGGTCGATCTCCGTGGGAGAAGGAGCGGGGCTTGGTGCGTGCAGCTGCAAGGCGGAGGAGGGAGTCGACGCGATGGGGGTCCCCCCTGTTCGAGCGCAGTCGAGAACTTGGGGGAGTCAGCGACCGACGACAACGCCGCAGATGTGCGTGCCAAGCCCCGCGACGCCGCGGAGATCGACCGGACACCCCCTAGGCGCCTGCGACCGAACGCCCCGCCCCGCCCGGGGCCCGTGCCGGCCGCCTCAGCGCAGTTCGTCGTACGCCTCGCCGATCGCGGCGACGGCCTCCGAGATCCCGCTCAGCGGCAGTGATCCGTAACCCAGCAGCAGGGCGGGGCGGCCGGCCGGGCCGCCGAACCTGAACTGCTGGCCGCCGCGCACCAGTACCGACCGGCGCAACGCCCCCTGTACCAGGGCCGCTTCGTCGGTGCCCTGCGGCAGCAGCGCATAGCTGTGCAGACCGGCCGCCGAACCGCTCATCCTGGCGTCCGGCAGATGCTCCCGTACGGCCGCGGCCATCGCCTCGCTGCGGGAGCGGTACCGGGAGCGGACCCGGCGCAGGTGGCGGTCGAGCAGGCCGCCGTGCATCAGGTCGGCGAACGCCAGCTGGGTGAGGGTGTCCGAGCCCTGGTCCTGGCGGGAACGGACCCGGTCCATCAGCGGGAACAGCTTGGGCGGGATCGCCAGCCAGCCGAGCCGCAGGCCTGGCACCAGCACCTTGCTGGTGGTCCCGGCGTAGATGACGCGCTCCGGGTCGCCGTCCTGCACCGCGGGCGGTCTGGCCTGGCGGTCGAACCAGAACTCGCCGTCGTAGTCGTCCTCGATGATCCAGCCGTCCACCTCCTCCGCCCAGCGCAGCAGCTCCTCCTTGCGCTTGGCCGACATGGTGACGCCCGTCGGGAACTGATGGGCCGGGGTGACGAGGACGGCCCGTACACCGGTACGGGCCAGTTCCTCGACGACCAGGCCCTCCTCGTCGACCGGCACCGGGAGCGGGCGTATGCCGGTGTCCAGGATGAAGCGGCGCTGGCTGTTGTGGCCCGGCTCCTCGATGGCCAGCTCGTGGATGCCCAGATGCTGGAACGAGGAGCAGAGCAGAGCGAGGCCCTGGGCGAAGCCCGCCGTCACCATCACATGGGCCGGCTCGGTACGGACCGAACGCACCCGCCCCAGGTAGCCGGAGAGTTCATTGCGCAGCTCGGGGATGCCTGCGACCGGCGGATAGTCCACGCCTTCGCGGCCCACGTTCTGCAGCACCTTCGTATAGGAGCTGAGCCACTCCTGCCGTGGGAAGTTGGACAGGTTGGCGATGCCGACGCGCAGATCCCAGCGGACCGCCGGGGCCGGCCGGGGGTCCAGGAGCGAGGGCGAACCGGCGCCCTCGGGCAGCTGGCGGGTGACATGGGTGCCCGATCCGCGTACCGCGTCGAGATACCCCTCGGCGATCAGCTGCTCGTACGCCTCGACCACCACGCTGCGGGAAAGCCCCAGGTCCTGGGCGAGCTGACGGCTCGAAGGCAGCCGGGTGCCGGGGTGCAGCACCCGGTCCTCGACCATGCCCTTGATGGCGTCCTGGAGCTGCGTCGTGAGCGACACCGCCGAGTCCCGGTCCACTTGGACCGCCAAGTGCCAAGCCATCTGGTCTGCTCCATCCCCCACTTAGTGGTCTGGGTGCTCCCCCTTGCCGACTGGCCTACTTGATCACGCCAACGGCCCTTATTTATAGCAACTTGAGGGGAGAACACGATGACTGACGTACTCGTTCCCGCACTGGTCCGCCGGCCCGGTACCGACACCTTCGACGGCCTGGTGGAGAGCCGAACGCTGCGGGTGGGGATCGTCGGACTCGGCTACACCGGGCTGCCGCTCGGCCTCGGTTTCGCCGCCGCCGGATTCCCGGTGCGCGGTCTGGACACGGACGCGGCCCGTGCGGCGCAGGTGATGCGCGGCGAGTCGTACCTGCCGGATGTGAGCGACGCCGAACTGGCCTCGGTCAACAGCCGGCTGAGCGCCACCACCGAGCCCGGCGAGCTGGCCGGTTCGGACGTACTGATGATCTGCGTGCCCACCCCGGTCACCGGCTCCCAGCAGGCGAACCTCGACTACGTCGACGCCGCGCTCGCCTCGGTGGCGCCGCTGCTGCGCCGCGGGATGCTGCTGGTCGTCCAGTCCACGGTGCCGCCGGGCGCGACGGCGGCCGCTGTCGCGGCGGCCGTGGCCGGCACCGGCCTGGAGCCGGGCATCGACTTCCATGTGGCGATGGCGCCGGAGCGCGTCGACCCGGCCAACACCGACGGCTGGAACCTCGCCAACACCCCGAAGGTGGTCGGCGGGCTCACCCCCGAGTGCACCCGGCGCGCGGCCCTGCTGTTCGGGCAGGTCTGCCGGACGGTGGTGCCGGTGTCCAGCCTGGAGGTCGCCGAGCTGGCCAAGGTCTTCGAGAACACCTTCCGGCTGGTCAACATCGGCCTGACCCTCGAACTCTCCGACCTCTGCCAGGAGCTGGGGATTCCGGTACGGGAGGTCATCGACGCCGCCGCCACCAAGCCGTACGGCTTCCTCGCCCACTACCCCGGCCCGGGCGTCGGCGGCGAGTGCATACCGGTCGACCCGCTCTTCCTGCGCGAGGCCGCGGCCCGCGCCGGTACGGACATGGAACTGGTCGCCGCCGCCCACCGGCGCATCGAGCAGCGGCCGCAGCAGGTCGTCGAGCGCCTCGGCGCTCTGCTCGACCGGCGCGGGCGGTCTCTGCGGGGCGCGAAGGTGCTGCTCGTCGGGGTGAGTTACAAGACCGGCGTCGCCGATCTGCGCAACGCCCCCGCCCTGGACATCGTGCGCGGACTGCGCGCGGCCGGCGCCCAGGTCTCGTACCACGACCCGCTGGTGCCCGAGCTGGAGATCGACGGCGCGGCGGTGCCCGCGGCCGGCTGGACGGCTGTCGAGCTGGCGCAGCAGGACGCTGCGGTCCTCGTCACGCCGGTGCGCGGGCTTGAGGACGATGTGCTGTGGGGTGTGCCGCCGGTGGTCCTGGACACCCACAACCGGCTCTCCGCCGCGAGCAATGTGGCGGTGCTCTGATGGGCACCGGGGTGCTGACCGCCGCGACGCGTGACGTCGTCGCGGGCCGGGAGCTGCCGGAGGAGGCAGCCACGCAAGCGGTCGCCGCGCTGCTCGACGCGTCGACGGACCCGGTCGACGCGGCGGCCTTCCTCACCGCGCTGGCGACCGGCGGCGTCTCCGCCCAGCTGGTGGCGGCAGCGGTACGGGCCGTGGTCGCGGCTGCCCGGCCGGTCGCCTGGAGCGGGCCCGCCGTCGACGTGGTCGGCACCGGCGGGGACGGCAGCAACTCGGTGAACATCTCGACGCTGGCCGGGCTGATCGCCGCCGCCGCCGGGGCCACGGTCGCCAAGACCGGCAACCGGGCCGCGACCTCGCGGTGCGGCAGCGCGGATCTGCTGGAGGCACTCGGCATCGACATCGACGCCGGCGAGCGCATCCCCGCGCTGCTGGCCGAGCACCGCTTCGCCTTCCTCTTCGCGCCGTCGATGCACCCGGCGCTGCGCCGCATCGCACCGCTGCGCCGCCGGCTGGGATTCCGCACCCTGTTCAACCTGTCGGGGCCGCTCGCCAGCCCCGTACCGCTGAACGGCCGGCTGATCGGCACCGCCGACCGGCGCGACCAGGAAGTCCTGGCCGAGGCGGCGTCCCTGCTCGGGTACCGGAAGACCTGGGTCGTCCTGGGCGCCGAAGGACTGGACGAGCTGACGACCCGGGGCGCGAGCAGCGTACTCGCGGTCGACGACGGCCGGGTCGCCTCCTTCGACGTCGACCCCGCCCACCTGCTGGTCCGCCCCGCAGGACGCACCGACTTGGCAGGCGGCGACCCGCGCCGCAACGAGACACTCGCCCGCCAGGTCCTGGCAGGCGCGGCAGCGGGCCCCCTGCTCGACACGGTCCTGCTCAACGCGGCTGCGGCGCTCCATCTGGCCGGTCGGGCCGAGGACTTGGGCGCCGGCCTGACCCTGGCCCGCGAGGCCGTCTCGGACGGCAGGGCGCAGGCCCTGGCGACGCGCCTGGCAGCGGCAACGACAGCGGGCCGCCTTCAGCCGGCGGCGCTGTAACCCGCACGCCCACACGCCCGTACGCCCCGAACCACCGCAACTGAAAGGAGTGACCACCATGCACCTCGACGAGATCATCACCGCCAAGCGCGCCGCCTGGAGCGCCCCCCGGGCCGCCGATGCCGCCGCGCGCGGCCGCCGCCACGCCGTCGAGCCCGGCAGCTTCGCCGCCGCGCTGAGCGGCCCGGACGTGTCGGTCATCGCCGAGATCAAGCCCAAGTCCCCGTCCAAGGGAGACCTGCTGGATCCGGTACTGGCTGTCCCGACCGCCCGGCAGTACGTCGCCGGGGGCGCCGCCGCCGTCTCCGTGCTCGCCGACACCCCCTACTTCGGCGGCTCGCCAGAGCTGGTCCGTACCGTCGCCGAACACCCCGACGTCACGGTCCCCGTCCTCTTCAAGGACTTCCTGGTCGACATCCGCCAGGTCCAGCTCGCCCACGACAGCGGCGCGGACGCCGTCCTCGTCATCGTCAGGGCCGTCGACGACGCCCTGCTGCGCGACCTCGTACAGACCGCCCACGGCCTCGGCCTCGGCGCCCTCGTCGAGACCTTCACCCAGCACGAGGTGGACCGCGCGCTGAGCGCCGGTGCCCGGATCGTCGGGATCAACAACCGCGATCTGGCGACCTTCTCGGTCGACCTCGACAACTCCGCGCGGCTGCGCCGCGACATCCCCCGCGGTGTCCTCACCGTCAGCGAGAGCGGCCTCTCGGGCCGCCCCGACATCGAACGCATCGCCGCCCACGGCTTCGACGCCGCACTGATCGGCGAATCCCTGCTCAGCAGCCCGACCCCCGCCCGCCAGGTGCGGTCCTACACCGGGGTTCCCATTCTGGAGGTGGCATCGTGAACGGCCGATTCGGAGAGTACGGCGGTCAGTTCGTCGCGGAGACCCTGGTCGGTCCCCTGGAGGAGCTGGAGGCCGAGTACGAGAAGGCGCTCGCCGACCCGGAGTTCCTCGCCGAACTCGACCGGCTGCTCAAGATGTTCGTCGGGCGGCCCACCCCGATCACTCCGATGCAGCGGCTGGGAGCCACTGAGAACGGCGTGCAGCTGTGGCTCAAGCGCGAGGACCTCACCCACACCGGCGCCCACAAGATCAACAACTCGATCGGGCAGGCGCTGCTCGCCCGCCGCCTCGGCAAGAAGCGCATCATCGCCGAGACCGGCGCCGGCCAGCACGGTGTCGCCGTCGCCGCCGCCTGCGCGTACCTCGGCCTCGACGCCACCGTCTACATGGGCCGGGTCGACGCCGAGCGGCAGGCCCCCAACGTCCAGCGCATGAAGCTCCTCGGGGCCAAGGTCCGCCTCGTCGACCTCGGTACGGCCACCCTCAAGGACGCCATCAACGAGGCGATCCGCGAGTGGATCGCCCACCCCGACACCACCCACTATCTGCTCGGCTCGGTCGTCGGACCGCATCCCTTCCCGACGATCGTGCGCGGCTTCCAGTCGGTCATCGGGCGCGAGGCCCGCGCCCAGTTCCTCGACGAGAACGGCGCGCTGCCCGACGCGGTCGTCGCCTGCGTCGGCGGCGGCTCCAACGCGGCCGGTATGTTCAGCGCCTTCCTCGACGACCCGGTCCGCCTGGTCGGCGTACAGGCGGCGGGCGAGGGCAAGGGCGGCCAGGGCGGCCATGCCGCGCCGCTGCTCTACGGCGACCCCGGGGTCCTCCAGGGCACCCGGACGTACCTCCTCCAGGACGACGACGGGCAGATCCAGCTCACCCACTCCATCGCGCCGGGCCTCGACTACGCCGGAGTCGGCCCCGAGCACAGCCACTTCAAGGACACCGGCAAGGTCGAGTACATCTCCGCCTCCGACGACGAGGCACTCGACGCCTTCGCCGCGCTCAGCGCCCAGGAGGGCATCGTCCCGGCCCTGGAGTCCGCGCACGCGGTCGCGGGAGCGCTGAAGGTCGCCCGCGAGTACGGGCCCGGTTCCACCATCCTCGTCAACCTCTCCGGCCGCGGCGACAAGGACCTGACGTCCGCCATGGCCGCCCTCCAGCAGCGTGAGGAGCTCCGCAATGAAGCGGCTTGAGCAGACCTTCGCGGACAACCGCATCAAGGGCGAGACCACCCTGGTCGCCTATCTGACCTCCGGCTACCCGAACCTCGGCGAGACGGTCGGCCTGATCTCCGCGGCCGCCGAGGCCGGCGCCGATGTGATCGAGCTGGGTGTGCCGTTCTCGGACCCGCTGGGCGACGGCCCGGTCATCCAGGCGACCGGACAGATCGCGCTGGACACCGGCACGACCGCCGCCGCCACACTCGACATCGTCGCCGAGGCCCGCGCCGCGGGTGTCGAGGTGCCGATCGTGCTGATGGGCTACTGCAACCCCTTCCTGCGCTACGGACTGGCGCAGCTGTACGACGACGCCAAGTCCGCCGGGGCCGACGGCTTCGTCGTCCCCGACCTGCCGGCCCGCGAGGGCGCGGAGTGGGTGAAGAACGCCGAGGCCGCCGAGCTGGGCCAGGTCTTCTTCGCGGCGCCCGGCAGCTCCACCGAGCGGATCGCCGAGTCCGCCGCCGCCTCCCGCGGCTTCCTGTACGTACTGGCCGCCAACGGCGTCACGGGCGTACGGGCCGAACTCGATCCGGGCGTGCCCGCCTATCTGGACCGGGTCAGGTCGGTGTGCGAGGTCCCGATGGCCGTCGGTTTCGGCATCTCCCGCCCCGAGCACGTCGCCGCGCTGCACGGCAGGGCCGACGGCGTGATCGTCGGCAGCGCGCTGCTGCAGCGGATCGGCGAGGCGAAGGATGCCGCGGGGCGGCTCCGGGCCACCACCGGGCTGATCGCGTCCCTGAAGGCGGCCACCCGATGAATGCCACGACCGCCCCCATCCCCTTCTTCAGCGGCGCACAGTCGGTACGCCGCGACTGGCCCCGGCTTGAGGCCCGGATCCGCGAGGTCGCCGCATCGGGACAGTTCACGTCGGGCCCGGTGACGGCGGAGCTGGAGGCCGCCGTCGCGGAGCGGACCGGCGCACGGCACGCGATCGCCGTCGCCAACGGCACGGACGCCCTGGTGATCCTGCTCAGGGCGGCGGGGATCGGCCCCGGCGACGAGGTGATCGTTCCGGCGTACACCTTCTTCGCGACCGCGTCCGCGGTGCTGCACGTGGGTGCCGAGCCGGTACTGGTCGACGTACTGCCCGGGTCGTACGCCATGGACCCGGAGCGCGCCGAGGCCGCCGTCACCGAGCGCACCAAGGCGATCATGCCGGTGCATCTCTTCTCGCAGATGGCCGACATGGAGACGCTGCGGGAGCTCTCCGACCGCCGCGGTCTGCTGCTCCTGGAGGACAGCGCCGAGGGCATCGACATGCGGGCCGGCGGCATCCACGCGGGGCTGTGGGGAAGCGGGGGCGTGCTCTCCTTCTTCCCGACCAAGACACTGGGCTCGCTCGGCGACGCCGGGATGCTGCTGACGAACGACGACGACATCGCGGGGCACGCACGCCGGCTGCGGTGCCACGGGCAGGACACTGACGGCGAGTACCTCTACCACGAGATCGGCTACAACAGCCGCTGCGACGAGCTCCAGTCGGCGTTCCTGCTGCACAGGCTGGAGCGGCTGAGCGAGGAGATCGAGCGGCGCTCGGAGCTGGCCGCCCGTTACGACCGGGCGCTCGCCCCGCTCGCACCGCAGGTGACGACGCCCTGGATGGCGCCCGCCAAGACCCCGAGCAACCAGGTCTATTACGTCTATCTCATCGAGTGCGACCGGCGCGACGAGCTGGTGGCCTTCCTGGACGCGCACGGGGTGGGCACCGAGGCGTACTACCCGCGCCCGCTCACCGAGCAGCCCGTACTCGCCCCCCTGGACGGCGCCCGCCACCCGGTCCCGGTGGCGGCCGCCGCGAGCCGGCGGGCCCTGGCCCTGCCGCTCTACCCGGACCTGGCCGACGAGCAGGCCGACCGGGTCTGCGCACTCCTTCACGCCTTCTACGGAGACCAGTCGTGACCGCCAACTCAGCCCAGACCGTCCCCTACTTCGACTGGTCGTCCCGGTTCGACAACTGGGCCGACGACATCGTCGAGGTGTTCCGCGAGGTCGCCGAGAGCGACGAGTTCATCCTCAAGTCCCGGGTGGAAGAGCTGGAGACCCTGGTCGCGCGCCGCACCGGAGCGGCCCACGCCGTCGCCGTCGCCAGCGGCACCGGCGCCCTGACGGTGATCCTCACCGCGATGGGAATCGGCGCCGGCGACGAGGTCGTCACCCCGGCCTTCTCCTTCATCTCCACCGCTTCCACCGTCGCCCTGCGCGGCGCCACTCCGGTCTTCGCCGATGTGGACTACGAGACCGGGCTGCTCGACGCGGCCGCCGCCGAGGCCGCCGTCACGGACCGCACCCGGGCCCTGCTGCCCGCGTACCTCTTCGCCAACTCCCCCGAGATGGCCGCCTTCACGGAGCTGGCCGGCCGCCGCGGTCTGCGCGTGGTCGAGGACAGTGCCGTCGCCCTCGGCGCGAGCGTCGACGGCCGACCGGCCGGCCGCCACGGAGACGCCGGTGTCTACTCCTTCTTCCCCGCCAAGCCGTCGGGCGGCATCGGTGACGCCGGAATGATCGTCACGGACGACGACGAGCTCGCCCGCACCGCCCGGATGCTCCGCAACCACGGCCAGCCCGCCGGCAAGCGCTTCTACCACGAGCTGGTCGGCTTCAACTGCCGGATGGACGAGCTCACGGCCGGCTTCCTGCTGCGCAAGCTGCCGCACCTCGACCGCCTCCAGGCCGAGCGCCGCCGCATCGCCGACATCTACGAGGCCGGTCTGCGGCCGCTGGCTCCCGCGCTGCTGCCGCCGCCCGCCGGATTCGACGGCCGCTCCGTCTATACGTACGTCGTCCGCGCCCAGGAGCGCGACGCGCTCCGCGCCCACCTCGCCGCCGAGGGCATCGAGACCACCGTCTACTACCCGCGCCCGCTCCACCTCCAGCCCGCCTTCGCCCACCTCGGCCACGGCCCCGGCGACTTCCCGGTCGCCGAACGCCTGAGCCGCGAAGCCCTGGCCCTGCCGCTGCACCCCGAGATGGCGCCCGGCGCGGCCGAGCGGGTCGTGGACGCGGTCACCCGGTTCTACGCGGCCGGGCGGTGAGCGCCGTGACCACCGGGACTGTCGAGTACGCCCGGCTGTGCGGCATCGGCGACGAGGCCGCCCCCGGCCTCACCGAGCAGCTCACCATCCACCACGAACTCGGCCTGACCGGGCTTGAGCTGCGTACCGTCGACGGCGGTCGCGCACTGCACGAGCTGCCGCCGGGCGAGGCCGCCGACGTGGCCCGCAGGACCATCGTCGCCGGGCTGACGGTGCCGGTCGTGGACACCCCGGTCGGCAGCTGGTCCACGACCGTCGCCACCTCCCTGGATGCCGAACTGGCCGTGCTCGAAGGCTCGGCGCACGCCGCCGCCCTCCTCGGGTGCGACCGGCTGCGCGTGATGTCGTACCCGAGTGACGGGCGCCCCGCCGCCGAGTGGCGTGCGGAGTCGCTGCGCCGGATGCGGGTCCTCGCCCGCGAGGCCGAGCGCCTCGGGGTGACTTTGCTGCACGAGAACTGCCAGGGCTGGGCGGGCCAGGGCGCCGAGGAGACCGTACAGATGCTGGAGGAGGTCGGCAGCCCGCGGCTGCGGCTGCTCTTCGACACCGGCAATGGTCTGGCGTACGGCTACGACGCGGTGGAATTCCTGGAGCGGGTGCTGCCCTGGGTGGACCACGTGCACATCAAGGACGGGTTCGTACGGGCGGACGGCGCCGCCGAGTTCACCCTGCCCGGCCGGGGCACGGTCCGGCTCACCGAGTGCGTACGGCTGCTGGAGGAGTACGGCTACCGCGGCTGGTACAGCCTCGAACCCCATCTGGCCCGCATTCCGCACCTCGGCGTGGCCGGCGACCCGGCCGAACTGGCCGCCGGATACCGGGCCTACGCCCGGGCCCTCACCCAGCTCCTCGGAATTCAGAAGGAGGCTTCCCATGTCTGAGCGGACCAGGGCCGCCGAGCCCGCCACCACTCTCACCCGGGACGACCTGGGGTGGCTGACCGAGCTGATGGACGTCGACTCCGTCTCCCCGCTGGAGGGCGGTCCGCTCGACGGCGCGGCCCGCGCCCAGCGGGTGTTCGTGGCGGGCGCCGAGGCCCGCGGTTTCAAGGCCGTGCTCCACGAGGCCCCGCAGCCCGAGCTCCTGGAGCGCCCCGAGGTGCCCGCACCGGTGCGCGAGGCGGCCCGCAGGGATCTGGCGGGCTTCCTGGCCGGCCAGCCGTCGGCCGTCGTGGCGCTCGGAGCCCCGCAGCCCGAGGAGCGCCGGCTCGTCATCAACTTCCACATGGACACCGTAGGACCGCACGTGGCACCCCGTCTGGACGGCCGGGTGCTGTACGGCCGGGGCGCCGTCGACGACAAGGGGCCCGGCATCGCGGCGCTGGCCGGAGTCGCCGCCGCCTTCGCCGAGGACCCGTCGCTGGCCCACCGGATCGAGGTGCAGATCGCCTCGGTGCCCGGCGAGGAGGGCGGGGCGATGGGAACGTACGGCACCCGCGCCCTGGTCGACGCCGGATACACCGGGCGGCTGATGGTCTTCGCCGAGCCCACCGGCGGCCGCTTCATGGACGCGTGCACGGCGGCGATGACGCCTCGGATCACCGTGACGGGCGAGGACTCCACCGACGACCACCCGGGCGACGGCCACAACGCCACCGTGGCTCTCGGCTTCCTCGCGGACTTCCTGGCCCGCAGGCTCGGCCCGCTGGCGCACGGCATGGGCGCGAAGCTGTGCGTCGCGGGTCTGCACACCGGCCATGCGCACAACCGGGTGTACGGCGGCGGGGAGCTGCTCCTCAACATCGCCTACCCCTCCGCCGAACAGGCCGAGCTGCTCGCCGCCTCGCTGGAGGTGCTGCTGGAGGAGGCGCGCAGCGAGTTCACCGCCGCCCACGCCCAGGACCCGTTCAACCGGCGCACGGTACGGGACTGGCGGCGGACGGTACGGCTGGACTGGCTCAAGCGGGGCCTGCCGACCCTCGACAACCGTGACGCCGAGGCCGAACTCCTGCTGGGCCGGGCCGGGTTCGTACGCCACGACGGGATGGCCGACGGTTCTGCCTTCACCTGCGACGCCATCTGGGCCCCGGCGCCCGGCCGTTACGTGGCGGTGTGCGGCCCCGGGCGGCTCGACGCGAACGGCGCGCACACCCCCGGCGAGCACGTCCACCTCGACGACCTCGACGACTACGCACACCGCATCAAAGCGCTGGTCCACGCCTTCGCGACCAGCACTGACTGACGGACTGACCGACACCATCGAACGAGAGAGAAGGACCGACCATGACTGTCACCGTTCCGCTCACCGACCTCACCGAGTTCGTCCAGCAGATACTCCTGGAGTGCGGACTCGACGGGGACTCCGCCCGTACGGCAGCCGACGTCATCACCTACGCCGACGCGAACGGCTTCACCACACACGGCACGAACGGGCTGGTGAACATCTACGCGCCACGCCTCCTCGACGGCCGTATCTCCGCCTCCGCAGAGCCCCGCATCGTCCGGGAGACCGCCGCGACCGCCCTCCTCGACGGCGACCGCGGACTCGGCCTGGTCACCATGGACCGGGCCATGGACATCGCCATGGACAAGGCCCGCCAGACCGGCATCGGCATGGTCGCCGTGCGCAACAGCACCCACTTCGGCAGCGCCGGCTACTACACGCAGCGGGCCGCGGCCGCCGGGCTGATCGGTATCGCCATGACCAACTGCGGGGCGCAAGGCGTCGCACCGCCACTGGGCGGCACCGTCAGGATGCTGGGTACGAACCCACTCAGCGCGGCGGTCCCCGTCACGCACGGTGCGCCCTTCGTACTGGACATGAGCACCACGGTGGTCGCCACCGGCAAAATCAAGGCAGCCCACAAGCAGGGCCGTCCGGTGCCCGAGGAATGGCTGGTACGCCACGACGGCACCCCGACAACCGATCCCGGTGCCTTCATGGACGAGGAGGCGGACGTCGCCTGGCTGGGCGGCCCCGCCGCCACCGGTGGGGCCAAGGGCTTCGGGCTGGCGCTGCTGGTCGACCTGCTGTGCGGGCCGCTGTCGGGGGCATCGTACGGACCGCGCCCGGGGGTGCTCAACGGCGAGCCGGCGGGCGACGACAACGTGGGCCACACGGCGATCGTGATCGACCCGGCCGCCTTCGGGTCGGCCCCGCACATCGCCGCCGAGAACCGCACGCTGCTCGACACGGTGGCCAACTCACCCGTAGCGGCGTACGCGAACGGCGTCACCTATCCGGGTGCGCCGGAGGCCGCCCGCTACGAGCGCTCCGTCCTGCACGGAGTCGAACTGCCCGACCCGGTCGCCGAAGGCCTCGTGAGGCTGGCCGAGCAGCTGTCCACCGAGGCCCCCGTCGAGCTGACCGAGCGTGTCCTGGAGGTGGCGGCATGAGCACCGTGCGACCCATGCGTATCGGAGTGATCGGTCTGGGTGTGATCGCGCCATTCTTCTACCGGGCTGTCGACGACGACCCCTCGCTGACCCTGACGGCGGTCTGCGACCTCGACACCGCCAAGCTCGACGGCTTCGCCCCCGGCGTCGCCACCTTCACCGACCACCGCGAGCTGCTCGCATCGGGCCTGGTGGACGGTGTGGTGGTCACTTTGCCCAACCATGCGCACGCGCCGGTCGTCGCCGACGTCCTGCGGGCCGGCATCCATGTCTGCTGCGAGAAGCCGCTCACGGTCGCGTCCAGCGACGCCCGCGAACTGACGGCGCTCGCCGAGGAGTACGGCGCGACCCTCTTCACCGCGTTCCACCGCCGCTACAACTCCCACGTGCGGCGGCTGGCCGCCGAACTGCCCGACCCGGCCGGGATCGAGCGCGTCACCAGCCGCTATCAGGAGCGCATCGAGGAGCACACGGGCAGCGACCGCTGGTATCTCGACATCGACCGCTGCGGCGGCGGCTGCATCATCGACAACGGACCCAACGCACTGGACGCCCTGGAGACCGTGCTCGGCCCGCTGACGCTGCTGGACGCGACGATCGGGGACGTACGGGCGGGAGTGGAGTTCTGCGCCACCCTGGAGCTGGCCACCGCCGACGGCATTCCGGTCGGTGTGGACCTCGACTGGGCGCTGGAGACCGGGGAGCGGAAGGACATCACCGTCCATCTCAAGGACGGGCGTGTGCTGCACGCCGACATGCTCGACGGCTACACGGCGTTCAAGTCGTCCCTCGACCACGAGTACGCGGGCATCATGGCCGACTTCTTCGCGACGGTACGCGGTGGCAGGGACGAGCCGGACCGGGGCCCGCACATCGTGGACCTGGTCGAGGAGGCGTACGCCGTCGGGCGCACCAAGGAGAGCCGGATGCGGATGGCCGCGAAGGATCCCGTGACGGCCCGGATGGTGAAGCTGCTCTTCCACCGCAGGACCGACCGTGGCATGACGCTCTCCCCGTGGCAGTCGCGCTGTGTGCGCGCCGGCGACGTTCATGAACTGGTGACCACCACCAACCGTCCGGCCACTCCCGGCGACCGGGTCGACCGGGTCGGCTTCCTCGGCTTCGCCGAGTTCCCGGTGGGCGCGGTGATCGAACGCGGCGACCGCGTCCACGGACCGGACGGCCTGATCGGAGTGGTGGCCGGATTCGACGAGAGCCACGCGCCCAACCACTACAACATCCTTGTCGACACAGACCGGGTCGTCTCCGCGGAGGATCTCGACCTGCGGACCACCGACCGGCTCACCTTCTCCGGAGGCACCCAGTGACCACGACTCCCCCAGGCACCACCTTCCGCCGCATCACGGTGTCGCCCGCCGCCCGTGACCTGATGCCGGGCGTCGAAGTACTGACTCTGGCGGCCGACATCACCGCCGGCACCGCGTCGCTGGCCGCCTCCACCGAGCGGCTGTGGAGCGAGGCGCACGCCGTATGGCACCGGGCGAGCCGCAGCGAGGTCAGGAACGCCCCGCACACCGCCGCCTACCGCGACCTCTCCCGGATGCTGGGCGCCCACCCCGACAAGCAGCCCCCGTCCGTCCAGGCCCTGGTCGACCGGGGACTGCGCGGCAAGCCGCTGGGCGCCTGGCCTCGGATCAACCCGGCGGTCGACGCGGTGAATGCCGTGGCGGTCAGCTCTCTGGTGGCGCTCGGCGTCTTCGACCGGGACAAGCTGGACGGGGACGTGCGGCTCGAACTGACCGTAGGGGACGAGGAGTTCACGGCCCTGGGCGCGGACGGTCCCGTGCCCCTGGAAGCGGGACGCCCCGTCCTCGCCGACGACGGGCGTGTCCTCTCCCTCTTCGCCCACCGCGACGGCGTGCACCAGGCCGTCACAGCGGAGACCAGGCGGGTGCTGCTGCTGGCCTGCTCGGTCCCGGGCGTGGACGCGGACACCTGCAGGGACGCCCTGGTGGCGGCGCAGCGGCTGCTCACCGGCCAGGAGTAAGTGGTCCGGCCGTCACACCGGTTGGTGGTCTGGGCCGGGTACGGGCGTCGTTGATTGGCTTGCGGTACGCCGCCGGTCGAGGTGCGGCGACATACCGATCCGTACCGGAAGAAGGACCACCGACGATGACCGTGACTGCCCCGGCTCCGGCCCCGGCGCCGGCCGCCACGCTGATGCGGGTGCGCGTGGCACGTGACGAACTGCCGCCGCACGAACCGCTCGCGCTCTATGCGGATCTGCGCGAACGCCTAGGCTCCGACCAGGTGTTCCTCTTCGAGAGCCTCGCCGGACCGGACCAGGACTGCCGCGCCGCGGTGGTCGGCGCGGACGTGCTGGCACGGATCACCGTGCGGGACGGGCGGGTCTCCTTCGACGGGCTGCCGGAGCTGGTGCGGCACCTGGAGACGGTGGCGGCCCAGCACCCGGACGTGTGGGATCTACTGCGGGCCGTCGACGCCTCCTTCGCGGTGGAGAGCGAGGTGGGCCCCGGGACGTACGCCTTCGGTTTCCTGGCCACTTTCGGCTATGAGGCCGCCTGGTACATGGAGGAGCTGCCGCCGCGCAGACCCGGCGCGGCGCCCGAGATCACACTGACGGCCTTCCGGCACACCGTCTGGTACGACGTGCTGGGCGGCGGCGCCCGCCATCTGCGGGCGGAGGCGGCGGAGTTCGGTGGCAGCGGCCCGCTCGGCAGCGGACTGGACGTCCTGGTACGGGGGCTGCCCGCCCGCCGGTACGCCGCCGTGCCGACCGCGCCGCGCCCTCGCGCCGTGCGCCGCACCGTCGGCCGGAAGACCTTCGCCCAGCGGGTGAAGCGATGCCTCGCGCACATCAGGGCCGGTGACGTCTACCAGATCCAGATCGGCCACCGCATCGAGGTGCGCACCCCGCTGGGGGTCCTCGACGCCTACCGCCGGCTGCGGCACCGCAATCCGTCGCCGTACATGTACCTCGCGCCGTGGGCGGGCCGTACCCTGATCGGCGCCAGCCCCGAGCTGCTGTTCCGCATCGAGGACGGCAGGCTCACCATGCGGCCCATCGCGGGCACGGCGGCCCGGTCCTCGGACGGGGGAGAGGAAGACGCCCGGCGCGTCGAGGCACTGCGCGCCAGCGAGAAGGAGCGCGCCGAGCACGTCATGCTCGTCGACCTGTGCCGCAACGACGTGGCGAGGGTGACACGGCCCGGCACACTCTCGGTCGATTCGATGATGAGCGTCGAGGCCTTCTCCCATGTGCACCACCTGGTCTCCACGGTCGGCGGACAGCTGGCACAGGGCGAGGACGTCTGGTCCGCACTGCGTGCCGTCTTCCCCGCCGGGACCATGACCGGTGCGCCGAAACTGCGGGCGATGGAGCTGATCGACGAGATCGAGCGGCAACCACGCGGCGCCTACGCCGGGGCCATCGGACTGATCGATGTGCGGGGCTTCGCGGTGCTCGCGCTGTGCATCCGTACCGCCGTGCACGAGGGCGACACCTACGCGCTCCAGGCCTCCGCCGGGATCGTCGCCGACTCGTCGGCGGACGGCGAGTGGCGCGAGACGCTGATCAAGATGAGTGCGGTGTACGGCGCCGTGACCGGTGAGGAGCTCACCGCATGAAGGTCCTGCTCATCGACGCGTACGACAGCTTCGTCCACATCATCGACCACTATTTGCGGCAGCAGGGCGCCGAGACCGAGGTCGTCAGGTCACGCACCCGCACCCCGGCCGAGCTGGCCGCGGCCCGCCCCGATGCGCTGGTGCTCGGCCCGGGGCCCGGTCACCCGGCCGACTCGGGCCACGTCGAGCTCGTACGCCGCTTCGCCGGCCGGGTGCCCATCCTGGGCGTCTGCCTGGGTCATCAGGCCATCGGCCTGGCGTACGGCGGGCGCATCGAGACGGCGGCCCGGACCGTGCACGGCAAGACCAGCCGGATCGATCACGACTCCACGGGCGTCTTCGCCGGGCTGCCGGACGGGGCGGAAGTCACCCGGTACCACTCGCTGGCCGTCTCCGAGCCGCTCCCCGACGGGCTCACCGTGACTGCGCGGGCGCGCGAGGACGGCTGTGTGATGGGTCTGCGCCACCGCGAACTGCCCGTCGAGGGCGTGCAGTTCCACCCCGAAAGCATCACGACGCAGCACGGGCTGCGCTTCATCGACAACTTCCTTGGAGGTACGAAGAGATGGACAGAAACGGCGACAGCCCCGGCCACTGGGCGACGATAGCGGCGCTGAACGGATCGGAGCGCCCGGACGGACTGACCGCCCGCGTGCTGCGGATGCTCGGCGAGGCGGCGGCCGAGCACGGGGTGCATCTGGACGTGATCCCGCTCCGGGAGTACGAGATCACCCCCTGCGGGCCCTGCGGGGACTGCAACATCCGTCCGGTCCCGTGCGGGATGCCGGACGACACGGCCTCCCTGGTGGACCGGCTGATCCGGGCGGACGGGGTGCTGTACGCGGCGCCCGTGCACGGCTTCGGGCTCTCCAGCGTGATGCAGACCTTCATCGAGCGGGCCGGGGTGGGCCACCTGCGCTTCGAGCGGCCGCTCGCCAACAAGGTGGCGGGGGTGGTGGTCACGGGCCGCCGCTACAGCCACGACCGGGTGTACGGGCAGCTGGTCGACAATGTGCTGCTCAACCGGATGATCCTGGCGGGCAGCGGCTTCCCCGCCTTTGTGCACGACCAGTTCGCGCCGGAGGAGGACCGGGAGGGGCTGGCGGCGGCGCGCGGCCTGATCGACCGGATGATCGACATGCTCCGGGTCCTGCTGCTCCCCCACGGCGGACGCGAGGACACAGCCCGTCTGCTGGCCTCGCTCCCCCGTAACGAACGCGCCGCCCTCCTCACCCCGGCGGCGGCCTGAGCCGTCCCCGGGCCCCGGGCCCCGCGCGTCAGGCGGTGGGCGGGGCCGCCGGGCCCGCCACGTGGCGGCCGCCCAGCAGGACCGTGCGCAGCGCCGTGCGGTCCTGGAGGACCGTGAGATCGGCGGCCGGGTCGCGGTCCAGGACGACCAGGTCGGCGAGGCGCCCCGGCTCGACCGTGCCCGCGTCGTCGCCACGCCCCGCGAGGGCGGCCCCGTTCGCGCAGGCCCACTTGAGGACCGTCGCGGGGGAGATGCCGGCCCGCTCGACGTACATCACCAGCTCGTCGGCGTACGTGCCGTGCGGGGTCCAGGCGAAGCCGAAGTCGTCGCCCGGCACGATCCGCAGGCCCAGCTCCTCCGCCTTCGGCAGGAAGCGCAGGGTGTTGGCGATCTCGTCCTTGAAGTCGAGCGCCTCCAGGTAGTCGGGGGCCTTGCCGAACTTCTCGCCCAGTTCGAGGAGCTGGGTGGGCTGGAAGAGGCTCGGCACGACGAAGATCCCTCGCTCGGCGATCTGATCGAGAGCGGCGTCGTCGGCGTACGTCGCGTGATCGATGACGTCGACCCCCGCGGCCAGTGCGTTGCGGATGCCGCCGAGGCCGCGCGAGTGGGCCCGTACCCGCGCACCGCGGGCATGGGCGACGCGTACGACCGTCGCCAGCTCCTCCCGGGTGAAGAGGAGTTCTTCGGAGCGGGCGTTGGGGAAGGTGTCGTCGCCGGACGAGAAGACCTTGATGATCTCCGCGCCCTGGTCGATCTCCTCCTCCGTGTACGTCACCAGATCCCCCAGCTCGTCCACGACCGGCATCAGCTCGCGCGGCATGCGCTGCTTGAGCCCGGGATTGCGGCGGCCCTCGGGCCCCGACACCATCAGATCGCGGCTGCACGGGGTGACGCGGGGCCCGGCGATGACCCCGGCCTCGATGGCATTCTTGAGCGCCATGTCGATTCCGGCCACCGAACCGGCCCCGACGAAGGCGGTGTAGCCGCAGGTGAGCAGGTCGGCCGCGTGCCGGGCGGCGTGCAGCGCAACCTCGGGGACGCGGTACTTGAAGAGCGTCTCGCGGCCGTTGGTGACGTTGACGTACGCGATGTGGGTGTGGCCGAGGGTCATGCCCGGCATGACCGTGGCACCGCCTTTGCCGCCACCTTCGCCCGGTTCCCAGCGGACGAAGTCGCCCTCCACCGGGGCCTCGGCGGCCGGCAGTACGGCTTCGATACGGTCCCCGTCGATCAGCACCGATCGCGCGGGCAGGGAGGCATACCCCTTGCCCTCCTGGACCGTGACGTCGTGCAGCAGCAGACGGGGTCGGTGGGCGGTGGTCACTGGTGCGCTCCTGTCGGTCGTGCGTGGGCGGCGGGGCCGAAGATCATCCAGACCATGGGGACCCCAGGTCTGGACACGTGGAACCTCAACCGGTACGTCGCGCGCCCCGGTTCATTGGTGATGGCAGCGTCCGCGCGCCCCGCAGCCGCGAGCTGCGCCGCGTGCATCGTCGACTCGGCGGGGACCCAGTCGATGTCGTAGCCGTCCCTGCCGCCCGCAGTCCCGTCGAGCAGCTCGGCAAGGCGCTGCGTCTCGTGCAGTGTGGCGAGCCGCAGCCGCCCCTCGGGCAGCCGGGGCGCGCGCGAGGCGATCCCGTACTCCGGTGTGGGTGTGGAGAAGGATGCCTCCAGACGCAGCTCGGGCGACCAGAAGAAGCGGGTGGCGCACTCGGCTGCGCCCGGTACGAGCGCGTACGACGGGCCACCGCGCCGGCCGACCGCTGCGAGGAGCTCCTCGAAGGAGTCGCAGGGCACCGGCCGTACGTCCGGTCCGCCCAGATGTGCCAGCCGGTGCCCGAGCCGCTCCAGGGCGACCATCGATGTGGTGCCGCCGGGGCCGAGCGTGCCGATGCGCATCGTGCCGGGCCGCAGCAGTGGCGATCCCGGTATGCGGTCGGGCTCCCAGAGCAGCGGAAACGGCGTCGGGTCGACCTCGGCCGTACCGGCCGCCGGTGTGTGCAGCAGGCTCTCGGTCATGACTGGTGCCCCCGGGCTCCGGCGAGACGGCGGGCCGCCTCGGTCTCGTGGTCGGCGGCGGTGCGCCGGTCGTGGATGCGGGCGGCCTTCCAGCTGACGAAGGCGCCGGTGGTGGTCACCGGGTCGAGCTCGTCGAGGAACTCGACGTCGCAGCGCACGCCGAGGGCCGCCGCGACCCGCCCCGCATGGGCCTGCCGGAGCTCCCGGCCGGGCTCGCCCGGCAGGTCGAGCCGTACGGTCACCCGGTCCTCGCCGGCCTCGTCGCAGTCGATGACGACCTGGTATCCGAGGCTTCCGTCGATGCCCCGCAGTACGGCCTGCTCGATCTCCCAGGCCTGGAACGAGCGTCCGCCGAGCCGCAGCCGGTCGCGGGTCCGCCCGACGACCTTGAGCACCGGGCCCTGGATGCCGCAGCCGCAGTCGTTGCGGCGCAGATCCACCAGATCGCCGGTGCGGTAGCGGATGAGCGGCTTGATCCCGTCGATCAGCATGGTGATGACGAGTTCACCGGTGCCGTACCGACCGAGCTCCTCGCCCGTGTCCGGATCGACCACCTGGGCCGCATAGTTGGGCCGCGCCAGATGCAGTTGCCCACGGGCGCAGGCGGATGCGATGACCAGCGACTCCTGTGCTCCGTACAGCGCGTTGTAGGTACGTACTCCCCAGGCCTGGTCGATCTGCCTCGCCAGGTCGGGGGTACACATCTCGCCGGTGACGAGGAAGACCTTGACGGCGAAGTCCCGGCGCGGGTCGAGGCCCTGGGCGCGGGCGGCCTTGGCGAGGGAGAGCGCCACGTTGGGCGTGCAGAACACCACGTCCAGGGCGAGGTCGCGCATCAGCTGGAGCGCCTTCGGGAAGCCGATGACCGGGGAGTACGGCCAGATCTTGGCGACGGCGGAGCCCAGGTTGCGGGCCACGTCGCCCAGTGTGTCGCCGAGCGAGTGCACCTCGGTGGGCCCCATGATGCCGACGCGCGGGGACCGCTCGGGGAAGTGCTCGGCGAAGATGTTCCGCCAGCCCTCCGTGACATGGGCGTTGGAGGCGATCACCTCGCGCTGGTCGCGCGGGCAGGGTGTGGCGGGCCCGGTCGTTCCCGTCGTCTCGTAGAAGAAGCACGCCTCGTCGAGATCACGGCTGAGGATGGCGTGCATGGCCTCCCGGAGGTCGTTCTTCGTGGTGAAGGGGAGGTCCGGGAGGGCGGCGAGGGTGAGCGATGCGGGGTCGACCCCTTCGAGGCGGCGGGCGTAGAAGGGCGAGCCGGACTGCGCGAGCGCGACGACGCGCCGCAGCTGCCCCTCAGCCCACAACTCCCATTCGCCCTCGGTGAGTTCACCGGCGACATAACGGGCATGGAGTGGCAGGTACCGGTCCAGGAACTCTCGGTACTTCTCGGATGTGGGCAGCCACATGGATCCTCCACGACGTATCGGGTGCGAGTGCGCAGTGCGCCCGTACGTGTCCGGGCACCGGGCAGTCCGATGCTGCTATCCGCCCGGTGGCCGCCTCAATCCGCCTTTGGAGGCAGGGGGCCTGTTCCCTTCGCGGCAGCGATGAACCTTTCGATCAACCCGATGTCCTTCACGCCCCGGCTGATCTCCACCCCGCTGGACACATCCACGCCCCAGGGCCGCAGGCCGGTGACGGCGTCGGCGACATTGTCCGGGGCGAGCCCGCCGGCGAGCATCCAGGAGCCGGTGGGGCGGGTGCCGAGCGCGGCCGGGTCCCACCGCTCGCCGGAGCCGGGCCGGGGCGAGTCGACGATGAGCAGGTCCTCGCCGTACGCACCGGTCTCCAGCGGAGCGCCGGTCGCGGGCGAGGTGGCGCGGATCAGCCGCAGCCCCTCGGCGCGGAGGGCCGCGAAGGCCTCCGGCTCCTCCTCGCCGTGCAGCTGGACGGTGTCGACGCCGGCCAGGGCCGTCGCGCGGCGCACCTCGTCCAGCGGCTCACCGCGGAAGACGGCGACGGTCGCGGCGGTTCCGGACGGGACCAGGGCAGCGAGTTCGCGGACCGCCTGCGGGGTCAGCTGCCGGGGGCTGGGGGTCAGTACGAAACCGATGGCGTCGGCTCCGGCGGCGACCGCCGCCTCCACCTCGGCGGCCTTCCGTAGACCGCAGACCTTGACGTACACACGTACTCCTCGGGAACTCGGGGACTCGAAAACTCGGGGACTCGGGGGACTCGGGGACTCGGGGACTCGGGGGACTTGGTGATCAGGACTGCTTGGCGGTGCGCGACAGTACGAAGGCAACCGCGCCCACGCCCAGTCCGACGCCCGTCACCAGCAGCGCCGTGCGCGGCCCGAAGACCGTCGCCAGGAGACCGCCGAGCAGCCCGCCCGCCGGGATCACCGCCCAGGTGACGAACCGGAAGGTCGCGCTGACCCGGCCGATGAGATGGCCGGGGACGGTCGCCTGGCGCAGCGTAATGGAGTGGATGTTGAAGACGGCGATACCGAAGCCGTTCAGCACATAGCCGGCGACGAGTACGGCGATCCCGGTGGCGCCCGGCCCCGGCGCGAGCGGCAGCAGCAGGGTCGCCGCCGAGGCCACCGCCATCCCGGACACCATCGCCCGCCCGACTCCGAGCCTCGCCCCGAGGCGGCCGGCGGCAAGTGAACCGCCCAGAGCGCCGATGCTGCCCGCCGCGACGACCCCGCCGAGGCCTGCCGGGCCCAGGCCCAGGACCCGGATCCCGTACAGCGGGAAGACGACGAGCACCACGTCCCACAGCAGGTTGTACCAGGAGGCATGGAACATGATCACGCGCAGCAGTCTGCTGCGCAGTGTCACCCGCAGCCCCTCCGCCACGTCTTTGCGGACCGAGGTGCGCCCCGCCCTGACCGGACGTACCTCCGGAGTACGGATCCGCAGCAGCGCCGCGGCCGCGACCAGATACCCGAGACAGTCGACCAGGATCGCGACGGGCGCGGTGAGCCACTGGATCAACGCCCCGCCGAGCCCCTGCCCGGCGGTCTCGGCCACCGAACGGCTGGCCTGGAGCTTGCTGTTGCCCTCGACCAGCTGTTCCTTGGGGACGAGGGCGGGCAGGTACGCCTGGTACGCGACGTCGAACTGCGCGGTGAGCACGCCCGTGAGGAAGGCGATGACGCACAGCGCGCCGATGCTGAGCCCCTGGGTCCAGGCGAGCAGCGGTACGAGTGTCAGTACGGCGGCCCGGCCCAGATTGGCGCCGATGAGCAGCGGCCTGCGGCGGGCCCGGTCCGCGATCACCCCGGCCAGCAGGGTGACGCAGAGCACCGGCAGATACTGCGCGGCGTTGAGGAGTCCGAGCTGCGCCGGGGAGGCGTCGAGCAGCACGATCGCGGTGAGCGGCAGGGCGAGTTCGGTGACCCGGGAGCCGAGCAGGGAGACGGTCTGGCCGCCCCACAGCCTGCGGAAGTCCCGGTTGCGCCACAGGCCGGGGACTTCCTCGGCCTTGGTCAGCAGGTCAGACGAGGACATCGTGGTCCTCCCTGAGCGGACTCCACTCGATGCGGTACGCGGCGAGGGTCTGCCGGATCGCGGTCTCGACCAGCTCCGCACCGGTCGCGCTGAAGCGGAAGGTTCCCGCAGTGTGGACGGCACCGCCGTGGCCCTGGAGGACCGTGCCGCGCGGCGGCAGCGTCTCGGCGTACATCGCCGGAATCCGTGCCACCAGCGACTCCACGCTGTCGACGACACAGGGCCGTACCGGCGGCTCGGGCATCATCAGATAGCCGGCGACAGGGCCGTTCAGGTCCATCGGCTCGATCTTCGGTACGTCGCCGAGCTGGACCTGTGCGGATGCGGCGACCAGGTCGACTCCGTACACCTCTTCCCAGACGAAACGGACCTGGCCGCCGCCCGCACGGGCGCCGATCTCCAGGAAGACAATGTCGTCGTCGGCGGGGTCCGCCGTGCGGAACACCTCCAGGTGGAAGACGTCGTCGGTGATCCCGAGTGCCTCGCAGACCCGTTCGGCGAAGACCGTGACGCGGCGCTCGAAGTCCGGGTCGTCATTGGCGACGGAGCTGAAGGCGGTGCCGGTGGCGAAGTCCAGGCAGTTGCCGCCGCACCGCCAGCTGCGTACGACGAGCAGCTTTCCGCGGGCCATCACCCCGTCGACCTGGTACAGCGTCCCGTCGATGAACTCCTCGCACTGCGCCTCGCTCAGGTCGGCCCCGTTCAGCAGCGCCTCCAGCTGCCCGGCGCCGCGCACCACATGCACGCCCTGGCTGTCGGCGCCGGCCCGCGGCTTCAGTACGAACGGGAAGCCCGACCCGGCGGCGAAGGCCCGGACGTCCGTTGCGGTGGGAGTGGCCCGGAAGCCGGGCACCCGCAGACCGGCATCGGCGACCTTGCCCTTCATCACCACCTTGTCGCGGACTGCGGCGACCTCCTCGGGGCCACGGCCGGGGACCGAGAAGCGGCGGCGCAGCTCACCGGCGAGCTCCAGGTCGAACTCGGAGAGCGCCAGGATGTGGGTGAACCGGCCGTGGTGGTCGATGAGTTCGGCGGTGACGCGGACGGCGTCCTCGGTGTCGGAGAGGTCGGGCAGGACCCGGATCTCCTCGGCGAGCGCCGCGTCCAGCGGACCGCTGCCGCTTTCGGTGGTCAGGTACGAGACCCGGTCGGCGGTGTGGTCGACGTAGCGGTGGTACTCGGCGAAGGCGTTGGTCCAGCGGTTGATGACAAGGACGTGGCGGTTCACGGTGGCTCCTGGTGGTCCGGTTCGGGTCAGCTGAAGGTCACGGAGGTGTCGGCGAGCCGCAGCAGCCCCGCCGTCTCGTCGTACGAATCACCGGCGGCGAGCACGTAGCCGAGCCGTCCCGCCGAGCTGCCCGGGTCCGGCAGCTCGGTGCCGGGCGGCAGCAGTACGCCGATCTCCCTGACCCGCGGATCGGACTCCAGCAGCGGGTCGACGCGGAAGTCCTGATAGCCGCGCAGTCCCGGCCGCAGGAAGTAGCGGATTCCGGCGCGGCCGCCGCCGGGGGCGGGCCGCGGCTGCGGGTTGGGCTGCCCGAGGTGGGCGCGGAGCATGATCTCGTACAGATCCACTCCCTTGGCCAGCCGCAGCAGATCGGGGATGCGGTCGCCGGGCAGCCGGGCGGCGATCTCCATCAGCAGCGGGCCGCGTTCGGTCATCCTCAACTCGGCGTGGAACGGCCCGAGTCCGAGCCCGAGTACCCGGGCGACACCGGTGATGTACTCCTCGATCTCGCGGGCCGGGGACGGCGGCAGCTGCGCGGGGACGATGTGGCCGACCTCGACGAAGTGCGGTTCCAGCCCCAGGACTTTCTCGGTGATCGCGAGGACGTGGATCCGGTCGCCCTCGGCGTACCCCTCGACGCTGTACTCGGGCCCCTGGACGTACTCCTCGACGACGGCCAGGCGCAGCCCGCCCGGTCCGGACCGGGCGGCGGGGCGCAGGGCGTGGCGGAAGGCTGCCAGCGCTTCGGCGGCCGTCGACACCTTCCGTACGCCGAGGCTGCCCGACTGGTCGACGGGCTTGACGACGCAGTGCGGGCCCAGTTCGGCGTACGCGGCGGCGAGCGCCCGTTCGCTGGAGGCGGCGCGGAAGGCGGGCTGGTCCAGGCCGGCGGTGGCGACCGCCCGGCGCATCAGATGCTTGTACCGCAGGCCGTCGACGGACCGCGGATCGATGCCGGGCAGCCCGAGGGCAGCGGCGGCCCGGGCGGCGATCGGCACGTAGTGCTCGAAGCCGGGGAGTATGGCGTTCAGCGGCTGTTCCTGGTGGAGCGCGCCCAGCAGTGTGGTGACGGCGGCCGGGTCGTCGGTGTCGGTCCGCACAACCCGGTGGGCGTGGGCGAGTTGGCGCTCCGGGATGGCCCGCGCCCCTGATCCGCCGGTCAGTACGAGGACGGTGTGGCCCAGTTCGCGGGCCCGCACGATCAGCTCCGCACCGGACGAACGCGGTTCGATGATTGCTACGACGCTCATGCCGCCTCCGTGGCGAGCGCGGGCACGAGCGGGGGGACGAGCGCGGGCGAGATCCCCGCGGCAGCCGCGGCGCGGGCCGCCTCCAGGAGTTCCATCGACTCCAGGTGCAGGGCGAGATCGCCCTGAGGGGCGGGCCCCGCGCCGTCGAAGTGGGCGTACGCCTGCTCGATGAACCGGGTGAGCGGGGCGTCGGCGACCACCGTGTGCGTGCTCCGCCCGGCGATCCTGACCTGGCCGAAGTCGTCGTCGCCGCTGACCGGGTAGTCGGCGACGAGCGTTCCCTCGGTGCCGCTGATGTGCAGGCGTCTGCGACGGACGGGCGATGCGAGGTCGGTGAGGAGGGTGGTGACCGCGCCCGAGCTGTGGCGCATCCGCACTTCGGCGCCGCCCATCCGGGGCAGCCGCCCGACGGGCAGCGGCATGTCCCAGCCGCGCGACCCGGTCAACTCCGCGACAGGGCCCGCGAGATGGAGGGCGAGCAGAAGCTGGTGCGGCAGCTCCACCTCGAAGGCACTGCCGTGGCCGCGGGTGTCCACGGAGCGGCGGAAACGCGGCTTGCTCTGTTCCATGTGGAAGCTGACCGGCTCACCGATCGCACCCGAGGCCACCAGCTCCTCCGCGACCTCGGTGACCCGGCTGGCCAGCCAGACGCTCATCGGCAGCACCGAACTGCCGGTCACATCGGCCACGTCGGCGATGTGCCTGGCCTCGGCGGCCGAAGGAGCGAGCGGCTTCTCCAGGATGAAACGACGCGCCCCGGCAGACACGAGCCGCTCCATGCAGTCGAGGTGTACGTCCGGCGGCACCGCGACGTGGAAGACCGCGGCGGACACCTCCTGCCCCTCGGCCCGCAGCACTGCGACGGCGTCCTCCACCGTGGCCGCCCAGCGCCCGCCGGGGACGTCGGCCGGCCGCGGGTCGACAGCCAGAACCGGCCGCTGCGGGCGGACCGCGTCCCGCAGGGCGCGGTGATGCAGTCCGCTGCCCGCTCTCCCGTATCCGACGATCACCGAATACGATTCACCTGCGCTTTCCGAATTCTTCATGGCACGAGCGTCACCCATGGCCGTACAACTCTCCAGACCATTCACCGGATCCTGCGGCAGTCCACTTTCCCGCAGCCATTTGTAGGCAATCCACTGGCCTGAAGAGCCATTCCGTACCTCTAAAGTGACACTCCTTCACTTGCCCTCGGGATTGAAATTCTCGCTACCGTTGAGCGGTGCACTGCAATTAATTCAATCCCCTTTGGAGGCGGAACGGAATGTCGCAACGCGTAAGCCCGTTGTGGGCGGTCGTGGTGACTGCGGTCCCGATGTTCATGGTGTCGCTGGACAACCTGGTGGTGACCAATGCCCTGACCGACATCAGCGAGACCTTCGACGTCGGCCAGGCGGATCTGCAGTGGGTGGTCAACGGCTACGTGCTGGCCTTCGCCGGTCTGCTGCTGGCGGCCTCCGCGCTCGGCGACCGCTTCGGCCGGCGCCGGGTCTTCGCCTGGGGCGTCGCCCTGTTCACCGTGGCCTCGGTGGCCTGCGCGCTCGCCGACTCGGCCGCTCTGCTCGTCGCCGCCCGCATCGTCCAGGGCGCGGGCGCCGCCGCCATCCTGCCGCTCTCCCTGACTCTGTCGGCGGCCGCCGTACCCGAGGAGCGGCGCTCCATGGCCATCGGCATCTGGGGCGGCGTCAACGGCCTCGGCATCGCGGTGGGACCGCTGGTCGGCGGGGCGGTCACCCAGGGCATGGACTGGCACTGGATCTTCTGGCTCAATCTGCCGATCGGCGTGCTGGCGCTGCCCGCGCTGCTGTGGGCGGTGAAGGAGAGCCGCGGCCAGGACAGCAAGGTGGATGTGGTCGGCGCCGTGCTGGTGTCGGCGTCCGTGGTCGCTGCCGTCTGGGCCATTGTGCAGGCGGCGGAAGGCGGTTGGGGACAGACGTCCGTACTGGGATCCCTCGCCTTCACCGTGGTGACCATGATTGCCTTCGTGGCCCGGGAACAGCGCACGGATTCCCCGCTCGTGCCACTGCGGTTCTTCCGTAACCCTGCCTTCGCCCTTTCGAATCTGATTTCGCTGACGATGTACTTCGGCGTATTCGGCTCGATCTACTACCTGGTGCAGTTCATCCAGGGCCCGATGGGATACACACCCGTCGAGGCCGGGCTCGCCACCCTTCCGTGGACCTTCGCCCCCATGGTCGTCGTGCCGCTGGCCAGCGCCTTCGTCGACCGGATCGGCGGCGGGCGGCTGATGGCCGCGGGTTCGCTGCTGCAGGGCGCGGCGCTGGGCTGGATCGCCTTTGTCGCGGAGCCCGGGATGTCGTACGGCCCGCTCGCCCCGGCCATGGTCGCCGCCGGCATCGGCATGGGCCTGGTCTTCGCCTCCAATCCGGTGGTCGTCCTGGCATCGGTCGCCGAGCACGAGCAGGGCAAGGCGTCCGGAATCAACAACACGGTGCGGGAGTTCAGCGGCGCGCTCGGTGTTGCCGTACTGACCACGGTCTTCCTCTTCGCGGCGGGCGACGGCGTCGGCACGGGCGGCGCCGCGTCCGCGCAGGCGTTCGTGGACGGGATGCGACCGGCGATCTGGACCGGTGTGGCGGTGGTCCTCGTAGGAGCGGTGGGCGCGCTGTTCATCAAGCACCCGCAGCGGCCGGCGCCGACCGCGGACCCGGCCCCCGCACAGACCCCGGCCGGCGCCGAGCCGGTGGCGGTGTCCGCCGCCAACTGACCGCACGGGCCCCGCCCACAGCCCCGTCCACCGGAAGGCCCACCAGCCCCGTCCCCGGAAGGAACCCCGTTCATGACCACCGAGAACACCAGCCGCCCCGCGCGGGAGTCGTACGGCCCCGTCCCCGGCGGCCGCCCCGGCGACACCCACCGCCCGCATGTCCTGCGGGTCGGCCCCGACGACGCCTCCACCGTGCTCGTCCTGCTGGGCGGGCGGGAGGGCTCCGCCGGGGTGTTCCGCCCGGCCGCCCGTCACCTCGCCGCCCGGATACCCGGCCTCCAGGTGTGGGCCGTCGACCGGCGCGAGCAGACGCTCTCCGACCTGAGCGGATTCACCCTCACGCCGGAGGCCGCCCGCGCGTACTACCTGGGCGGCACCTACCAGCAGCAGAGCGCCGAGACCGCCCCCGAAGCCGGCGAGTGGGGCCTGGCCGTACTCCTCGACGACGTCCGTGACACCGTGCGCGCCGCGTCCGACGGCGGCCGCCGCAAGGTGGTGCTCGGCGGGCACTCGCTGGGCGCCGCCGAGGCCCTCCTCTACGCTGCCTGGGACTTCGACGGCCACCCCGGCCACCAGGACATCGACGGCCTCGTCGCCATCGACGGCGGCGTCCACCACGCCTTCACCGGCGCCGGATTCTCCTTCGAGCTGTCCCTGGAGAACGCCAAGGGCTGGCTCCAGCAGACGAAGTCCGGCGCCTACTTCGAGAACGCGTCCAGTACGGGCGCGGGATTCGGTGAGCTGCCGGAGCTCGCCGCGCTGTGGTTCCAGCTCGCCGCGGTGCACGCGGTGGAGGAGCCCGACGCCCTCTCGCCCCTGGCTGCCGTCGCCCCCGAGCCGTACCGCAGCGGCGAACCGCTCACCAACCGCGGCTTCTTCGGCCACCTCGTCGACGCGTCGATGCACCACCCCGGCTTCAAAATCAACTCCGGCCGCCCGGACGGCAGCGGCGGCTGGACCGACGACGGGCCGACCCCGCTGGACCGGGCCGCGCGCGCCTTCGCCGCCACCCAGCCGGGCAGCTGGGTCTGGTACACCCTGAACCGCCTGATGATCGACCTCGTCGGGGCCGTCGACTTCACCAGCGACGGCGACCTCGCACAGCTCCTGGGCCTGCGGGTGCAGCACGGCCAGGAGATCCAGCTCCCCTTCTACGCCGTCCAGTCGGGCTTCTCCAACGGTACGGTCGGCCAGGCCGCGGCCAAGGTCGCCGCCGAGTCCCGGATCGGCGAGTTCGAGCTGCACACCGACACGGCAATCTCCCACCAGGACCTGCTGCTCGCCGAGCCGGACAGCAACATCCTGCTGCGTACGCTCCCGTCCTTCCTGCGCCGCATCGCCTCCGGGGAGCCCCGATGAGCGCCCTGATCGTCGGAGCGGGCCCGGTCGGCCTGACGGCCGGTATCGAGCTCCTGCGCAGAGACGTACCGGCGCGGATCGTCGACCGCGTGGACCACCCGCACCCCCACTCGAAGTCCATCGTGCTGTGGCCGCGGGCCATAGAGGCGTTCGCCCGCTTCGGCGCGGCCGACGAGATCCTCGACCGCGGCCTCAGGCTGACCGCCCAGAACTACTACTCGGGCGGCCGCCGCAAACTCCGCCTGGGCTTCGGCCGGGTACGCGGTACGAGCTACCCGTACGCCGTCTCGCTCCCCCAGCAGGACACCGAGGACGTACTGCGCGGAGCGCTCCGGCGCTTCGGCGGCAAGATCGAGTTCGGTGTGCGGCTGACCGCCCTGAGCCAGGACGCGGACGGCGTACGCGCGGAACTGGCCACGAGCGACACCACTTCCACCTTCGGCGCCCCGTGGCTCATCGGCGCGGACGGCTCACGTTCCACCGTGCGCGAGCAGCTCGGCGTC
Organism: Streptomyces spiramyceticus; assembly: GCF_028807635.1. Taxonomy (NCBI): domain Bacteria; kingdom Bacillati; phylum Actinomycetota; class Actinomycetes; order Kitasatosporales; family Streptomycetaceae; genus Streptomyces; species Streptomyces spiramyceticus. Next base: position 2,067,176 of record NZ_JARBAX010000001.1, read on the forward strand.
CCCTTCGACGGCGCCACCTACCCCCAGCAGTTCCTGCTGGCCGACGGCGAGTGCGACACCCCGCTCGCGCACGACGAGGCGCACTACTTCATGACCCCCAAGGGGGTGCTCGTCGTCGTCGGCCTGCCCGGCGGCCTCTACCGGGTCTTCGTCAGCGTCGCACCCGGCGTGGACACCACCGACGCCCGCGAGGTGATCCAGGCGGCCGCGACAGAACGCTCGCCCGTGCCTGTGCGACTGGTGGGCGAGCAGCGCACCGGCCTGTTCCAGGTGCAGCGGCGGATGGCGGGCCGGTTCCGCGAGGGCAGGGTGCTGCTGGCCGGCGACGCCGCGCACATCCACAGCCCGGCCGGTGCGCAGGGCCTCAACACCGGTATCGAGGACGCCTCGGCCCTGGCGTGGCGGCTCGCCCGCACCGGAGAGGGCCCGGCCGCCGCCGCTCTCGACGTCTGGGAGCGCGAGCGTATGCACATCGCCGAGCGCGTCGTCACCGACACCGACCGGCAGACCAGGATGTGGATGCTGTCCGGCTGGCGCCGTACGGCCCGTGACCTGGCCCTCGCCGCCGGACAGCGCACGGGCTTCACGGACCGGGTCGTCGCTCCGCGTCAGGCCCAGCTGGACCTGACGCTGCCCGGCCGCGCGGAACGCCTGGGCAAGCTGGCCGCGGGCGCCCGCGTGCCCGATCACCCGCTGGGCAGCGGCGGCACCCTCCACGACGAACTCCGTTTCGGCGAGCCGGTGCTGCTGGTCCTCACCGCCGCGTCCGCCCACCCGTCGGCCCCGGAGCGCGCCCGCCGTTTCCTCGCCACGGCCCGGGTCCCGGACGGCGTACGGACGGCGGTGATCGGCCAGGCCGAGGACCCGGACGGCCGCCTCCACAAGGAATTCGGCATCCGCGAGCCGAGTACCGTACTCGTCCGCCCGGACGGCGTGATCGACTTCCTCGCGCCGCTGTCCGAGGAGCCCCGGATCACGGCGGCGCTGCGCAGCTGGTCGACGGGGGCCTGATCCGTAAAGCCCGCAGGGCCGCACGAGGCGGCGGGTGTCCCGGACAGCTGTCTGTCCGGGCACCCGCCGTTTGGGCACATCCCGACATCACGTCAGGCGGCGTCGGCCTCGGCCTCCATGGCCTTGATGAGGCTCGCGGGCCGCATGTCGGTCCAGTTCTTCTCGACATAGTCGAGGCACGCCTGGCGGCTGTCCTCGCCGAAGACGACCGTCCAGCCCGCCGGCACCTCCGCGAATACGGGCCACAGCGAATGCTGGTTCTCGCTGTTGACCAGTACGTAGAAGGTGCCGTTCTCGTCGTCGAACGGATTGTCCATGAGTTTCCCCTTCGCTCATGTGCGGGTCCGGAACCCTTCTCCGGGCCCCTGGGGATGCTCTCCCGGCCGCTTCGGCCCGTACAGCCCTTTTACCGAGGACTGAATGACCTGGGCGGGCTGTGGCCGGTGAATTGCCGCTGCAGCTATCTTGCGAACCAGTCGACGGAGAGAGAGCCGGCCGTGCCGATCAGCAAAGTCAACGGGATCAACATCAGTTTCGACGTCACAGGCCGGGGAGAACCCGTCGTCATGGTGATGGGATCCGGATCGAGCGGCCGGGCGTGGCACCTGCACCAGGTTCCGGCGCTGGTCTCGGCCGGATATCAGGTCGTCACCTTCAACAACCGTGGCATTGCCCCCACCGACGCCTGCGCCGACGGATTCACCGTCGACGACATGGTGGCGGACACGGCCGGACTCGCCGAACATCTGGGGCTCGGCCCCTGCCGCTTCGTGGGCACCTCGATGGGCGCCCACGTCGTACAGGAACTGTGTCTGGCACGACCGGAATTGGTGAGCCAGGCGGTCCTGATCGCGACCCGGGGACGAAGTGACGTCATGCGCAGGACCCGTTCACAAGCGGAACGGGAATTCCACGACAGTGGCCACAAGATACCGCCGCTGTACGCGGCGACCCAGCGTGCCATGGAATATCTCTCACCCGCGACTCTCAATGAGGACAAGGAGATTCAGAACTGGCTCGACATCTTCGAGGTCGCGCCGGTCGCACGGACACCCGGATACCGTGCCCAGATGAATGTGGGCATCACCGCAAGCCGCTTGGACGCCTACAGAAGAATCCGTTCGGAGTGCCTCGTCATCGGATTCGCCGACGACTTGGTGCTGCCGCCGCATCTCAGCCGTGAGGTCGCCGACGCGATCCCCGATTCCCGCTACACGGAAATCGGGGACGCGGGTCATTACGGCTACTTGGAGCGGCCCGACCAGGTCAACGCCGCACTGCTGGAATTCTTCGCATCCACGACCGCGGTGTAGCCGAGCTTGTTCTTCACCTGGGAAGCGTCTCCGACTGTGGCAGGAACAAGGACCTCGACAATCCTCATTCTTGCTGGTCATAGGCACTTTTTACGTTCGTGATCACGATCCGGACAGCCCGCCACGCGAAAGCCCGAGACCAGAGCCCGGTGTCGGGATCGGTCAGTTGTCGCGGGGTTTGCCGAACTCTTCAATCAGCACGGGATACTGCTCCCCACCGTGTCCGGCGGCGATCGAGCGGTCGGCCATCGCCTTGATCAACTTCGGCAGTTCGGCGTTGACGCCCGCCGCCTCGCTCTCCTCGATCAAGTGTGCCATCGCCCGTGCGTCGGTCTCCAGGGCCGACACCTCGGCCGGGAAGGAGCCGCTGTCGATCTGCTCGGCATACCCCGGCAGCCATGCGGCCACACCGGCAGCGATCTGCTGCGCAAACGGCGCATACGTTGCGGCGTCAACACCGGCCGTCCTGAGCAGGGCAGTGCCCTGGAGCCAGGCGTTCAGGACGCTCCACATCATGGCCAGGCCGGCCACGTCGTACAGAGACGCCAGCCCATGGTCCGCGCCAAGGTAGGTGACGGTACCGAGCGCATCGAGTGCTGACTTGTGTGCCTCGAAGTCCGACTGCGGCCCGCTGTGCAGGATCACCGCCTCGGCGGTCCCGATCGCCGGCGGGATGGCCATGATGGCGCCGTCCAGGTAATGGGCGCCGCGCTGCTCGGCCCATTGGGCGGCTTCCCGGGCCTGGGCCGAGTCGCCGAGGTCAGATTGATCAACATCGTGCCGCCCAGCTCGACATCGCTCGCGCCGAACAGCTCGTGCATGGCCTGGTAGTCGCTGACGCAGATGATCGTAAGAGAACCTGCCTTGAGCGCGTCGCCAACCGTTGTCGCCAGCCGTGCGCCCTCGGCCACCAACTGGTCGGCCTTGGAGGCCGTACGGTTCCACACGGTTGTGGGATGCCCGGCTTTCAGGAACGCGCCGGCGAGTGCCTGGCCCATCAGTCCGAGTCCGATGACTGTCACGGGTGTATCGGTTTTGTTGTTCATGGCAGCATCGTCAACGTTGATACCGGTGTGAAGGTCAAGCGAGGTTTCGATGCGTATCGGGGAACTGAGTCGCCGGACGGGCGTCAACGCCCATCAGTTGCGCTACTACGAGGCCCAGGGCCTGCTGGAGGCAGACCGCGGCGCGAACGGTTACCGCGAGTACGACGAAAACGCCGTGCTGCGGGTGAAGCAGATCCGGCACCTGCTTGGTGCCGGTTTGTCCTCCGAGGACATCGCGTACCTGCTGCCCTGTGCGGTCGGAGAGGCCCCGGAGCTGCCCGGGTGTTCCGAATTGCTGGCCGCGATGCGGTCACGGCTGCGGCGACTGGACGATCAGATGGACAGGCTCGCTCAATCCCGCGACGCTCTTGCCGACTACATCGATGCGGCCGAGCGAATGGGCAACGAGAGCTATCCACCCTTTGACGATGCTGACGTGGAGCCCGTCCCCGCCTGAGCAGCCGGGGTGCCCCGTCTTGCGGAACCGTCTCGACCAGCGGCACCCGCCGGCCTGCGAGACCACCGCCGACGCCCCGGCCGGGACGGCATCCGGGACGCCCAACACCGTGAAAGCCCCAGCTTGGGCCCGGATCACCCTGCCGAGCCGAACTTGCATCCATCTTTCATCGCTCCAACGTCGAACCCGGACGCCTGCTGCTGGTTGCGTGGACAGGCACGTGACGACCGATCAGAGGTGCGCACTGTGGCGAAGGCAGCCGCCGTTCCCACGTGGCACAAGCTCGCACAGCCGACCGCACTTCGGCGGGCCGCGTGGGCCCGAGGCGATGACCGCACCGCTGGGCCCTCCTGCTCCCCGGTTCCGGCCGCCCCTTGGTCGGCAGCCCCATGAGCCGACAGTGCCCCGCCGCGCATCCCCCGCGGCGGGGCACTGCCTTTTCCCGTGGAGGGTCAGCGGTTGAACTGAACGATGCGGGAGCAGTCAGCTCCGTACACGCCTCACCAGACACCCGGCCCCGCCAAATGGTTGCCCTCGGGTTAATTCCCGCCGACGACACCGGAACTGGCGACAAGGACGAACCCGGCGGTGACGAGCAGTGTCCGTACGAGGTGCAGCCGGTTCCACCGCACCTCGAACGGTTCACGCACCTGGCGATCCCCGGTCCCGGCCTGCTCGGATGCGGCGAGGGCGTTGTTGAGGGGAATGTTCCCGGCGACGGTGACGAGGTGATTGACCAGCACGCACGCGAGCCCGGCCCCGAGCAGTCCCCATTGCGCAGCGGACCGGTCGTCGCCGGGTACGGCGAGGGCGGCGACCGGAAAGACCACCGAGGCGAGCATGACGCTTACGAACACCGCACCCGGTACTTCCTCGTTGATGCGCCGCATGGCAGCCACGAACTGCTCGTCCGTGAGCCGCGCGAGGGCGGGCATGATCCCGGTGAGGAAGATCAGCATGAATCCGGCGTAGAGCCCGGTGGCAACGACGGCAAGGACGAGCAGCAGAGTGGCCATGGCGCACATCATGGCGCGTTCGGCCCCCACGGTGGCTCAATTCAGTCCGTGGGGGTCCCCCCTGGACGCAGTCCTTTGGGTGAGTTTGAGGACCGCACCGTTTGAGAACCGCACCCGCAGCCGCACCGCCACCGGCCTCAGGACACAACGTCCTTACGCCCGAACCCCCTGAACGCGAGAGCGAAAAGCACCACCGCATACGTAACCGAAACCGCCGCCCCCTTGAGCATCCCGCCCCACTCCAGCTCCGGCTGAAGCGCATCCGCCCAAGCGAACTGCCAGTGCGCCGGCAAGAAGTCACGCCAGGCCCCGAGCGCCGTCACCGCATCGAGCACGTTCCCGACGATCGTCAGACCCACAGCGCCACCGACCGCCCCCAGCGGGGCATCGGTCTTCGTGGACAGCCAGAACGCCAGCCCAGCAGTGACCAGTTGCGAGACAAAAATGAACGCGACAACGAGCGCGAGCCGAGGCACCGCATCCCCCGCAGCCAGCGACCCGCCGGTCGGCAGTTCCAGCGCCCCCCACCCGTACGCGATGGACCCCGCAGCCAGCGCCACGACCGGCAGCAGCACCATCGCCGCCAGGCTGAAGCCCAGCGCCACCGCGAGCTTGCTCCACAGCAGCCGGGCGCGCGGCACGGGCGCCGCCAGCAGGTAGCGCAGCGACGACCAGTTGGCCTCGGAAGCCACCGTGTCGCCGCAGAACAGCGCCACCGGCACCACCAGCAGGAACCCCGCCGACACGAAGAGGCACGTCGCCGCGAAATTGGCACCCGACGCCGTCGCGGTGTCCATCAGAGTCACCCGGCCGCTGTCCGCACTGGGCGTGCCGCCGATCGCGAACGCCGCGATCAGGACGAGGGGCAGGGCGCCCAGCACGAGGGCCATCACCATCGTGCGCCGCCTGCGCCACTGCCGCATCGCTTCGACGCGCAGCGGCAGGGTGCGCCCTGCCCGGTAACCGGACGCGGCCTCAACGACGTTAGTGCTCATGCGGAAGAGCCTCCGATCAGAGTGAGGAACGCATCCTCCAGGCGACGGTTCGGCCCGACACCCGTCAACGGGACGTCCAGCCGGACCAGTTCGCCAATGAGCTCGGCCGGCGACGCGCCTTCCAGCCGTACCAGCAGGCCTTCCTCCGTCCGTACGGCGGACCCGATGCCCGGCAGCGCGCCGACCTTCTCGGCCAGCGCCTCCGACACCTCGCTCTCCGTCGTCACGAGCAGGGTGTCTCCCCCGCCGGTGATCTCGTCGACGGGACCGGCCTGCATCAGCCGCCCACGGTCCATGACCACCAGATGGGTGCAGGACTGCTCGACCTCCGAGAGGAGGTGACTGGAGACGATGACGGTCCGGCCTGCGGCGGCGTATCGGATCATCACGTCCCGCATCTCGCGGATCTGTGGCGGGTCGAGACCGTTCGTCGGCTCGTCGAGTATGAGCAGGTCCGGCAGCCCGAGCATGGCCTGGGCGATGGCGAGGCGCTGCCTCATGCCCTGCGAGTACGTCCGTACGGCCCGCTCCAGAGCATCGCCGAGCCCCGCGATCTCCAGGGCCTCCTCCAGATGGGAGTCCTCGACGGGCCTTCCGGTCGCCTGCCAGTACAGGTCGAGGTTGGCCCGCCCGCTGAGGTGCGGCAGAAAGCCCGCGCCCTCGACGAACGAACCGACACGCGACAGCACGGGGGATCCCGGCCTGATGGCGTGCCCGAAGACCCGGATCTCGCCGCTGTCGGGCGTGATGAGGCCCATCAGCATGCGCAGGGTGGTGGTCTTGCCCGCGCCGTTCGGCCCGAGCAGCCCCAGAACCTGCCCCTTCTCCACCCGGAACGAAAGGTCCCGTACGGCATACCGGTCGGCGGACTTGGCGTACCGCTTCGTCAGGTCCGTGATCTGCAGCGGCACCTCGGCGAGCGCCGGATCCGGCGCGGGCGCGGCGGCCCGCCGTCGTGCGGTGAGCAGCAGCACGGCGGCCAGGGCCGCGCCACCGGCCGGGAGCCCCCAGACCCACCAGGGCAGCGCGGCCGCCTGGGTCTTCACGCCGGGCGCGGTCGGCACGGTGAGCGCCCCGTCCCCTTCGAGGGAGACGGTGTACGCCGCCGGGTCGGCCGGGGACGCGTACCCGAGGTCGGTGGCGGCGAGGACGAGGCGGAGCCGGTGCCCAGCCCTGACCTCGTGGTCGACGGCCGGAAGCTTCAGCTCGACGGTGGCGCCGTCCTTGGCACCGGCACCGGTGACACGGACGGGTACGACGAGCTGCGAGGGCAGCACCTGCCGGCGCCCGTCCGCACTCACGTCGTACACCTTGCCGAACAGCACGGCATCGCCCCGGTCCGACCGCACCTTGACCCGTACGGTCGGTGAGCCGGTGATGCGCAGATCGGAGGCAAGGGCCCCGGTTTCGAAGCGTGCGTACTGGCCGGGGAAGTCTAGGGAAAGCCCCACCCCGAGCCCGGACAGCTGGGAGAGAGCGCCGATGCCCGGTACGGCGGAGATGGCGGGCGGATTCGCCCCGGCCGGATTCTCGAAGGTCTGCTCGCGCTTGCCGGCGAGCTTCAGTTCCCGCTCGCCGCCACCGAGGCCCGGGTAGCGATCACTCGTGGCGCCTCTCAACTGGGCGGCGCCATCGGTGGAACTGACGCCTCCGGTGCGGGTGACGCGGAAGGCGGGCCCGGTGTCCGCGCCTTTGTCCCCCTTCAGGTAGCGGTCGAACCAGTCGGTGATCCGCCCCTCCACCCGGGAGGTCTCGCGGTCCCCGCCGTCGTGCCCGCCCGCGATCCAGTCGACGGCGACGGGTGCGCCGTTGCCCTTGATCGCCTGCGCCATGGCGTCGGCCTGGCCGAGCGGGAAGAGCGAGTCGTTCTGCCCCTGCACGATGAGCGCGGGCACCTTGATGCGGTCGCCGACGGCGGAGGGGCTGTGCGCTTCGAGCAGCTCACGGGCGGCGGTGTCCGGCGTTCCGGCGACCGCGACCCGCTCGTACATCTCGCACAGCTGCTTTTCGAACCTCTCGCACCCGCCACCGGTGTTGATGAAAATCCCGGCCCAGAGTTTCTTGAAGACCCCGTCGGGGAAAAGCGAGTCGGCCAGGTTCCAGTAGGTGATCTGCGGCGCGATGGCGTCGACCCGCTTGTCGTGACCGGCGGCGAGCAGCGACACGGCACCTCCGTATGACGATCCGCTGACGCCGACGCGCGGGTCGCCGTCCGCGTCGAGCCGCACCTCGGGGCGGTCCGCGAGCCAGTCGATCAGCCGCGAGACGTCCTTGACCTCGCCGTCCGGATCGTTCAGCCCGATCTTCCCGGTGGACCTCCCGAAGCCGCGCGCCGACCAGGTCAGCACGGCGTACCCGTCTCTTGCCAGCTGTTCGGCCTGCGCCTGTACGTCGCGCTTGCTGCCGCCGAAGCCGTGCCCGAGCAGCACGGCGGGCCGCTTGGCGTCGACGCCGCTCCCGCCGCCCGCGGTGAAGAACGAGGTGTCGATCTTCACCCCGTTCATGCGCATGATCCGTTCCTCGCGTTGCACAGTGGGTGCGCTGTCGGAGGCGGCAGCCGTCCATGTGCCGGCCCCGACCAGGACGGCACACGCGGCGGCCGCACCGGTGAGCACCCGGCTGCGGGGAATGCGTAGCTTCATGTCTGAACCCTAGGTCCCGGGTATGACAGCCGAAGCTGCCCCCAGATGGAACTCTCTGGAGTACGCAAGGAGTACGAGGCCTTCGCCCCGTACCGCGGCAGGAGTAGTGAAGGGCAGTACCCATGGACATCCGGATGGACATCCGACGCGCGACGACCGTGGCCGAGCTGACCGCCGCCGAGCACCTCTACGACGGCCCGGCCCGCCCCGAATGGGCCGAGCGTTTCCTGGCGGCGCCCGGCCATCTGATGCTCATCGCGTACGTCGCCGGGGTGCCGGCCGGAATGGTCTCGGGCATCGAGATGACCCACCCGGACAAGGGCACCGAGATGTGCCTGTACGAGCTGTCGGTCGACGAGCCGTACCGGCGGCGCGGCATCGGCCGTGCCCTGACCCGGGCGCTGGCGGCGGTCGCGCGCGAGCGCGGCTGTTACGACATGTGGGTCGGGGTCGAGCGCGACAACGACGCGGCGCTCGCGACGTACCGCTCGGCGCAGGCGCAGGACGACGGCGATTTCGCCATGCTGACGTGGCCGCTGGCCTGACTCCCCCTACCTCCTCTTACCTCCGGTAATGCCTTCATGTGCACCCGTCCACCACACGGGCCCCTGACCTGCACATCCGCACCACGTATCGGCACCGTCCAGACCGTAAGTTGCCCGGGATCCGGTCAACGAAAGGTCAGGTGCACACGTATGAGACTCACCTTCCGCCGCGCGGGGACCCTGATACCCGTCATAGCCCTCACCACCGGTTTCCAGCTGGCGGGCCCGCCCGCCGCACAGAGCGCACCGCTCATCGACCTTCGCCTGGCGCCTGCCTCAACCGCCGTCGAAAACAGCTGGATTGTCGTCCTGAAGGACGGCACGACCAGCGCCGCCGACCTGGGCGTAACCCCGCATCACGTCTACCGCAGCGTCCTCACGGGCTTCTCCACCACCATGTCGAAGGCTCAGGCTGCCGAGCTGGCGGCGGACCCGAGGGTGGCGTACGTCGAACAGGACGCCCGGGTACGGCTCACCGAGACGCAGACCAACGCCACCTGGGGCATCGACCGCATCGACCAGCGGAACCTCCCGCTCTCGACGACGTACACGCACGACACCACCGCGTCGAACGTCTCCGCGTACATCATCGACACCGGTATCCGCACCTCCCACAGCGAGTTCGGTGGCCGCGCAAAGATCGGCACGGACACGGTGGGCGACGGCCGCAACGGCCAGGACTGCCAGGGCCACGGCACACACGTGGCGGGCACGGTGGGCGGCAGGAAGTACGGCGTGGCCAAGGCCGTCAACCTGGTCGGCGTACGCGTCCTGAACTGCGCGGGCTCCGGTACGACGGCGGGCGTCATCGCCGGCGTCGACTGGGTGACCGCCAACGCCAGGAAGCCGGCCGTGGCGAACATGAGCCTGGGCGGCGGCGCCAGCACGGCCCTGGACAACGCGGTGAAGCGGTCCGTTGCGTCCGGCGTCAGCTACGCGGTCGCGGCGGGCAACGGCAACATCCTCGGCTGGCCCGCGAACGCGTGCAACTCCTCCCCGGCGCGCGTCCCCGAGGCCATCACGGTGGGCGCGACCGACAGCGCCGACCGCCGGGCGTCCTTCTCCAACTACGGGACGTGCCTGGACCTGTTCGCCCCCGGCGTGAAGGTCACCTCGGCCTGGAAGGACAGCGACACGGCCACGAACACCATTTCCGGTACGTCGATGGCCGCCCCGCACACAGCAGGCGTTGCCGCCCTCTACATCTCGGCACACCCCACCGCAACCCCGGCGCAGGTCCGCAACGCGCTGGTGAACAACGCAACCCCGGGCAAGGTCCAGGACCCGCTCACCGGCTCCCCGAACCGGCTGCTGCACTCCCTCTTCTGACCGGCTCTCCCGCACTGTGACGGGTGACCGGCCGCCACTGAGCCGAGTGGCGGCCGGTCGCTGTGCGTAGCCCGCGCCCCTACTACTGGCAGCGGAGCTGTCCGCGGATGGCTCCGTCGGGGAAGCGGAGGTTGTGGACGTTGACGTAGAAATTCTTGGGCGCGAAGGCGATCAGCGACAGTTCATGGAACGTCAGGACCTTCTCGGCGTTCTTGGACGTCTGATACTTCTTCGCCTTGATGCAGTCCTTCGACTTCCCGCCCTTGGGGTACTTGGACAGGGGGGTCTTGAGGGTGACGACCACAGGCCCGGCCTTACCGCGCTTGCCGGCGTGGATATGGGCGCCGTTGGGCTTTGCGATCTTGCGTACGTTGAGCGCGTAGCAAATGGTGCCGTGCTTGATCCGGAACCAGAACTCACCGCTGCCGTTGCGGTCGCCCTTGCGGGGCACTTCCTGTGCGCCGGTGAGGTCGGCTCGTCCTTTGATGACGGCATGGCGGCCGCCGTTGTCGCGGTCGGTACTGGCCGCGGCGGCCGGAACGGCCAGGGCGGCGACGGTGGCCGTACACGAAACGGCCGAGACCATGAGGGTGGTCAGAACACGCATGGACGTCTCATCTCTCTGTTGGGCGATCGGAGCAGGGCGAAGCCCGTTGGCCCGCACTGAAGTGGGATCGCTGGTTCCCAACACAAAGCCACCGACGGGGTTCCCTCAACATTTGCGCGGCTGGATGGGCGGCAACGCGCACAGACGCTGACAAGCCAGGTCAGGCGCCGTCCCCCTGACCGTCCCCCTCACCGTCGCCGCCGAGATGGCCGAGGAGCTCCTTGCCCGCGGGACAGGGCCGCCCGTCCGGCAGCAGCCGCGCGGCGGCGTCCAGGTAGCCGCTACGCACGAGGGCGTGTATCTCGCGCGCGAGAGGCGTGACGTCGCTGATGGACACCGTCCACTCATCGGCGTACCGCCCCGCGGCATCGCCCGCCAGGCCAGCTGGACCGAGCAGAACTGCAACGGGTTGCCGCACGTCACGCTCGGGATCCCACTGCACCGTTGCTATGCGAGTTGGCCGGTGTTGGCCAACTCGCCATGAACCGGGCCAGACGCTGGGCGTCTGGCACCGGGTGTCTCCCGAACGGTCTTGGAGGCGGGGAACAGCACAAGCTGGTCGCTTCGGTCCCAGCAGGTCCTGTCGCCCTGGTGGGGCGTGCCTGTGGTCCTTGGCGGGCTTGTGGTCCCGCGTGCCCTGGGGCGGGGGACGGTCTGGCCGGTAGCTCTCCGCACAACGATCCTCTGGTCGTGTGCGGTCACACCTGGCCGACGCCGTATCCCGTGTCCGAGGGCGCGCCTGCCGATCGCCACCGAAGCCGCATGATGCCCGGTGACGGTGGTCTTCGACTGCTGCTGAAGAGGTTCCTGCCAGTGCCGGGCACCCCAGCGGGAGGTATAGGCAGGATCGACGGCGATCACGACGAGCCCGGCGTGATAAGCCATGCCGCGCAGTCGTTCCCGGAAGCGCGCGGTCGGCAGTCCTGCGACGGTGCGGCGGAACGTCTTGCCGCGTTTGCCGCGTCCCATGGTTTCCCGGCCGGTGGCACGGGCGTCGTCGAAGCCGAGGTTCTCAATTGCGAGACCGGTGCAGCCGTTCGCCTTTGCGAGGCCGATCAGTTCGCTGATCGCGGCCCGCAGACGCCCGTCGCGCTGGGATGCGGGTCCGGTCAGCTCGGTGCGTACAGTGACCGGCTCACCGACCGGGTTGCCATGCGCGTCGACGACGCAGGCGGCGAGGTGGTCGGCGTTGAGGTCCACGGCCAGCAGCCGGGCGCCGGTGGCGGCCAGCTCGTCCGGGGTGGGCAGCGCATCTTTCGCGGTGGACCAGGAAGCGTCGAGGTACCAGCGGCCACGCACGGGGTCGCGTGTGATGTCGTAGCGGACAGCTTGGCTGGTGGTGATCCGGTCGAGCCATTCGTCCCGGCGGTGGGTGAACGTCACCTTCGCGGCGAGCCGGTACCGGCCGCGTGGGGCGTTGGCCAGGTGCCGCAACGGCTCGGGCAGGACGATCGTGAGGCTGCCGTCGGCCGGGTCCACGGTGATCGTGTAGTTGCCGTGCGGTGCGCCGGACTCGCCGTCGGCGGTCAGGAACATGCGGGTCGCTTCCCACCGCTCCCGCCACTCGGGCTCGGTAAGCCCGGCGTCAACGAGGCTGTGCCGGGTCTTCGCCAGCCGCCTGCCGCCGACGACGATCGCCGGATGCCCGGCCTCGATACGCGCCTCCACCTCGACCAGGCGCGCCGTGAGTACCCGCAACCGGGACTGCTTCTGTGCACGCTCAGCCCGGTCCCGGTATCCGCGGACACCGCCCACGCGTTGCCCGCACGCCACCGCCACACGCTTACCGATCTTCGCGATGGCCCGGCGTAGGGACGCCCGCTCATCGAACAGGCATCGCAGGCTGAGCTGGAACTGGTCCTCATTGGCCCGGGTGATCGCACCCGCCCAACGTGAAGACGACACCTTCGTCAGCGCCCGCTTACGCTCCGCCCGCCGATTGTCCTTGACCGGCACACTACCGATACGGACACGCTCCGCCAGATCGACACGGGCGTGATGACCGAGGTGTCCACCGAGGAGCGTCAGGACGTGCTCATCGGCCGAACTCAGGCGCAGCCGGTCACGGATACGCGCACCGGCAGGCGCCGCGATCGTGAACGGAGCGGCCAGCGTACGCAGTTCGCGCCTCTTCCTCCGTGCACCGAGTGCCACCAGCCACCTCCTCCCCACTCGCCCACAGCGCCATAGCCACCCCCCTCACAGGGAACAGCCCAGCAAGAACACAAGCCCTGCGATGCCGTACCGTTCACCCAAACGAGGTATCCGACGGCCAGCAATGGCCTACAACCACATCAACAGCCGTCAACCCGCCGCCCAGGACTGTCTCAACTTCCGCTTCCAGAAGGCCTGGTGCAGGTGCAGTCCCCGCAGGAATTGCGCAGGGCCACTCGAAGCCGTCGCAAGCGATCTCGACGGCCAGGACGGCCTCCTGGTCCATGCTTCATCCCCAGCCGCAGCGGTACGTCATCCAGAGAAACGACGGCTTGATCCAAGTCAAGCGTCCTTCACGCTCCTTGAGATCAGGGCGAATTGGTCGGGGGAGTCGTTCGACCACCTTGGCCGGCCCGAGCGCGACGGAGGCGTCGACGTAAGACTCCGCTGCGACAGCTCCATGCAGGCCCCGCCCAGTGCGAAGCCGCCGACGGCAAGGCCAGTCCTCCAAGTTTGACCGCAACGGCCGCGAACCGCGCCTGAAGCGTAGGGGCCGCAAATCGTCGCTGTCCGCCCACTCCGCGCTGACCCAACTCCCGGCAGCTCAGCGCCAGAAGGCATCACCCCTCAAATGACCGCCCAGCGGGCAATTCGGAACCTCAAGAACAGATCCCTCCAAACACCTCCAGCCAAGCTCAATTTATGCTCAGTAAGTCTTCGATTTCATCGGGCTAGACCAATTACCCGCATAGGTTTCACGCATCGGCCGCCCAGGGGGGGCGGCTCGAAAGAGAGGTGCCTCGTGGGCATCGCAACAAGGAAGTGCCTTCTCGCTTCGGCGGCTACTGCGATGATGCTGACGGGTCTGACCACCCCGGCGCTAGCAGCAGGCACGGACGCTTCGCCGTCACTCAGCACTTCCGTCGACTCGGAAGAGTCTGTGATTAACACCGCTCCGCCCGCCGAACCGGAAGAGGACGTGACAGACGTCCCCGAAGAGTCCGTCAGTCAGGAACCTACTGACCCTGGGAACCCTGACGGTGAGACGCTCCCCACCCAGAAACCGTCAGATTCACCGGCTGCGGAGTACTGCGGTCCCACACGCGGCGTGTACCGGGCCACCAGCAAGGGCGGCAACAAGCACAAGGGCGTCGGCCCCACCTTGTCCAATTACAACAACACGAGCCGGACAGCAGAGTCGAGATTCGAGTCCGAAATGACGGGCGAAGTCGGTGTTGCTGTCAGCGCAGGCCTCAAGGTGAGCGCAAGCGCCATGGTGGCTGAGATCGAAGGGACCTACAACGTCGATCTCTCAATGAAAATTACAGCGAAGATGGGCGTTTCGGTCAGGGTTGACACGCCTCCGAGGAAGACCACGAACGCGAAGTTTGGCGTTTTCCGCTTGAAGAACACGGGCAAGAGTTACACGCAATACAGCAACTGCAGCACCTCGGAGAAGAAGACGATCACCAGCTATTCTCCGATCAAAGTCGGGTGGTACTTGTGGGAGTCGTAAAGATCCCACGCGGCCTGATCGCATTCGCAGTGGTGACCGGAGCTTCCGGTTTGCTGGCAAGCTGTACTGACGGCACCCCCAAGGGTGCTCCACGTTCCAGCGCGTCACCCTCGGTTAGTTCATCGGTGACAGCTGAGGCTGGCGCAGAAGGTCCGAAAGAATCGGTAACCAAGGCGCCCGACATCTACGGTGGAAAGGTCCTTGCCTCTGTCGCTAACGGCAAGGGCAATCAGTCCCTCCCCCTGGAGGGAGGTGTCGGCTCCGGCGAGTTGGCGATTGCTGTGAACTGCCAGGGCAAGGGGCTCATCAAGATCACCCTGGAACCCGTGGGGTTGAGCTTCCCTCAGGAATGCAAGGCCGGAGAAGTCACAAGCACTTACAACGAGTTCGCGCTAAAGCGTTCACGCAAGGACGCCTCGGTGAAGGTCGAAGTACCGTCCACGGTCCGCTGGTCCATGACCATCGGGCAGTGACCCAACTGCTCCGTGCCCGATAGTTCGACGAATGTAAGGGCGTCCGTAAGAACATCTGCAAGAGGCGCGTCGCCCAGTGCACGGCAGGTCCCCGGTTCATTCGGGTACCTGCCGTGTTCAGACAATCTCGGTAATCAGAAACGGTTGGTCTTCTGTATCTCTGCGGCCGTCTTCAGAGGGCCTTACTCTCGGTGCTTCGTGTGCTTTAGATAGCCATATGCATGATGTGCAGGCCGACGTATCCCTGCTTGGGGTGGTTGAACCCTTCGGGAAGAGTCCCGATCACGTCGAAGCCGATCGACCGGTAGAGCTTCACGGCGTACACATTCGTCTCGACGACCGCGTTGAACTGCATCGCCCGGAACCCGGCGCCACGCGCCCATTCCACGCTGTGCTCACACAACGCCCGCCCCACGCCCTGCCCCGAATGCTTGGGGTCGACCAGGTAGGTGGCGCTCGCGATGTGGGAGCCGTTGCCCATGTGGTTGCGGTTCATCTTGGCGGTGCCGAGAACGGTGCCGTCGTCGTCGACGGCGACGACCGTACGGTTCGGAGCGGCCAGATACCACCACTCGCGGGCATCGTCCTCACCGAGCTGCAGCGGGTACGTGAGGGTCTCGCCGGCGGCGACGATCTCGTGGAAGAACGGCCAGATGGCGGGCCAGTCCTCGGGGGTGGCTTCCCTGATCAGCATGCGGAAAGAATGCGGTATGGGCAGGCGGAGTGCCAAGTGCCAACAGTTTTCCGGCCAACCCACCGCTCGTTGAGCCGCACGACGAAAAGCGCTGGGCGGGCCCGCGTCCGGCGTGGCAGCATCGCGCGTATGACTACGAAGAGCTTTGGGGGCCGTGCCACGTAGGCGCCCCGGTCAGGTCCGCGCCGATCTTGCCGTGCGGTTGCGGTGCCGGAAGAACAACCGGAAGAACAAGCTGTATCCGATCAACGGGGTCTCACGGAGCACGCTGTACGCGATCGTCCGCATCGAGGAGACCCGCAACTACCTCTGGGCCGGAGCTGTGCGCGATTCGCTGCGGCGGTGGCGGAGCTTCGTACACGACCCAGCTCACCGGCTCTGGGATCCCGACTACCCCGGCTGCATCGAGTGGCTGTGCTGCGGGGATCCGCGCGATTCTCGCGAGAACCTGGAGGGCGCCATGCTGGCGCTGCCGCGCCCCGCAGCTCGCGAACTGCGTGCGATCGTCATGAGATTGGACGAGCTGTACTGATCAGCCGACAAGTCGTGTCGAGGACAAGGCGTGGCGCTGCGACCGGGAGCGCCACTGTGTCCGGCAGGAGCGGTCGCTACCGAGCGGGGCAACGCTGTCAGGCCGTGGTCCGCCGCGACCCGGGTTCCGGCCTCGTGTCGGCGTCCCGTGGGCGCCGCTCAGGAGGATTCGAACACCGCGCCTTTGCCCGGGCAACCAGTTCTTCGGCGGTCAATTCGCCGTTGACATACGCCTCCGCGTCGCGGTCTGACTCGGCTGACGTGCGGAGGCCGTCCATCGCTACGGAGGCAGTGGCGGATTTGACCGCTGCGGGCCGGGAACGTCCGGCACGGGCATTGCTCACTGGTGACTCCCTTCGCCATAAGCTCCGCCGGGGGCCCGTACGGAATCAAGCGTCCGTACGGGCCCCAGCGCGCCCCGCGTATCAGTGGTTGCGGGGAAAGCCCAGGTCCACGCCTGCCGGGGCGTCTGCCGGGTCCGGCCAGCGGGTCGTGGTGACCTTGCCGCGGGTGTAGAAGTGGATGCCGTCGGTCCCGTAGATGTGGTGGTCGCCGAAGAGCGAGTCCTTCCAGCCACCGAAGGAGTGGTAGCCGACCGGCACCGGGATCGGGACGTTCACGCCGACCATGCCGGCCTCGACCTCCAGCTGGAAGCGGCGGGCCGCGCCGCCGTCGCGGGTGAAGATCGCGGTGCCGTTGCCGAAGGGCGAGTTGTTGATTACGGCGAGGCCGTCCTCGTACGTGGCCGTGCGCAGGACGCAGAGGACCGGGCCGAAGATTTCGTCGCGGTAGGCGTCGGAGTCCGTGGAGACCTCGTCCAGGAGGGAGAGGCCGATCCAGTGGCCGTCCTCGAAGCCTTCGACCGTGTGGCCCGTGCCGTCCAGGACGACCTTCGCGCCCTGGGCCGCCGCGCCCTTGACGTACGAGGCGACCTTGTCGCGGTGGGCCGCGGTGATCAGCGGGCCCATTTCGGACGCCGGGTCGTTGCCGGGGCCGATCTTGATCTTCTCGGCGCGCTCGCGGATCTTGTCGACCAGCTGGTCGGCGATCGCGCCCACCGCCACCACCGCCGAGATCGCCATGCAGCGCTCGCCCGCCGAACCGTAGGCGGCGGAGACCGCCGCGTCGGCCGCCGCGTCCAGGTCCGCGTCCGGCAGGACCAGCATGTGGTTCTTGGCGCCGCCCAGCGCCTGGACGCGCTTGCCGTTGGCGGAGGCGGTGGTGTGGATGTAGCGGGCGATCGGGGTCGAGCCGACGAAGGAGACCGCCGCGACGTCGGGGTGATGGAGCAGGCCGTCGACCGCGACCTTGTCGCCGTGCAGGACGTTCAGTACGCCGTCCGGCAGGCCCGCCTCGGAGGCCAGCTCCGCGAGGCGCACCGAGGCCGACGGGTCCTTCTCGCTCGGCTTGAGTACGAAGGTGTTGCCGCACGCGATGGCCAGCGGGAACATCCACATCGGCACCATGGCCGGGAAGTTGAACGGGGTGATGCCCGCGACCACGCCCAGCGGCTGGCGGATCGAGGACACGTCCACCCGGTTGGAGACCTGCGTGGACAGCTCGCCCTTCAGCTGCGTCGTGATGCCGCACGCCAGCTCGACGATCTCCAGGCCGCGGGCGACCTCGCCGAGCGCGTCCGAGTGCACCTTGCCGTGCTCGGCGGTGATCAGCGCGGCGATCTCGTCGCGGTGCGCGTCGAGCAGCGCCCGGTAGCGGAAGAGGACCGCGGTGCGGGCCGCGAGCGAGGACGTGCCCCACGTCGCGTACGCGGCCTTCGCCGACGCGACGGCGGCGTCCACCTCCTCGACGGAGGCGAGCGCGACCTTGGTGGTCACGGCGCCGGTGGCCGGGTCGGTGACCGGGCCCCAGTTGCCCGACGCGCCCTCGACGGCCTTGCCGCCGATGAAGTGGTTGACGGTCTTCATCCCAGAACTCCTTGTATTGCAGCGGGTCGGTCAGAGATGGCGGCGTCGCGCAGCGGCTTGACGGTCGTACTCCTCCCGGGCCTTGACCGTCGACGGGCGGGTCGCGGTCTCGGCCACGGGAACATCCCACCACGCCTGGGCGCCGGGCGCGCCCGACACTGTGTCGGGCGTTTCCGTCTCGACGTAGACACATGTGGGGAGGTCCGACCATCGCGCCTCCGCAAGAGCTTCTCGCAGGTCACGCACCGTCTTGGCGCGAATGACGTGCATCCCGAGGGACGCTGCGTTGGCCGCCAGGTCCACGGGCAGCGGGGCGCCGGTGTACGAGCCGTCGGCCGCCCTGAAGCGGTACGCCGTACCGAAGCGCTCGGCGCCGACGGACTCCGAGAGGCCGCCGATGGAGGCGTACCCGTGGTTCTGGAGGACGACGACCTTGATGGGGAGGCGCTCCTGGACGGCGGTAACGATTTCGGTGGGATTCATCAGGTACGTACCGTCGCCGACCAGGGCCCAGACCGGGCGGTGCGGTGCCGCGAGCTGCACGCCGATGGCCGCCGGGATCTCGTACCCCATGCAGGAGTAGCCGTATTCGACGTGGTACTGGTCGCGGGAGCGGGCCCGCCACAGCTTGTGCAGGTCGCCGGGGAGCGAGCCCGCGGCGTTGATGAGGATGTCGTCGTGCGTGACGAGGCTGTCCAGTACGCCCAGGACCTGGACCTGGGTGGGCCGCGCGTCCTCGTCCGGCGCGGCGTACGCGGCGGTGACCCGCTCCTCCCAGCGCGCCTTGGCCTCGCCGTACTCGGCGGCGTAGGCGTCGGGGACGCGGTGGCCGCGCAGGGCGCCGGTGAGGGCCTGGAGTCCGGCGCGGGCGTCGGCGACCAGGGGGAGGGCGGCGAGCTTGTGGGCGTCGAAGCCGGTGATGTTGAGGTTGACGAAGCGGACGGCCGGGTTCTCGAAGAGGGTCGCGGATGCGGTGGTGAAGTCGGAGTAGCGGGTTCCGACGCCGATCACCAGGTCTGCGCTGCGGGCCAGCTCGTCCGCCGTCGCCGTGCCCGTGTGGCCGATGCCGCCGACGTCCGCCGGGTGGTCGTACGGAAGTGACCCCTTGCCCGCCTGGGTGGACGCGACGGGCGTGCCGGTCGCCTCGGCGAAGGCGGCGAGGGCCTGCTCGGCGCCGCTGTGGTGGACGCCGCCGCCCGCGATCAGCAGGGGGCGCCGCGCGGTCCGGAACGCCTCTGCGGCCGCGCCGAGTTCATGCCGGTCCGGCTCGGGCGCCCGTACATGCCAGACGCGTTCGGCGAAGAACTCCTCCGGCCAGTCGTACGCCTCGGCCTGCACATCCTGCGGCAGCGCGAGCGTTACGGCGCCGGTCGCGGCGGGGTCGGCGAGGACGCGCATCGCCTGCAGAGCCGCGGGGATCAGGGCCTCCGGGCGGGCGACCCGGTCGAAGTACCTGGACACCGGGCGCAGGCAGTCGTTGACGGAGACGTCGCCCGCGTACGGGACTTCGAGCTGCTGGAGCACCGGGTCGGCGGGGCGGGTCGCGAAGGTGTCGCCGGGGAGGAGCAGGACCGGGAGGTGGTTGATCGTGGCGAGGGCGGCGCCGGTGACGAGGTTGGTGGCGCCGGGGCCGATGGAGGTGGTGACGGCGTGGGCGGAGAGGCGGTCGCTCTGGCGGGCGTAGCCGACGGCGGCGTGGACCATGGCCTGTTCGTTGCGGCCCTGGTGGTACGGCATGTCGCCCGAGCCGGGTTCGAGGAGCGCCTGGCCGATGCCGGCGACGTTGCCGTGGCCGAAAATGCCCCAGGTGGCGGCGATCAGGCGGTGGCGGGCGCCGGCGCGCTCGGTGTACTGGCGGGCGAGGAAGGCGACCAGGGCCTGGGCGGTGGTCAGTCGGCGCGTACTCATCGCTGCTGCTCCTGGGGTCCGGTTCCGTACAACGGCAGTCGGGGGTCCACGGGCTGCGACGGCCACGTGTCACGGATCCAGCCGTGGTCGGGATGGTCGCGGATCAGCCACTCCCGCTCGTCCCCCGCCCCCGGGCCCGCCATGACATTGAGGTAGTAGAGGGTGTGGCCGGGCGCGGCGATGGACGGGCCGTGCCAGCCGTCGGGGATCAGGACGGCGTCGCCGGTGCGGACTTCGGCGAGTACGTCCATACCGCCGGGGCGGGACGGTGAGACCCGGTGGTAGCCGAAGCCGCCTTCGCCCTCGGTCTCGAAGTAGTAGATCTCTTCGAGCTCGGACTCGGCGCCGGGGTGGTGCTCGTCGTGTTTGTGGGGCGGGTACGAGGACCAGTTGCCGCCGGGGGTGAGGACTTCGACGGCGATGAGCCGGTCGCACTCGAAACTTCCTCCTGATTTTCCGCCTCCGGCGGGGGCTGCGGCGGCGAAGTTGTTGACCTGGCGCGAGCAGTTGCCGGTGCCGCGCAGTTCGACGGGTACCTCCGGCGCGGGGCCGTAGCGGGCGGGGAGTCGTCGCTCGCACCTCGCTCCTGCCAGGGCGAAGCGGCCTCCCGCGCCGGAGGCGATCTGGGCGTGGGCATCACGGGGCACGTACGCGAAGTCGGTGACCGCGCTGAACACGCTTCCCCTGCCCAGCAGTTCAAAGCTCTCGCCTTCCACGTGCACCGTACAGCCACCGCTGAGAGGCAGCACGATCCATTCGCTGTCGCCGGCGGCGAGGGTGTGCGAGCCGCCGGGCGGCAGATCGAGCACGCGCAGGGCGGAGTAGTCCCATCCGGCCCGCTTGGGCCCGATGTCCAGGGAGTACGGGCCGTGCGCGGCGGCCCCCGCCCGTACGTACATCCCGTTGTCGCTGCGGCTGCTGCTGCTGTCGCTGTCCGTCATGACACTGTCCCTACCCCTCGCTCGCCCATCCGCTACAGCAGTCCTACGGCGGTGTCGACCGCCCCCGCCACATCCCCGTCGGCCGGATAGAGCAGCGACCGCCCGACGACCAGACCCTGGACGGTCGGCAGCCGGAGCGCCTTGCGCCACTTCTCGTACGCGCCGTCCTGGTCGTCGCCGACCTCGCCGCCCAGCAGGACGGCGGGCAGGGTCGACGTCTCCATGACCTTTGCCATGTCGTCCGGGTCCTCGGTCACGGGGACCTTCAGCCAGGTGTACGCCGATGTGCCCGCGAGGCCCGAGGTGATGGCGATGGAGCGGGTGACGGCCTCGGCGCTCAGGTCGTTGCGCACCTTTCCCGCCACGCGGCGGGAGATGAACGGCTCGACGAAGACCGGGAGCCGGCGTTCCGCCATGTCGTCGATCGTGCGGGCGGTGGCGTGCAGGGTCTCCAGCGAACCGCTGTCCTCGTAGTCGATCCGCAGGAGCAGCTTGCCCGCGTCGAAGCCCCGGCGCTCCAGGTCCTGGGCGCGGTGGCCGGTGAAGCGGTCGTCGAGTTCGAAGGCGGCGCCGGCCAGGCCGCCGCGATTCATGGAGCCGACGACGACCTTGTCGTCGAGGGCTCCGAGGAGGAGCAGGTCGTCGACGATGTCGGCGGTCGCGAGTACGCCGTCGACGCCGGGCCTGGACAGTGCCAGGCACAACCGCTCCAGCAGGTCGGGGCGGCTGGCCATGGCGAGTTCGCGGTCACCGACGGCGAGGGCGCCGCGGGCGGGGTGGTCGGCGGCGATGATCATGAGCCGCCCGCTTTCGCCGATGAGGGGGCGGCGTCGGCGTCGGGCGGCGGCCTCGGCGATCGCTTCGGGGTGCCGGGTCCGTACCCGTACCAGCTCGGAGATGGAAACGCCGTCGGTCACGACGCCCCTCCTGGCGCCTGTACGGGGACTTCGCCGGCGGCGAGTACCTGTTCGACCTCGGCGGGGTGCGGCATCGCGGAGGAGCAGGCGAGGCGGGAGGCGACGATGGCCCCGGCGGCGTTGGCGTACCGCATGACGCGCTCAAGGTCCCACCCTGCGAGCAGTCCGTGGCACAGGGCCCCGCCGAACGCATCGCCCGCGCCGAGCCCGTTGAGCACCTTGACGGGTACGGGCGGCACTTCGGCCGTCGTACCGTCGCGGTGCATGGCGAGTACGCCCTTGGGGCCCTGCTTGACGACGGCGAGCTCGACGCCGGCGGCGAGGAGCGCCTGGGCGGCGACGTACGGTTCGCGCTCGCCGGTGGCTACTTCGCACTCGTCGAGATTGCCCACGGCGACGGTGGCGTGGCGCAGGGCGGCGGCGTAGTGGGGGCGGGCCCGGTCGGGGTCGGCCCGGTCGGCGTTCCAGGTCGCGTCCGCCCAGAACACGGGCCGCCAGTCGAGATCGAACACGGTGATACGGGGAGCGGGCGCAGCCTCCGGCGACCGCTCCGCCGCCGACGCCGCGCTCCGCGCTTCCAGGGCTGTCAGTGTTGCTGTGCGGCTCGGGTCTTCGCACAGGCCCGTGCCCGTCATCCAGAAGATCCGGGCCGAACGGATCGCGTCGAGGTCGAGTTCGTCCGCGTGGATCTCCAGGTCCGGCGCCTTCGGCTGCCGGTAGAAGTAGAGAGGGAAGTCGTCGGGCGGGAAGATCTCGCAGAACGTCACCGGTGTCGGCAGGCCCGCGACCCCTGTCACCCAGCGGTCGTCGACCCCGAACTCCCCCAGTTCCTGGTGGAGATAGTCGCCGAAGGGGTCGAGCCCCGTGCGGGTGATCACGGCGGTGCGCCGCCCCAGCCTGGCCGCCGCGACCGCCACATTCGTGGCCGAGCCGCCGAGGAACTTGCCGAACGTGTCGACCTGCGCGAGGGGCACCTCGGCCTGCAGCGGATAGAGGTCCACGCCGATGCGGCCCATCGTGATCAGGTCGTACGCGGCGTAGGGAGCGTACGAGTCGTGCGATTCCTGCGAGTCGTACGAATTGGACTGCATGCGCGTCCTCTCGGTTCGGCGACTGCACCCAGGTCTAGTCGGCCCCGCCGAGCCCTGTCAACATTTTGTCCTTACATTCGGACGAACTCTTGACACCTTTCTCCGGCGGCCGGAAAGCTGGCGCCCATGACCTCTTCCGTACCCGCGTCGACCCGCATCCGGGTCGGTTCAGCCCCCGACTCCTGGGGAGTGTGGTTCCCCGAAGACCCGCGGCAGGTCCCCTGGGAACGTTTCCTCGACGAGGTCGCGGAGGCCGGTTACCCGTGGATCGAGCTCGGTCCGTACGGCTACCTCCCGACCGACCCGGCCCGCCTCACCGACGAGACCCGGCGCCGGGGTCTCTCCGTCTCCGCCGGCACGGTGTTCACCGGACTGCACCGCGGGCCGGAGGTCTGGGACGCCACCTGGAAGCACGTGTCGGACGTCGCCGAACTCACCAGGGCCATGGGCGCGGAGCATCTCGTCGTCATCCCGTCCTTCTGGCGCGACGACAAGACCGGCGAGGTACTGGAGGACCGCACCCTCACGCCCGCGCAGTGGCGCACGCTCGCCGCCCAGACGGAGCGCCTCGGGCGGGAGGTGCGCGAGCGGTACGGGCTGAAGATCGTCGTACACCCGCACGCGGACACGCACATCGACAGCGAGAAGAACGTCACCCGCTTCCTGGACGCGACCGACTCCGGCCTGGTCTCGCTCTGTCTGGACACCGGGCATTACGCGTACTGCGGCGGGGACAGCGTCAAGCTCATCGAGACGTACGGCGAACGGATCGGCTACCTGCACCTCAAGCAGGTGGACCCGGAGATCCTCGCCGACGTCGTCGCGAACGAGGTGCCGTTCGGGCCCGCCGTCGGGCGGGGTGTGATGTGCGAGCCGCCCGGCGGGGTGCCGGCGCTGGAGCCCGTACTGGCGGCGGCGCGGCGGCTGGACGTCGACCTGTTCGCGATCGTCGAGCAGGACATGTATCCCTGCCCGCCGGACAAGCCGCTGCCGATCGCACAGCGCACCCGCAACTTCCTCCGTTCCTGCGGCGCATAAAACGTCGCAGAACATAGAAGTCGCGTCACACATGTCTCTGTTACGCGGGGCTTCCGTCACAGATCTTCTACAGCCCCTCTCCCGCCATCACTCAGTGTCGTTCAACGGGCACAGGCTGATTGATCGCCAGCGTTCGCGCCTCAGCCCCCCCGACAGCCTCTCCGGCTGCCGCTGCGGCGCACGCAGGGAGGTGCCATCGATGACTGACCGAAGGCTCTGGTCCTACAAGGAGATTGCAGCGCACATCCGGGTCCAGCCGGACACGGTGCGTTCGTACCGCAAGCACGGACTGCTCCCCACGCCCGACCACGTGGAGAGCGGCAAGCCGTACTGGTTCGCGGACACCATCCGTACCTGGGTTTCACTCCGACCAGGCAACAGAGGCGCCCGGAGAGAGTGAGCGGGCCACAGGGCCCTGTGACTGACGGGCAGGTACGGGGCCCTGACCGTAATGGAGTTGTCCGTGCGGATTCGGCGTGCCGAGAATCGCCGGATGACCGAACAGCCGACCGCAGACTTCTCCGTCAAGCCCACCCTCACCGGCGACAAGGTGCTGCTGCGCCCCTTCACGGCGGACGACGTTCCGGCGATGGGAGCCGTTCTCGACGACCCCGAGGTGTGCAAGTACACCGGCTCACCGGCCGGGGACCTGACCCCCGAGCAGCTGCGCTCCTGGTACACGACCCGCAACGACAAGGACGACCGGCTCGACCTGGCCGTGGTCGACCTGGCCATGGGCGCGTGCGTCGGCGAAGTGGTGCTGTACGAGTGGGACGCACCCAACCGCAGTTGCAACTTCCGCACCCTGATCGGCCCGAACGGCCGCGACCGCGGCCTCGGCACCGAGGCGTGCCGCCTGATCGTCCGGCACGGATTCGAACAGCTCGGCCTGAACCGGATCGCACTGGGCGTCTACAACTTCAATCCCCGGGCCCGCCGGGCGTACGAGAAGGTCGGCTTCGTTTCCGAAGGCATCGAGCGCGAGGCGCTGGTTCACGAGGGCGAGTGGGTCGACGCGACGTACATGTCGATCCTGGCCAGGGAGTGGGCGGTCCACCGCGGCCGACCCGTGGCCGACGACGCTCGCATTCATACCCCCTAGGGGTATAGTGTCTTCAGTATCAGAAAGTCACGGCATCCCCGTGGCTTTCCGGGGCACCACGACTGCGTACGCCTTCGAGAGGGAGAACGACATGACCGCCGAGACCGAGACGAAGACCGAGGCCACCGCGACCGGCTCCTGCTGCTCGCCGTCCGGCTCATGCCACGACAGCTCGGCGCCGGAGGCCGGATCGGGCACCGTCACCACCGTCTACCAGGTGAGCGGGATGACCTGCGGCCACTGCGAAGGCGCCGTCTCCGGCGAGGTCTCCGAGATCGCCGGCGTCACCTCGGTGAAGGCCGTGGCCTCCACCGGCCGGGTAACCGTGATCTCCGAGGGCCCGCTGGACGACGAAGCGGTACGCGCCGCCGTGGACGAGGCCGGGTACGAGCTGGTCGGCCGCGCCGCCTGAGCCGCGCCCGGCAGTACGCCTCACCACCCTCGCCACCCTTCGTACTCTCGCACTCCTCGCACCCCTTCGGCCGGGCCGTACCTGACCAGCCCATACTGGTCTCCGTACGGCCCGGCCTGCTGAACGTCGCGGCGGCGTCGGCCACCGCCGATCTCGGGCTCGCGATGGGCACGGGCACGGACGCCGCGATCGAGGCCGGCGGTCTCACACTCGTACGTGGAGATCTGAGGGTGGCGGCGGATGCGATCCGGCTGTCGCGCAGAACCCTGGCCACCATCAGGGGCAACCTCTTCTGGGCCTTCGGCTACAACGTCGCGGCCGTTCCGCCGGCGACCGCCGGGCTGCTCAACCCCATGATCGCGGGATGTGCGATGGCGTTTCCCTCCGTCTTCGTAGTGACAAACAGCCTCCGGCTGCGTACCTTCACAGGACGCACACAAAGTGACTCAGGTCACTGAGATTTGAGGGTAACCATTTGGCCGGCTCGCGAGTCTAAGTGGGCGATGCCAGAACGTCTTGGGGGACGTTCAGGGAATGTCTTGGGGGACATTTCCGGGCAAGCGTTGGCCGGGGCACGTGCACCGGGGAGCTTTGAGCGGCCCTCCCGTACGTACGCGTCCCGGCAGACCGCGTGGAGCTTCTGTGCAGCCAGCAGACGCCCGGCCGGATCCCGTGGGGGGAATCCGCTCCGGGAAACGGGAAGCGCCCCGTATCGTCGACCCGTGGGGGGATCGGCGGCGGGGCGCTTTCTTTTCAGCTGCGGAAGCTGTGGGTGAGGGTCAGCGGCCCTCGACCGGGACGAAGTCGCGCAGGACCTCGCCCGTGGCTGTGTCGGCCCGGGGGATGACCCCCGGACCCCCAGCAGTGGGTCAGCGGCCCTCGACCGGGACGAAGTCGCGCAGGACCTCGCCCGTGTAGATCTGGCGCGGGCGGCCGATGCGGGAACCCGGCTCCTTGATCATCTCGTGCCACTGGGCGATCCAGCCCGGGAGACGGCCCAGCGCGAAGAGCACCGTGAACATCTCGGTCGGGAAGCCCATGGCCCGGTAGATCAGGCCGGTGTAGAAGTCGACGTTCGGGTAGAGCTTGCGCTCCACGAAGTAGTCGTCCGCCAGCGCGTGCTCTTCGAGCTTGAGCGCGATGTCGAGCAGCTTGTCGTCCTTGCCCAGGGCGGAGAGAACGTCGTGCGCCGCAGCCTTGATGATCTTCGCCCGGGGGTCGAAGTTCTTGTAGACGCGGTGCCCGAAGCCCATGAGCTTCACGCCGTCTTCCTTGTTCTTCACCTTGCGGATGAAGTTGGTGACGTCGCCGCCGTCGGCCTGGATGCCTTCCAGCATCTCCAGCACCGACTGGTTGGCACCGCCGTGCAGCGGGCCCCACAGCGCGCTGATGCCGGCGGAGATCGAGGCGAACATGTTCGCCTGCGAGGAGCCGACCAGACGCACGGTGGAGGTCGAGCAGTTCTGCTCGTGGTCCGCGTGCAGGATCAGCAGCTTGTCGAGCGCGGAAACGACGACCGGGTCCAGGTCGTACTCCTGCGCGGGGACCGAGAAGGTCATGCGCAGGAAGTTCTCGACGTACCCGAGGTCGTTGCGCGGGTAGACGAAGGGGTGACCGATCGACTTCTTGTAGGCGTACGCCGCGATCGTCGGAAGCTTGGCGAGCAGGCGGATCGTCGAAAGGTGACGCTGCTTCTCGTCGAACGGGTTGTGGCTGTCCTGGTAGAACGTGGACAGCGCGCTGACCACCGACGACAGCATGGCCATCGGGTGCGCGTCACGCGGGAAGCCGTCGAAGAACCGCTTGACGTCCTCGTGCAGCAGCGTGTGCTGGGTGATCTCATTCTTGAAGGACGACAGCTCGTCGACCTTGGGGAGCTCACCATTGATCAGAAGGTAGGCCACCTCAGCGAAGGTGGAGTGCTCGGCCAGCTGCTCGATGGGGTAACCGCGGTAGCGCAGGATGCCCTGCTCACCGTCGAGGTAGGTGATAGCGGATTTATAGGCGGCTGTATTGCCATATCCGCTGTCGAGAGTCACAAGACCGGTCTGAGACCGGAGCTTCCCGATATCGAAGCCCTTGTCGCCGACGGTGCTGTCGATCACCGGGTAGGTGTACTCGCCATCGCCGTACCGCAGTACTACAGAGTTGTCGCTCACGTCATCCCTCACCGACGTAGTGCCTCTTCTTCGAGGTGCCCTGACTGTCTCTACCATCCCCCATTTGGCTCAGCAGAGTGCACTCGGGGTCGGCCATTAGGCCCATTCACGGCACTCAGTGCCGCCAACCTGCTCATCCTGCCCCCTTCGCCCCAGTTACCGGAAGTCCAGGATGATCTTTGCCCCCGATGGTCCCCTTATGAGCCGTTTTGTAATCCGCCTGTCAGCCGGTGATCGAGCGCAGTACACCGTCTGCCCGCCGAAACCGTGCGGACCGCCTGGCCGATCGCCTTGCGGGAGCCGACCAGGACGACGAGCTTCTTGGCCCGGGTGACCGCCGTGTAGAGCAGATTCCGCTGGAGCATCATCCAGGCCCCGGTTGTCACCGGAATCACCACCGCCGGATACTCGCTGCCCTGCGAGCGGTGGATGGTCACGGCGTACGCGTGCGCCAGCTCGTCGAGCTCGTCGAAGTCGTACGGAACCTCCTCGTCCTCGTCCGTCAGCACCGTCAGGCGCTGGTCGTCCAGGTTGAGCGAGGTGACCACGCCCACGGTGCCGTTGAAGACCCCGTTCTGTCCCTTCTCGTAATTGTTGCGAATCTGCGTCACCTTGTCTCCGACGCGGAAGACCCTGCCGCCGAACCTCTTCTCCGGAAGATCGGGCCTCGCGGGGGTGATCGCCTGCTGGAGCAGCCCATTGAGCGTGCCCGCGCCCGCCGGGCCGCGGTGCATGGGGGCCAGCACCTGGATGTCGCGGCGCGGATCGAGGCCGAACTTCGCGGGGATGCGGCGGGCCGCCACGTCCACCGTGACCCGCCCGGCGTCCTCCGTCTCGTCCTCGACGAAGAGGAAGAAGTCCGGCAGGCCCTGAGTGATCGGCTGCACACCGGAGTTGATGCGGTGCGCGTTGGTGACGACGCCCGACTGCTGGGCCTGGCGGAAGATCCTGGTGAGACGGACCGATGGAACCGGGCCGCCGTCCGCCAGCAGGTCACGCAGCACCTCGCCCGCGCCGACCGAAGGCAGCTGGTCCACGTCCCCGACGAGCAGCAGATGCGCGCCCGGCGCGACCGCCTTCACCAGTTTGTTGGCGAGGAGCAGGTCCAGCATCGACGCCTCGTCGACGACCACCAGATCCGCGTCGAGCGGCCTGTCCCTGTCGTACGCCGCGTCGCCGCCGGGCCTGAGCTCCAGCAGGCGGTGCACGGTGGACGCCTCGGCCCCGGTCAGCTCCGCGAGGCGCTTGGCGGCCCTTCCGGTGGGTGCGGCGAGCACCACCTTGGCCTGCTTGGCGCGGGCCAGCTCGACCACCGAGCGGACGGTGAACGACTTGCCGCAGCCCGGACCCCCGGTGAGCACCGCGACCTTCTCGGTGAGCGCCAGCTTGACCGCCGCCTGCTGCTCGGGCGCCAGCTCCGCCCCCGTACGGTCCGCGAGCCAGGCCAGCGCCTTGTCCCAGGCCACGTTCCGGAAGGCCGGCATCCGGTCCTCCTCGGTGCGCAGCAGGCGCAGCACCTGTGCGGCCAGGGAGATTTCGGCGCGGTGGAACGGCACGAGGTAGACGGCGGTGACGGGGTCGCCGCCGTCCGCGGCCGGGACCTTTTCCCGTACGACGCCTTCCTCCGCGGCCAGTTCGGCCAGGCAGTCGATGACCAGGCCCGTGTCGACCTGGAGCAGCTTCACCGCGTCGCTGATCAGCTGCTCCTCGGGGAGGTAGCAGTGGCCCTGGTCGGTGGACTGCGACAGCGCGTACTGCAGCCCGGCCTTCACCCGCTCCGGGCTGTCGTGCGGGATGCCGACGGCCTGGGCGATGCGGTCGGCGGTGAGGAAGCCGATGCCCCAGACATCGGCGGCCAGGCGGTAGGGCTCGTTCTTTACTATCGAGATCGAAGCGTCGCCGTACTTCTTGTAGATGCGCACCGCGATGGAGGTCGACACCCCCACACCCTGGAGGAAGATCATGACCTCCTTGATGGCCTTCTGTTCCTCCCACGCCGCACCGATCAGCTTCGTACGCTTGGGGCCGAGTCCCGGGACTTCGACCAGGCGCTTCGGCTCCTGCTCGATCACGTCGAGCGTGTCGGTGCCGAAGTGCTCGACGATGCGGTCCGCGATCTTCGGGCCGATGCCCTTGATCAGGCCGGAGCCGAGGTACCGGCGGATGCCCTGGATCGTGGCGGGCAGCACGGTCGTGTAGTTCTCCACGGTGAACTGCTTGCCGTACTGGGGGTGCGAGGCCCAGCGGCCCGCCATGCGCAGCGACTCGCCGGGCTGCGCGCCGAGCAGCGAACCGACGACCGTGAGGAGATCGCCTCCGCCGCGGCCCGTGTCGACACGGGCGACCGTGTACCCGGTCTCCTCGTTGGCGTACGTGATCCGCTCCAGGACTCCCTCGACCACCGCGGAGGAGGTGGAGGCCTGTGCTGGGACCGCTGTTGGACTCGACATGTTCTGAACGCTACCGCCGGGGTCCGACACAGCGGGCTGCCTGTGGACAACTCCGCTCCGGCCGTCCGGTCCGGAAGCCAAGGAGGCCCGGTCCGTCGACCGGGCCCCTCAGATCCCCCTCCGTCTCAGGCCTCCCCGAAATCCCCCCGGATCCCACCCCGGAAGCCCTGATGCCAAGTACGACACTCACCGTGGCCGGAGGGTTGCACGCCGGATGCAAGTATTTTCAGATACGCGTCAGATAGCGGTCGGCGACCTCCGCCAGGACGTCGGCGCCGTCCCTCGCCCACAGGCCCTCGTTGAAGATCTCGACCTCGATCGGACCTTCGTAACCCGCCGCGTCCACCTGGTCGCGGAACCAGCCGAAGTCGACCGCCCCGTCCCCCAGCTGCCCCCGGCCCAGCAGCACGCCCGCCGGCAACGGCGTGATCCAGTCCGCCAGTTGGAACGCCGCGATACGGCCCCCGGCGCCCGCCCGCGCGATGTCGCCGCCGACACGGTCGTCCCACCACAGGTGGTAGGTGTCCACGACCACCCCCACCCGGTCCGCCGGAAAGCGTTCAGCCAGTTCGAGCGCCTGGCCCAGCGTCGAGACCACGCAGCGGTCCGAGGCGAACATGGGATGCAGCGGCTCGATGGCCAGCCGTACGCCGCGGTCGGCGGCGTACGGCGCCAGTTCGGCCAGCCCCTGTGCGATGCGTTCGCGGGCGCCGTGCAGGTCGCGGCTGCCCGGCGGCAGGCCGCCGGAGACCAGGACCAGGGTGTCGGTGCCGAGGGTGGCCGCCTCGTCGACGGCCCGGCGGTTGTCGGCCAGCGCCGGGGCCCGGTCGTCGCCCGTGAGGAAGCCGCCCCGGCACAGGCTGGTCACCTTCAGGCCGGCGTCCCGCACGAGACGTGCGGCGCGCTCCACGCCGTACTCCTGGACGGGCGCACGCCACAGACCCACGCCAGGTACGCCCGCCTTTACGCAGCCCTCGGCCAGCTCGGGCAGCGACCACTGCCTGATGGTCTCCTGGTTGAGACTGAGCCTGGAAAGGTCCTTCACTGTTCCACTCCGTACGTGCTGAGCAGGGATTTCATGCGGGCCTCGGCGAGTGCCGGGTCCGGGAACAGGCCCAGGCCGTCCGCCAGTTCGTACGCCCGCGCCAGGTGCGGCAGCGACCGCGCCGACTGGAGGCCTCCCAGCATCGTGAAGTGCGACTGGTGGCCGGCCAGCCACGCCAGGAGAACGACGCCGGTCTTGTAGAAGCGCGTCGGCGGCTGGAAGAGATGGCGCGACAGCTCGACGGTCGGGTCGAGCAGCTCGCGGAATGCCGAGGCGTCGCCCATGTCCAGGACACGGACCGCCTCGGCCGCCAGCGGGGCGAGGGGGTCGAAGATGCCCAGCAGCGCGTGGCTGAAGCCGTGGTCGTCGCCCGCGATCAGCTCCGGGTAGTTGAAGTCGTCGCCCGTGTAGCAGCGCACGCCCTTCGGCAGGCGGCGGCGCAGGTCGATCTCGCGCCGGCCGTCCAGGAGCGAGATCTTGATGCCGTCCACCTTGTCGGGATGGGACGTGATGACCTCCAGGAAGGTCTCGGTGGCGGCGTCCAGGTCCGCGCTCCCCCAGTAGCCCTCCAGCGCCGGGTCGAACATCGGGCCCAGCCAGTGCAGTACGACCGGCTCGCTCGCCTGGTGCAGGAGGTGGCCGTACGTCGCCAGGTAGTCCTCGGGGCCCTTGGCGGCCGCCGCCAGCGCGCGTGATGCCATGAGGACTGCGCGGGCGCCGGTCGACTCCACGAGCGCCAGCTGTTCCTCGTACGCCGCCGTGACTTCCGCGAGGGTGTGCGGGCCCTGCGTGAGCTGGTCGGTTCCTGCGCCGCACGCGATCGCCCCGCCTACCGTCGCCGCCTCCGCCGCCGAACGCCGGATCAGCTCCGCCGCGCCCGCCCAGTCCAGGCCCATCCCCCGCTGTGCGGTGTCCATGGCCTCGGCCACCCCGAGGCCGTGCGACCACAGGTGCCTGCGGAAGGCGAGCGTGGCGTCCCAGTCGACGGTGGCGGGCCCGTCGGGCGACGCGTCGGCGTGCGGGTCGGCGACGACGTGCGCGGCCGAGTAGACCGTGCGGGAGGCGAGGGGGGCGCCGTGGGGCGGGAGGGCCAGGGGCGTTGTGCGCGGTTCGTACGTACCGTGCGGGAGCCTGATCGTCACAGCGACAGCTCCGGTACGTCGTAACGGCGGCCCTCTGCGGAGGACTTGAGGCCGAGCTCGGCCAGCTGTACGCCGCGTGCGCCCGCGAGGAGGTCCCAGGTGTACGGCTCGTCCAGTGCGACGTGGCGCAGGAAGAGCTCCCACTGGGCCTTGAAGCCGTTGTCGAAGGTGTCGTTGTCGGGGACTTCCTGCCACTGGTCACGGAAGGAGTGCGTGACCGGGAGGTCGGGGTTCCAGACCGGCTTGGGGGTCGTACTGCGGTGCTGCACACGGCAGTTGCGCAGGCCGGCCACTGCGGAGCCGTGCGTTCCGTCGACCTGGAACTCGACGAGCTCGTCGCGGTTGACCCGTACCGCCCAGGAGGAGTTGATCTGCGCCACCGCGCCGCCCTCCAGCTGGAAGATGCCGTACGCCGCGTCGTCGGCGGTGGCGGCGTACGGCTTGCCCTTCTCGTCCCAGCGCTGCGGGATGTGGGTCGCGACGTGCGACTGGACGGTCGCGACCCGGCCGAACAGCTCGTGCAGTACGTACTCCCAGTGCGGGAACATGTCCACGACGATGCCGCCGCCGTCGTCGGAGCGGTAGTTCCACGAGGGGCGCTGGGCGGACTGCCAGTCGCCCTCGAAGACCCAGTAGCCGAACTCGCCCCGGACGGAGAGGATCTCGCCGAAGAAGCCGCCGTCGATCAGGCGCTTCAGCTTGAGCAGGCCCGGGAGGAAGATCTTGTCCTGTACGACGCCGTGTTTGATGCCGGCGTCGCGGGCCAGGCGGGCCAGTCCGAGGGCGGCGGTCAGGCCGGTTGCCGTCGGTTTCTCCGTGTAGACGTGCTTGCCCGCCGCGATGGCCCTTCTCAGGGCCTCCTCGCGGGCGGAGGTGACCTGGGCGTCGAAGTAGATGTCGATCGTGTCGTCGGCGAGGACGGCATCCAGGTCTGTGGACCATTCGGTGAGGTCGTGGCGGGCGGCCAGGTCCTTGAGGGCGTGTTCGCGGCGGCCGACCAGGACCGGCTCGGGCCACAGGACCGTGCCGGTGCCATCGCCCAGGTCCAGGCCGCCCTGCTCGCGGATCGCGAGGACGGAGCGGACGAGGTGCTGGCGGTAGCCCATCCGCCCCGTAACGCCGTTCATGGCGATGCGCACTGTCTTGCGTGTCACGAATGTTCCCTCCGTACGGCCATAGTAAGCGCTTTCTACACGTTGTGAAGCTAGCCTGCGGAGAGCTGCTCGCACAAGACCCGGAGGACGACCAGATGACAGTGACCTTGGCGGACGTGGCGGCCCGCGCCCGGGTGTCGCCTGCCACCGTCTCCCGTGTGCTGAACGGCAACTACCCGGTCGCCGCCGCCACGCGGGAGCGGGTGCTGCGCGCGGTCGACGAACTCGACTACGTCCTGAACGGGCCCGCGAGTGCGCTTGCCGCTGCGACGTCCGACCTCGTCGGGATCCTCGTCAACGACATCGCCGACCCCTTCTTCGGGATCATGGCCGGGGCCGCGCAGTCCCAGATAGGCGGCCTTGAGGGGGCGGGGGCGGGGCGTGCGGGCGGCGAGAAACTCGCCATCGTCTGCAACACGGGGGGCTCGCCGGAGCGCGAGCTCACCTACCTCACGCTGTTGCAGCGACAGCGGGCCGCGGCGGTGATTCTTACCGGGGGCGCGATCGAGGACCCGGAGCACTCGGCGCTGGTCGCCGCGAAGCTGGCGAAGCTGGCGGACGGGGGTGCGCGGGTGGTGCTGTGCGGGAGGCCGCCGCTGGCTGAGGGGGCCTCTGGCCCCGGCCCGGTGGTGGCTGCGCTTGCCTTCGACAACCGGGGCGGGGGGCGACGGCTCACCGGGCATCTGACGGCGCTGGGGCACCGGAGGATCGGGTACGTGGCCGGTCCTGAGGAGCGTACGACGACACGGCACCGGCTGGAGGGGCACCGCGAGGCGATGGCTGCGGCGGGGTTGCCCGAGGACGACGGCCTGACGGTCCACGGGCCGTACGACCGCCGTAGCGGGTACGACGCGACGCTGGAACTCCTGCGCCGCGACCCGAGACTTACGGCGGTGGTCGCGGCGAACGACACGGTGGCGCTGGGGGCGTGCGCGGCGCTGCGGGACCGGGGGCTGCGCATCCCGGACGACGTATCCGTCGCGGGCTTCGACGACCTCCCCTTCGCAACGGACACCGTGCCCGCCCTCACGACGGTACGGCTGCCGCTGTACGAGGCGGGGGCGCGGGCGGGGCGGCTGGCAATGGGGAGGGAAGCGGCGCCACCGGGAGGCATCGCGTCGGTTCCGGCGGAGCTGATGGTGCGGGGGTCTACGGGGGTGGCGCGGGGCTGAGCCGGGGCGTGGCCTGCCGGTCTTTGAGCCGGCGCCGGTGGTCGTGGTGCGGGGGTTGGCTTGCGCCGGGTGGGTCCGTGCGGGGTTTGGCTTGCGCCGCGTGGATCCGTGCGGGGTTTGGCTTGCGCCGGGTGGGCTCCGTGCGGGGCTTTGGCTTGCGCCGCGTGGGCCCCGTGCGGGGTCGGGCCGCTCCGGGGGCGCCATTCGGGACTGCATGATTTAGCTGCGGTGCGGGGGCTGCGTGTGCGAGGCCAGTAATTCGCGCACAAATCACGCTTTACGTCCCGAACAGCGCCCCCTGCGCGTCCCGCCCCCTCGCGCCGGTGGGTGGTGCCGACGCCGCTTGCCTGGCGGGGTTTCGGCCGGGGGTCCCGGGGGTTGTCCCCCGGGCAGGCACAGCACGTCCCGAACAGCGCCCCCTGCGCGACCCGCCCCCTCGCGCCGGTGGTCCATCCGGCCCCGCTCGCCGGGGTGCCACCCCCGTATCACCTGTGCCGTCGACCGGCGCCGGTCGGTGTTGGCGACGTACAGAGGGGGACGGGGCCGTAGGGAGTGGTGTTCGGGACGTAAAACGTGATTTGTGCGCGGGACGCCGGGAGGCTTTCGGTGACCCGGGATCGCAGCTAAATCATGCAGTCCCGAATGCCGCTCCCGTAGGCCCCGGCCCCCGGCACCACCACCGGCCGCCCCAGCACCAGCACCCCGCACCACCACCGGCTCCCGCAACGCCCCCGCCCCGGCAGCACAGAGCCTTCGGCCGCACGCCGACCTACGTCGCCGCCAGCGCCTCCGCCAGTCCCCCGAACAGCCCCGCCTGCGCCGCCCCGCTCGCCGGGAGCTCCGGGTTCCAGGGGAGGACCTGGGCGTTGCCCAGGTGGGCGGGGTCGAGGGGGGAGGCGTTCGTGCGGGTGTCGGCGAGGACCACGCGGGGGGCCAGCGCGGCCGCCTCCCGCCAGGTGACCGTCGACCAGTTCGCGCCGCCCTCCGCAGGCGGGTCCAGCAGGCGTACGCCGAGTTCGGCCAGGGCGCGCAGGTCCGGCCAGGCATGGGGCCTGGCGAGGTGGACCTGGTCGTCGCCGGCCGGGGAGAGCGCCAGCACCGGGGCCTTCGCGGCGACCGTACGGAGGCGCTCGCGCGCGGCGTCGAGCGCGACCGGGGGCTCCGCGCCGCCGAGGGACGCGGCCAGCTCGGCGAAGCGCGCCCGGATCTCGTCCAGTGAGCGCCCCTGCCCCACGTCGAGTACGACGACCGGAACCTGCTCCTCCAGACGCTTCGCCGCGTCCGGCGCGATGCCGTACACCTGACCGCCGCCGTAGCTGACGGCGACGACCAGGTCGGTTCCGGCAGCCAGAAGCCGGTCGGGATCGAACGCACCGCCCGCGCCGAAGTACGTCACGTCGCCCACCGGGAGCGTGCCCGCCTTCGCCCGGTCGGGGGCCTCACCGTCGTGGTACGAGCCGAAGATGCCGAGGGGGCGCAGGCCGTGGTCCCAGAGGGTCGCGCCGGCCTGGATGTACGCGACGACCCGCGTCGGCCGCTGCCCGGCCGACGCCAACTGGCCGCGGTCATCGGTGAATTCCCATATCTCTGTCATGGCCGGAGTCCTGCCCCGTGGGGGGCTTCCGTACGCGACCGCTCCGGCATACCGTTGACTCAGTCAAGGAAATGCCGGAGTGGATCATGGCTGTTCAGGAAATCCGCGCGTTCAACCGCTTCTACACCAACCTCATCGGCGCGCTCGATTACAGCCGCCACCTCTACACGCCGTACACGCTGACCGAATCCCGCGTCCTGTACGAGCTGACCCACTCCCCGCATACGGACGCGGCGGACCTGCGCACCCGCCTGTCGCTGGACGCCGGTTACTTGAGCCGGCTGCTGGCCAATTTCGAGCAGGACGGGCTGATCGAGCGGAGCCCGTCCGAGGAGGACGCCCGGCGCCGGCGTGTCAGCCTGACAGCGAGGGGCCGGGAAGCGGCGGCCCTCCTCGACGAGCGCTCGCGCGAAGCCGTCGGCTCGCTGCTGTCCGGCGTACGGCCGGAGGAGCGCCCTCGCCTTACCGCGGCGATGCGCACAGTCCGGGAGATTCTCAGCAGCAGTACGCCGCACGCCCCCGAAGCGCCGGTGCTGCGCGACCCCGTGCCGGGCGACCTCGGCTGGATCGTGCAGCGGCACGGCGCGCTGTACGCCGCAGAGTTCGGCTGGAACGCGGACTTCGAGGGCCTCGTCGCCCGTATCGTCGCGGACTTCGCCCAGGACCACGACCCCCACCTGGAGCGCGTCTGGATCGCCGAGCTCGACGGCCGGCCGGTGGGTTCGGTGATGTGCGTACGGGACGACGCCCCCGGCACCGCCCGGCTGCGCCTCCTGCTGGTCGACCCCTCGGCGCGCGGCCACGGCCTGGGTGAACGACTGGTCCGAACGGTCGTGGACTTCGCATACGAGGTGGGGTACCGGGAAGTCGTGCTGTGGACGAACGATGTGCTGACCGCCGCCCGCAAGATCTACCAGCGCGCCGGATTCACACTCGTCGCCGAGAAGCCGCACCGCTCGTACGGAGCGGACCTGGTGGGCCAGGACTGGCGGCTCCCCCTCCAAGAAGGAGCATCGAAGTGAAGTACGCGTTCTCCACACTCGGGGTGCCCGGCATGCCGATCAGCGACGTACTGCGCCTGGCGACCGGAACCGGCTACGCCGGCGTGGAGCTGCGCGCCCACCCCGAGGAGCCGGTCCACTCCGGCATCGGAGCGAGCGAACGCGCGGATGTGGTGGGCGAGTTCGACGGGGCTGGCGTCGAGATTCTGGCTCTGGCCGGGTACGTCCGGGTGGCGGCCCCCGGCGACGACGCCGCCGTGCACGAGGAACTCGACGGCCTGCTGATCCTCGCCCGCGACCTCGGCGCCCCGTACGTCCGCGTCTTCCCCGGCGGAGGCGACGAGCAGAGCCAGGAGGAGGCCGACGCGACGGCGGCGCGGCGCCTGGGCCGGGCGGCCGAAACCGCCGCCGACATGGGCGTACGCATCCTGCTGGAAACCCACGACTCCCACCGCACGGGCGCGGCGGCCTCCCGCATCCTGGGCCCGGTCGGCCACAAGAACGTGGGCGCGCTGTGGGACGTCATGCACACCTGGCTGGGCGGCGAGACTCCGGCGGCAACCCACGCCGTACTCGCCCCACACCTCGGATACACCCAGGTCAAGGACATCGCATCGGCGGACGACACGACTCCGCTCGCGCTGGGGACCGGCGTGCTGCCGCTCGGCGAGTGCGTCGCGCTGCTCGACGACGACGACTGGCTGTGCTGGGAGTACGAGAAGCGGTGGTATCCGGAGGCGGCGGAGCTGCCGGGGCTGCTGGCGGCCGGGCGGAAGTATCTGGAGCGGCTCGCCGGACACCGGTCAGGCTGACGACTTCTCGGGCACGACCGGCGCCGGCACGATCACCGGCGCAGGGGAAGGGGTCCTCCCCAGCGAGGCCAGCGCCACCCCGCCCACCAGCAGCACCGCCGCGCACCAGCGCAGGGGGCTGATGCACTCGTCCAGCAGCAGAGCCCCCGATGACATCCCGAAGACTGGCACCAGGAGGGAGAACGGGAGGTAGTGCTGCTTACGCATGGCGCGGAGTGCTCGATCTGTCCCGGCGGCGGCCACTGCAAGCGGCGGGCTGCGTCACACTCGCGAGTGAATGCGGTAGGAATGCCTTCCTACCGAGCGTACGGTGAAGAAATGACCGCAAGGAAGCTGTCGATCTCGGTTCCGCCCGAGGTCGAGGAGACGATCAAGGCGGCGGCCGAGGAAGAGGGCAAGCCGGTGTCCACCTGGCTGGCCGAGGCCGCGATCGAGAAAGCCCGGGCAGCCACGCTCCGCGCCGACGCAAGGGCCGCAGCCAGCGAGCTGGTGGCCGAGTACGAGACCGAGCACGGAAAGCTTCCCGAGGAATCCCGGCAGCGCGCCCGCCAG
Organism: Streptomyces spiramyceticus; assembly: GCF_028807635.1. Classification (NCBI taxonomy): domain Bacteria; kingdom Bacillati; phylum Actinomycetota; class Actinomycetes; order Kitasatosporales; family Streptomycetaceae; genus Streptomyces; species Streptomyces spiramyceticus. The sequence continues at coordinate 2,105,920 of NZ_JARBAX010000001.1, forward strand.
TTCCTCTTGGAAGCCGGCCTGCTGGACGACGAGTCCTGGCGGGCGGCCGGATAGTGCGCGCGATCGTCTACGACACAGGCGCACTGGTCGCTGCCGAGCGCCGCAACGCGGACTTCATCGCCCTGCACGACGAGCTGACCGCAGCCCGCATCCGTCCGATCGTGCCCGTGGTCGTACTCGCCCAAGCTTGGCGCGGCGGACCGCAGCACCAGATCTCCCGTGTCCTCAAAGGCTGCGACGTCCTCCCCGACGACCAGCGCACCGGGCGTGCCGCCGGCGTGGTCTGTGGAGCTTCGGCCACCTCCGACGTCGTGGATGCGATCGTCGTTGCCACCGCCGTCCAGCATCAAGCCGCCGTGGTGACCAGCGATCCCGGTGATCTGACGCATCTGGCCGACGCGATCGGCGTCAAGATCAGGCTGTTCCCCATCTGATCGGACACCCCCTGCGCACACCATCCGCACCATTTCGCGAAATCCCCGCCCGCAGGGAACCCTCCGCGCGCCCCCTCCGTCCAACCGGCGTACTGCCGGTGAATCTCCGCAGAGCGGTGTCGGCTCTCGCTGCTGGCTGCGATCGCTGACCCCCTCTCCAACCGCCTGCGGCCGGCAGCGCAGTCGCCGCCGGTGCGCCCCCCTCCAAATGCGCCGGTGGCGGCTTCAACTTTGCGCGGCGCCTTGACCTGGCAGTTACTTTCCGGATATCCGTGACTCCTTGGCAGTTTCCTTCAACTCCCTTGTCGAGTACGGCCGGAAGGAGCTCACGTGCACCACCACCGCACATCCAGAGGCACCTCCAGACGCACCCTGCTCATCGCCACAGCCACGGCCGCTGTGGCCGCCGCGACCACAGCCGCCGCCCCCACCGCCTCCCCCGTCGCCTCTGACAGCGCCTCAACTCGCGACCGTCTCAAGCGCCTCATCTCCCGCATGAGCCTGGAGGAGAAGGTCGGCCAGCTCTTCGTCATGCGCGTGTACGGGCACTCCGCGACCGAGCCCGACCAGGCCGACATCGACCTCAATCTCAAGGAGATGGGGGTCAGGACCGCCGCCGAGCTCGTCGCGAAGTACCACGTCGGCGGCATCATCTACTTCGCCTGGGCGCACAACACCCGCGACCCGCACCAGATCGCCGACCTCTCCAACGGCATCCAGCGGGCAGGGCTCGCCCAGCGCACGCCCCTCCCCCTCCTCATCTCCACCGACCAGGAGCACGGCATCGTCGCCCGCGTCGGCAAGCCCGCCACCCTCGTGCCCGGCGCGATGGCGCTCGGGGCGGGCGGGTCGACCCGTGACGCGCGCAAGGCGGCGCGGATCGCGGGGGCCGAGCTGGCGGCGATGGGCATCGTGCAGAACTACGCGCCCGTCGCCGACGTCAACGTCAACCCCGCCAACCCCGTCATCGGCGTACGGTCCTTCGGGGCCGACCCGCAGGCCGTTGCGGGCATGGTCGCCGCGCAGGTCAAGGGCTATCAGGGGGCCGGGATCGCGGCCACGTCCAAGCACTTCCCCGGGCACGGCGACACCAAGGACGACAGTCACTACGCCCTCCCCACCATCCACCACACCGCCGAGCAGTGGGAGCAGCTGGACGCCCCGCCGTTCCGCGCCGCTGTCGCCGCCGGCATCGACTCGATCATGACCGCGCACATTGTGGTGCCCGCGCTCGACCCCGCCAAGGACCCGGCCACGCTCTCCCGGCCGATCCTCACCGGCGTACTGCGCGAGCGGCTCGGCTACGACGGAGTCGTCGTCACCGACTCCCTCACCATGGCGGGCGTACGCCAGAAGTACGGCGACGACCGGGTGCCCGTCCTCGCGCTCCTCGCCGGGTGCGACCAGCTGCTGAACCCGCCGGACCTGCCCGTCGCCTGGAACGCCGTCCTCAAGGCCGTCAAGGACGGCGAGGTGAGCATGAGCAGGTTGGAGGAGTCCGTCCTGCGGATCCTACGGCTCAAGGCCAAGCTCGGGCTGTTCCGCGATCCCTATGTGTCCCACGAGGGAGTCGACCGGACCGTGGGCGTGCGTTCGCACCTCGCCGCGGCCGACCGGATCGCCGAAGGCACCACCACCCTGCTGGCCAACACCGGCGGGCTGCTGCCGCTCAGCCTTCGCACCCACAACAATGTGCTGGTCGTCGGGGCCGATCCCGCGTCCCCCTCCGGGAGCACCGGGCCGCCCACCACCGTCATCGCCGGCGCGTTCACCGAGCTGGGCTTCAACGCCACCGCCCTGTCCACCGGGATCACGCCCACCCAGGCGAAGATCGACGAGGCGGTCGCCGCCGCCAAGGGGAAGGATGTGGTGGTAGTGGGGACGTACAACGTGTCCGCGACCAGCCCGCAGCGCACCCTCGTCAGTGCGCTCGCGGCCACCGGGGTGCCCGTCGTCTGCCTCGCCATCCGCAATCCGTACGACATCGCCCGGCTCAGCGGGTTCGCCGCGAGTGTGGCGGCGTACTCCTGGACCGACGTGGAACTCCGTGCGGCGGTCCGGGTCATCGCCGGAAAGATCCGCCCCGAGGGGAGGCTGCCCGTACCGATACAGCGCGCGGACGATCCGGCGAAGGTGCTGTATCCGGTCGGGTACGGGCTGACTTATTAGGCGTACGCCCCGTACGCCGAACCACCACCGCACCACCGGCGCACCACCCCCGATAGGCGCAAAGCCCCCCGCGCGTCTGGCGTGCGCCCGCTCCGGCGGGTCACGCTGTGTGGACGTATCGGGGGGTTCGGCATGCGGATGGATCGGTTCACGGGGGTGGTGTGTGCCCTGTTGCTCGCGGTGGTGACGTCGCTGACTGCTTGTCAGAGGGCGTCCGAGGGAGGCGGCGGCGGTTCCGGCGGCGCGCTCGCCGGCACGGTCACGCCGTCGGGGTACGGCGCGACTTTCCTCGGCATCGACGAATGCAGCTCGCACGGGTCGCTGCGCGGACGCGACTTCCGCGAAGTGCCCTGCGCCAGTGAGAAGGCCGCCGCCCGGGTCCTGGCCCGGCACGAGGGGCGGCCCGGCGGCGAGCCCGTCGGCGGGTCGGCGTGCCCGGCCCGTACGGACTTCGTGCTGCACATCTCGGAGAGCCGGCCCGCCTTCGACGAGGACGGCGACGGAGCTGTGGCGCGCGGATTCGCCTGCATGCGCAATCTGGAGGAACCGCATCCGGGCGACCCGGGCAGGGGCGGCGGCCCGCGCACCGTCGTCGGGGACTGCGTCTACACCGCGAGCAAGGGGCAGGTGAAGGAGACGCCGTGCGACGGGTCGGGCGAGAAGGCCCCGCAGTTCAGGGTGGCGGCCGCGGTGCAGCGGCGGGCGCAGTGCCCGCCTCCCACGCAGTTGTACGTACAGCTGGGCGGGGAAAAGGCGGTGGGCTGCGCCCGTCGCGTGTGAGACACCACAACGACGACGGGCACAGCCCACGGTGCAAGGAGGAGCGTTACGGCCTCAGGGTCTGCTCGCGCTGCACGTCACGCTTGTCGAGCTTCGCGTCGAAACCGGTCAGCCTCTTGGCCTTCGCCGGGTCCGCCTGGACGGCGGCCGGGGCCACGCCCGCCCATTCGAGGATCGCCGCGGTCGCCTTCGCCTTCTCGGCGGGGGCGAGGCCCGCGACATTGGCGCCGTGGTTGGCGCCGGGCGCGGTGTAGACGTAGGAGTCGCGCGCGCCCTTGCCGAGGCGGAACGGCTCGGCGCTCCACGGGTCGTTCTGCCCGTTCACGAACTGCATCCGTGTGGCGTTGTGCCGCACCCAGCTGTCCACGTCCCGCATCGCGCTCGGGCTGAACTTCATCGGGATGTCGCGCGGCACGTAGACGCGCGGCTGGAAGAAGTCCGGGCCGTACTTCATGAGGCCGTCGAGGTGCGGGTACTTGACCTGCGGTGCGCCCAGCTGGGTGCCCGCCTGGTAGTAGTACGGCGTGTACGTCGCCAGGCTCTGGTCGCTGTAGGCGGAGAAGCCGGAGATCGCGTCGACGTAGTCGTAGATCACCTGGTCCGAGGAGTCCGCGGCGGGTACGTCCGCGCAGTCCGCCGCCCGGCTGTACTGCCAGAAGGCCCACACGAAGTCGAGAACCGTGGACTCGTACGCCTTGTCCAGGCTGCCGACGGTGTCGAAGGAGGCGTTGTTGGCGTCCGCCCACTCCTTGACCTTGGCGCTCAGCGGGCCACGCCGCTCAAGTGCCTCGCGCTGTACGGCGTTCAGGGCGTCGCGGCACTCCTTGGTGCCGACGTTGCGGAAGAAGCGGTCGTACGCCGCGTCCTCCTTGTTCACCACGTCGTTGGGCGCGACGTACGCGACGACGCCGTCCATGTCGCGCGGGTAGAAGCGCTCGTAGTACGTCGCGGTCATGCCGCCCTTGGAGCCGCCGGTGGAGATCCACTTCTTGGAGTAGATCTTCTTCAGGGCCTTGAAGATGCGGTGCTGGTCGCTCGCGGCCTGCTTGATGTCGAGCTTCGACCAGTCGGCCGGCGACGGCCGGGACGGGGTGAAGAAGCGGTACTCCATCGACACCTGGTTGCCGTCGATGATCGCCGTCGGCTCACTGCGCCGAGGGGTCGTCGAGACGTTGTAGCCACTGGTGAAGAAGACCGTCGGGCGGCTGGTGTCCTTGTGCAGCAAGGTGATCCGCTGCTTGAAGGTGCCCTTGGACGGGTCCCGGTGGTCGACCGGCTGGGTGTAGTTCAGTACGAAATAGCGATAGCCGGTGTACGGCTTCTCCTCGACCAGGCTCATGCCCGGTATCGCGAGTATGCGTTCCTTGATGTCCGGCTCTGCGGCGGTGGTGACCGCCCCGGCCGGCGCGGCGCCGCCGATTCCCACGGTGCCTATGAGCACCACTATCGACAGCAGCCATCTGAGCGCCTTGCGCCCCATTCGCCCTCCCCTGTAGTCACAGACGACGGGGCGAACCTAGCCGGGCAACTCCCTTACCACCAGGGTCAGCAGAGAATCCAGCCAGTGGAGACCTTCCTGACGCCGATCGAACCCTCGGCCCGTACACACCGGTTGAGGGCGTAGACCTTCACCGGGCCGGCCCGGTGCGTGAAGTGGCCGCTGTCCTTGGCGGTGCGGCTGCCGCGCGCCTGGACGGTGACGGACATGTGCCGTCGCACACCGGGGCTCTTGGAAACGGTCATGGCGCAGACGTAACGACGGCTCTTGTAGATGCGCAGTTCGCCGGTCGCGAAGGAGACCGTTTTCACCTTGCGGCCGGCGCATGTCGAAGCTGCGGCCTCGGCGCTCCGGGCGCCGGGGCCCGCAAGGGTCAGGCCTGCGGCCGCGATCAGGATGGCAAGTCCATATATGCCGTATTTCAAGTGTTTTCTCATCGCCCCACCGAACACTCGTGTCCCCTTCCCCCACATGAGCGTACGTGCGTACGGACGCACAAGAGGCACGGTGCGGTTGCAGCTGAATTCGTGGCGGAATTCGCCGCGAAATGTGCGCCGCCGGCGTACTCAGACGGCCGCGGGCTCGTCCTCGCCCACGAAGGTGCGCCACAGCCGGGCGTACGTCCCGTCCAGCGCCAGCAGTTCGTCGTGCGTGCCGTCCTCGACGACCCGACCGTGGTCCATGACCACCACCCGGTCCGCGCGCGCCGCCGTCGTGAGGCGGTGGGCGACGACCAAGGTGGTGCGGCGGCCGGTGAGGCTGTCCGTGGCCTGGTTGACCTGCGCCTCCGTAGCCAGGTCCAGGGCGGCGGTCGCCTCGTCGAGGAGCAGGACGTCGGGGTCGACGAGTTCGGCGCGGGCGAGGGCGATGAGCTGGCGCTGGCCCGCGGAGAGGTTGCGGCCGCGTTCGGCGACTTCGTGGAGGTAGCCGCCGTCCAGCGTCGCGATCATGTCGTGCGCGCCGACCGCCCGGGCCGCCGCCTCGACCTCGGCGTCGGTCGCTTCGGGCCGCCCGTAGGCGATCGCGTCGCGGACCGTACCGGCGAAGAGGTACGCCTCCTGCGGTACGACGCCCAGGCGGTGCCGGTACGCCGTGATGTCGAGGTCGCGCAGGTCGGCTCCGTCGGCCGTGATGCGGCCCTTCGTCGGATCGTAGAACCGCGCGACCAGCTTGACCAGGGTCGACTTGCCCGCGCCGGTCTCGCCGACGAAGGCGACGGACTGGCCGGCGGGGATGCGCAGGTCGATGCCGGTGAGGGCCTCTTCCTCGTCGCCGACCCCTTCCTTCACATACGTGAAATGCACGTCCTCGAAGGCGATTTCGCCGCGCAGCGACGGGACGGCCTTCGGCCTGTCGGCGTCGCCGGTCGACGTCGGCTCCTGGAGGAGCTCCTGGATGCGCCGCAGCGAGACGGTGGCCTGCTGGTAGCCGTCGAAGACCTGGGAGAGCTGCTGTACGGGCGCGAAGAACAGGTCGATGTAGAGGAGGTAGGCAACCAGCGCACCGGTGGTCAGCGTGCCCGCGTCCACCCGCCCCGCGCCCACGATCAGCACCGCCGCGGCGGCGACGGACGACAACAGCTGCACGAACGGGAAGTACACCGAGATCAGCCACTGACCGCGCACCCGCGCCTGCCGGTAGCTCGCACTGCGCTCCGCGAACCGCACAGCGCCTGTGCGCTCACGCCGGAACGCCTGGACGATGCGCAGCCCGGACACGGACTCCTGGAGGTCGGCGTTGACGAGACCGACCCGGTCGCGTGCCAGCTCGTACGCCGCCACGCTCTTCTTCCGGAAGAAGTACGTGCCGATGACCAGAACCGGCAGCGTCGCGAAGACGACCAGCGCCAGCTGCACATCGATGACGACGAGCGCGGCCATGATGCCGAAGAAGGTGACGAGGGAGACGAAGGCCGTGACGAGCCCGGTCTGCAGGAATGTCGACAAAGCGTCAACATCGGTCGTCATGCGGGTCATGATGCGGCCGGTCAGCTCGCGCTCGTAGTAGTCCAGACCGAGCCGCTGGAGCTGGGCGAAGATCTTGAGGCGGAGCGCATACAGAACACGCTCGCCGGTCCGCCCCGTCATCCGTATCTCGCCGGTCTGCGCCGCCCACTGCACGACCACGGACAGCAGCGCGAGCCCGGCGGCCGTCCAGACCGCGCCGAGCGCGAGCTGGGTGACGCCTTCGTCGATGCCGTGCCGGATCAGGATCGGCAGCAGCAGCCCCATCCCGGCGTCGAGGGCCACGAGGAGCAGGCTGAACAGCAGCGGCAGCCCGAAGCCGCGCAGCAGGCGGCGCAGGCCGTACGACTCCTCCGGCTGGACGGCGCGGGCCTCGTCGACGGCCGGAACGTCGTCGGCGGGCGGCAGCGCGTCGACCTGGGCGAGGAGCTCGGGGGTGGCCGGCATGCCGGGCGCGTGGTCGGTGGCCTTGTCGGGAGAGCTCTCGTCGCGCACCCACAGGTCGGGCGTGATGCCGCGCTCGGCGTCGAACTCGGCGTCCAGTTCGGCCTGCACGGTCCGGTCCTCGGCCGGTTCCGGAGCCTTGAGGAGCGTGTGACCGGGCGATACGCCGCCGAGCTCGTCGGGGTCGGTCAGCAGCCGCCGGTAGAGCGCCGAGCGCTGCTGGAGCTCGTCGTGCGTGCCGATGTCGGCGAGGCGGCCGCCGTCGAGGACTGCGATGCGGTCGGCGAGGTTGAGGGTGGAGCGGCGGTGGGCAATGAGCAGCGTCGTACGCCCGGCCATGACGGACTTCAGCGCCTCGTGGATCTCGTGCTCGACCCGGGCGTCGACGGCGGACGTGGCGTCGTCGAGGAGGAGGAGCCGGGGGTCGGTGAGGATGGCGCGGGCGAGGGCGATGCGCTGGCGCTGGCCGCCGGAGAGCGTCAGGCCGTGCTCGCCGACGGTCGTGTCGTAGCCGGCCGGCAGCTCGGAGATGAAGCGGTCGGCCTGGGCGGCGCGGGCGGCGGTCTCGATCTGCTCGTCCGTAGCGTCGGGGCAGCCGTAGGCGATGTTGGCCCGGACGGTGTCGGAGAACAGGAAGCTGTCCTCGGGTACGAGCCCGATGGCGGCCCGGAGCGAGTCCAGGGTGAGCTCGCGGACGTCGTGCCCGCCGACGAGGACGGCCCCGCGCGACACGTCGTAGAAGCGCGGCAGGAGGAGCGAGATCGTGGACTTTCCGCTGCCGGACGAGCCGACGACGGCGACGGTCTCGCCGGACCGGATCTCCAGCGAGAAGCCGTCGAGTACGGGCCGCTCGTCGTCGTAACCGAAGCTAACGTCGTCGAACTCGACGGTCGCCTCGGCATCGGCCGGAAGTTCCTTGGTGCCGTCCGCGATGGACGGCTCGGTGTCGATCAGCTCCAGTACGCGCTCGACACCGGCCCTCGCCTGCTGCGCGACGGTGAGCACCATGGCCAGCATCCGGACCGGCCCGACGAGCTGTGCAAGGTAGGCGGAGAAGGCGACGAACGTACCGAGAGTGATCTCGCCGCGCGTGGCCAGCCAGCCGCCGAGCGCCAGCATCGCCACTTGCCCCAGGGCGGGCACGGCCTGGAGGGCCGGGGTGTACCGGGAATTCAGTCTGACGGTGCGCATCCGCCCGGCGAAGAGCCGCCGGCTGACCTCGCGCAGCTTGCCGGTCTCCTGGTCCTCCTGCCCGAAGCCCTTGACGACGCGTACGCCGGACACGGCGCCGTCGACGACGCCCGCGACGGCGGCGGCCTGCCCCTGGGCGTACCAGGTGGCGGGGAAGAGCCGGACGCGACTCAGCTTGGCGATGAACCACAGGGCGGGGGCGACGGCGAGCGCGACCAGGGTGAGCAGCGGCGAAAGCCACGCCATGATCACGAGGGAGATCAGGAAGAGCAGGAAGTTGCCGATGGTCATGGGCAGCATGAAGAGCAGGCTCTGGATCAGCTGAAGGTCGCTGGTGGCGCGGCCGACGACCTGCCCGGTGGACAGCTCGTCCTGCCGTCTCCCGTCGAGCCGGCTGATCGTCCCGTACATCTCGGTACGGAGGTCGTGCTGGACGTCGAGGGCGAGGCGGCCGCCGTAGTAGCGGCGGATGTACGTGAGGACGTACACGACGACGGCTGCGGCTATCAGGAGCCCGGTCCAGACGGCGAGCGAGCGCGAATGGTCACCGATGACGTCGTCGATGACGATCTTGGTGATCAGCGGCACGAGGGCCATGACCGCCATGCCGCCGAGCGACGACCCGAGCGCGAGGACGACATTGCGCCGGTACCGCCAGGCGTACCCGGCCAGCCGCCGTGCCCACCCTTGATCTGCCGCCGACGCCACTGATGCCTCCCGATCGTCCTGCTCTACCGGAAGGCACCAACGCGGCTGGGGGCCGTTTTCATCCCGCTGCAACAAAGACGGGTCTCTGGTCCTAGGACCCGTACGAACTCGTCAGCCCTGCGGCACGGCCGGGATCACCTCGCGCGGTGCTTCCGTCGGGGCGTAGAGCGTCGAGGCGCGGGCCGTCGGGTTGAGGGCCTTGTGGACCGCCCGGGACACGGCCTGGATGGTGTTCACGCCGTCGTCCATGGTCTCGTTGTCCTGCGTGAGGATCGTGATCGCGTAGTTGTGGCCGCCGCCCGTGAACGCACCGATGGAGTGCACCCGCCAGCCGTACGTGGCACGGGGCAGCCAGCCGTTCTTGACCTGGATGGTGGCGGTGGCCGGGGCGCCGGCGGGAGTGCCCCAGCGCTGGGAGGAGATGACCTTGCTCATCAGGCCGAGGGTGTACGACCGCGAATTGTCGCTCAGGACGGTGTTCTTCGCGGTGAGCAGGGCAAGCAGCTTCTGCTCGTCGCGTGCGGTGATCTGCGTGAGTCCCCAGTAGCCGCCGGTGCCGGGGACGGTCTGTGTCATCCCGGCGGCCTGCAGGAACGCCTTGATCTTGGTCATGCCGAGCTGTCGCCACAGTGTGCTGGTGGCGCTGTTGTCCGACTTGGTGATCATGGCGGTGGCGAGCCTGGTCTCGGTGGACGTCAGGTAGCGGTTGGTCTTCTTGGCGTCCCACAGCAGCACGGCGAGGACGGTCACCTTGACCACGCTGGCGGAGTCGTACTTCTGGGTGGAACGCAGGGTGCAGGTGGTCTTGGTGGTGCGGTCGTACAGCGAGATCGCCGTCGTGGACTTCCGTCCCTTGAGCGCCGCGGTGATGTCCGTGGTCAGCTTGGCCGCCAGCCCCGCCTTGCCTGATGTGCAGGCCACCGTAGGCGTGGTGGCGGCAGCGGCGGGCGCTGCGGCGGCGGCGGGCACGAGTACGCCCACGGCCAGAACTGCGGCGATCGTGCCCCGGGTTATTCGGTTGTGCGTCATAGTGTGGCTTCCGTCCCCTCGTGGTTCTTGTACAGATGACACGTCGGAGACGGAAAGGTTGTACGGGACGCGGGAGCAGGACGCCTATGGACGGCCATGTCTGGTACACGGCATACGGCTCCAACATGCATATGGACCGCCTGTCGTTCTACATCGCGGGCGGTCGTCCGCCGGGAGCCTCCAGGACCTACCCAGGGTGCCGGGATCAACGTGCCCCGGAAAGATCTGTCCCGGTCGAGCTGGACGGCGCACTGTACTTCGCCACGGAGTCTCCGGTGTGGACCGGTGGGAGGGCCTTCTACGATCCCGGGGCGAAGGGGCGGGTATTCGGCCGGGCGTATCTGGTCACGGTTGAGCAGTTCGCGGACATCGCGGCCCAGGAGATGTACCGGGAGCCGGGCGGCGGCCTCGACCTGACCGAGGCGCTGAGCCGCGGCAGGGCGACGCTGGGAAGCGGTCGCTACGAAACGCTCATTCACCCGGGCGTGCTGGACGGCTTACCGATGCTCACCTTCACGGCTCCGTGGAGCATCGGCGAAGTCGAGTGGAACAGGCCGTCCGCCGACTACGTGCGGTACCTGTCCGCAGGGCTGCTTCAGGCGGGTGCGTGGGACGCGACCACCATCGCGTCCTATGTCGCAGCTTGCCCGGGAGCCGCCGGGCACTGGAGCGCGCGCGAGATCGCGGATCTCATCTCGTACTGACGGACGTACGGGGTCTGCTGATGGGAGATCAGGCGGCGAACGGTAGCCTGCATCGGTCAACATCGTGTTGACCTTCTGTCGTGCCGTCAACCATCGGGGTCACTCAGTCATGTCCGCACCGCCGCCGCCCTACCAGAATCACCCTCCGCAGCAGCCGTACGGCTATCCGCAGCCGCAGCCCGGGCCGCAGCAGCCGCCGCGAGGGCCGCAGAGGCAGGGGCAGCAGACGCACCCAGTGCAGGCGCTGTTCGCCGTCCTCATTGTCCTGGCGATCTTCGGCGGTGGGGCCTGGTACGTGTACGACTACAACACCAATCCCAACGGCGGCAAGGCCAAGGAGCAAGCCGCCGTGGACGCGCAGAACGAGAAGAACAAGAAGCACGAGCCGAAGGCCGGCGACTGCGTCAAGGTCCAGGACCCCAAGGGCGATCCGCTGCCGACGATCGTCGACTGCGGCTCCCCCGAGGCGGAGTACAAGACGGGCGACACGCTGTACGGCGCCGCCATGGAATGCGGGGCGAAGTTCGACTACGGCATTCAGTACTCGAACCACCCGGGCGGCGACTACACGCTGTGCTTCACCAAGGTCTGAGGTCCGGCCTTCGGCCCGCTTTCCGGCTTCCGGCCGTCGCCCGCAGGAGCGGGCGGCGGCCGGAGCTGTTTCCGCGCAGGCTCAGAGGTGCGTCGGGGCGAACATCCGCAGCAGGGCCGGGAGTACGACCACCGACGGACCCGGGGCCGACAGTGCCTTCGCCAGGTCCTCGCTCAGCGACTCCGGCGTCGTACGCATCGCCGGTACGCCGAAGGATTCGGCCAGGGCGACGAAGTCGGGGCGGGCGAGTTCCGTGCCCGTGGCCTCGTCGAAGGCGTCGGTCATGTACTCGCGGAGGATGCCGTAGCCGCCGTCGTCCACGATCAGCCAGGTGACCGGAAGGTTGTGCTGGCGGGCGGTGGCCAGTTCCGCGATGGAGTACATCGCGCCGCCGTCGCCCGACACCGCGAGCACCGGCGTCGTCGGGTCGGCCGCCGCAGCGCCGATCGCCGCCGGGAAGCCGTAGCCGAGGCCGCCCGCGCCCTGCGCCGAATGCATGGTGTTGGGGTGGCGGGGGTCGAAGGCGGACCACGCCCAGTACGCGAGGATCGTCATGTCCCAGAAGCTGGGGGACGTGTCAGGCAGCGCCTCGCGGACGGACGCCAGCACCTGGCGCTCCAGGGTCAGCTCCTGGGCGTCGATACGGGCCCGGACCTTCTCCCGCACCTCGGCCGCGCGCTCCGCGGCCGTCGCGTCCTCGCGGGGTTCCACCGTCTCCAGCAGCGCCGACAGCGCCAGGCGAGCGTCGGCGTGGATGCCGAGAGCCGGGTGGTTGGACTCCAGCTTGCCGAGGTCCGCGTCGATCTGGATCACGCGGCCGCGCGGCTTGAACGTGTAGTAGTTCGAGGAGAGTTCGCCCAGGCCCGAGCCGACGACCAGGAGGACGTCCGCGTCTTCGAGGAAGTCCGTAGTGTGGCGGTCCTCCAGCCACGACTGGAGCGAGAGCGGGTGTTCCCAAGGGAACGCGCCCTTGCCGCCGAAGGTGGTGACGACCGGTGCGTTCAGCGTCTCGGCGAGTGCGAGCAGCTTTCCGGAGGCGTCGGAGCGTACGACACCACCGCCCGCGATGACTGCGGGGCGGGCGGCCGTCGACAGCAAGTGGGCTGCCACCGCGGTCAGTTCGGGGCGCGGCGCCAGCTCGTGCGGGGTCGCGTCCATCGCCGTGACGCGGGGGAGAGTCGTCTCCGCGAGGAGTACGTCCTGGGGGATCTCGATCCACACCGGGCCGTGCGGGGCTGTGAGGGCCGATTCCCAGGCCTCCGCGATCGCCGACGGGATCTGCGAAGCCGTACGGACCGTGTGGACCGACTTCACGATGTCGCGGAACGACGCCTTCTGGTCGCGGAGTTCGTGCAGGTAGCCGTGCCGGCCGCCGCCGATCCCGGCCGACGGGACCTGGCTGCTGATCGCGAGGACGGGCGCCGATGCCGCCGCGGCCTCCTGGAGCGCGGCGAGCGACATCAGGGCGCCCGGGCCCGTGGAGAGGAGCAGCGGGGCCGCCTCGCCGGTGATGCGGCCGTACGCGTCGGCGGCGAAGCCCGCGTTGTTCTCGACGCGCAGGCCGACGTACGACAGCGAGGAGCGGCGCAGCGCGTCGAACATGCCGAGCGCGTGCTGGCCGGGGAGGCCGAAGACGGTGGTCGCGCCGAGTCCGGCCAGGGTCTCGACGACCAGGTCGCCGCCGTTGCGCCCGGCGGGAGGGTTCAGCGCGGCCTCGGTCTGTGCGGCGGTGGGGCGCAGCACCAGGTCGTGGTCGTGGGTCACTGCGACGAGCCCGCCGTCCTCGCCGCCGCGATCTGCCGGGACATGATCGTGGTCAGCTCGTACGCCGTGTGGGAGGCGGCGACGGAGGTGATCTCCGCGTGGTCGTACGCCGGGGCGACCTCGACGACGTCGGCCGAGACGAGGTTGCAGGAGGACAGACCCCGCAGGATCTCCAGGAGCTCGCGGGAGGTCATGCCGCCCGCCTCCGGGGTGCCCGTGCCGGGCGCGTGGGCCGGGTCGAGGCAGTCGATGTCGATGGAGATGTACAGCGGGCGGTCGCCGATGCGCTGGCGGAGCTGGTCGGCGACCTCGTCGGCGCCGCGCCGGTAGACGTCGGAGGAGGTGACGATGCCGAAGCCCATCTTCTCGTCGTCGGTCAGGTCCTGCTTGCCGTACAGCGGGCCGCGGATGCCCACGTGGGAGAGCGCCTCGGTGTCGAGGATGCCCTCTTCGACGGCCCGGCGGAACGGCGTGCCGTGGGTGTACTCGGCGCCGAAGTACGTGTCCCAGGTGTCGAGGTGCGCGTCGAAGTGCAGCAGGGCGACCGGGCCGTGCTTCTTCGCGACGGAGCGCAGGAGGGGAAGCGCGATGGTGTGGTCGCCGCCGAGCGTCATCATGCGGGCGCCCGTGCCGAGGAGGTCGTCGGCCGCGGCCTCGATCGTCTCGACGGCCTCGTTGATGTTGAACGGGTTGGCGGAGATGTCACCGGCGTCCGCGACCTGGGCGAGCGCGAAGGGCGACGCGTCCTGCGCCGGGTTGTACGGGCGCAGGAGGCGCGACGCCTCACGGATCGCATTGCCGCCGAAGCGCGCGCCGGGGCGGTAGGAGACCCCGGAGTCGAAGGGCACACCGACGACGGCGACGTCGGCGGTGCCGACCTCGTCGAGGCGGGGCAGCCGCGCGAACGTCGCGGGGCCCGCGTACCGCGGGATGCGGGAGGAGTCGACGGGGCCGCGCGGCTGGTTCTCGCTGCTGCTCATGTGAAATGCCTTCTTCCGGGCGCTTCGTTGCGCTTCATTGCGTTTTTTGCTGTTCGTTGCGTTATACGACTTTAGCCGGGTGTGGGGACGTACTCGGACTCGGCCTCGGGCTCGGGTTCCGCCCCGCGCCCCGCCAGCCGCTCGCGCCAGGCGGCCAGCACCGCGGCGTCGGTCGGGCGGGTGGCCAGGCTGGCGACGACGTACGCCGCGAGGGACAGCAACAGGCCGTAGTAGACGGGCTCATTGGCAAGGATGCCGTACACCGCCATCAGGCCGACGACCGCGACTCCGCCGACGGTCACGGACGCCAGGGCGCCGTACACCGTGCCGCGCTTCCAGAGGAGACCGCCGAGGATCGGTACGAGCAGGCCGCCGACCAGGAGGTTGTAGGCGACGGTGAGGGCCTCGACGACGTTGTTCAGCATGATCGCGATGCAGATGACGGCGATGCCCATGATCAGGATGAAGGCGCGGTTGCCGCGCACCTCGTCGTGCGCCTCGCCGCCCTTCTCCCCCGGTACGACGGCGCCGCGCAGCCGCGACCAGATGTCGTTGTTGGCGACGGTGGCGCAGGCGATCAGCGCGCCGGACGAGGTCGACATCACGGCGGCCAGCGCCGCCGCGAGGACCAGGCCGCGGACGCCCATCGGCAGCTCGTCCCTGACGATGGTCGCGAAGGCGTCGTCCGCGTTGGCGAGGTTCGGGTAGAGGACCTTGGCGGCCGTGCCGATGACGGCGCCGGCGAGGGCGTAGACGAGGCAGTACGTACCGGCGACCGTGCCGCCGTAACGGGCGACCTTGTCGCTGCGGGCGGTGAAGACCCGCTGCCAGATGTCCTGGCCGATCAGCATGCCAAAGGTGTAGATCAGCACGTACGTGAAGATCGTCTCGCCGCCGATGCCCAGCGGGTCGAAGTACTCGGTGGGCAGCTTCGCCTTCATCTCGCTGAAGCCGCCCGCCTTGACGACCGCGATCGGCAGGAGCAGGAGCAGCACGCCGATCGTCTTGACGACGAACTGCACCATGTCGGTGAGCGTGATCGACCACATGCCGCCGAGGGTCGAGTACGCGACGACGATCGCGCCGCCGAGGACGATCGACAGGCCGCGGTCCATGCTGAAGATGACGTCGAAGATCGTGGCGTACGCGATGGTCGACGTGACGGCGAGCATGAGCGTGTACGCCCACATGACAACGCCGGAGATGATGCCGGCGCGGCCGCCGCCGTACCGGAGATCCAGCATCTCGGAGACCGTGTAGACCTTCAGGCGGGCGATGCGCGCGGAGAAGAAGATGCTGAGCGCGAGGAGTCCGAGGCCGATGGCGAAGACCATCCAGGCGCCGGAGAGGCCGTACTGGTAGCCGAGGCCGACGCCGCCGATGGTGGAGGCGCCGCCGAGGACGATGGCCGCCATCGTGCCGGAGTACATGCTGGGGCCGAGTCGGCGGCCCGCCACCAGGAATTCGCTCTTGGACTTGGCGCGGCGCATGCCCCACCAGCCCATGGCCAGCATTCCGGCCAAGTAAATGGCGATCACCGTGTAGTCGATGGCCATGGGCCCTCCTTCGCGCAACCTCAGTGGCGTGTCGTGCAGGGATCTCAGGGGAGTCCGGCGGCTCTTGTGCGGGGACATCCGCCCGTACCCGCGGCCGCCGGTCGGCACGACAGTAGGTGGCCGGAAGGCAACGCTGAAGTGTACGTTTCATCCATCCTCACGAGCCCATATGGATGGACCATCCATGCAGGAACCGTCAGCCCCGTCCCCACCGTCCCCACCGTCCCCACCGTCCCCACCGTCCCCGCCGTCCCCGGCGATCCCGCTGGCCGCGCTGCTGGCCCGGGAGGATCTCGGCCTGCGCCGGATCGCGGGCCCCGAGGACGCCGACGTCCACTGGGTGCACACCTCGGAGATGGCCGACCCGTACCCGTACCTGCTGGGCGGCGAGCTGCTGCTCACAGCAGGCGTCCTGCTGACGGACGCCGACCACTACGTGTCGCGGGTCGCTCAGGCGGGTGCGGCGGCGCTCGGTTTCGGCGTGGCGCCGGTGTACGACACGGTCCCTCCGGCGCTGGTCGAGGCGTGCGACCGCTACGGCCTGCCCCTCCTGGAGGTCCCGCCGCCGACCACGTTCACGGCGATCGCCCGCGCGGTGTGGCGCCTGATGGCGGAGGCCCGCCACCGCGAGCTGCGCCGCGTGACCGAGGCCCAGCAGGGCCTGGCGTCGGCGGCGGCCCGCCCCGACCCGGTCCCGGCGGTCCTGAACCAGCTCACGGCGAGGCTGGGCGGCGCATGGGCGGTACTCCTGTCGCCGGAGGGCGCCCCGCTGGCGGCAGCCGGCAGCCCGCCTCCCGCGGAGGCACAGACCGCCCTGACCCGTCTGGCCCACGTGGTGAACCCCTCGGGAAGGGGCGGGGTGGGGGAGATCTCCGCTCCCAGGGCCGCGCCCTCCTCCGCCACCGACGCCGTGGGCGGCACCCACCTCGCCGCCTACGCCCTCACCGGCGGCCAGGACCTCGTCCTCGGGGTTGCCTCCGAGCGGCGTACGGCCGGGGACCACACCATCGCCGGGGTCGCCGTCGTGCTGCTGTCGCTGCTGACCACGCCCCACCAGGGCACGGCCGAGGCCGGCCGCGCCGCCGCGCTGGTGCGGCTGCTGCTGGGGGCGGACCCCGCCGACGTGGCGCCGGAGCTGGGCGCGGGCGAGTGGACCGTGGTGCACGCCAGGCCCACCGGCCCGGGCAGCGGCGCACCCGGGAGCACCGCAGCGGGCGGCCGTCGGGGCCCGCTCGCCGCCGCAGCCCTCGGCGCCGCGCTCGGCAGCGCGCTGGTGGACGCGGCGGAGGACGGCGGGGTGCGGGTCCTGGTGAGCGGAGCCCGCGACATCGCGCCGCAGCCCGGCTGGACGCTCGGCGTGAGCTCCCCCGTCCCCGCGCGCGACCTCCCGGCGGCCGACACCCGCGCCGCCCAGGCGGTACGCCGCGCCGAGGCCACCCGCAGCCCACTGGTGCGCGACCGGGGAGAGCCTGGCGAGGGCGTCGCGTCGCTGGTCGCGCCGGACGAAGCCCGGGCGCACGCCCGCGCACAGCTGGCCCCGATCGCGGAGACCCCGGCGCTCACCGAGACACTGCGCACGTGGCTGTCGCTGCACGGGAGCTGGGACCGTACGGCCGTCGCGCTGGACGTGCACCGCAATACGGTCCGCCAGCGCATCGCCCGCTGCGCGACCCTCCTCGGGGCCGACCTCGACGACGCGGACGTACGGATGGACCTCTGGTTCGCGCTGCGCTGGCTGTGACGCGTACGACCGTCCCGCACCCTCGACAGTCTCGGTGACCAACCGGTAACTTATGAATGAGCAAGCGCTTAGACAATGCAGCAGAAGCCAGAGGGAGGGCGTGACCCGTGCGCCGTAGCGTGTACAACGAAGACCACGAGGCGTTCCGGGAGACCATCCGGGCCTTCATCGAGGCCGAGGTCGTCCCGGTCTACGACGAGTGGTTTGCGGCGGGCCAAGCGCCTCGCGACTTCTACTACAAGCTCGGTGAGCTGGGCGTCTTCGGGATCAACGTTCCCGAGGAGTTCGGCGGCGCGGGCCTGGACACCCACAAGTTCGAGGCCGTCCTCTACGAGGAGACCTCGCGCGCGGGCGTCAACTTCGGCGGCTCCGGCGTTCACGTCCTGCTCGCCCTGCCGTACATCAAGATGCTCGCCACCGACGAGCAGAAGAAGCGCTACCTGGAGAAGTTCGTCTCCGGCGAGGAGATGTGGGCGCTGGCGATGACAGAGCCGGGCACCGGCTCCGACGTCGCGGGCATGAAGACCACCGCCAAGCTCTCCGAGGACGGCACGCACTACGTCCTCAACGGCGCCAAGACCTTCATCACCGGTGGCGTCCACGCCGACCGCGTGATCGTCTGCGCCCGTACGTCCGCCCCGACGGCCGAGGACCGCCGCTTCGGCATCTCCCTCTTCGCCGTGGACACCAAGTCCGAGGGCTACTCCATCGGCCGCAAGCTCGACAAGCTCGGCCTGCGCACCTCCGACACCGCCGAGCTGGCCTTCGTCGACGTCAAGGTCCCGGTCGAGGACCTGCTCGGCGAGGAGAACAAGGGCTTCTACTACCTCGGCGCCAACCTGCCCTCCGAGCGCTGGGGCATCGCCTTCGGCGCCTACGCGCAGGCCAAGGCCGCCATCCGGTTCGCCCAGGAGTACGTGCAGGAGCGCACCGTCTTCGGCAAGCCGGTCGCCCACTTCCAGAACACCAAGTTCGAGCTTGCCGCCTGCCAGGCCGAGGTGGACGCCGCCGAGGCCGTCGCCGACCGCGCCCTGGAGGCCCTGGACGCCGGTGAGCTCACCGCCGCCGAGGCCGCGAGCGCCAAGCTCTTCTGCACCGAGGTCGCGCACCGCGTGATCGACCGCTGCCTCCAGCTGCACGGCGGCTACGGCTACATGAACGAGTACCCGATCGCCCGCCTGTACGCCGACAACCGCGTCAACCGCATCTACGGCGGCACCAGCGAGGTCATGAAGTCGATCATCGCCAAGTCGATGGGCCTGTAAGTGCCAGAGGCTCTGGACGCTCTGCTCGATCTGCTCGACCTGGAGCAGATCGAGCAGAACATCTTCCGGGGACAGTCCCGCTCGGCCGTCGTCCCCCGCGTCTTCGGCGGCCAGGTGGCCGCCCAAGCGCTGGTCGCGGCGGGCCGGACCGTCCCCGAAGTTCCCCAAGCTCTCGGCTCCGCTCGACCAGGGGAGGCCCCAAGCCTGGTCCACTCCCTGCACGCGTACTTCCTGCGCGCCGGGGACCCGGGTGCGCCGATCGTCTACACGGTCGACCGCATCCGCGACGGCCGCTCCTTCACCACGCGCCGCGTCGTCGCCGTCCAGCACGGGCAGCCGATCTTCCACTTCTCCGCGTCCTTCCAGACGTACGAGGACGGGCTGGAGCACCAGTACGACATGCCGGCCGCGCCGGAGCCGGAGACCCTGCCGACGGCCGCCGAGATGCTGCCACGGCACCTCCCGGCGGACGTGGCCGCGCGACTGATCGAGGCGCGGGCGGCGGTGGACCTGCGGTACGCCGACGTGCCGCCGTGGGGCTCCGCCGGGGAGCCGCGCGCGCCGCGCTCGCAGGTCTGGTTCCGTACGAACGGCAAACTCGCCGACGACCCGCTCCTGCACGTCTGCCTGGCCACCTACGTCTCCGACATGACGCTGCTCGACTCGGTGCTGCTGGCCCACGGGCGCGGCGGCTGGGCGGTGGGCGACGTGGTCGGGGCCTCCCTCGACCACGCGATGTGGTTCCACCGGCCCTTCCGGGCGGACGAATGGCTGCTGTACGACCAGGAGTCGCCGTCGGCGTCGGGCGGACGGGGTCTGGGCCAGGCCAGGATCTACACGCAGGACGGGCGGCTGGCGATCACCGTCATCCAGGAGGGCGTGGTCCGCGTCCCTAGGCGATGAGTCCTGCCGCATCGAGCAGATACTCCGTCAGGGGCTCGTAGTACCGCGGGTCGACGACATGGTCGTCGAGCGGAACGGCCACCTGAAGGGTGCCTTCCGCCTCGCCGATGAAAAGGGCAGGGTCGTTGCAGTCGGCGTACCCGACGGAGTCGATCCCGCGCTGCCCCGCGCGCCCGGCCCAGCCGTGGTCGGCGACTACGAGGTCGGGCAGCGCGCTGTCCTCGGCCTCCAGGGCGTCCAGAATGGCGTTCATCGGCTCCGGAGAATGGGTGTGCCACAGGGTGGCGCCGCGCTCGAAGAGAGCGACGTCGGCGAACTGGACGACGTACCCCTCGTCCGCGACGAGCCCGCCCGGAATCCGCACGATGTCGCACCCGGCGGCCCGCAGCCGGGCCGCAGTCCTGCTGTGTACGTCGATCAGCGCGCCGGGGTGCCCGGTGGCGAACAGCACCCGCTGCTTCCCGGCGGCGGCCTTGCGCAGCCGGGCGGCCATCCGGTCGAGGGCGTCGACGGTCAGCTCGGGGTCGATGGTGTCCTGCCCGACGCGGTGCTCGGGGTCGTCACTTACGCCGCAGCGCTCCGCCATGACGGCGAGGACGTCCTGCTCGTCGGCCCACCTGTCCCCCAGCTCCAGGCCCAGCCAGTAGTGGCGGTCGCCGTTGGCGAGCTTGCGGTAGTGGGAGAGGTTGTTGTCGCGGGGGGTGGCGACGTCTCCGGCGATACGGGTGCGGACGAGGTGGTCGACGAGGGCGGCACGGCTGGGTATCGGCATGAACCCATTGTGCCGTCAGGCGAGCACGGCGCGCTGGACGCTGGGCCGAGGCCCCCACCTCCGGCCCGTCGGCCCCCCTCCGGACGGAGTCCGGGAGGCGCTCCCTCAGCCGACCCCCGCCGGAGCCAACGCCCCGAACGCCCCGTGCGCAAGCCTCCGCAGCAGCCCCTCCATCGCCGCCCGCCCCGGCAGCCCACTGCCGTAAGACCCGAGGTGCGGCGTCGAGTTGAGCAGCCCGAACACCGCGTGCACCGCCGACCGCGCCTCGGCCTCCGGTACATCCGGATTCAGCTCCCGCACCACTGCCACCCACAACTCGACGTACTGGCGCTGAAGCTGCCGCACCCTCTTGCGGTCACTGTCCCTGAGGCGGTCCAGTTCACGGTCGTGCAGGGTGATGAGGGGGCGGTCGTCGAGGGCGAAGTCGATGTGGCCGTCGATGAGGGAGGCGAGGACGGCCTCCGGGCTGCCGTCGGCCGCCTCCGCCGCCGCGCGCTGCCTGCCGCCGTCCAGCAGCCGCTCACTGATGCCGACGAGCAGCTCGGCGAGCATGGCGTCCTTGCCCGGGAAGTGGCGGTAGAGACCGGGGCCGCTGATCCCTACGGCGGCGCCTATCTCGTCGACGCCCACACCGTGGAAGCCGCGTTCGGCAAAGAGGCGCGCGGCCTCCTTGAGGATCTGCTCGCGGCGGGTCGGAGCCGCGACGCGGGCGGCGGCGTTGGTGCTCATGCGTCCATTCTAAACCGGCAGGTTAGCGGGCGTTAACCTCTGCGAAACAGGCCCTCCAACCAGCACCCTACGGCCGCCCGCCGACCGTCACCGCCCGCAGCACCCACTCCACAGGCCCCAGCCGGTACCGGCGCATCAGCCGGCCACTGAGGGCGAGCTGTGCGCCGTACAGGACGAGCGCCCCGCACACCACAGCCGCGGCGCCCACCCGGCCGTACAGACCGAGGCCGTAGCCGGTGAAGACCAGCGCCATGACGAGCGACTGGCTCAAGTAGTTGGTGAGCGCCATCCGCCCGGCGGGAGCCAGCCGGGCGGCGACGCGGCCGCCGCGACGGGTGCGCAGCCACAGCAGCAGGGCACTGGCGTACGCGGCGGAGAGGGCCGGTGCCGTGATCATGCCGACGGCCGAGGCGAGCAGTTCCCAGCGCCCCGGGAGGGGGCCCGTAACCCCCGCCGCCATGAAGAGCGCCCCGGGCAGGCCGACACACAGGCCGATCACGCACAGGCGGCGCAGGCGGGCCGGGGTGGCACGGCTGATCCACTCCCGCTTGCCGGCGGCGAAGCCCGCCAGGAAGGCGGCGACGACGAAGCCGCCCATGAGCACCGCCGCGACGAGGTACTCGGGCCAGGCTCCGACATTCGCACCGACGACGTCGGCGAAGCCGCCACGGTAGGCAGCGGTGAGCCGCGCCGCTTCGGCACCCATTTCGGCGTCCATCTCGGCCTCGTACGAGGGCCCGCCGAGCAGCCCGAGCAGGCCGACGAGCAGCAGCAGGCAGCCGGCGACGGCGAAGACCCAGATCGCGGCGGTGCGCGCGGCGGCGGGCGCGGCGCGGCGGGCGGCGAGCAGGAGCAGACCGAATACGGCGTAAATCATCAGGATGTCGCCGGTGTAGAGGAATGCCGCGTGCAGCAGGCCGAGGACGAACAGGCCGAGCAGGCGACGTGCCATACGGGGCGCGAAGCGGGCACCGGCGCGCTCGGCCGAGCCGATCTGGAGCGTGAAGCTGTAGCCGAAGAGGAAGGAGAAGAGCAGATAGAACTTGGCCTGCGCGAAGGCCACCACCAGCCATTCGGCGACACCGTCGGCGCCGGAACCTGCGGCACTGCCGAGGCCCGCGGCGTCCAGCCCGGACATGGTCATGACGTTGACCAGCAGAATGCCGCCCAGCGCGAATCCGCGCAGGGCGTCGACCTCCAGGAGGCGCCGCCCGGAAGGCGTAGGCGTGGGCGTGGGCGGATGCACCGGCCCCGTTGTCGTTGTCTCGTGGGCCATACGCCCGTCCCCCGTGTGCTGTTCGGTCGGATATCGCGACCGGAGCATGACAGTCGGCCCGCCCGGGGCGCGTCGCTCCACAGCACGAAAAGGGGTCATCCCGGAGGACGAAATCCATCGGCAAGGTTCACCCTGGACAGGGAGGTTAGCGCTCGTTAACCTGAAGGAGGGCGTTAACGCTCATTAACATCACATCGACCGGGCAAGGGGGCTCAGGAGATGCGGCAGGCACCGGTGCTTTCCAGCACCGCCGATCCGGCAGCCGAGGCATGGCGGGCCAATGAAGCGGCCCATCAGGAGCTCGTGGACGGACTGCGGAACAGGCTGGCCGCGGCGCGGCTCGGCGGCGGTGAGAAGGCCCGTGCCCGGCACACCGCACGCGGCAAGCTGCTGCCCCGCGACCGCGTGGACGCGCTCCTCGACCCCGGGTCGCCGTTCCTGGAGCTGGCTCCACTGGCAGCCGAGGACATGTACGGCGGGGCCGCCCCGGCGGCCGGGGTGATCGCGGGGATCGGCCGGGTCAGCGGCCGGGAGTGCGTGATCGTCGCCAATGACGCCACCGTCAAGGGCGGCACGTACTACCCGATGACCGTCAAGAAGCACCTGCGGGCGCAGGAGGTCGCGCTCGAAAACCGGCTGCCCTGCCTGTACTTGGTGGACTCCGGCGGCGCCTTCCTGCCCATGCAGGACGAGGTCTTCCCGGACCGGGAGCACTTCGGGCGCATCTTCTACAACCAGGCCAGGATGTCGGGCGCGGGCATCCCGCAGATCGCGGCGGTGCTCGGGTCCTGCACGGCGGGCGGGGCGTACGTCCCGGCGATGAGCGACGAAGCGGTCATCGTCCGCAACCAGGGCACGATCTTCCTGGGCGGGCCGCCGCTGGTGAAGGCGGCCACCGGCGAGGTCGTCACGGCTGAGGAGCTGGGCGGCGGCGAAGTCCACTCCCGTACCTCCGGGGTCACCGACCATCTCGCGGAGGACGACGCCCACGCCCTGCGGATCGTCCGGAACATCGTCGCGACGCTGCCGGCGCGCGGCGCGCTGCCGTGGTCGGTCGAGCCGGTCGAAGAGCCGAAGGTCGATCCGGCGGGACTGTACGGCGCGGTGCCGGTGGACTCCCGTACGCCCTACGACGCACGCGAAGTGATCGCGCGGGTCGTCGACGGTTCGCGATTCCAGGAGTTCAAGGCGGAGTTCGGGCAGACCCTGATCACCGGTTTCGCCCGTATCCACGGGCATCCGGTCGGCATCGTCGCCAACAACGGCATCCTGTTCTCCGAATCCGCCCAGAAGGGCGCGCACTTCATCGAGCTGTGCGACCAGCGCGGCATCCCCCTGGTCTTCCTCCAGAACATCTCCGGCTTCATGGTCGGCAGGGACTACGAAGCGGGCGGCATCGCCAAGCACGGCGCGAAGATGGTGACGGCGGTGGCGTGCACGCGGGTGCCGAAGCTGACGGTCGTCGTCGGCGGGTCGTACGGCGCGGGGAACTACTCGATGTGCGGCCGGGCGTACTCCCCCCGCTTCCTGTGGATGTGGCCCAACGCCAAGATCTCGGTGATGGGCGGCGAGCAGGCGGCGTCGGTCCTTGCGACGGTCAAGCGCGACCAGTTGGAGGCGCGCGGGGAGTCCTGGGCTCCCGAGGACGAGGAGGCCTTCAAGGATCCGATCCGCGCGCAGTACGAGCAGCAGGGAAATGCCTATTACGCGACGGCGCGTTTGTGGGACGACGGCGTGATCGACCCGCTGGAAACGCGGCAGGTGCTCGGCCTGGCCCTCACGGCCTGCGCCAACGCCCCGCTGCCCGAGCCCGCCTTCGGCGTCTTCCGGATGTGAGTGACAGATGACGATGTTCGACACAGTCCTGGTCGCCAACCGCGGTGAGATCGCGGTCCGCGTCATCCGTACGCTCAGGGAGCTGGGCGTGCGCTCGGTCGCGGTCTTCAGCGACGCGGACGCGGACGCCCGGCATGTACGGGAGGCGGACACGGCGGTCCGCATCGGCCCGGCGGCGGCGTCCGAAAGCTACCTGCGCACGGACCGCCTGCTGGACGCGGCTGCCCGTACGGGCGCGCAGGCCGTCCACCCCGGCTACGGCTTCCTCGCAGAGAACGCGGCCTTCGCGCAGGCCTGCGAGGACGCCGGCCTTGCCTTCATCGGCCCGCCCTCCTCCGCCATCGCCCTGATGGGCGACAAGATCCGGGCCAAGGAGACGGTACGGGCGGCGGGCGTCCCCGTCGTCCCCGGCTCGTCCGGCAGCGGCCTGACCGACGCCGAACTGGCTTCCGCAGCACGGGAGATCGGCATGCCGGTCCTCCTGAAGCCATCGGCCGGGGGCGGCGGCAAGGGCATGCGCCTGACACGGGTCGAGTCCGCGCTGGCGGACGAGATCGCGGCGGCGCGGCGCGAGGCGCGGGCGTCGTTCGGCGACGACACGCTGCTCGTGGAGCGGTGGATCGACCGGCCCCGCCACATCGAGATCCAGGTCCTGGCGGACGCCCACGGCAATGTGATCCACCTGGGCGAGCGCGAGTGCTCGCTCCAGCGCCGCCACCAGAAGATCATCGAAGAGGCCCCCTCGGTCCTCCTCGACGAAGCCACCCGCGCCGCGATGGGCGAGGCGGCGGTCCAGGCGGCGCGCTCCTGCGGCTACCGGGGGGCGGGCACGGTGGAGTTCATCGTCCCGGGCAACGACCCCTCCTCGTACTTCTTCATGGAGATGAACACCCGCCTCCAGGTCGAGCACCCGGTGACAGAGCTGATCACCGGCCTGGACCTGGTGGAGTGGCAGCTGAGGGTCGCGTCCGGGGAGCAACTCCCCTTCTCTCAGAAGGACATCACCTTCACCGGCCACGCGGTCGAGGCCCGTATCTGCGCGGAGGATCCCTCCCGTGGCTTCCTCCCGTCCGGCGGCACAGTCCTGTCCCTGTACGAGCCGCAGGGGTGGGGGTCCCCCCTGTTCGAGCGGAGCCGAGAACTCGGGGGAGGGGTGCGCACGGACTCGGGCCTCACACAGGGCACGGAGGTCGGCAGCATCTACGACCCGATGCTGTCGAAGGTCATCGCGTACGCCCCCGACCGCCCCACGGCCCTGCGCCGCCTGCGCGCCGCCCTGGCGGACACGGTCACCCTGGGCGTCCCGACGAACGCGGGCTTCCTGCGCCGCCTGCTGGCCCACCCGGACGTCGTATCGGGCGACCTGGACACGGGCCTGGTGGAGCGCGACGTGGACGGCCTGATCCCGGACGGCGTCCCGCCGGAGGTGTACGCGGCGGCGACGCTGCTGCGGACGGGGGGAAGCAGCTCCGCCGCCACCGGCTGGGCGGACCCCTTCTCCGCCCGCTCCGGCTGGCGGCTCGGCGGCACCCCGGCCTGGACGGTGCACCACGCCCGCGTACCGGGCCACGAGCCGGTGGCCGTCCGGCTGCGCAGCACCGCAGCGGGCACGGAGATCCTGATCCCCGCCGCGGAGGCGTCGGGCGGCGCGGAGCCACCGGCCGCCGGGGCCAGGCTCGTCGACGTCACCCCGGACCGCCTCACCGTCGAACTCGCCGGCATCACCCACACCTTCAGCCACGCCACTGGCCCGGAGGGCATCTGGCTCGGCCGGGACGGCGACTCCTGGCACGTCCAGGATTACGACCCGGTCGCCGCCGCCCTCAGCGGCAGCGCGCGTTCCGGGGTCGACACCCTCGCGGCGCCCATGCCGGGGACCGTCACCGTCGTCAAGGTGGCGGTCGGGGACCACGTCGACGCGGGGCAGAGCCTCCTCGTCGTCGAGGCCATGAAGATGGAGCACGTCATCTCCGCCCCGCACGCCGGCACCGTCACCGAGCTCGACGTGACACCGGGCTCGACCGTCGCCATGGACCAGGTCCTGGCCGTCGTCGTCCCGGAGACCCCTGAGGAGGAGCTGTGACGCTTCCCATGGCGGTACCGGCAGAAGGTCTGCCGGGCCGTGTACGCATCCACGAAGTCGGCGCACGCGACGGCCTCCAGAACGAGAAGGCGGTCGTACCGACCGAGGTGAAGGCCGAGTTCGTCCACCGCCTCGCCGACGCCGGGCTCCGCACCATCGAGGCGACCAGCTTCGTGCACCCCAAGTGGGTGCCCCAACTGGCCGACGCGGAACAGCTGTTCCCGCTCGTCCAGGACCTGGCGGACGATGTAGCGCTCCCCGTTCTCGTACCGAACGAACGCGGGCTCGACCGCGCCCTCGCTCTCGGCGCCCGCCGCATCGCCGTGTTCGGCAGCGCGACCGAGACCTTCGCGAGCCGCAACCTCAACCGGACCGTCGACGAGTCGCTCGCCATGTTCGAGCCGGTCGTCGCCAAGGCCCGCGCCGACAGGATCCATGTCCGCGGCTACCTGTCGATGTGCTTCGGCGATCCCTGGGAGGGCGCGGTCCCGGTCCGCCAAGTGGTCGGCGTGGCCAAGCGGCTGATGGACCTGGGCTGCGACGAGCTGAGCCTCGGCGACACCATCGGCGTGGCCACCCCCGGCCACGTCCGCGCCCTGCTGGCCGCACTCGGCGAGGCGGGCGTCCCGGCCTCCGCGATCGGTGTCCACTTCCACGACACCTACGGCCAGGCCCTCGCCAACACCTATGCCGCGCTCCAGCACGGCGTCACCACCGTGGACGCCTCGGCGGGCGGCCTCGGCGGCTGCCCGTACGCGAAGAGCGCCACCGGAAACCTCGCCACCGAAGACCTCGTGTGGATGCTCGACGGCCTCGGTATCGAAACCGGGGTCGACCTCGGCCGCCTCACCGCCACAAGCGCGTGGATGGCCGAACGGCTGGGCCGCCCCAGCCCCTCCCGCACCGTGCGTGCCCTGTCCCACAAGGAGTCGTAGCCATGCCCCTCGACCACCGCCTCTCCCCCGAACACGAAGAACTCCGCCGTACGGTCGAGGAGTTCGCCCACGATGTCGTAGCCCCGAAGATCGGCGACCTGTACGAGCGCCACGAGTTCCCGTACGAAATCGTCCGCGAAATGGGCAGGATGGGCCTCTTCGGGCTGCCCTTCCCCGAGGAGTACGGCGGCATGGGCGGCGACTACCTCGCCCTCGGCATCGCCCTGGAAGAGCTCGCCCGCGTCGACTCGTCGGTGGCCATCACCCTCGAAGCCGGCGTCTCCCTCGGCGCGATGCCGGTCTACCGCTTCGGCACGGAGGAGCAGAAGCAGGAGTGGCTCCCCCGGCTCTGCTCGGGCGAGATGCTCGGTGCCTTCGGCCTGACCGAGCCCGACTGCGGCTCGGACGCCGGCGGCACGAAGACCACCGCACGCCGGGACGGCGACGAGTGGGTGATCAACGGCTCCAAGTGCTTCATCACCAACTCCGGCACCGACATCACCGGCCTGGTGACGGTCACCGCGGTCACCGGCCGCAAGCCCGACGGCAAGCCGGAGATCTCCGCGATCATCGTGCCCTCCGGCACCCCGGGCTTCACGGTCGCCGCCCCCTACTCCAAGGTCGGATGGAACGCCTCGGACACCCGCGAGCTGTCCTTCTCCGACGTCCGGGTTCCCCTCGGCAACCTCCTCGGCGAAGAGGGCCGTGGTTACGCCCAGTTCCTGCGCATCCTCGACGAGGGCCGTGTGGCCATCTCGGCACTCGCGACGGGCCTGGCCCAGGGCTGCGTCGACGAGTCGGTGACGTACGCGAAGGAGCGCCACACCTTCGGCCGCCCCATCGGCTCCAACCAGGCCATCCAGTTCAAGATCGCTGACATGGAGATGCGGGCGCACATGGCCCGTATCGGCTGGCGTGACGCGGCGTCACGCCTGGTCCACGGCGAGCCGTTCAAGAAGGAGGCGGCGCTGGCCAAGCTCTACTCCTCCACGGTCGCCGTCGACAACGCCCGCGAAGCCACCCAGATCCACGGCGGCTACGGCTTCATGAACGAGTACCCGGTGGCCAGAATGTGGCGGGACTCCAAGATCCTGGAGATCGGCGAGGGCACGAGCGAGGTGCAGCGCATGCTGATCGCCCGCGAGCTGGGCCTCTCCGGCTGACAACCCCGCCCCGGCGGGCGCTTCGTGCGGCGGCTCCGGGACACCACCGGCTGGACAAGATGTGAGGTTAGGCTAACCTACCCTCGAACTCGTCCCCCGGTGGACCCAGCCGCACGTACGAAAGCAGACACCGTCATGCCTCACGCCCGAGCTTCCCACCTCTCCCGCCGCGGCCTGCTCGCCGTGGGCGGCGCCATCGGCGTCGGCGCCGCGCTGACCGCCTGCGGCAACACCGCCGCGAAAAGCGAGGAGAAGGCCGCCGGGAAGACCGGCCCCTGGTCCTTCAAGGACGACCGCGGCAAGACGGTGAAGGCCAAGGCCACGCCCAAGAACATCGTCGCGTTCACCGGCACCGCGGCCGCGCTCCACGACTTCGGCGTCGAGGTCAAGGGTGTTTTCGGCCCGACCAAGACCGCTGACGGCAAGGCCGACGTCCAGGCCGGCGACCTCGATGTGAACAAGGTCAAGATCCTCGGCAACGTCTACGACAAGTTCAACGTCGAGGCGTACGTCGCCCTCCAGCCCGACCTGCTGGTCACGGCGATGTGGGAGAAGGACAAGCTCTGGTACGTCCCCGAGGCGTCCACCAAGAAGATCCTCGACGTCGGCGCTCCGACCGTCGCCCTGTGGGCCGCCGAGACCACCGTCCCCAAGGCGATCCAGCGCCACGCCGACCTCGCCGAGTCGCTCGGTGCCGACGTCAGGACCAAGAAGGTCACCGAGGCCAAGACCCGCTTCGAGAAGGCCGCCGAGCGCCTGCGTCAGGCCGCCAAGGCCAACCCGAAGGTCAAGGTCATGATCGGCTCCGCGAGCCCCGACCTCTTCTACGTCTCCCTCGCGAAGATGTCCGCCGACACGCTCTACTTCCAGGAGCTGGGCGTGAAGTTCGTCGAGCCGAAGGTGGACGCGGCCGGCTTCTTCGAGAGCCTCAGCTGGGAGAACGTCGACAAGTACCCGGCCGACATCATCATGATGGACAACCGGACCGCGGTCCTCCAGCCGGCCGACATCAAGGACAAGCCGACCTGGACCCGCCTGCCCGCCGTCAAGGCCGGCCAGGTCATCCCGCGCACCACGGAGCCGATCTACTCCTACGACAAGTGCGCGCCGATCCTCGAGGACCTCGCCGAGGCCATCGAGAAGGCCAAGAAGGTCGCCTGACCCGTCCGCCAACTCCCCAAGCAGCACGGCCAGGAGGTCACGAATGACTGCGACAGCCGCCGAACCCGTAACCGCCCCGTTCCGCTTCTTCGGCCTGACGGTCGTGCGGACCCGGCGGCTGAGCCCCTCCCTGGTCAGGGTGGTCTTCGGAGGCGAGGCCCTGCGGGGCTTCGCCTCCGGCGGCCGGGACCAGAGCTGCTCACTCTTCCTGCCGCACCCCGGACAGGCGGAGCCGGTGCTGCCGCCGGAGACGGACCCCGACTGGTTCGCGGCGTACCGCGCGCTGCCCGACGACGTACGGGCCGTCATGCGCTCGTACACCGTGCGCGGCCAGCGCCGCGCCGACGACGGGACGACCGAGGTCGACATCGACTTCGCACTCCACACGGCGGCATCGGACGCGGGCGTCGGCCCGGCCTGCCGCTGGGCGCAGCAGGCGAGTCCGGGTGACCGGGTCGTGGTGCTCGGTCCCTCGCTGGAGGACAACACCGCCGTGCGTTTCCGCCCGCCCGAGGACACCGACTGGGTCCTGATGTGGGCCGACGAGACGGCGTTGCCCGCCGCTGCCGCCGCACTGGAGTGGCTTCCGGCCGGTACGAAGGCCAAGGTTTGGATCGAGGTCCAGCACCCCGGCGACCGCCTGGAGTTGACCACGGCGGCCGACGCGGAGATCACCTGGCTGGTACGGGACGAGGGTGCACCCTCCGCCGTCGACGCGGTGCGCGCGGTGCCTGCCGCCGAGCTGCCCGAAGGCACGTCGTACGCCTGGATCGCAGGCGAGTCGTCGTGCGTACGGGCGCTGCGCCGCCATCTCGTCCAGGAGCGCCGGTTCGACCGCAGGCGCGTGACGTTCGTGGGCTACTGGCGCCGCGGGCTGAGCGAGGAGCAGCTGCGCGAGCGGGCCCGGGCCGAGTCACAGGACGAAGACGCTTAAGCAGTACCCGAGTTACCTGTGTTACCTGAGTTACCCGAGTCACCGTGTTGCCCGAGTTGTCTGCGTTCCCCCTGGGGGGCGAGGGTTCGTTGCGATGTGAACTTAGGTTAGGCTAACCTTACCTAAACACGTCGGGCCCTCGCCCCCCTCTCCTGTCCTGAGGGCGCGACGAATCCCGTACCCGGGAGGACAGTTCATGCGCTCACACCTGCTCAATGACAAGACCGCCGCGCGGTATCGCCGGACCGCCACCGCAGCGGTCGAGCGGGTGGCGGACCAAATCGCCGCGACCGACCGGCCGTTCACCGGCATCACCCCGGACGAGCTCGCCCCCAGGTTCGACTCGATCGACCTCGACCAGCCGCTGGGCGACTCCACCGCCGCCCTGGACGAGCTCGAATCCGTCTACCTCCGCGACGCCGTCTACTTCCACCACCCGCGCTACCTGGCCCACCTCAACTGCCCGGTAGTCATCCCCGCCGTCACCGCCGAGGCCGTACTCTCCGCCGTCAACTCCTCCCTCGACACCTGGGACCAGAGCGCGGGCGCCACCCTCATCGAGCGCCGCCTCGTCGACTGGACCGCGGGCCGCATCGGCTTCACCACCGCCGCGGACGGCGGAGCGGCCGACGGTGTGTTCACGAGCGGCGGCTCCCAGTCCAACCTCCAGGCGCTGCTCCTCGCCCGCGAGGAGGCCAAGTCCGTGGACCCGTCCGACACCTCGAAGCTGCGGATCTTCGCCTCCGAGTGCGGCCACTTCAGCGTCCAGAAGTCCGCGAAACTCCTCGGCCTGGGCCCCGACTCCGTCGTCACCGTCCCGTGCGACCGCGACAAGCGCATGCAGACCGTGGCGCTCGCCCGCGAGCTGGCGCGCTGCGTCGACAAGGGCCTCATCCCCATGGCCGTCGTCGCCACCGCCGGCACCACCGACTTCGGCTCCATCGACCCGCTGACCGAGATCGCCGCCCTCTGCGAGGGATACGGCGCCTGGCTGCACGTCGACGCCGCGTACGGATGCGGCCTGCTGGCCTCCCGTACCCGCCGCCACCTCCTCGCCGGCATCGAGCGCGCCGACTCGGTCACCGTGGACTACCACAAGTCCTTCTTCCAGCCGGTGAGTTCGAGCGCGCTGCTGGTACGCGACGGAGCCACCCTGCGCCACGCGACGTACCACGCCGACTACCTCAACCCGCGCCGGATGGCCGAGGAGCGCATCCCCAACCAGGTCGACAAGTCCCTCCAGACCACCCGCCGCTTCGACGCGCTCAAGCTCTGGATGACGCTGCGCATCATGGGCGCGGACGGCGTCGGCGAGCTCTTCGACGAGGTCTGCGACCTGGCCGCCGACGGCTGGAAGCTGCTCGCCGGCGACCCGCGCTACGACGTCGTCACCCAGCCGAGCCTCTCCACCCTCGTCTTCCGCTACATACCGTCCGACGTCACCAGCCCCGCGGTGATCGACCGCGCCAATCTGTACGCCCGCAAGGCGCTGTTCGCGTCCGGCGATGCCGTGGTGGCCGGGACGACCGTCGGCGGCAAGCACTACCTCAAGTTCACCCTTCTCAATCCCGAGACGACGCTCAGCGACATCGCGGCCGTCCTCGACCTCATCGCCGGCCACGCCGAGCAGTACCTGGGAGAGTCCCTTGTCCACGCCTCTTGATTTCATCGGTATCGGTCTCGGTCCGTTCAACCTCGGGCTCGCCTGCCTGACCGAGCCGATCGACGAGCTCGAAGGTCTCTTCCTCGAAACCAAGCCGAACTTCGAGTGGCACTCGGGGATGTTCCTCGAAGGCGCCCACCTCCAGACGCCGTTCATGTCGGACCTGGTCACCATGGCCGACCCCACGTCGCCGTACTCCTTCCTCAACTACCTGAAGGAATCCGGGCGGCTGTACTCCTTCTACATCCGGGAGAACTTCTACCCACTGCGGACCGAGTACAACGACTACTGCCGCTGGGCCGCGGCGAAGCTCAGCAGCATCCGCTTCAACCAGACGGTCGCCTCGGTCGCGTACGACGACAAGGCCGAGCTGTACGTCGTCACCACCCAGGACACCACCTACCGCGCCCGCCGCATCGTCCTCGGCACCGGCACGCCGCCGTACATCCCGGACGCCTGCCAGGACCTCGGCGGCGACCTCATCCACAATTCCCGCTACGTGGACAGCAAAGAGGCCCTCCAGGCCAAGAAGTCCATCACCCTGGTCGGCAGCGGACAGAGCGCCGCGGAGATCTTCTACGACCTGCTCGCCGAGATCGACGTGCACGGCTACCGGCTCAACTGGGTCACCCGCTCACCGCGCTTCTTCCCGCTGGAGTACACCAAGCTCACGCTGGAGATGACCTCCCCGGAGTACGTCGACTACTTCCACGCCCTCCCGGAGGCCACCCGCTACCGGCTGGAGTCGCAGCAGAAGAACCTCTTCAAGGGCATCGACTCGGAGCTGATCGACGCCATCTTCGACCTGCTCTACCAGAAGAACCTCAAGGGCCCGATCCCCGCCCGGCTCATCACCAACTCCTCGCTCGACACGGCGAGTTACGACGCCGACAGCGCGACGTACACCCTGGGCCTGCACCAGGACGAGCAGGACAAGGACTTCGAGCTGATCACCGAGGGCCTCATCCTCGCGACCGGCTACCGCTACCGCACCCCCGCCTTCCTGGAGGGCGTGAAGGACCGGATCCGCTGGGACGGCCAGGGCCGCTACGACGTCGCCCGCAACTACAGCATCGACACGGCGGGCAGCGAGATCTTCCTGCAGAACGCCGCCGTGCACACCCACAGCATCACCTCCCCCGACCTGGGCATGGGCGCGTACCGCAACGCGTACATCATCGGCGAGCTGCTGGGCTCCGAGTACTACCCGGTCGAAAAGGCCATCGCTTTCCAGGAGTTCGCCATATGAGCAACACGCCGTTCACGGTCCGTCCCCTCGACCCCTTCGCCGACGCCGAGCTGGTGCACGGCTGGGTCACCCACCCCAAGGCCGCCTTCTGGCTGATGCAGGAGGCCTCGCTGCCCGACGTCGAGCGCGAGTACATGGCGATATCGGCGGCCGAGCACCACGACGCCTTCATCGGGCTGCACGACGGCACCCCCGCCTTCCTCATGGAGCGCTACGACCCGTCGAAGGTCGAGCTGGTCGGGCTGTACGAGGCCGAGCCCGGCGACGTGGGCATGCACTTCCTGGTGGCGCCGACCGACACGCCCGTCCACGGCTTCACCCGCGCCGTGATCACCGCCGTCATGGAGACGCTGTTCGCCGACCCGGCGACCGAGCGGATCGTCGTCGAGCCGGACGTACGCAACACCGCCGTGCACGCCCTCAACGAGGCCGTCGGCTTTGTCCCCGCCCGCGAGATCGCCAAGCCCGAGAAGAACGCGCTGCTGAGCTTCTGCACCCGCGCGCAGTTCGAGGCAGCGGTAGCCGTGGGGGTGGCCAAGTGAACCCCGTGTCCCACCTCACGCCAGAGCGCTGGGCGGCCGCCAACCGGCAGCTGATCCGCAAGGGCCTCTCCGAGTTCGCCCATGAGCGCCTGATCACCCCGCAGAACCTCGGCGACGACCGGTACTGCGTCCGTAGCGACGACTCGGCGACCGAGTACCGCTTCACGGCCCGCCGGTTCGCCCTGGACCACTGGCAGGTGTTCCCTGAGTCGATCACCCGGCACCGGGGCAGCGAGCAGCTCCCGCTCGACGCCCTGGAGTTCATCATCGAGCTGCGCAGGGCGCTGAGCCTGAGCGACGAGATCCTGCCGGTCTACCTGGAGGAGATCTCCTCCACCCTCGCCGGTACGGCCTACAAGGCGACCAAGCCCGCCGTCCGCGCCGCCGAGCTCGCCCGCGGTGACTTCCAGGCCGTCGAGACCGGGATGACCGAGGGCCACCCCTGTTTCGTCGCCAACAACGGCCGGCTCGG
Source organism: Streptomyces spiramyceticus (assembly GCF_028807635.1). Classification (NCBI taxonomy): domain Bacteria; kingdom Bacillati; phylum Actinomycetota; class Actinomycetes; order Kitasatosporales; family Streptomycetaceae; genus Streptomyces; species Streptomyces spiramyceticus. The sequence goes on from NZ_JARBAX010000001.1 coordinate 2,140,457, forward strand.
CTTCGGCGTGGACGAGTACCGTGCGTACGCCCCCGAGGCGGCGAGCGAGATCCGGCTGATCTGGCTGGCGGCCCGCCGCGACCGCACCAGCTTCACCGCCGGCGCGGGGATCGAGTACGAGACGTTCATCCGCGCCGAGCTCGGTGACGCGGCCGTCGACGGCTTCGCCCGCACCCTGGCCGACCAGGGCCTGGACCTGGCCGACTACCTCCTCGTCCCCGCCCACCCCTGGCAGTGGTGGAACAAGCTGTCCGTCACCTTCGCCGCCGAGGTCGCCCAGCAGCGCCTTGTCTTCCTGGGCGAGGGCGACGACGCCTACCTGGCCCAGCAGTCGATCCGTACGTTCTTCAATACGAGCGACCCGGCAAAGCACTACGTCAAGACGGCACTGTCCGTCATCAACATGGGCTTCATGCGGGGACTTTCGGCCGCGTACATGGAGGCCACACCCGCCATCAACGACTGGCTGGCCAACCTGATCGACAGCGACGGCGTCCTGAAGGCGGCGCGCTTCTCGATCATCCGCGAGCGGGCGGCGGTCGGCTACCGCCACCTGGAGTACGAAGCGGCCACCGACCGGTACTCGCCGTACCGCAAGATGCTCGCCGCGCTGTGGCGGGAGAGCCCGGTGCCGTCCCTGACGGGCGGCGAGCGGCTCGCCACCATGGCCTCGCTGCTCCACGTCGACCACGAGGGCGCGTCGTTCGCGGGCGCCCTGGTCGAGGAGTCCGGCCTGGCACCCACCGAGTGGCTGCGCCGCTACCTGGATGCCTATCTGCTGCCGGTGCTGCACTGCTTCTACGCGTACGACCTGGTGTTCATGCCGCACGGCGAGAACGTGATCCTGGTCGTCGAGGACGGCATCGTCCAGCGCGCGATCTTCAAGGACATCGCCGAGGAGATCTGCGTAATGGACCCGGACGCGGTCCTTCCGCCGACGGTCGAGCGGGTCCGCGCCGAGGTCCCCGAGGACATGAAGCTGCTGTCGGTGTTCACCGATGTCTTCGACTGCTTCTTCCGTTTCCTGGGCGCGACGCTCGCCACGGAGGGCGTCCTGGACGAGGACGCGTTCTGGCGGACGGTGGCCGAGTGCATCAGCGCGTACCAGGACTCGGTGCCGGAGCTCGCGGACAAGTTCAAGCAGTACGACCTCTTCACGGACGCGTTCGCGCTGTCCTGCCTGAACCGGCTCCAGCTGCGCAACAACAAGCAGATGGTCGACCTCCAGGACCCGTCGGGAGCGCTCCAGCTCATCGGCACGCTCGACAACCCGATCGCGCGCCACGCACGCGCCTGACCGGGACGAACAGCGGGCGGGCGCCCGTGTCCAAGGCCCTCACGGACGCCCGCCGCACCATCTCTACTCCGCAGGCCAGGGCACCTTCGACGACCGGTGGTAGTCGATCCCCAGCGCGGAGAACCGCGGCCCCTGCGCCGCGAGCCGCACCTTGTACTTGCTCCAGTCGTGCGTCGACGCGGGCGACCAGCCGATCTCGGCGATGCCCGGCAGCCTCGGGAACGCCATGAATTCGATGTGGTCGTTGGTCGATACGGTCTCCGACCACATCGGCGCCTCGACACCCAGGACGGACTCGGCAGGCGCACCCGGCAGATACGTCTGCGGGTTCCAGTCGTACGAGCGGTCCACCTCCACATAGCCGGCCCAGGACAGCCCGAGCGGCGTGCTCTTGTCGTACTTCATGTCGAGGTACGCCCGGTCGGCCGGCGACAGCACCAGCCTGGCCCCGTTCCTGGCGGCCTTGGCGACCTGCGCCTTCTCCGCCGCGGGCGTCTTGTCGAGGCCCCAGTACTGGGCGACGGCGCCCTTGACCGGCTTGGCGCCCGTCAGCTGGTGCCAGCCCATCACCGTCTTGCCGTACTTGCCGACGATGGCCTGTGCCTTGTCCATGAAGGCGACGTAGTCGTCGTGCGAGGTGGAGTGCGCCTCGTCGCCGCCGATGTGGATGTACGTGCCGGGTGTCATCGCGGCGATCTCACGCACCACGTCGTCCACGAAGTCGTACGTGACGGCCTTGGGCACGCACAGCGAGCTGAAGCCGACATTCGTCCCCGTGTAGAGGGGCGGCGCGACGCCGTTGCAGTTGAGTCGGGCGTACGAGGCGAGCGCCGCGTTGGTGTGTCCCGGCAGGTCGATCTCGGGGACGACCTCCAGGTGGCGGGAGGCGGCGTACTCCAGGATCTCCTGGTAGTCGGCCTTGGTGTAGTAGCCGCCGGGGCCGCCCCCGACCTGTGTTGAGCCGCCGTACGTCGCGAGCCGGGGCCAGGAGTCTATGGCGATGCGCCAGCCCTGGTCGTCGGAGAGGTGCAGGTGCAGCTTGTTGACCTTGTACAGGGCCATTTGGTCGATATAGCGCTTGACCTGCGCGACGGTGAAGAAGTGCCGCGACACGTCGAGCATCGCGCCCCGGTAGCCGTAGCGCGGCGCGTCCGTGATGGTGCCGCCCGCCACCGTCCACGGCCCGTCCTGCACGGTGTCCTTCTCGACCGCCGCCGGCAGCAGCTGACGCAGCGTCTGCACGCCGTGGAACAGGCCGGCGGGCTTGCGGGCGGTGATGGTGACGCCGTCCTGGCCGGACTCCAGCGTGTAGCCCTCGTCGCCGAGGGAGTCGGCCCCGGAACCGAGCCGCAGCCAGATGCCGCCCGGCTCACCCCATTCATCCCATTCGTTCCACTCGGAGACGGGCAGGGCGTAGCCGGTGGAGGGGCGCAGGATGTCTGCCAGATAGGTGCCGATCTGCCACGCCTCGCCGGAGTCGGCTTCGACCTTGATCTGCGTCCGCTTCGTAAGGGTGTACGAAGGCCCGCCCTCGGAGACGGAGGCGGGCGCCGGAATCACTTGGCCCAACGGTCTGGCCGCTGCGGCGCTTCGAGCGGCGGCGGGCGAGGCCGCGAAACTCGCGGCACCGGCTGCGACGACGAGCAGCAGCGGTGCCAACAAGAGAGGAAGCGTTCTGCGTTGACTCACGGGCGGGTCCCTTCGGCGGGGCTTCGCAACTGTGGTGTTGTGCAGACGAACGGTCACCATGGGTATCGCGCGCCTCACTTCGGGGTCAAGGTGTAGACCACTTCTCCGCGGTCGGACTTGAGGTTTCCCCCGCGAGCGGATGGGAGAATCCCCCGCATGGCCGAAGTCATCCAGAAAGACGGGACGTGGACCTTCGACGGGGACACGGTCCGGATCGTGCCCGGCAGCGACAAGGGGGTGAGCCTGCTACGGAAGCACCTCGGCGAAATCGCGGTACCGCTGGGTGCATTGGCGGGCGTCTTCCACGAGCCCGGCAAGAAGTCGGGGAGGCTGCGCCTGCGGCTGCGCGACGGTGCCGACCCGCTGCTCCAGATCACCGGCGGAAAGCTGGAGGACGGTTCCGACCCGTACCGGCTGACCGTGGAGAACGACCGCACCGGGGTCGCCGAGTACTTCGTCGACGAGGTGCGCAACGCACTGCTGATCGAGCAGGTGGGCACGGGCCCGGTCGACAGCTATCTGCTGCCGGGGCCCGCCGCGCCGATAACGGTGGGCGCAGGTGACGCCACCGTCACCTTCGACGGCGAGCGGATCCGGCTGGAGTGGAACTGGAAGACCGAGGAGTCGAAGTCGTCGGGCGGTGTCAGCACGATCGCGCTCGCCGACGTGACGGCAGTGGAGTGGCTGCCCGCGATCGGCCTGGAGAACGGCTACCTCCGCTTCGTCGTGGCGAACGCCTCGACGAAGGCCCCGCCCAAGTACGACCCGCACGCCGTCGACCTGTGGGGGTTCAAGAAGGACCCGCTGATGGCCCTGGTCGCGGCGGCCGTCGTGGCCCGGCTGCCGCACCCGCGCGCGCCGCGCGCGCCCGAGGCCCCGGCTCCGGCGGCGCCTGCGCCGGCCGCCGGGGACGATCACGACGTGCTGCTGCGCAGGCTGCGCGAGCTCGGCGAGCTGCACCGGGCCGGAATCCTCACGGACGAGGAGTTCACCACCGCCAAGCAGGCCGTCCTGAAGCGCCTCTGATCGCGATCATGGCGATTCCTGCCCGATTCCGGGCAGAATTCTTGCGAAACCCTTGGCGACCCAGCAGTATCAACGGGTGCTCGAACGCCGAACGTCCAGCTCGTCGCACGACGACCTCATTGACCACCTGGTCCGCAGCACCGCGCTACCGCGCGGTGAGGCCGCCCGGGTGGTGCTCGACGTACTGGCGTACTTCGACGAGACGACCGAGGAATTCGTCCGCCGCCGCCACCGCGAAATGCAGTCCGGCGGCCAGGTGAACGAGGCGATCTTCGAGCGGATCGCGGCCGAGCTGCCGCACCGCGCCGTGGCGCCGCCGGAGCTCTCGCTCCGTCAGCTGCGCCGCATCGTCTACGGCTGATGCGGCCGAGCACACACAACGACTGAGGGGTAGAGACTTTATGTGCGGGATTGTCGGTTATATCGGCAAGCGTGACGTTGCTCCGCTGCTGCTGGAAGGCCTCCAGCGGCTGGAGTACCGGGGATACGACTCGGCGGGCGTCGTGATCAACAGCCCGAAGGCCAGTGGCCTGAAGATGGTCAAGGCGAAGGGCCGCGTCCGCGACCTGGAGGCCCGCGTCCCCAAGCGCTTCACCGGCACCACCGGCATCGCCCACACCCGCTGGGCCACCCACGGCGCCCCGAGCGACGAGAACGCCCACCCGCACCTGAACGCCGAGAACAACGTCGCCGTCGTGCACAACGGCATCATCGACAACGCCTCCGAGCTGCGCGCCAAGCTGGTCGCCGACGGCGTCGAGTTCCTCTCCGAGACCGACACCGAGGTGCTCGTCCACCTCGTGGCCCGCTCCCAGGCCGATTCGCTGGAGGAGAAGGTCCGCGAGGCGCTGCGCCACGTCGAGGGCACGTACGGCATCGCTGTCATGCATGCCGACTTCTCCGACCGCATCGTCGTCGCCCGCAACGGCTCGCCGGTCGTCCTCGGCATCGGCGAGAAGGAGATGTTCGTCGCCTCCGACATCGCGGCGCTCGTCTCCCACACCCGCCAGGTCGTCACCCTCGAAGACGGAGAGATGGCCACCCTCAAGGCCGACGACTTCCGTACGTACACCACCGAGGGCTCCCGTACGACCGCCACGCCGACCACCGTGGAGTGGGAGGCCGAGTCGTACGACATGGGCGGCCACGACACGTACATGCACAAGGAGATCTCCGAGCAGGCCGACGCCGTGGACCGCGTGCTGCGCGGCCGCATCGACGACCGCTTCTCCACCGTGCACCTGGGCGGCCTGAACCTCGACGCCCGCGAGGCACGCGGCATCCGCCGGGTGAAGATCCTCGGCTGCGGCACCTCGTACCACGCGGGCATGATCGGCGCCCAGCTGATCGAGGAGCTGGCCCGCATCCCCGCCGACGCCGAGCCCGCGTCCGAGTTCCGCTACCGCAACCCGGTCGTGGACCCCGACACCCTCTATGTCGCCGTCTCCCAGTCCGGTGAGACGTACGACGTCCTGGCCGCCGTGCAGGAGCTGAAGCGCAAGGGCGCCCGCGTCCTCGGCGTGGTCAATGTCGTCGGCTCGGCGATCGCCCGCGAGGCCGACGGCGGCATGTACGTGCACGCCGGCCCCGAGGTCTGTGTCGTCTCCACCAAGTGCTTCACCAACACGGTGGTCGCCTTCGCGCTGCTCGCGCTGCACCTGGGCCGTATCCGCGACCTGTCGGTCTCGGACGGCAAGCGGCTCATCGCGGGCCTGCGGAAGCTGCCCGGCCAGATCGCCGAGATCCTGGAGGGCGAGGACGAGATCAAGAAGCTGGCCGAGGAGTACGCCGGCGCCCAGTCGATGATGTTCATCGGCCGTGTGCGCGGCTACCCGGTGGCGCTGGAGGCCTCCCTCAAGCTGAAGGAGATCTCGTACATCCACGCCGAGGCGTACCCGGCCTCCGAGCTCAAGCACGGCCCGCTCGCGCTGATCGAGCCCGCACTGCCGACGGTCGCGATCGTCCCCGACGACGATCTGCTGGAGAAGAACCGCGCGGCGCTGGAGGAGATCAAGGCGCGCAGCGGCCGGATCCTGGCGGTCGCGCACCGCGAGCAGGAAAAGGCCGACCACACCATTGTGGTGCCGAAGAACGAGACCGAGCTGGACCCGATTCTGATGGGCATTCCGCTCCAACTCCTCGCATACCACACGGCGTTGGCCATGGGTCGCGACATCGACAAGCCGCGCAACCTCGCCAAGTCGGTGACGGTCGAGTAATTCCCGTACGCCCCTAGCAAAAAAGGGGCGGTCCCGTCGTGCGCGCCACCTGCGCACGACGGGACCGCCCTCCTGCCTGCCGGCAGCCCACAAGCCGGCATATGGCTGCTGTCAGCCGGTGGCCGTCACCCCCCGACCGGCAGCGCGGTGCGGCAGTGCGGTGGGCCACTTGGCCAGCGCGGCCGTGGCCCCGTACCAGGCGGCGAGGCCGCCGAGCGCAGCCACCCAGCCGCCGGCCTTCGTCAGTGCGTCGGCGTCGGCGAACTGCGCGACGCCGAGGAGCAGGAGGGAGAGGAACAGAAGCCCGTACATGCCCCGCTCCAGCATTCCGCTGCCCGACGCCCCCAGCGTGAGGCTGAGCGCCAACAGCGCCCACAGCAGCAGGAAGAGGCCCGCGGCGTCGTTGGAGACGTTGGGCTCACCAGCGCCCATGCCCCAGGTGAACCAGAAGGCACCGAGCCCGGCGAAGGCGGTACCGGCGAACGCGCTGCCCGCGCGGAATTCGAAGAGCCCGGCCACGAAGAGCGCGATGCCGCCGACGAAGAGTGCGAGCGAGACGGCGTCGGCCGCGGTCACGCCGTCGATGACACCGGTGTGTCCGATGCCGAATGCCAGCAGAGTCAGTCCGAGTGCGAGGTGTCCGAGGATCGAGGTGGTACTTCCCGCAGAGACGCCATTGTCCACGGCGGGGCTCCCTTCATGCACGGTGTGCTGTCCCAGTGATCCTTGTGTACCCTTCACAAGCGCACAATCCACCTCTACGCACGGGTAGATTTGTCGGCTGTCAAGCGCGGATTGCAGCCATCCCACTGGGGACCAGGGGGAGTTGGGGTTACGGAATCACAATCACGGGGCGCTGAGCGCGCCGTGCGAGCCGCCCGGCCACCGAGCCGAAGATGCGTCCCACGATGCCGTGCGTCGACCCGACCACGATCGCGTCGGCCGAGTACTCCTGGCCGACTTCCTCCAGCTCGTGGCAGATGTCGCCGCCGCGCTCGACGAGGATCCACGGCACTTCGGCGAGGTAGTCCGCGCAGGCGAGCTCCAGGCCGAGCACCTCGGTGCGATGATCCGGTACATCGACGAACACCGGCGGTTCACATCCCGCCCACACGGTGGTCGGCAGTCTGTTGGCCACGTGGACGATGATCAGACCGGAGCCCGACCGCACCGCCATGCCGATGGCGTACGAAAGCGCCCGCTCGCTCGATGTCGAGCCGTCGAAGCCGACGACGACACCGTGCTGGAAAGCGGGATCGCACGAATGACGTGTTTGTTCCACCGCGCGGAGGTCGTCCATGGGATCGACGACCTGCTTGCGGTCCGCGGGTTCGGGGGTTTCGTGACCGGCCATGGGTGTCTCGGCGAAGAAGTCCTCTGGGGAGGGGTCGCTTTTATTGGGCAAACAGTGGCAACGAGCGGTGGAGCCTGTGTCCGGGAATCATCTTCCCAAGCCCATACCCCCAAGGGTACGGCGACACTCCTCTCCTGCCCAGAGCCCGCCGTCCCTCACGCGGCGTCCCAGGGAGCATGCACGAGCCCGGCCCGTAAGGCAATGGCGGTTGCCCCTTACAGACGTCCCTCTGGCGCCCCTGGCGACCCACAGACGGCACGGAGTGACTCCTGACACCTTCCGCCCGTTAGCTACGCGCCCACCCGCGTACGAAAGGGACCCCGCCGTGCCCCGCACACCGACCGACACCACCGACGCGGCCGGCGACGTGATCCGCTGGGCGGCGTTCTGCTGCGCGCTGGTACCTGTCGTGCTCGTCATGTACGGGACATCATTCGGCGGGGCGGCCGCGGCCGCCGTGGGGCTGGCCACCGTGACCATGGCCTGCCGGGTGCTGCTGCGCCGGTCCGAGCGCGCCGCGGCCAGGGAAGCGGCGGCGGGGGCAGCCAGGGCGACAGCGGGAGCGGGGGCGCACAGGGGCGGGCGGCACGCCGCGGGAAGTGCGCCGGGAGAATGACGGTCTCGCACATGCGAGCCCGTATCTTTTCAGCCAACTTCACGGCCTGACCCAACCCTTGGCGGAATGGGTCCCCAACCCTGGTGCCACCAGGCATGAAAGGACCGTATCCGGCGCACGCACCCTACGGGGACGGGCCATGTGCCAGAGGCGTACTTCCCTGCAAGGCCCTTGAGTGGAACGCTTCGTGATCGAATGCTTCACGCCAAGTTGCCATGTCGACATAGTGCCGGATGACGAACTTGTCACGCCGACACCACGGGACACAATAGATTCGATCATGGGTATATACGGCGGGGGAATCATGCAGGACCGAGGGGAAACGTGCAGGACCGAGAGGACGCGAACACCGAGGGGGGCTTAGCGTCATGAGCCAGGACTCCACTGCCGTACCGGAGGCCGCACGGAAGCTCTCCGGACGCCGCCGCCGGGAGATCGTCGCAGTGCTGCTCTTCAGCGGCGGCCCCATCTTCGAGAGCTCCATCCCGCTCTCTGTGTTCGGCATTGACCGGCAGGACGCAGGAGTGCCCCGTTACCGGCTACTGGTGTGCGCCGGCGAGGACGGACCGCTTCGCACCACCGGAGGGCTGGAACTGACCGCCCCCTACGGCCTGGAGGCGATGAGCAGAGCGGGCACCGTGGTCGTACCGGCGTGGCGGTCCATCACTTCGCCGCCGCCGGAAGCGCTCGACGCACTGCGCCGGGCGCACGAGGAGGGCGCCCGCATCGTCGGGCTGTGCACCGGCGCGTTCGTGCTGGCTGCCGCTGGGCTGCTCGACGGGCGACCCGCGACGACGCACTGGATGTACGCACCGACGCTCGCCAAGCGCTATCCGTCGGTGCACGTCGACCCGCGGGAGCTCTTCGTCGACGACGGCGACGTACTGACGTCGGCGGGCACGGCGGCCGGAATCGATCTGTGCCTGCACATCGTGCGTACGGACCATGGCACCGAGGCCGCGGGCGCTCTGGCCCGCAGGCTCGTCGTGCCGCCGCGTCGCAGTGGCGGGCAGGAGCGCTATCTCGACAGGTCTTTACCAGAGGAGATCGGCGCCGACCCGCTGGCCGAGGTCGTCGCCTGGGCGCTGGAACACCTCCACGAGCAGTTCGACGTGGAGACCCTCGCCGCGCGCGCCTATATGAGCCGCCGCACCTTCGACCGGCGTTTCCGGTCGCTCACCGGGAGCGCTCCCCTGCAGTGGCTGATCACTCAGCGGGTGCTCCAGGCGCAGCGGCTCCTGGAAACGTCCGACTATTCGGTCGACGAGGTCGCGGGCCGCTGCGGCTTCCGTTCACCGGTCGCGCTGCGCGGGCATTTCCGGCGCCAGCTGGGCTCATCACCCGCCGCGTACCGGGCCGCCTACCGGGCCCGGCGCCCGCAGAGCGAGATCCAGTCGGTCGGGTCGGGGGCCGGCCAGGCCCCGGACCCGGTGCCGCAGCAGGCCAGGCGTGCGGCGGCCGCCAGCATGCCCTCGGGCCCCGCGGCGACCTCGTCGACGGCGCAGGACCCCGGCAAACCCAGCTCCGATGTCTACACCCCGGGCCGTCCGACCCTGCCCGGCCAGCGGGAACGCCCCGTAGGGTGAGACACATGAACGACCGCATGGTGTGGATCGACTGCGAGATGACCGGGCTCTCGCTGACGGACGACGCACTTATCGAGGTGGCCGCACTGGTCACCGACTCGGAGCTGAACGTGCTCGGCGAAGGGGTGGACATCGTGATCCGCCCGCCGGACGCGGCCCTGGTGACCATGCCCGAGGTGGTGCGGCAGATGCACACCGCCTCGGGCCTGCTCGACGAGCTGGCGGGCGGTACGACGCTGGCCGACGCCGAGGAGCAGGTCATGGAGTACGTGCGCCGGCATGTCAAGGAGCCCGGCAAGGCGCCGCTGTGCGGCAATTCGGTCGGCACCGACCGTGGTTTCCTGCTGCGCGACATGTCGAAGCTGGAGGCCTATCTCCACTACCGGATCGTCGACGTGTCGTCCATCAAGGAGCTGGCCCGCCGCTGGTATCCGAGGGCGTACTTCAACAGCCCGCAGAAAAACGGCAACCACCGGGCGCTCGCCGACATCCGCGACTCCATCACCGAGCTGCGCTATTACCGGGAGGCGGTCTTCGTGCCGCAGCCCGGGCCCGACTCCGAAACGGCGAAGAAAATCGCCGCGAAGTACGTCCGGCCTGCGGAATAAGCGCATGGCGGGGCCGGGCCAAACCCGGGAGCGAGCACCCGCCGGGACCCTGTACACTTTTCCTCAGCCGGTCGGAAACGACCGGCCACGGTGGGTGTAGCTCAGTTGGTAGAGCACCTGGTTGTGGTCCAGGTGGCCGCGGGTTCAAGTCCCGTCACTCACCCTGATCGATCCGAGCCCCTGACCTGGAAACAGGTCAGGGGCTCGCTTCGTGTTACGGCGCCTCATGACGACGTACGGGGCACCAGCTCCGTCGGGAACACGACCTGGCGCGGGGCCGCCCTGCGGGGGCTCTCCGGGCGGTGGTCGGCGATCTCCTCCAGCAGGACCCGGGTCATCTCGCGGCCCATCTCCTCGATCGGCACGCGGACGCTGGTCAACGGCGGGTCCATATGGCGGGCAATGGGCGAGTCGTCGAATCCGACCAGCGCCACATCCCCGGGAACACTGCGGCCGTGCTCGCGCAGGACCTGGCGGGCGCCCGCTGCCATCACGTCCGACGCGGCGAAAACGGCGTCCAGGTGCGGATGGCGTTCGAGCAGTTCTGTCATGGCGCGGCGGCCGCCCTCCTCGGTGAAGTCGGCGGGGGCGATCAGCCGCTCGTCGGCGTCGAGGCCCGCCTCGGCCAGGGCCTGGCGGTAGCCGTCGAGGCGGCACTGGGCGCCGTACACCTCCAGCCGTCCCGTGATGGTCGCTATCGTGCGGCGGCCGCGGGATATGAGGTGCGTCACAGCGCCGCGCGCGCCCGTCACATTGTCCGCGTCGACGCAGGCCAGCGGCTCGTGTTCGGAGCGGCGGCCGCTGATGACGGCCGGGATGCCGAGCTGGACCAGGAGTTCGGGCAGCGGATCGTCCGCGCGTACGGAGACGAGCAGCACGCCGTCGACGCGGTGGCCGGCCAGGTAGTTGGCCAGGCGGCTGCGCTCGCGGTCGTTGCCAACGATGGTCAGCAGCAGCTGCATCTCGGTGCTGTCGAGCGCGGCGCCGACGCCCCTGACGATGTCGGAGAAGTACGGCTCGGCGAAGAAGCGGGACTCGACCTCGGGGACGACGAGCGCGATGGCGTCGGTGCGGTTGGCGGCGAGGGCTCTGGCCGCGCGGTTCGGTACGTAACCCAGCTCGTCGACGGCCGCCTCGACGGCGGCGCGGGTCTCGTCGCTGACGCGGGGGGAGCCGTTGACGACCCGGGACACAGTGCCCCGGCCGACACCGGCGCGTGCCGCCACTTCTTCAAGAGTCGGCCGCCCGCCGCTCCGGCCCCGGATTCCGCGAGTCACCATGTCCGACCTCCCCACACTGTGCGCCGTCCGGCGCTGCGCAATATCTCATAGCGGTCTTGGACCACAAATCTCGCCGTCCAGTGCCTTGACACCCCCGCAGGGAGCGGCGAACCTTCAACACATCACATATGGGAGCGCTCCCACAGTACCTGACCCATACACATCCCGCACGTTCCCCGCCCGGACAGCAGAGTCAACTCACGGGTGCAACAACGCAGTTGGCCGGTGGGTGGGCACGTCAGGGCTCAAGGAGGACGCAATGCGAAACAGCACCCGAACAGCTCGTCGGGCGGTGACCGTCGCCGCCGTCGTCGCGCTCGGTGCAGGCCTGCTGGGCGGCTGCGCCGAGGACAGCGACGAGGGGGGCAGCGGCTCCGGAGGCGGCACGAAGGACGGCCAAGGCAAAACGGTCATCCAGATCGGGACCTTCGGAGTCTTCGGCTACAAGCAGGCGGGTCTCTACGACGCGTACATGAAGCTGCACCCGGACGTCGTCATCAAGGAGGACGTGACCGAGCGGGTCGACACGTACTACCCCGAGCTGCTGACGCACCTCGCCGCCAACAGCGGCCTCCAGGACATCCAGGCCATAGAGGTCGGGAACATCAACGAGATCGCCACCACCCAGGCCGACAAGTTCGAGGACCTGTCCAAGGCGCCCGGCGTCGACAAGTCGAAGTGGCTGGACTGGAAGTGGGCGCAGGCGTCCACCAAGGACGGGCGAACCGTCGCACTGGGTACGGACATCGGGCCGATGGGCATGTGTTACCGGAAGGACCTCTTCCAGAAGGCCGGGCTGCCGACGGACCGTGGAGCCGTCGGCAAGCTGTGGGCGGGCGACTGGCAGAAGTACGTCGACACCGGCAAGGACTACAAGGCGAAGGGCCCCAAGGGGACCACCTTCACCGACTCGGCGGCCGGTCTCTTCGCCGCCGTCAACAACGGCTATGCGGAGCGTTTCTACGACAGCGACGGCAATCTGATCCACAAGGACAGCCCGGCCGTGAAGACGGCCTGGGACCTGGCGATGCAGGCGGCCGAGGGCGGACTGACCGGCAGGCTCAAGCAGTTCGACAAGGCCTGGGACCAGGCGTACGCCAACGGGACTTTCGCCACCGTCTCCTGCCCGCCGTGGATGCTCGGTTACATCAAGGAGAAGGCGGGCAAGGGCGGCGAGGACAAGTGGGACGTCGCGGCGGCCCCGAAGCCCGCCAACTGGGGCGGCTCGTTCATCGGCGTACCCAAGTCGGCCAAGAACAAGGCAGAAGCGATCAAGCTGGCGGCCTGGCTGACCGCACCCGAACAGCAGGCGACGCTCTTCGACAAGCAGGCGAGCTTCCCCTCGACCCCGTCGGCGTACGACATGCCGGTCGTCTCGGGCGCCAAGAACCCCTACTTCGGTGACGCCCCGACCGGGCGGCTCTTCGCCGAGGCCGCCAAGGGCATCCCGACGCTGGTGATCGGACCGAAGGACCAGCAGATCGGCACCGCATTCGGTGATGTCGGCATCCTCCAGGTGGAGCAGCAGGGCAAGAGCCCCGAGCAGGGCTGGAAGGCGGCCCTGAAGGAGATCGACAACGCGGTGGACGGCTGATGCGTCCGTACACCGATCAGGCTGCGTCCTCCGCCACGGGGGACGCGGCCGCGGCCGGGCCGCAGCAGGCAGCGGTCGAGCGGCCGGGGGGCACCGACCGCCGCCGGCTGTGGCGGAGCAGGCGCTACCGCTGGGACATCAAGTACAGCCCGTACGCATTCGTCGCGCCCTTCTTCGTCTTCTTCGCCGCGTTCGGGGTCTTCCCGCTCCTCTATACGGGCTGGTCGTCGCTGCACCGCGTGTCGCTGGCCGCGCCGAACGACATGCAGTGGGTGGGCCTGCGGAATTACACGCGTCTGCTGGAGGACGAGTTCTTCTGGAACGCGCTGCGCAACACCTTCACCATCGGGGTCATCTCGACGGTGCCGCAGCTGCTGATGGCTCTGGGGATCGCGCATCTGCTCAACTACCGGCTGCGCGCCTCGGGATTCTTCCGGGTCGCGATCCTCACTCCGTACGCCACCTCGGTGGCGGCCGCGACCCTCGTCTTCGTCCTTCTCTTCGGACGCGACTACGGGATGATCAACTGGGCGCTGGATGCGGTGGGGTTGGGGAAGGTCGACTGGCAGAGCGGGACGTTGTCGTCACAGGTCGCGGTCTCGACCATCGTGATCTGGCGGTGGACCGGATACAACGCGCTGATCTATCTGGCCGCGATGCAGGCCGTACCGAACGATCTGTACGAGTCGGCAGCGCTGGACGGGGCGACGCGGTGGCAGCAGTTCATCCATGTGACCGTCCCGTCGCTGCGGCCGACGATCCTCTTCACGGTCGTCGTCTCGACGATCGGCGCGACGCAGTTGTTCGGTGAACCGCTGCTGTTCGGCGGGGCGAGCGGGCAGAAGGGCGGGGCGTCGCATCAGTTCCAGACGCTGGGGCTCTATCTGTACGAGCAGGGGTGGTTCAACTTCCATCTCGGCCGGGCCTCGGCGATCGCGTGGGCGATGTTCCTGATTCTGCTGATCGTCGCGGGCATCAATCTGCTGGTCGCCCGCCGGCTGAGGAAGAGCCAATGACGAAACTCCTGCGTGCTCGCGCCGGGCGCCACCTGCACGGCGGTCCCCTCACCTACGCCGTGCTGACCGTCTTCACCGTCGGGTCGCTGTTCCCCCTGGTCTGGACGGCGATCGCGGCCTCCCGCAACAACACCCGGCTCTCCCAGACGCCGCCGCCGTTCTGGTTCGGCGGGAACCTCTTCAAGAACCTCCAGACCGCCTGGACCGACGCCAACATGGGCCTCGCGCTGCTCAATACGGCAGTGGTGGCCGGAACGATCGCGCTGGGGACCGTCCTCTTCTCGACGCTTGCCGGTTTCGCCTTCGCCAAGCTGCGCTTCCGCTTCAAGAATCTGCTGATGCTGCTCGTCGTCGCCACGATGATGGTGCCGCCTCAGCTCAGCGTCGTACCTCTGTTCATGACCGTTGCCGAACTGGAGTGGACCGACCAGCTCCAGGCCGTCATCCTGCCCACCCTGGTCAGCGCCTTCGGGGTCTTCTTCATGCGCCAGTACCTGGTGCAGGCGCTGCCCAGCGAACTGGTCGAGGCGGCCAGGGTGGACGGCGCGAGCAGTCTGCGGATCATCTGGCACATCGTCTTCCCGGCCGCCAGGCCCGCGATGGCGGTACTCGGGATGCTGACCTTCGTGGCCGCCTGGAACGACTTCTTCTGGCCGATCATCGCGCTGACCCAGGACAACCCGACCGTGCAGGTGGCGCTCGCCAACCTCGGTCAGGGCTTCGTCCCCGACCAGTCGGTCGTCATGGCCGGCGCGCTGCTCGGCACGCTCCCGCTGCTGCTCGCCTTCGTGATCTTCGGCAGGCAGATCGTGGGCGGAATCATGCAGGGCGCGGTCAAGGGCTGACCTGCGTCCCCATCCTTCGTACACCGGGAGCACATCCATGCCTGAGAGCTTTCCGCCCGGCTTCCTGTGGGGCGCCGCCACTGCCGCGTACCAGATCGAGGGCGCGGCACAGGAGGACGGCCGTACGCCGTCGATCTGGGACACCTTCAGCCATACGCCGGGCAAGGTGCTCGGCGGTGACACGGGCGACGTGGCCGTCGACCACTACCACCGCATGCGTGACGACGTACGGATGATGGCCGACCTGGGCCTGACCGCGTACCGCTTCTCCGTCTCCTGGCCACGCGTGCAGCCGACCGGCCGGGGGCCGGCCGTCCAGCGCGGCCTGGACTTCTACCGTGCGCTGACCGACGAGCTGCTCGCGGGGGGCATCCGGCCCAGCCTGACGCTCTACCACTGGGATCTGCCGCAGGAGCTGGAAACTGGCTCCATCAGCGGCTCCGCCGCGGGCGGCGGCTGGCCCGCGCGCGACACGGCGTACCGCTTCGCCGAGTACGCGGGCCTGGTCGCCGAGGCCCTGCGCGACCGCGTCGAACTGTGGACCACCCTCAACGAGCCCTGGTGCAGTGCGTTTCTGGGGTACGGGTCCGGGGTGCACGCCCCGGGACGCACCGACCCGGTGGCCGCCCTGCGCGCCGCCCACCACCTCAACCTGGGCCACGGCCTCGCCACCCAGGCGCTGCGCGCCGCGCTGCCGGGCCGTGCGCGGATCGGGGTCGCCCTCAACCCGAGCGCGGTACGGCCGCTGACGCAGGCGCCAGGCGATGTGGACGCGGCACGCCGTATCGACGCGCTCGCGAACCGCGTCTTCACCGGCCCGATGCTGACGGGCGAGTACCCGGCGGACCTTCTGGCGGACACCGCGCACCTGACGGACTGGTCGTTCGTACGGGAGGGCGATATGGCGACAGCGGGTCAGCGGCTCGACGTCCTGGGCATCAACTACTACGCCCCGACGGTGGTTTCGGCCGCCGGAGCCGGTGAGGGCTCACGCCGGGACGGCCACGGCGCAAGCGACCACTCCCCCTGGCCGGGCTCGGAGTCCGTCACCTTCCACCAGCCGCCGGGCGAACTGACGGCAATGGACTGGTCCGTCGACCCGACAGGGCTGTACGACCTGCTGATGCGGTACGCCCACGAATCCCCCGGCACCACTCTGATGATCACCGAAAACGGTGCGGCGTACGACGACAAGCCGGCCCCCGACGGCTCGGTCCACGACCCGGACCGCATCCGCTACTTGCACGGCCACCTGTCAGCGGTGCACCGGGCGATCGCGGACGGGGCGGACGTACGCGGCTACTTCCTGTGGTCCCTGATGGACAACTTCGAGTGGGCGTACGGATACAGCAAGCGCTTCGGCGCGGTGTACGTGGATTACGAGACGCAGGTACGTACGCCGAAGTCGAGTGCGGGGTGGTACGGAAAGGTGGCTCGGACGGGCGAACTGCCGGAGCCGCCGGTGGGCTGACCACGAGGCAGCCGCCGGGCGGCAACGGTCACGACCCGCATGGCGTCACCAGCGCTGCGGGGCGGCCGTTTCCGCCCGGTGGAGGAACGACTCCAGAACCTGGCGGAAGCGCTCCGGTTCCTCGGCCGAGGGCAGGTGTGCGCTCTGCTCGAAGACGACCCACTCGGCGCCACGGATACCGTCGGCCAGCGGCCGGACCACGGTCGGGGTCGCCACGTCGTAGCGACCGGAGGTCACGAGTACGGGCAGGTCCAGCTCGCCCAGGCGGGCGGTGACGTCCCAGTCCTTCAGGTTGCCGGTCACGTTCCACTCCGCGCCCCACATGGTCTCGTACACGTCCTCGCGCCAGTTCGTGAGGGAGCGCATGAGGTGATCGGGCCAGGGATCGAGCCGGCAGAGCCACCGTTTGTGGAAGGCCATGGTGGCTTCCACGTAGGCGTCGTCGCCGGTCGTACCGTCCGCTTCGTGCCGGTCGATGACCTCCTGCACCTCAGGGGGAAGGGACTCCTTCAGCCGGCGTGCCTCGGCTTCATAGGCGGGAGCGCCGGCAATGGGGCCGGCCAGGACCAGGCCGACCAGTCCGGCCGGCCGGCGGAGCACGTACTCAAGGGCAACTTGGCTGCCCCATGAATGACCGAGGATGTGCAGCCGGCCGAGCCCGAGCTCCTCGCGCACGGCGGCGACTTCGTCGACGAAGGTGTCCATGACCCACAGGCCCGGCTCGTCCGGGTGGTCGGACCGGCCGCAGCCGAGCTGGTCGTAGAAGACAACCGGGCGCCCGTTCTCACCGGCCAGCGCCGACAGGTCTTCCAGATAGTCGTGGGGGCAGCCCGGCCCACCGTTGATCACGAGCAGAGGCAGCTTGCCGTCGGGCGCGGGCAACTCGCCCACGATCCGGTACCAGGTGCGGTACTCGCGGAACGGAACGGTTCCTTCGGTCACCGCCATGACGTGGCATCCCGGCCGTGCAGGAACTCCAGCAGTGCCGCGGTGAGTTCGGCCGGGGCGTCCTCCTGGACCAGGTGGCCCGCGCCCTCGATCGGTACGAAGGTCGCGCACGGGATCAGGGCGTCCAGCTCCCTGCCCCGGGCGATCGGGATCCACGTGTCGTCCGTGCCCCAGCAGATCAGCACAGGCGGGGCCAGTTCGCCGTAACGGCGCTGGATTTCGTCGGTGTAGCGCTCGTCGGCCTGGGCGATCTGGCGGTAGAAGGCCGGCTGGCCCAGGTCGCCGAGCCAGGGCTCCACGAGGCGGTCAAGTACCGCCGGGTGCAGGCCGGGGGAGCTTGCCGACGTGATGTATTCGCGTACGAGCGCACCGTGCAGGGCGGACGGCAGTTGCTCGAAGACAGCCGGATGTTCTCCGACGAGGCGGAAGAAGGGCGAGCCCCACGGCGCCACCGCCACCGGGTCCACCAGCGCCAGCGCCCGGTAGTGCGCGCCGTGCAGCAGATGCGCTCGCAGGGCCACCGCGCCGCCGAAGTCGTGGGCGACGATCTGAGGGTCCGGCAGGTTCCAGTGGTCCAGGAGGTCGGCGAAGACACGGGCCTGCGCGGCCAGCGACACGTCCTGGCCCGCCGCCTTCTCCGAGGCGCCGTAACCCGGCATGTCCCAGACGTACACGCTGAATCCACGGGCGCCGAGCGCCCGGGCCACGGCTCGCCACACGTAGGAGGAGAAGGGCGTGCCGTGGAGGAGTACGACGGGCGGGCCGGCCGCGTCGCCCGTCCGGTCCCAGCGGACCTCTCCCGATGTGCTGGGGAACGTCCTGGTCAGGTGCCATTCGGTCATGTGCCGTGCCCTCTCCCTCGGCCTCGACCGTACATCCGCGTCGAGGGGCGGTGATGAGCCATTCGTGTTGTCATCGATGAAGGAGTGAAAAGCGACGCCCCGAAGGCGGGAGAAATCATGGCCAGGAACAAGCAGCTCAAGGCCCGCGACATCATGACCGGCGGCGTGCAGTGCGTCGGCGCGCACCAGTCGCTGTTCGATGCGTCAAGGATGATGCGGGACCTGAATGTCGGCTGCCTGCCCATCTGCGGCGACGACAACAGGCTCAAGGGCTTGATCACCGACCGTGACATCGTCATCCAGTGTTGCGCCGAAGGCGTGGACCCGGCGACGGTGCAGGCGGGCACCCTGCAGGGAGAGGTGCACTGGATCGATGCCGACGCGACCGCCGACGAGGCGCTGGCGACCATGGAACAGCACCAGATCAAGCGTCTGCCGGTGATCGACGTCAAGGAGGGCCACAGCCTGATCGGAATGATCACCGAGGCGAACCTCGCCAAGAACCTCAGCGACGAGCAGATCGCGGAGTTCGCGACGCGCGTCTACGCGAACGCCTGACAACCACAGTCGGTACACCAGCCCCCGGACGGCCGTCGGCCGGCCGTCCCGGGGCGCCACCATTCACATGGTCTGTACCCCTGCGGCTGCCAGGCCCTTCTGGAGGTCGTCGGCGTTCATCACCGGGTGGAGCTCGAACTTCGCGCCGAGCAGTTCGAAGAGCGGCTCCGCGATGGCGGGCATCTCGGAGCTGTCCTTCATGTCGAAGACGAATGTGCAGCATCGGCAGCCGTTGCTGGGGCCGAAGTAGGCCGCCTCGGGCTTGAGCTTTTCCGTCATCGTTCCCATGAGCTTTTGCAGTGACCCGTTGTTGATCGCCTGATTCGAGGCCTCGGTGTCCAGCACCGCTCGCAGCATCATCCTCATCGCACTCTCTCCTTCCGCGCACCAAGACCGCCGCGGTCCCGTCCGCGCGCGCTGAAGCCCGGTGGCGTCCCGATCAGCCTCGCTTCGGCTGATCAGGGCGGCAACATCTCGGCGACCGTCCGTGAAGGCGGCGGCCCAGCAGCGCGCCCCCGGCCGGGTGGGGATCCGGACCGAGGGCGCGCGCCTGGGGGGGGTGGCGGTTCTGGGAGTACCTGAAGGTCGGTCGGGCTACTCGTACGCTGCGAACGCCTTCGTGAAGGCCAGCGGCTCCTGCAGGATCGAGCTGCACGTCGCGTCCGCCGTGCCCTGCTCGCCGCCCGGGCACTGCTTGTCGCGGGTCGAGGACCACATCGACAGCGGGCCGAGGCCCTTCTCCTTGGCGAACTTCACCAGCTGCGTCGCGTCGTCGGGCCGGAAGATCTCCGTCGTCACGTCATTGACGCCGATCATGGGGGTGACGGCGACCGTTTTCCACGCCGCCGCGTCCGAGAGCCCGAGCACGCCCTTGATCTGGGCCTGCGTCGCTGTCGCCGCCTGGGTGGCGTACGTACCCATGTCGCCGCTGTACGCCGGTCCGTAGTCCATCGCCATGATGTTGACCGCGTTGATCTTCACGCCGTTCTTCTTGGCGTCGGCGATCAGGTCCACGCCCGGCTGGGTCAGGCCCTCGGGCATCACCGGCAGGGTGAAGGACACATCCAGGCCGGGGTGCTTCTTCTGGAGCTGGGTTATCGCCTGCGCGCGGCGGGTGTTGGCGGCCGCGTCCGGGAGCGCCGCGCCCTCGATGTCGAAGTCGACCTTGGTGAGCTTGTACGCGTCCACGACCTTGCCGTACGCCGCCGCGAGGTCGGTGGCCGAGGAGCAGTTGAGCGCCAGCTCCTTGCCCGCCGCGCCGCCGAAGGAGACCCGTACGTCGCCGCCCTTCGCGCGCAGCGCACCGATCTGGGAGGCCACCTTGTCGCTCGCCAGGTCGGTCACGCCGCCCCACAGGGGGGCGCAGCTTCCGCCCGAGGTGATGAAGGCCAGGTTGAACTCCTTCACACCGGTCTTGGCTGCGGTGTCCACCAGGTCGTACGCCGGGTGGAGGGACGTGTCGACGTACGGAGCGAACCGCGCGCCGGCGGCCGTCGGGGGCGCGGTGGTGGGAGCCGGGGTGGTGGGAGGCTTGGTGGTCGGCGGCGCGGTCGTCGGGGGCTTCTGCGACGGCGTCGGCTTCTCGGACGGTGTCGGCTTGCCCGTCGGCGTGGGCTGTTCGGTGGGGCGTCCGCTGGGCTGCGGTGCCGGGCTGTCGCCGGCCGAGCACTTGGCCTGGTTGATGAGGCAGTTGGCGGGGGCGCCCGCCTTGCCGTCCGCCGAGGTCACGAAGCCGACGGTGACCGACGCGCCGGGCGCGAGCTCCTCGTTCCAGCTCGCGGGCTTCACGGTGACGTGCTGCCCCTTGACGGTGTGTTCGCCGTTCCAGAGGGAGCCGATCTTCGTGCCCGCCGGCAGGTCGAATTCGAGCGTCCAGTCCGACTGGGCCTTGCCGGTGTCGTTGGTGACGACGTACTGGCCGGTGTAACCGCCGTTCCAGTCACTGGTCTTGGTGTAGGCGGCGCCGACCGCGGCGGCCTGCGCCGTCCCTGCGAACGCGAACGCCGCGCCACCGATCACTGCCGCGGCGACCACCGCGCCGACGGCCTTGGTCCTGCCGCTCGCCCTGCGCCGGTGCGTACTGCTCATCGCGTGCCTGCCTCTGCGTTTACGGGGATACCCGTGCGTACGAAGTGGGGATACGGCAGCACGCTAGCGAGCCAGAAACGGGCAAATGGAAGGTTTGAGGCATGGGTTCAGGATCTTAGGGCGCCTTTAAGGAAGGCATGGGAGCCCTTTAAGTGCTCTAGATCTTCAGGCCCGCAGGCCGTTTCCCCGCGCCGCGCCTGCTCCGCCCGAGCCGGTGGCCGTGCCCGTGCCGGCCGTCCGACGCGGTACGCCCGTCGAGGCCGATCCAGATACGGACCTCCGTACCGCCGAGCACGGAATGCCCGATGCGTACGTCGCCACCCGTCGACTCGGCGACGCGGCGCACGATGTCCAGGCCGAGGCCGGTCGATCCGTCCTTGCCGCCGCTGTTGCCGCGCACCAGCGCCGCCTTCGGGTCGGAGATGCCGGGACCCGCGTCGGACACGAGGACGATCACGGCGTCGTCCCCGTTGTGCACGTCGACCGAGAAGGCCGTGCCCAGGGGCGTGTGCCGGAAGACGTTGCCGAGCAACGCGTCGAGCGCGGCGGCCAGTTCGGGCCGGGCGACCGGGATGCGCACCGGACGGTCGACGCCCGCCAGGCGCACCTTTCTGCCCTCGTCCTCCGCGAGCGCCGACCAGAAGTCCATGCGTTCGCGTACGACTTCGGACACGTCGCAGCCCGCACCCGGGCCGGCAGCACCCTGCGTCTGCGAGCGCTGCTCGCGCGCCGTACGGATGATCGTGTCGACCTCGCGTTCCAGCTGCTCGACGGCGGCCCTGGTCTGCTCGGCGGCCGGGCCCTCGCCCAGTGAGGCGGCGTTGAGGCGCAGCACGGTCAGCGGGGTGCGGAGCCGGTGCGACAGGTCTGCGGCCAGCTCCCGCTCGTTGGCGAGGAGCTGTACGACCTGGTCGGCCATGGAGTTGAACGCGGCGGCCGCCGACCGCAGCTCGGTCGGCCCCTCCTCGGGGACGCGTACGCCGAGCCTGCCCTCCCCCAGGTCGTGCGCGGCGCCCGCGAGCCGCTGGGCGGGCTGGACCATGCGTACGCCGAGCCGGTCGGCGACCGCCACCGAGCCGACGATGAGCGCGAGGCCCACCCCGGAGAGGACGAGCCAGGCGGTGGCCACGCCATTGCTGACGTCGCCCTCGGGCACGTACACCTCGACGACGGCGATCCGGCCGCTGGCCACGGCGGTGGGCTGGAGCAGCGCGTAGCCGCCGGGCACCTCCGATATGGAGGCGCGGCCGATCCGCCGGGTGGTCTCCAGGTCCTGCTGCGCGGCCCGGCGCCGCCCGATCTCCAACGGTACGCTGCCGGGTTCGTCGGTGGCCGGGACGTGCACGGCCATCCGGCCTGCGATGCCGACCTCGGTGGTCTGGACGGCCCGGTCGAGCGAGTCGCGGTCGGTGGTGATGGAGAGAGTGGGGCCGATGGCCGCCGCCCAGCGTTCGGCGTTGGAGAAGGCCCTGTCCCTGGCCATCTCCTTGATGACGAGGCCGAGCGGTACGGCGAAGGCCACCACGACCATCACGGTCACGGCCAGGCACACCTTGACGAGCGCCCACCTCATCGCGGCGGCTCCAGCTTCACGCCGACACCGCGCAGGGTGTGCAGATAGCGCGGACTGGCCGCCGTCTCGCCGAGCTTGCGGCGCAGCCACGACAGATGGACGTCGATGGTCTGGTCGTCGCCGTAACTCTGCTGCCAGACCTCGGCGAGCAGTTCCTTGCGCGGTACGACGACTCCGGGCCGCCCGGCGAGGAAGGCCAGCAGGTCGAACTCGCGCCGGGTCAGGTCGAGCCGCGCACCGTCCAGCTCGGCCTGCCGGCGCAGCGGGTCGACGGAGAGCCCGCCGACCCGGATCACGCGGGACGGCGGCTCGGCTCCGGCGAGGGCGCGGGAGCGGCGCAGTACGGCGGCCATGCGGGCCGACAGGTGCTCGACCGAGAAGGGCTTGGTGAGGTAGTCGTCGGCGCCGTCGTTGAGGAGTCTGACGATCTCCGCCTCGTCGTCGCGCGCGGTGGCGATGATCACGGGTACGTCGGTGATGCCGCGCAGCATTTTCAGCGCTTCCGACCCGTCGAGATCGGGCAGACCGAGGTCGAGAATGACCACGTCGAAGCTGAAATGAGCGACCTCGCGCAGCGCCTCCAGGGCCGTACCGACGCTCCGCACCGTATGGGTGGCCTCGGTCAGGTGCCGGATGAGCGCGGAGCGCACGAACTGGTCGTCCTCGACCACGAGCACACTTGCCATGGGCGGCACCGTACGCCATACGGGTGAGCGGAGGCTGCCCTGATCCACGGTGCAGCCCCCAGGGTCCCCCCTGGGACAGGGGCGGTACGGGTGGTGCAGTATGGCCCCGATGCAACGAGGACTCGTACATGCCATGGCGTGGTCGCTCGCCACGGGCGCGGCGGTCACGCTGTCCTGGTGGGGCGTGCACACGGTGATGGCGGGCACGGCGTACGACCCTCCGCAGGCCCTTCCGCTCCCGGCCGACCTGCCCTCGCAGGACAGCACCGCGCAGGGGGCCGAGCCGCAGGCGTCCTCGACGCGGCGGCCCGACGAGAAGGCCACAGGCAAGACCCCTTCGGGCACACCGAGCCGCCCCGGTTCGGCGTCAAGCCCGAAGGACAGGGCCACCGCGACGCCGAGCCGTACGCCGTCCGCGTCCGCGAGCCCCTCCGGGCCCGCGTCGCCGGGGACAGGGTCCGAATCCGGTGAGGTGAAGAGCTACAAGACCGACGGCGGCCGGGTCACCTTCGATATGGGCAAGAGCTCGGCGACCCTGGTATCGGCGACGCCCGCGACGGGCTGGTCGATGCAGGTCTGGAAGAACACGACGTGGATCCGGGTGGAGTTCGCGGCGGACGGGGGCGCCATCACGGTCTTCTGCACCTGGCACGACCACGAACCGACGGTCGAGATCATCAAGTCCTGACCGGAGCTACGGAGCTACTTGAAGACCGACGGCGGCGGCTCCGGCGAAGGCTTCGCGCCCGCGTCCGTGACGACCGCCGCGCCGCCCGTGAAGTCCGCCAGCTCCCGCCCGTGTTCCACCCGCCCGGGGTGCGGGTCGGTCGCGATGCGGCGGGTCAGTTCGGCGAGGGGCAGCGTACGGTCCGAGCCCAGCAGCACCGCATTGCCGAAGCGGCGGCCGCGCAGCACGGCGGGGTCGGCGGCCAGTGCGAGGTCGGGGAAGACGGCGGCGGCGGTGGCGATCTGGCCGCGCAGGTACGCGAGTGGCGGGCCGTCGGCGATGTTGGCGGCGTAGAAACCACCGGGCTTGAGCACCCGCCGTACGTCGTCCAGGAATTCGGTGCTGGTGAGGTGGGCCGGGGTACGGGCGCCGCTGAACACGTCCGCGATCAGCAGGTCCGCCCAGTCGTCCGCGATCTTCGCGAGTCCGGCGCGGGCATCGACCGAGCGGACTCTGATCCGGGCGTTGGCGTCCAACGGGAGTTCCCTGCGGACCAGTTGGACGAGTGCCGCGTCCACTTCCACGATCTGCTGGGTGGAGCGGGGGCGGGTGGCGGCGACGTAACGGGCGAGGGTGAAAGCTCCGCCGCCCAGGTGCAGGACCTGGACCGGCTGCCCCTGCGGGGCGGCGAGGTCGGCGATGTGGCCGAGCCTGCGCTGATACGCGAAGTCGAGGTGGGAGGGGTCGTCGAGGTCCACGTGGGACTGCGGGGCTCCGTCGATGAGGAGGGTGCGGCCGCGCGGACGGTCCCGGTCGGGTATCAGCTCGGCGAGTCCGCCGTCGACCTGCTCGACGACTGGCTCGGGGGCGGCGCGCTCGCGCCGTCTCTTGTTCTTTGCCACGCAGCCAGTATCGGCTCACCCGGCTCAGCGGACGCGGTCGGCCGCCTCGATCAGGCGGGCGGCCTCGCCGAGTGCGGCCCTGAGCACGGCCGGGTCGGTCACGGGGCCGGTGTCGGTGGGGGGCAGCAGCCAGCCGGTGCCGGTGACGGGCGGCTCCGGCAGCGCGTCCGCCCGGCCGCCGTCCGGGCGGCGGAGGCCTTCCTGGATGCGCAGGCCGCGCCCCAGGGTCTGCGTACAGGCGCTGCCCGGCATGTCCCAGGCATCGGCGGTTCCCGGGGGCACAAGGAAGCCGACGGTGTCGCAGGGGCCGTCGTGCAGGACGGGGCCGACGGCGGGCGCGGAGCCGCGGCGGATGATGTCGACCGCTTCGAGGCCCTGGCGGGCGGGGACCGTGACCAGATCGCACGGCTCGGCACCCGGGCTCCCCACGGCCGGCGGGGCTGCGCTGAACTCGTGGGTGGGCGTGTGCTGAGCCGTCGTCCGTGAGCCGCTGATCTCCGTGCCGACTTCCATGGCTTCCAACAAGGGAACCCTCCTCGCTCGAGTGGGAGCCGCGCTCCCTCTCCCCATGCTTCAACGCGCGGCGGTGTCAACAGCTACGGCGGCACGCCGCCGCAAAGGATGGCAGTTCATGGCGGATCGCGGGTGAGATATCCGTTTTGTAGCGAAACTCTGCGTGTGCGGGTTGTCACAGCCGGTACCTTCTTGCTCCGCCGAAGCACGCGAATGTTGCGGGAGGGCTTGGCCATGCAGAACAACGACTTCCGCCGCCTGCGAGGGTCACGTTCACCGGCCGAATTCGCCGCCGCGGTCCGCCGGGCGGCGCGGGAGATCGGTGAACAAGTCGCGTGCGACGCCCGCTACATCGGGCGCGTGGAGGCCGGCGAGATCCGCTGTCCCAACTACGCGTACGAGCGCGTCTTCCTGTCCATGTTCCCCGGCCTGACGCTGGCGGACCTGGGCTTCTCGGCCCGCGAAACGGTACGGGGCAGGGGGGCGCGCGGCAGGGGCGATGACGCCCCCGCCGACCCCACGATCCATAGCAACGAGGAGAGCGACGTGCTGCGTCGCGCATTCATGACCAGCGGTACCGTCACCATGGCGGCCGCATCCCTGGGACTCGGCAGTGCGCCGAGCACACCAGCATCCGTATCCAGTACGCCGATTACGTCCGGGATTGCGTCCGGTACGCACCGCCGGGTCGGCGAGGCCGAGGTCGGCGCCGTGGAGGACGCCGTGCGACACATCCGGCTGCTCGACGACCGGCACGGCGCCGACGGCCTCTACAAGCGGGCCGCACAGCCGCTGCGTACCGCGTACGCCCTGCTCGACGCGAGTACGACGTCCCGCCAGTCGATGGCCGACCGGCTGCACACCGGCGCGGGCGAACTCGCCCTCTCCGTCGGCTGGCTGGCGCACGATTCGGGCCGCTTCGACGACGCACGCTCGCACTACGCGGAGGCGCTGGCCACGGCGCGCGTGGCCGGTGACGCGGCGCTGGAGGCGCACGCGTTCAGCAACTCGGCGTTCCTGGCGCGTGACACGGGCCGGCCGCGCGAGGCGGTGCGCGCGGCCCAGGCGGGGCAGCGCGCGGCGCAGCATGTCGCTTCGCCGCGGCTGCTCTCGCTGCTGACGCTGCGCGAGGCGGGCGGCTGGGCCGGGCTCGGCGACCGTACGGGCTGCGAACAGGCCCTGGCCCGCGCCAAGTCGCTCTTCGAGCGCGGCCGCGCGGAGGCCGATCCGGAGTGGATGAGCTTCTTCGGCGAGGCCGAACTGGAGGGCCTGGAGGCGCAGTGCTGGTCGGCGCTGGGCGACTGGTCCCGGGCGGCCCGTCACGCGCGGCGCGCGGCGGCTCTCCAGGACCCGCACTTCACCCGGAACCTCGCCCTGTACAGCGCGGAGCTCGCCGACGACCTGGCGCGGGCGGGGGCGCCGGACGAGGCGGCGGCGGTGGGGCAGGGGGTGCTGGATCTGCTGGAGGAGGTGCAGTCGTCCCGGGTCCAGACGATGCTTACGGCAACAAGCCGCGTGCTGCTCCCGCACGGCCGCTCACCGTCGGTGGCACCGTTCCTCACACGCCACACGGAGGCGGTGCGCGGGGCGTAGGTCCGGCCGGGCTCTCAACGCCGGACGGGCTGATTTCAGCCCGTCCGGCGTTTGAGGACCACGACCGAAGAGCGTCCGGGGGCCGGCCCACCGGTTTCGGGGAGGGGCGGGGAACAGCGCCGCAGGCAACCCGCAGCGCCTGCGTCACCCGGCCATGTGACCCGTATCGTTCCAGCGCTCGATCGCCGGCGCGTCGTAAGCCCACCCCAGCACCGACAGCGACGTCGGATCCAGACGGATACGCGCGGCGAACGACACGTCCTCGCCGATCCACCGCGCACCCAGCGCCCGCAGAATGTGCCCGTGCGCGAAGACCAGCACATCGCGCTCCGCCGACCGCGCCCACGCGATCACCTCGTCCGCACGGTCCGAAAGCTCCGCGAGGGTCTCGCCGTCCGGCACTCCGTCGCGCCAGATGAACCAGCCGGGCTGCCGCGCCTTGATCTCGGCCGGCGTCATGCCTTCGTACGCCCCGTAGTCCCACTCCATCAGCGCGTCCCAGGGCTGCGCCCTGTCTCCGAACCCGGCGATCTCGCAGGTCTCGCTCGCCCTCAGGAGCGGGCTGGTGCGTACCTCGACGCCGGGCAGTCCGTCGAGCGGGGCGCGGTGCAGCCGCTCGCCGAGCAGCTTGGCGCCGCGGCGGCCCTCGTCGAGCAGAGGGATGTCGGTCCTGCCGGTGTGCTTGCCGGACAGCGACCACTCCGTCTGTCCGTGCCGGGCCAGCAGGATGCGCGGTGCCATGACGATGTCTCCCTGGACGGTGCTGGACGGTGATGGTGCCGGTGATGGTGCCGGTGACGGTGCGACAGAAGGAGCCGCCTGCACCATCATCGCGCACCCGCTCCGAGGGCGGCCTCGTGGGCACCTCCCGGGCAACCCCCCGGGCCATCTCCGCGTCCCTTCCCCTACGCACCCTGTGCGTGCACTGTTCACATACACCGTACGGCTGGATATGGAGAGCGTCCGGATGCAGGAGACCGCGGCCCGCGACAGACCCCGCTGGTGGACCGAGCTGCTGCTGATCCTGGTGGTCTACGCCGCGTACACCGGCGGCCGTCTGCTCGTACGCGGGGACGAGTCGACGGCGGTCGACAACGGCCTGGCGATACTCCGCGCCGAGAAGCTCCTGCACCTCAACGCCGAGCACCCCCTCAACCGGCTCTTCACCGAGCACGCCCGGCTCGGGATACCCGCCGACTTCGCGTACGCCTCGCTGCACTATCTCGTCACGCCCGCCGTCCTCGTCTGGCTGTTCAGACGCCGCCCCGTCCGCTACCGGGCCGCCCGCACCTGGCTGATGCTGTCCACCCTCCTCGGCCTGGCCGGCTTCACTCTCATGCCGACCTGCCCGCCCCGGCTTCTCGACGCGGGCCACGGCTTCATCGACACGATGGCGCAGTACAGCGCGTACGGCTGGTGGGGCGAGGACGCGAGTGCGCCGCGCGGGCTCGGCGGGATGACCAACCAGTTCGCGGCGATGCCGAGCCTTCATGTGGGCTGGGCGCTGTGGTGCGGTGTGATGCTGTGGCGGCACGGGCGTACGCCGCTGCTGAAGGTCCTCGGGGTCGCGTACCCCTTGATCACCACTTTCGTGGTGATGGGGACGGCGAACCACTACTTCCTGGATGCGGTCGCCGGTGCGGCAGTGATGACCGTGGGAGCGCTGTTGACCAGGCCGTTCATGGTGCTGGCCGGGCGGGTGCGGGGCCGGTTCGCGCCGGTTGCCGGGCGGACGAAGTCCGTTGTTGTCGGTGGCGTTGTCAGTGCCGGATGCGAGACTTCCGCGGGTGAGCGATTCCCTGGGCAGCGGACCCGAACCAACGCCTCCGCGAGCGACAGCACCGACGCCGGTGACGACACTCCGGCAGCAGCTCGCTGAGCTGCGCGGTCCCGCCGTCGCGCCGCAGCCCCTCGATGCTCGCGCGCTGGCCGCGCTCGCCGCGAACCCCGGCTGTAAGCGCCGTGCGCTGCTCGACGGAGCGGGCGTGAACAAAACGGCGCTGGCCGCGGCGCTCGGGTCTCCCTCCGCGTTCGGCCAGTCGCAGTTCGCCTTCATGCGGGGCAATGCGTTCGAGGCCCGGGTCAAGGCCGACGGCGGCACGGAGCTGATGCGGCTGCTGTACGAGCGGATGGGCGGCGCGGGGTGCGAGGCCCCTGCCCCCGGCGAGACACGCGTACCCGACCTGTCGGCGGCGGGCCCCGAGGGCAGGGCTGCCCGTACGGCGCTGGCGCTGCGCGAGGCTACGGCTGCCGGGGCATGGACGCTGCTGGACCACCCGATGCTGGCCCTGGAGGTGGCGGGCTCCCCGGCCTACCTGGAACCGGACGCGGTGGTGGTGCGTCCCGACGGCCACTGGACGGTCGTCGAGATCAAGTCCTTCCCGATGATCGACGGCTCGGCGGACGCGGCGAAGGTCGGTGCGGCGGCACGCCAGTCGGCGGTGTACGTCCTGGCGCTGGAGCGGGTCGCGGCGAAGGTCGCGGGTGCGGAGGTACGCCACTCGGTGCTGCTGGTCTGCCCCAAGGATTTCTCCAACCTGCCGACGGCCTCGGTCGTCGACGTACGCAAGCAGCGGTCGGTGACGCGCCGCCAGTTGGAGCGACTGACGCGGATCGAGGACCTCGCGGCGGCCCTCCCCGCCGGGACGACGTTCGACGTGGAGCGCCCGGCGGAGGAGCTGGCTGCGGCGGTCGATTCGGTCGACGCGGCGTACGCGCCGGAGTGCCTGGCCGCGTGCGAGCTGGCCTTCCACTGCCGCGAGAAGGCGCGCGCGGCGGGCGCGGTGGAGGCGCTGGGACGGAGCGTGCGCGGCGAACTGGGCGGGCTGACGACGATCGGCGAGGTGCTGGCGGCGGCGGAGGGAGCGGCGGGAGATCCGGCGGACCCGACGGTTGCGGCGCTGCGGCGGGCGGCGGCGCTGCGAGCCGAGGCGCTGGCGACGGGGGCGGGCCGATGCTGACACCGCTCCCGGCCCGGGCCGGGGGCCACCATGACCCCGGGCGAGGCGGGGTGCGGCCTGCGTGGCACTTTTCCCCTACCCTTCCCCAAGCTCTCAACTTCGTTCGAGCAGGGGAGACCCCATTCTTCCCGAAACTGGAGGCAAGCCCCCAGACCCCCGGGACGCCCTTGGGGGTCCCCCCGGACGAAGTCTGGGGGAGTGTCCTCAAACGCCGGACGGGCTGGATTTGCGGCAACTTTCAGCCCCTGGGGGTCCCCCCTGGACGGAGTCCTTGGGGGAGTTTGAGGAGCGGGGTCTGGGGCGGAGCCCCAGTTCGGGAAGGGGCGGGGTGGGGAAAGAAACCCCGCCCCACACGAAAGGGCGCCGCATGTCTCTGATCAGTACCCTCGCCCGGCTCGACGCCGTACGAACCGGACGCGCACAAGCACTGGCCACCGTCCGGCACCGGCACCTGTCCGAGCGCCCACTCGTGTTCGTCCCGCTCACCACCGCCGGTGAAGCAGGCGCACCCCTCGGCGCCCTCGTCGGCACCGACCGCGACGCACCGCGCCTGCTCGCAGTGACGCAGCCCCGCGACCGCGACCTCCGCTTCGCGTTCCTCGCCGAGCTGGCCGAGACTGTCCTGCCGTACATCGACGGTTACGCCGACGACGTCGAGCCCGCCGAGCGCAACGAAACCGACCCGGAGACCGGGAAGCGGGTCAAGGTCGAGGTCGAACTGTGCGCGGACGCACCGCAGTTGATCGTCCCGAGCCGGGCAGGCATCAAGTACGTACGACTGCTCGGCCGCTCCATGCGCTTCCGGCGTACGGCCGAACAGGACCCCGACACCCCCTACCCCGCACCGCCCCACATCCCGCTGCTCGGCCGCTGGCTCACGCACTACGGCGAGCGGGCCAGAGTGCCCGGGTCTTCGCTGCTCCTCGCGGCGACCGACCTGCTGGGCCGCCACTGGGCGACCGGGCAGTCGAACCTGGAGGACCAGCACTTGGGCGCGCTGCTCGCCTGGATCGACCCGGCCGCCGGGGAATCTGGCGCGGAGGCCGCGCTGCGGGCGGAGCTGGAGCGGGACGGGCAGGGGCAGTTGACGTGCCCGCCTGCCGGACCCGCCACCGACCCGGCGTTCGACAACAAACTCCTCGCCCCCGCCATCGAACGCCACGACCGCGCCCGCACCGCGCTGGCCGCCGCCGAGGACGGTCTCGCGGCGGACGCCCACCTCGGCGAACTGGCCGCCGCCGAACGGCACATCCGCGAGCTGCTGGCCCGCCAGTTGCAGCCCACCTGGGACGCCGTGTGGCGTGGCCTCGATCTGCTGCGGGAGCTGCCGGAGGGGGCGCGGGCGGCGGACCGCTGGACGCGCGACCGGTGGTCGTTCACCGGCCACCGCGACCGCGTGCGCGCCGGGGAGCCGCCGCAGCCCCGGCGCGACGACGCCGTGACCGCCGCGCAGAAACTGGCCTCCCGCGAGACGGCGCAGGCGCAGCTGGAGGCGCAGGAGGCGCTCGACGACCCGCTGGTGATGGCCGGGCGGCGGCTCGCGGGCGAGGCGTTCACCAGCGAGGTCCTGGACGTGGTGATGACCATGAGCGAGGGCAGGCGGCCGAGCCCCCGCCCCCTGCTCACCGTCCGCACGGACGACGCCCCGCACCTCGGGGAGCGCACGGCGTCCACCAGGGTCTACCGCTCCCTGGACGGAAGGCCGCAGACGGCGGAGTTCGTACGGTACGAGGAGGAGGCGGGCGTCCTGGTGCTGCGCGTGACGGACAAGATGGGCCGGGGCAAGGAGCCCGCGCCCGGTTCCGTACCGGAGAAGGGCGAGCGCGTCTGCTGGACGCTGTTCGAGCACGACCAGCGCGGCGGCCCCCAGCTCCCCGACCCCGAGTCGACGCCCTGGACGCACGGCGGCCCGCCGGGCGCGACGGCGGAGACTCCCGATCCGATGACGCCGGAGGACGTGCTGTGAGCCATCCCGCCCCGACCGGGCCGTCGCACTTCGACCCCGGCGCCGAGGCCGCCCGCGCGACCGCGGCGATCCTCCACGACACGCTGCACGGCGCGGCCCGCGGGGTCGTGGTGGACTCTCCGCCGGGCGCGGGCAAGTCGACGCTCGTGGTGCGCGCGGCGCTGGAACTGGCCGCCGCAGGGCGCCCGTTGATGGTGATCGCGCAGACCAACGCCCAGGTCGACGACCTGGTGCTGCGGCTCGCCGAAAAGGAACCGGACCTGCCGGTCGGGCGCCTCCACAGCAATGACACCGACCCGTACGACAAGGCCCTCGACGACTTGGCGAACGTACGGAAGTCCGCGAAGGCGGCGGATCTGGCGGGTCTGGACGTCGTCATCTCGACGGCGGCGAAGTGGGCGCACGTGAAGGTCCCGGAACCGTGGACGCACGCGATCGTCGACGAGGCGTACCAGATGCGTTCGGACGCGCTGCTCACCGTGGCCGGGCTGTTCGAGCGGGCGCTGTTCGTCGGTGACCCTGGGCAGCTCGACCCGTTCTCCATCGTCGGCGCCGACCAGTGGGCGGGGCTTTCCTACGACCCCTCCGCGAGCGCGGTCTCGACCCTGCTCGCCCACAACCCGGAGCTCCCCCAGCACCGGCTGCCCGTGTCCTGGCGGCTCCCGGCCTCCGCCGCGCCGCTGGTCTCCGACGCGTTCTACCCGTACACGCCCTTCCGCAGCGGCACGGGCCACGGCGACCGGCGCCTCGCCTTCGGCGTCCCCTCCGACGGCTCGGGCCCCGACCGCGTGCTGGACGAGGCGGCCGAGTCGGGCTGGGGCCTGCTGGAACTCCCGGCCAGGCACACCCCGCGCACGGACCCCGAGGCGGTACGGGCGGTGGCCCAGGTCGTACGCCGCCTCCTGGACCGCGGCGGCGCGGCGGTCAGCGAACGTTCGCCGGACCCGGTCCCGCTGACGGCGGACCGTATCGCCGTGGGCACGGCCCACCGCGACCAGGCCGCGGCGGTACGGGCGGCGCTGACGGAGCTCGGCGTCACGGGTGTGGCCGTCGATACGGCGAACCGCCTTCAGGGCCGCGAATTCGACGTGACGGTGGTACTCCACCCGCTGTCGGGCCGCCCGGACGCGACGGCGTTCCACCTGGAGACGGGCCGCCTGTGCGTGCTGGCCTCGCGCCACCGCCATGCGTGCATCGTGGTGTGCCGCGAGGGCGTGGCGGACCTGCTCGACGAGCATCCGTCGACGGAGCCGGTCCAGCTGGGGGTCACGGTCAAGTTCCCGGACGGCTGGGAGGCGAATCATGCGGTACTGGCCCACCTCGCCGAGCACCGCGTCCCCTGGCAGCCCTGAACCCCCACCCGCCGGACGGAGTCCGGCACGCCGCCGGAGGCGGCCAATGAATGCAGCCCGGACGGCTGGGAGGCGAACCATGCGGTACTGGCCCACCTCGCCGAGCACCGCATCCCCTGGCAGCCCTGAGCGGCCCAGGCCTGATCCGCCGGCAACCCTAGGGCGTACTTGCGCGGGACGGGACAATAGACGGTGGCCGTCGAGCACAGACGGCCGAGAGAAGGAGGAACCACCCATGGCGGAACCCGAGCGCACCGAGCGGCGGCTGCGCCCCGCGCCGCTGCTTTTCGAGCCTTCGGAAGCAGCCGCCGATCCTGAGCACTTCTTCGACCTGGAGTCGATGGACGACCCCGGTGAGCTGCTCGAACGTGCCACTGAACTGACGCTGGCGTTCCGCGCGGCGGCGGACCGCGCGGTCGAGTTCCAGGCGATGGCGGCCGCGCAGCTTGCGGATCCGAAGCGGTTCGACCGGCTGTCGGCGGAGGAGATCGCGAAGCGGGCGGACTGGGCCGAGGAGTACGCGGTGAAGATGGTCGAGTTCGGTCGCGACCTCCTGCGCGGCACGGGCACCGGCGCCTGATTCGCTGCGGAGGGCGGGCCCTGCGGGGCTTTTCCCCTCCCCGCCCCTTCCCGGCTGTGACATTTGCGGCTGCCGCCGCGGGGCTCCGACCCAGAGCTGTGTCCCCCCGTAGGGCGTCCGGGAGGCTGGGGGCCTGGGGGCCTGAGGGCTTGCCCCCAGTTCGGGAAGGGGTGGCGAGGGGAACAGCGCCACACGCACCGTCACGCGCGATTGGCATATGCCGGGGCGCAAGATACTCCCCGCCGCACTGCCCTGTCCCGGTTTTCACCAACGCCCGGAAGCGGAACCGGTCATGCCCGTAGATGTATGTGCCATGACCGCCTCGAAGCGAGACCACGCGCCCACCGACATCTTCCGCGTCCTCCGGAACGAGGGTTCCCACCACACCGCCGAGGTGACCGCCGCCGGCGCTGCCTGGCTCGCCTCTGCCGCCGCCTATCCCCGCAGCACGCTCTCGCTCTGGGAGGGCCGCCCCAGCACCCCCGGAGTTCTGCCCTGCGGGTCGGTTTTCGATGTCGTGAGCGTTCCGGCGATGTTCGGACGCCGCATGCTCGACCGGTTATGGGCGGAGGGGCCCGGCTCGGGGCCCGTCGCCACCCACCGCGGCCGGATGCTCCTCTTCGCCTCCCCCGGCACCGCCCAGCGGCTGCCTTCGCTGCTCCAGTGGGAGGAGTGGGGAGGAGGCAGGGAAGGCGAAGGGAGCGGGCCGCCCCTGCTCTGCCACGGCACCGGCGACGCCGTGACCGTCCCGCCGCTCACCGCCCCGCATGCCCCACAGGGCCCCTCCGGACCGCGCTGGCTGGTTGCCCCCGACGTGCGCCAGCCGTGGCTTCCGGGGCCCGATGTGATGCTCTGGGCGTGCGTACGGGCGGGCCGTCCCGTGCAGGTCACGGAGCCCCGGATATCGATTTTTCCTCCCGCCGAACAGGATGCTAAGGTCTACGACGTCAGCAGGCGCCGCTAGCTCAGTTGGTTAGAGCAGCTGACTCTTAATCAGCGGGTCCGGGGTTCGAGTCCCTGGCGGCGCACAGACGGAAAAAGCCCCTCGCGAGAGCGAGGGGCTTTTTCGTTGCGCGCCGCACATCGCACGTCGCGGCCGATTCATGCCCCCGGCGTGATCCTCACCGTCCACGCCCCCGACTGCGTACGGTCCGCCACCTCCACCCTGGTCCCCTCCCCCGGCACCGTGAACGTCTCCCCGACCCCCACCGGCGCATCCGCCAGCGGCGGGTAGACCGAGCGGTCCCAGCACGCCTCGGTGTCCGGGTGGGCGTCGATCACCTCTATCGGCCCGGCGCCCGAAGCCGCCTCGTTGCGCACCCGGTAGATCAGCACGCCCTCGGTGCAGGTGGCCCGGTCGTTGCCCGTACCGCCCCGTGCCTCTATGGCGATCGCCCCGCTCTCTCGGGTCCGTACGACCGCGAGCCGCGTCCCGCCTTCCCCGCCCCGCACGGAAGGCGGCGCGGCCAGCGGCTCCAGGGTGAGCCGGGTTCCTCCGGTGCCCGACACGCAGGCCACCTGCCGCCGGTCCAGCCAGCCCAGCTTCCACTTGTGCCACCCGAAGAGGTCCGGCGCGAGGCCGAACTGGCTGCCCATGACGTCCCAGTCCCCGACGTACGTGTCCCAGTCGCCCTTGCCGTCGACCGGCCGGTGGTAGAGGTCGGGCAGGTCGAATACATGGCCGGTCTCGTGGGCCAGCACGTTGCGGTCCGGCGGGTGCTGCTCGAAGACCGTGACTATGCGCTTGATGTCGTGGTTGTCCGCTCTCAGCGGCCGGTCGAAGTTGACGACCTTGGTCGCGTCGGAGTCGACGCCGGGCGCGTCCGGGTCGGCGATCAGGTAGACGATGTCGTACCGCGTGAAGTCGACCCGGTCGTCGGCCGCGGCCACCGCGTCCCGCAGGTAGGCGGAGCGGCGGCCCGGGTCCCAGTCGCGCCGTATTCCGTACGCCGTGGAGGACTCCGGCATGTCGACCCAGGTCGGCTCCGGGTGCGTGCGCAGCTGGAACTTTCCGTACGAGGCGCTGTGGAAGAAGTCGCTGGTGGCGGGGAAGTGGTCGGCGGCGAGCTGGTCGAGGGTGAGCGTGGGCTCCGAGTCGGGGAACGCGAGGAAGATCATGACGGCGTCGAGGGTGCGTATGGGGCGCGGGTAGGCCCGGTTCCAGGTGTCCAGGCCGAGCGAGTGGTGCGCCGTGGTGCGTGGCAGCACGCAGGGTCCGCCGTCCCGGGCCGCGACGACGGGGCCGGCGACGAGCGTGGTGGCGGCGAGCGCCGTGAGGGAGGTGAGCAGTGCCGCCGTACTGCGCAGGCGCTGGCGCTGGCGGGA
This sequence comes from Streptomyces spiramyceticus, assembly GCF_028807635.1. Classification (NCBI taxonomy): domain Bacteria; kingdom Bacillati; phylum Actinomycetota; class Actinomycetes; order Kitasatosporales; family Streptomycetaceae; genus Streptomyces; species Streptomyces spiramyceticus. The sequence continues at coordinate 2,176,611 of NZ_JARBAX010000001.1, forward strand.
CCGGTCAACTCCCCCGGATCTCCTGCGACGGACCACGTCGACCTCCGGGCTGCGGAAATACGGGGCGGCACCCCACCCACCTTCTGGTGGTTCAGCACGAGATGCCCTGTTCCGCTGGTCCACATGAGTGACACGGCCGACACCCCGGCGAGATCACAGAAAGTCACAATCGTTCACGTAGGAACACCTCAAGGCGCAGCCGCGCAGAAACGATCGGCCGCGGGAGGCGGGTGCTCGGCATCACGGCCATGTAGCTGGATCGGCCGTCCCGGCTGCCTCTATGATCGGCACACTTTCCTGCATGAAATCCGCCCAGGGCAGTGGCCTCCAGCCGGCCGACGGCCCCGAGAACATCTGTCAGCCATCAATGCCCTGCGGGAGCGAGCGGTGAGCGGAACCTACGAAGGACCCGGTTCAGCCCCCGAGACCAGGCGGCCGCGGGCCGTTACACAGCGTGATGTGATGGGTCGTTCCGCGTCCGAGCTGCGCGATTACCAGGCCGCCTTCAACGCCGCCCATCTCGCCATGGCTGTCGTGGATCACGAGGGCCTCCTCGTCTCCGCCAACGACTCGCTCGCCGCGATACTCGGCACCGACGCCGACCATCTGCACGAGCAGGCCGCGGCCGACCTCCTCGACCTCGCCGCCGACGCCCGCAGCTTCGACGCCTACCGCGAGGTCCTCTCCGGCCGCAGGGCCCGCTTCCGCTGCACGCGCAGGCTCAAGCACCCCGACGGGCGGTCGCTGTGGGCAGAGGTCACCTTCACGCCCGTACCGGACAGCAGCAGCGTGCTGCTGTCGGTCGCGGACATCAGCGACCGGCGCGAGCTCCAGGCCCGGCTGCGCCACCTCCAGATGCACGACCCGGTGACCCGCCTCCCCAACCGCACGCTGTTCTTCGAGCGGCTCGCTTCCGCGCTGGAGAATTCGACGTACGACGACGGGGGCACGGGCCGTATCGGGCTCTGCTATCTCGACATCGACGGCTTCAAGGCCGTGAACGACACCCTCGGCCACCGGGTCGGCGACCGGCTGCTGGCCGCCGTGGCGTCCCGGCTGTCCCGGTGCGCCGACCAGTACGGGTACGCGCGCAGCGGCGGCCATCTCGTCGCCCGCCTCGGCGGCGACGAATTCGCCCTGCTCGTCGAGGACTCCACCGGCACGGAACAGCTCGCCGATCTCGCCCAGGCGGCACTCGTCGCGCTCCAGCAGCCCTTCGACCTGGCCGGGCAGCGGCTGAGCGTGTCGGCCTCCATCGGGGTCGTGGAGCGAGTCGCGGCAGGGACCACGGCGACGGGGCTGATGCAGGACGCGGACACGACGCTGTACTGGGCGAAGGCGGACGGCAAGGGCCGCTGGACCCTCTTCGACCCCGAGCGCAACGCGCACCGGATGACCCGTCAGGCCCTGTCCAGCACGCTGCGCCCCGCCGTCGAGCGCGGTGAGTTCAGGCTGGAGTACCAGCCGCTGGTGGACCTGGAGGGCGGGGGCGTACGCGGGGTCGAGGCATTGGTCCGATGGGAGCATCCTCAGTTCGGCACACTGGCGCCGAATCGGTTCATCGGAATTGCTGAAGAGGACGGATCGATCGTCCAGCTCGGCCGGTGGGTGCTGCGGACCGCCTGCCGTCAGGCCAGGCAGTGGCAGACGGACCACCCCGGCACCCCGCCGATCTTCGTCAGCGTCAACGTCGCCGTACGCCAGGTGTGGGACTCCGATCTGGTCGCGGACGTCGCCGAGATCCTCGCCGAGACGGGGCTGGCGCCCGAGCTGCTCCAGCTGGAGCTGACCGAGTCGGCGGTCATGGGCTCGGCGGGCAGGCCGCTGCAGGCCTTGCAGGCGCTGAGCGACATGGGCGTGCACATCGCCATCGACGACTTCGGGACCGGCTACTCGAACCTCGCCTATCTGAGCCGGCTGCCCGTTTCGGTGCTCAAGCTGGACGGCACCTTCGTGCGCGGCTTCCAGGACGAAGAGCATGCCAACCCGGCCGACGAGACGATCGTCGAGGCGCTCGTGCAGCTCGCGCACCGGCTCGGGCTCACCGTCACCGCCGAGTGCGTGGAGACGTCGGGGCAGGCGGCGCGGCTGCGCCGGATCGGCTGCGACACGGGGCAGGGCTGGCTGTATTCGCGGGCGGTCGCGCCGGAGCTGATCGACTCGATGATCGCCGTCAGCGCGCTGCGGGTCTGACGGCGATCACTTTCGGCGTACGACGCATCAGGCGCGGGGCAGGCCGTACGCGTTTGCGATGAGCTCGTACGAGCGCAGACGTACGTCGCCGCCGTGCGCGTTGGCCGTGATCATCAGCTCGTCGGCGCCGGTGCGCTTGGCCAGGTCGTCGAGGCCGGTACGGACCGTGTCCGGGGTGCCGTGGATGACGTTGCCGAGCCAGCCGTCCACGAACTCCCGCTCCAACGGGCTGAATGCGTACGCCTCGGCCTCCTCCGGCGTCGGGATCAGACCGGGCCGGCCGCTGCGCAGCCGGACCATCGACAGGGCGCCGGTCAGCACCTGGCGGCGGGCCTCCTTCTCGTCGTCCGTCGCGAGCGCCGATACGCCGATCAGGGCGTACGGGGCGTCGAGGACGGCGGAGGGGCGGAAGGACTCACGGTAGAGGTCCAGCGCCGGGATGGTGTTCTGCGCCGAGAAGTGGTGGGCGAAGGCGAAGGGCAGGCCGAGCGTTCCGGCGAGGCGGGCGCTGAAGCCGGAGGAGCCGAGCAGCCAGATCGGGGGGCGGGCGGAGGGGCCCTGCACCGGGCCCGGGACGGCGTGGATGCGGGCGTAGGGGTGGCCGTCGGGGAAGTCGTCGTCGAGGAAGCGGGTCAGCTCCGCGAGCTGCTGCGGGAAGTCGTCGGCGCCCTCATGGAGGCGTTCGGTGCGGCGGAGTGCGGCCGCGGTGGCGCCGTCCGTGCCGGGGGCGCGGCCCAGGCCCAGGTCGATGCGGCCGGGGGCGAAGGCCTCCAGCGTGCCGAACTGTTCGGCGATGACCAGCGGTGCGTGGTTGGGCAGCATGACGCCGCCCGAACCGAGGCGGATGCGGTCGGTGCGGGCGGCGATGTGGGCGAGGATCACGGCCGGGGATGAGCTGGCGACCCCGGGCATGGAGTGGTGCTCGGCCACCCAGTAGCGGTGGAAGCTGCGGCTCTCGGCCTGGCGGGCGATGTCGACGCTGGTGCGCAGCGCGTGGGTGGCGGTGCGGCCGCGGCCTACCGTCGCCAGGTCGAGTACGGACAGGGGTACCGGCGCGGCTGCGCTCGCCGTGCCTCGGATCGCGTCCACGGGGATTCCTTCTGCTGGGTGCGGGGCGTACACGACCACCCAACAGGAGGGTGGCTCCGGTTATTCCCCCTGGGGCGGCATGCAGGCCACGACCGCGGCCCTAGTCCCGCCGGGCGAAAAGCGCGCCGAGCCTCCTGGCCCGCACCCGCCGCCCCGCCAGCCGCAGCCCCTCCCACACCGTCACCTGGTTCGCCGTGAGGACCGGCTTGCCCAGCGCCGCCTCAAGGTCCTCGACGTAGGCCGCCGTGTGCAGCGCGGTGTCCGGCAGCAGTACCGCCGCCGCGTCCGGATGGTCGCCCGCGCGGGCCAGCTCCAGCACCTCGTCCCGGCCCCACGTGCCGACCTCCGCGGCGGTGATGATGCCGCTGGCGCGCGCCGAGACGACCTCGATGCCGGCCGCCTTGAGGAAGTCGCTGAAGTACGCCGCCACGTCGTCGGGGTACGTCGCCGCGACCGCGACCCGGGTGGCACCCAGGTCCCGTACCGCATGGGCGAAGGCGAAGGACGTGCTGGAGGCCGGCAGCCCGGCGGCCCTCGCCAGAGCGCGCACCTGGTCGTGCGCGCCGTCCCAGCCGAAGACGAAGCTGCCGCTCGTGCACGCCCACACCACCGCCTCCGCACCGGACAGCCGCAGCTCCTCGACCCCGGCCGCGAGGCGCGCGGGCGAGCCCATCTCCAGGAGGGCGTCCACGCGGTGCGCGTCCTCGCCGATGTCGGTGTGAACGACGGACAGCCGTACATCGTCGTCGTCCAGGAGCATCTCGATCCGCGGATAGTCGTCCTCCGCGGAGTGTCCGGGGTAGAGAAAACCGACTGCTGTCATGCCCATCCTTCCTGGCCTTCGGCCTGCGCCTGGGGCGGTTCACCCATCTGGGGCTGCTGCCCCGGCTGCGGCGCTTCATCCAGAAGCAGCTGCTGGTACGGGCCGACGGCGTGCTCGCCGATCCGCCGCAGCGCGGACCACATCGTGACCTGGTTCGCGGAGAGCACGGGCATCCTCAGCTCGGCCTCCAGCTGCGGGATCACGTCGTACGTCGGCAGGTTGGTGCAGCTGATGAACAGGCAGTCGGCCGCTCCCACGACCGCTTGTCTCGCCATGTCGACCACGTCACGGTAGGGAACCTTCCAGATGTGCCGGGTCAGACCGAGGAAGGCGCGGCCCGTGATCGCGATCCCGGCCTCCGCCAGATAGTCCTCCAGGGCGCGCGTCACCGATTCGGTGTACGGGGTGACCAGCGCGATCCGCCGCGCACCGATCTCCGCGAGGGCGTCCAGCAGCGCGCCCGATGTGGTGACCGAGGGCAGTTCCCCGGCCTGGGTCATGGCCGCGCACATGGCGCGCTCGCCGGCGAGTCCGTCGACGAAGCTGCCGGATGCGCAGGCGTACGCGACGACTTCGGGCGCCACCGCCGTCAGGGCCCGTACCGCATCGCGCAGCGTCTCGTGCTCGCTGACCAGGCGGGCAAGGTCCAGGCTGACCTCGACGGGGACGAAGGGGGTGCGGGTCAGATGCAGCGAGACCTCGTCGGGGACCCAGCGCCACAGTTCGCGGTCGAGCGCGAAGTCGAAGGGGGCCACAACGCTCCCTCTATATTGCTTTCACCCTCCCTTTCATTCTCACACCAAATCTTTACTTTCCTACACAATCCTCTTACTCAACTTTATCTTAATAACAAACCCCATCTCCTATACCCCCCTCCCTTAACACCCACAAATCCTCTCAACAAAACAACCTAACACACCCCCAACCACCCAATACAACCCCCAAACCACCACCACAAAACACAACCCCCCCATCACAACTACCCCCCACCCCCCCCCCCCCACAAACCCACAATTCACAACTTATATATCAAAATATTATTATTTCTTATTCTTAAAATAATTTGTGGTTGTACTCTCCTCTCCCCTCAATTAACTCCAATTTATCCTGTGTTACTCTTGTGTGTACCTCCACCCCCCCCCATCCCACCCCCCACTCCAATTTCCCTCTATATAGTATATTTCTCATTTATAGATTCGCTATTTTAACTTCAACTCTCGTCCCTAATTTGTAGTTACTCACTCACCCACTCACTGTCTGTCCACCTGTCAATGTGTGTTATCGACCTCTGTATCTACCACTTTATACCAACCTGTGTGTCAAACATATAGAGATAACAATATATGATAGAACACAAACAAGATAAAATATCATCAATTTTAACAATAAATTATTAATATCATAATCCATAAGAATCATTTATAATCTCAATATTGTATTTTGTTTAAGCAGTAATTAACTAACCTACTACAAACATAAACACACAATCATAACACACTATATATTACTATTTCCACCCCCTCTCCCCCCCTCCCTACTCCTCAGACATACCTTCCCCCTCCCCTCTCTCCCCCTGCCCCCCCCCCCGCTCCAGCTGTTTATTTATATTGTTTAAACCTGGGAAATATTGAGAATTCTATTTTTTTAGTTGGCCGCTTTTTGTACCCCCCCCCCCGTTGCGCGCGGCGTTTTTCGTCGTTAGATATGAGTCTAGAACGCGGCGGGATGATGTCTTAGCGTGCTGGGCGCGCGTCGTTGTCAGGATTCATGCCGCCGTCCGCCCGCTTCATCAATGTGGGGCGCGGCCAGCTGGTCGCGGAGGACGATCTCGTCGCGGCGCTTCAGAAGCGGTGGATCGCGGGCGCGGCGCTCGATGTGTTCACCGAGGAGCCGCTGCCGCCCGAGAGCCCGCTGTGGGACGTTCCCGGCCTGATCGTGTCCCCGCACATGAGCGGGGACACGGTCGGCTGGCGCGACGAGCTGGGCGCGCAATTCGTCGAGTTGTACGAACTGTGGGCATCGGGCAGCCCATTGCCGAACGTGGTGGACAAGAAACGTGGGTACGTCCCCATGCATGACTGAGCTGAGCAAACTGACCGCCCGTCAACTCCTGGCCGGCTACGAGAAGGGTGAGTTCTCCCCCGTCGACGCGACCCGCGCGGCCCTGGACCGGATCGAGGCCGTGGAGCCGCTGGTCAACGCCTTCGTACGGGTCGACGCCGACGAGGCCTTGGCGCAGGCGGAGGCATCCGCCGAGCGGTGGCGCAGGAAGGAGCCGACAGGACTGGTCGACGGCGTGCCCGTGTCGGTGAAGGACGTCTTCCTGATGCGCGGCGGACCGACCCTGCGGGGCTCGAAGACCGCACAGCGGCAAGGGAGCTGGGACGTGGACGCGCCGGTGGTCGCGCGGCTGCGCGAGAATGGCGCGGTCTTCCTCGGCAAGACGACGACGCCCGAGTTCGGCTGGAAGGGCGTCACCGACTCGCCGCTGAGCGGTGTGACGCGCAATCCGTACGACCTCTCGCGCACGTCCGGCGGCTCCAGCGGCGGCAGCGCGGCGGCCGTGGCGCTCGGCGCGGGCCCGCTGTCGGTGGGCACGGACGGCGGGGGCTCGGTCCGTATCCCGGCGTCCTTCTGCGGGATCTTCGCACTGAAGCCGACGTACGGGCGGGTGCCGCTCTTCCCGTCCAGCCCCTTCGGCACACTCGCGCACGCGGGCCCGATGACCCGGGACGCGGCGGACGCGGCGCTGCTGCTCGACGCCATGAGCGGCCAGGACTGGCGCGACTGGTCGCAGCTCGCGCCCGCCGAGAGCGCGTGCGCGGCCCTGGAGGGCGGGGTGAAGGGCCTGCGCGTGGCGTACTCGCCGTCGCTCGGCGGGCAGGTGGCGGTACGGCCCGACGTGGCGGCCGCAGTGCGCGCGGCGGTCGGAAAGCTGGCCGAGTCGGGGGCGTACGTCGAGGAGGTGGACCCCGCCTTCGCCAATCCGGTGGAGGCCTTCCACACGCTGTGGTTCAGCGGGGCCGCGCGCCTGGTGCAGCACTTCGGCAAGGAGCAGCTGGACCTGCTGGATCCGGGCCTGCGCGAGATTTCCGCCAGGGGCGCCCGGTACAGCGCCCTGGATTACCTGGCGGCCGTCGACGTACGCACGGATCTTGGCCGGCGCATGGGCCGCTTCCACACGACGTACGACGTGCTGGTCACGCCGACCTTGCCGATCACCGCCTTCGAGGCGGGCGTCGAGGTGCCGGAGGGGTCGGGCCACCGTCGCTGGACGGGGTGGACCCCGTTCACGTACCCCTTCAACATGACGCAGCAGCCCGCCGCGACCGTGCCGTGCGGGACGGACGCCGACGGGCTGCCCATCGGCGTACAGCTGGTGGCCGCGCGCCACCGGGACGACCTGGTGCTGCGCGCGGCGCACGCGCTCTACGGGACGGGGATCACCGCGATCAGCCCGGCGCCTGTCCCCGCCTGAAGGTGAGGGTCTCGCCGACCGCCCCGGACCGCCAGAGGTCCTGGCAGGCCTCGGCCATCCGGTCGAGGCCGTCGACGACGGTGCCCCAGACGATGCCGGGGACCCAGCCCGTATCGCCGTTGAGCAGCAGATTGTTGCGTTCGTAGAAGAGGGCGAGGTCGACGACCCCTTGGCCGCCCTGGAGGGCGGCCTTGGGGCCGTAGCCGTGGGACGACGTGCCGAGCTGGGTGTCGGAGAAGGCGAAATAGCAGAGGTCGCCGGGGATGGGAGTGACGGTCGGGTTCTCCAGCGGCGGCTCCTGCGCGGCGAATGGAGGAACCAAGGCATAGATCTCATTACGGGCGTACTTCGCGTGATAGACGTCCCCGCCCAGCGGAAGCGCCTCCCACACGGCCGCGCAGGTCAGCGGCGCCCGGTCGTCGAGCAGTTTCGCGGTGCAGCGCACACCGCGCTTGTCGAGCGATACGTCCACGAATCGGTCGGTCATTCCCCCATCGTCCCCAACCGGTCAAGGGCGTATCCCCCGTATCAGGGGCTGGAATTCATCGGCATACCTCGCGTGGACCCGGGTAGCCGCGCGCCCATGGCTTCACCACCTGGGAACGACTCAAGGAAGACAACCAGACACTCGATGCGCCGCCGGTCCCTCCTGCTCGGCACGGCGGCGCTGGGCGCTGCGGGGGCGCTCGGCGCGGCAGGCTGCAGCAAGGTCCCGTCGGGCAATACGCTCGCCCGGCTGAAGTCGCAGGGCACTGTGCGGCTCGGCATCGCGGGCGAGGTCCCGTACGGATACATCGACGAACAGGGCGAGTTCACCGGCGAGGCCGTGGAACTGGCCAAGGTGATATTCAAGCGCCTCGGCGTCCCCAACGTACTGCCCGCGCCGACCGACTTCGGCTCGCTGATCCCGGGCCTCAACTCGCAGCAGTTCGATGTGGTTTCGGCCGGGATGTACATCAACAAGGAGCGCTGCGCGGAGGTCATATTCGCCGACCCCGAGTACCAGATGCTCGATTCGTTCATCGTGCGCAAGGGCAACCCGAAGAACCTCCGGTCGTACCAGGACGTGGTCGAGGCCAAGGCGAAGATCGCCACCGGCGCCGGATACGCCGAGATCGACTACGCGATCGCGGCAGGCGTCCCGCGCAAGGAGATCGCCATCTTCCAGGACCCGGTCGCGGGCCTGAACGCCGTGGAGTCCGGCCGCGTCGATGTATTCGCGGGCACCGCACTCACCGGGCGCGGCGTCGTGAAGAAGAGCACCAGGGCCGAGGCGACGAAGCCGTTCGCACCGCTCGTGGACGGCGAGAAGAAGGTCGACGGCGGAGGCTTCGCCTTCCGCCGCGGCGACGAGGAACTGCGCGACGCCTTCAATGTGGAGATCCACAAGATGAAGAAGAGCGGTGAGCTCTTCCGGATCCTCCGGCCGTTCGGCTTCACCGAGGCGGAAATGACCACGATGACCGCAGAGGAGCTGTGCAAATGACAGCCGGACTGTGGACACACTGGATACTCCCCGGGATCTGGATCACCATCCAGCTCACCGTGTACAGCGCCGCGCTCGCCACCGTCGTGGCCTTCGGCATCGGCATGGCCCGCACGCACCGCTCTCGCTTCGTCCGCTTCCTGGCGGGCTTCTACACCGAGGTCTTCCGGGGCACGTCGGCGCTGGTGCTGATGTTCTGGCTGTTCTTCGTGATGCCGGGCCTCTTCGGCTGGGCGCTGGTCCCGATGTGGGCGGCCGTCCTGGCGCTCGGCCTCTCGTACGGGGCGTACGGCGCCGAGGTCGTGCGCGGTGCGCTGAACTCCGTGAGCCCGGCCCAGCGCGAGGCAGGCGTCGCGCTCAGCTTCACGCCCTGGCAGCGGATGCGGCTGATCCTGCTGCCGCAGGCGGTGCCGGAGATGATCCCGCCGTTCAACAACCTGCTCATCGAGCTGCTCAAGGGCACCGCGCTGGTGTCGCTGCTCGGCGTCGCGGACACGTCGTTCGCCGCCTACCTCGTACGGCTGGCCACTCAGGAGAGCGCCGAGATCTACACGGTGACCCTGGGCATCTACTTCGTGCTCGCGTTCGTCCTCACCCGGGGCATGCGGGCGCTTGAGCGCAAGACCAAGGCCGGCATCGGGATCACCGCCGGAGGGGTGCGATGAACAACTGGGACTGGTCCGCCGTCGCGGACTTCATGCCGGCGTTCTGGGACGGCGTGCTCGTCACGCTCCAGGTCCTCGTGCTCGGCTCACTGCTCTCGTTCACGCTCGGCCTGGTCTGGGCGGTCGGCTACCGCGGCCCCCGCTGGGTCCGCTGGCCGGTGAACATCGTCACCGAGTTCATCCGGAACACGCCGCTGCTCGTGCAGCTGTTCTTTTTCTTCTTCGTCCTGCCGGAGTGGGGTGTGCAGTTCTCGGAGCTGACCACCGGCACGATCGCGATCGGGCTGCACTACTCGACGTACACCGCACAGGTCTACCGGGCCGGCATCGACGCCGTACCGGCCGGGCAGTGGGAGGCGGCAACCGCGCTCAGTCTGCCCGTCGGCCGCACCTGGTTCGCGGTGATCCTGCCGCAGGCGATCCGCAGGATCGTGCCCGCGCTGGGCAATTACGTGATCTCCATGCTGAAGGACACTCCGCTGCTCGCCGCGATCGGCGTGCTGGAGATGCTCCAGCAGTACAAGCTGGCCAGCGCGGAGACCTTCCAGTACACCGAGCCGCTGACCGTCGTCGGCGTCGCCTTCATCCTCATCGCCTACCCGGCATCTCTTCTCCTGCGAGTCCTGGAGCGTCGTCTTGTCCGCTGAGCCCAAAGACACCCATGCCGCCAATGCCGCCAATGCCGCCAAAGATACGAACGAGCTGATCCGCTTCGACAACGTCACCAAGCGGTTCGGCCAGAACACCGTCCTGGACAACCTCTGCTTCTCGGTGCAGCCGGGCAAGCACGTGACCCTGATCGGGCCGTCCGGCTCCGGCAAGACGACGATCCTGCGGCTGCTCATGACCCTGGTGAAGCCCGACGAGGGCACGATCAGGGTCAACGGCGGGCAGCTCTTCCCCGCGGACGAGAAGGAAGTCCGCGAGGTCCGCAGGAACATCGGCATGGTGTTCCAGCAGTTCAACCTCTTCCCCAATATGAACGTGCTGCGCAATGTCACCGAAGCCCCGGTCCGGGTCCTCGGCATGTCCAAGGACGAGGCCGCCGAGCGCGCCAAGGGCCTGCTCGACCTGGTCGGACTAGGCGACAAGCAGGACGCGAAGCCGACCCAGCTCTCGGGCGGCCAGCAGCAGCGCGTCGCGATCGCGCGGGCGCTGGCGATGCGCCCGCAGGTGCTGTTGCTCGACGAGGTGACGTCGGCGCTCGACCCCGAGCTGGTGGCAGGCGTACTGGACGTACTGCGCGACATCGCCCGTACGACCGACATCACCATGCTCTGCGTCACGCACGAGATGAACTTCGCCCGGGACATTTCGGACGACGTCCTGATGTTCGACGCGGGCCGGGTAATCGAGTCGGGCTCGCCGGAAAAGATCTTCAACGATCCCGAACACGACCGTACGCGCGAGTTCCTGGGAGCGGTGCTCTGACCCCTCCTGCCGCCCGACCGTGACCCCGGCATATGCCATGGTGGCGCGTCCCAGCGTACGGGCCCGGGGCGCGTCACCAATCTCGTCAACACAGGCCCACCTGCGGTGTCTTGGCGGCTATCGTGGAACGGATGCATACGGTCACAACCTGCTAGGGGGAAACCGTGCCGCTGAAGCCGGAGCCGACCGCACCGTTCCATTCGGTGCAGTACGCCCTCCGCGTGCTGGAGACGGTCTCCAAGCACGGGAGTGGTGTGACCGATGTCCAGATCGCCCGCGAGACCGGTCTCCCGACCGCCCACCTCGCCTCCCTGCTACTGATGCTCCGCCGCGAGGGTTACGTCGAGCAGGTCATGGACGGCGCGTACATCGTCGGCGACTCGCTCGTACTCCTCGGGTCCGGAACGACGCGCAGCGCTGCCCTCCAGGCCAAGCTCCAGCAGACCCTCGACCAGCTCCGCGACTCGGTGGGCGCGGCGATCTACATGAGCCGCTACATCGACGGCGAGATCAAGGTCGTGCAGGTCGCCGAGGGGCCGCACACTCCCAAGGTCCACGAGTGGGTCGACTTCAGATCCGCCGCTCACGCGAGCGCGATCGGCAAGTGCCTGCTGACCCAGCTCGACCAGGACGGCCGCCGCGACCACGTGTCCCGCCACAAGCCGGCCCGCCTCACCTCCAAGACGATCACCAGCGAGCGCGTCCTGTTCTCCACACTGGACAGCCAGCCGCCCACGGTGCCGGTGCTCGACCTCCAGGAGTACGCCCTGGGCACGGTCTGCGCAGCCGTACCGCTCACGGCCGGCTCGGCCGTGGGCTGCCTGGCCCTGTCCCTCCCGATCGAACACGCCCACCGCCTGCGCGCGGCGGCGGACCGGCTCAACCGCGGGGCGGCCCCGATGGCGCTGTCGCTGGCACTGTGACGCGGATGACTCGGGGCCGGTCCGGGGCACCCCTGCGGACCAGGTACTATTTACGAGTCAAGCGCCGCTAGCTCAGTTGGTTAGAGCAGCTGACTCTTAATCAGCGGGTCCGGGGTTCGAGTCCCTGGCGGCGCACAGCGAGGCAATCGCCTGACGTGGGCGCCCTTCCTTCGGGAGGGGCGCCCATTGGCGTTTCCGGGCCCCAGGTCTTGCATACATATGCACTACATGTCATAGTTTTGCCATGACTAGCCCTCCACCCGAGGACGATCTGATGACCAACGGAGCCCACCCCAACGCTCCTGCACCCCGTGCAGACCTCTCCCGAGCCCGTGACTGTGGCAAGTGCCTCGGCTGGGGAAGCGTAGTAAACGATGGCCGCTACGAACTCTGCCCGGCCTGCCAGACTCCGAGTACCTGACGGACGAAGCGGGATTCCACTTCCTACGAGCGGCAGACGACGATGCCGCCCAAGCAGGTGATGCGGAACACTCCTGTTGCCTGCATAACGCGCTCGGCCAACTGCTCCGCCCGCTGAATCGTCTCGACGAACGGCACACCCAGCTCCTCGGCCCAGGCTTCGTACGAGGCCGGGTGAGCCACGATGGGGGCGGGGTCGGTCACCTCAATTACGCCCGGCAGCTCCAGCACCTGAATAGAGGACACCAGCACCGCCGGGCCGCAGGTGTTGCAGTGGTCCGTCGATGCGCAATTGATCATGAAGGGAAGGTCAGCTCACCAGTGGAGTGAACCTTCGATGCGTCAATGCGAATGTCAGCGGAAATCTGCAGGTTCAGCCCATCGACGGGACATCGAACCCTTGCGGCGGTGAGGTATTCAAGACGGCACTGTACCGACACGTCTCGACCCACCTGAACCCAGCGAGGGCTAGTCCCTGAGTCTTTCTCTGCCCCTTTGCGGTCGGACTTCGCTCTACAGAGGAAGGCGTACGGTGACATCTGGTGACACAGCGTGTCGGAGGATCTGTGCATTCGTCCCTGTCGGAGTATTGCTCGACGCCAGCACTCTGGCGATTCTACGCAAGCTACGTCGCTTACAGTGTGCCCTTTTGCGCCCGGGGCGCTTCCCCGTTTTAGACTCGAATGCCGCGCAAAGCAGGAGTCCGCAATGAACAGATCCCTGGGATGGACCAATCAGCGTGAAGAGCGCCTCGACCTCGCTCTACAGGGCTTCCGTGACGCACTAGCCCGATGTTACCGACGAATGCAGGACTATCTGAACAAGACCAGCAATCTCGGTGCAGAGTTTAGGTATGCCATCATTCCGGTTGTCGAGGCGCTGTGGTGGGCCGTCAGCGCCGATGAAGAGTTGATGGACTATCACGGAAGAGACAAGAGGTCCAAGTACTTCCAGGAGCGCCAGCGTTTCAACAACGCGGACGGGGTGCTTCTTGGTGTGATCTATGCCAGAAATCGATGCGGCCACCAACGAGCACTTATCGCCAATGATATGTCCTTCCGATTTGGCGTGCCGGATCGAGGTTTTAACCAGGGGCGGTTCGGACCCGCCATTGTCTGGCGAGAGTTCAACGAACTCCCACAACCCAACAGAGGAGCGTCATCTGCGGGTGCGCAGCAGTATCAGGATCATCTTCAGGACGCTCTGGTGATGGATACCCTGGAACAGGTTGCCGCCTGGTTCAACAGAGCCCAGCAGTCCTGGGTCGCGAATTGAGTATCCGGAACCTTTAGAACAGCAGTCGTGCGCATCGGCGATGTTCGCTTCGTCAGAGCGTTGGCGTCGCCTCAACGGGCACGGTCCACACCCGTCGTGCGAACGACGTTGACCGTGGCATCAGTGGATGCCACCCTCATGCGCAGTGGCGATCGAGGGGCCCTAATCGTCCCTAGAGGGTATTGCTCGACGCCAGCACTCCGGGGCGGCTCTATGCCAGTTGGAAACTCTTGTGCAGATGAGGCAGGGAATGCGAGACGATCCACGCATGTCCATTGAGATTGAAGAGTTCAACAAGCTGGCCGTTCCTGGCCTGGAGTCTCTGACCGAGCTGCTAACAAGTGGAGTTGCGGACAACGCCCCCGCCCTCGATGACCGTCGTCCGTTCCTCGTCGGCTGGGGGCTGGTGGCTGCCTTGCACCGGCAGGCGGCCGCCGTGGTCATCCTGCACGGCAAGGGGCTTGGTCATGAGGCTGCGCCCAATCGGCGCCTGATGGTCGAGTACGTCGCCCATCTCCAGTGGCTCGTCCGGGACGGCGATGACGCCGTGGACTCCATGAACAAGGCGTTCCAGTACAAGCACGGTGGCCTTCGCAAGGCGGCGGACGCGGCCGGATACCAGTACGACATGGAGGCCGCCAACGCCGTTCGGGACGCTGCCATCCCGGGGAACCCGGCTAATGAGTTCAACCTCATGAGCAAGCTCCTTGATCGACTCGGCGGCGGGCTGCTCCAGTCCTGGCTCGCTGAGACGCAGCTATCGCACGCCACTCTTACGGCAGCCGGGTGCTTCTACCTGGAGTCGGACGATGCCATTGAGCTGTTCCCCACCCCGACGTACGGCATCGAGGGGGACCCAATGGAGGCGTCGCCCTACATCGCCTTCTTCTTCCTGTACTTCGGCATGGTCGCGTTCAACGACTTGGTGGCCGGCTCGCCGTGGACGGATGACCTCAGGGCCATCGGTGCCGCGGCTGGTCTGGCTGGAGCGATCTGAGTCGCTGAAACCTGGAGCCCCGGCGGTCTTGCTAGCCATCCGAGTGCTCTCTCGTGCGCGACCGTCCCGGGGTCGCTGACCGGAACAGTCACGTCACTCTCCGCGCATCGAGAGGATTCAGCAGAATCGAGTATTCCTCACCGCCAGCACACCCGGTGTGATCCTCTGAGTAGGCAGCCCGCCAACGGCTACAGCCGATCACCGGAGTGTTGTCGGCCCGTCGGGTCCTCCCGTGCGTCGTCGCTGATCACAGCGAGCAACGGTGCTCGAACGGCTCAGACGGCAACGCCGAGTTCCTTGCGGGTGCGGTGCAGGAACTCCCGCACGGTTGGTTCGCGGCGCCAGGGGGCGAGGGCCGTGTTGAACTCGCGTACGTAGTCCAAGGCCCGGCTGGACTGGACGCGGGTGAGAATGTCGATCGACCGGTTACCGAGTTCGAGGCCATGGTCGAGATCTCGGGCCTGGAGGTGGGCGGTTCCGACGATCGCCAGGCGCATGCCGACGGAGCGGGTGAATACGCCCGGCGGCATGGCGGCGGCCTGCCGGTTCCAGCCGAGTGCAGCTTTTGGGTTCTTCAGGTCCCGGAAGATCTCTGCCGCATCGGCGGAGAGACGCGCGTGGTGGTAGAAGTCGATCCACGTGGGCTCGTCACCGCCGTCATGTCCGGCCTGGCCGAGGAGGTTCTCGGAGGCAGCCAGCGCCCGTGAGGCGGCCCGCGGGTCGTTCGCACGCGCATGAGCGCGGGCTTCAATGAGCTTGGTGAACGCCAGCACGCGCGGCGCCGAGTCATGCTTGGCGCGCTCGAAGGCACCCTGGGCCATGTCGATTGCCTCGCTGGCGAAGCCTCTCAGCAAGGACTGCATGGCCATCGTGGTGAGGACGTAGCATCCGAGCTGCACATCGCCGCCCGCGCGGGCAAGACGGAGAGCCTGGATGAAGTGGCGTTGCGCGGCGTCGTGCTGGCCGACGTCGAATGCGGTCCAACCGGCGAGCCGGGACAGCTCGGCGGTCACGGAGAACAGCTCGCGGCCGATCTCATCTGTGAACGAGCCCTGCAGCAACGGGGCGGCCCGCTGCTCAAGGCAGTCGGCAACGGAGTTGGCCTTCCAGTTCCCGCCGCCATATTTGGAGTCCCACCGCCGTGCGTCATCGGCGGCCTCTCGCAGTTCATCCAGGTCGGTGCGGCCGACCTGCCGGCCACCGTGATGGCCGGCCGTCTCGTCGGCGGGGGTGACCAGCCAGCGGGTCACCGGGGCGGTGAACGCGGACACGGCGAAGCCGGATCCGGTGAGGAAGTCGCGGCGGTTCACGGAGCTCCAGAACGAAGTGGCGACGCGGACGGCGTCGGCGGGATCTCGCGGGAAATCCAACCCCACATTCGTGTCCGGTGTCTCCGCCTCGCCCATACCGATTTCCGCGAGATTGATGGGCCGGCCCATCCGTTCCCCGATCGCCTGTGCCAGCAGCCGGGGAACAGGCCCCTTCGGTGTCATGCCGCGACGGCACCAGTTCGCGACCGAGGTGTGCGAATAGGTGGTCTCCAAGCCGGAGGCGTGCGCCAGCTGGTTCACGCGCAGGGCCAGGGACTTGTGGCTTGCGCCGGAGGCTTCAATGAGCCGGGCCAGGTCCGTATTGGGCGGACGGGTCCGGCGGACGGTCGACGCCACGGCGTCCCCCTTGACCAAGTACTGAGGCGTTACGCATACGAGTTCACACCGGCTCCCATTCGAGAAGTCGTACGTGCCGCCTGCGTGTTGGGCCACCGAGGGTATTGCCTCCGGTACCTGCGGTGAACCGCGCATGCGAGTTGTGAGCCCCCTTGCGAGCCCTCCCCGGGTTCCACGCAGACCGCTGTGATGAGAGCCCAGGCAGCCGCCGGAACAGGGGTGAACTCCTTCCGGCGGCTGCCGCCGCCGCAGCGCCACCACTCACACTCGGGGGTGAACCAGATGTGCGGAATCGCAGGATTAGCCGGATCAGACGCCAGCTGGCACGAGGACACCGTCATGGCCATGGGCCTGTCGCAGCACTACCGGGGGCCGGACGGCACAGTGCACGCTGCCGCTCCGGACGGGCGGGCGGTGCTGGCCATGAACACGCTGTTGATCGTCGACCCGCTCGCCCACCCCGGCCCCTATCTCGATCGCGAAACCGGACTGCTACTTGCCTTCAACGGCGAGATCTACAACTTCCGTAAGCAGGCAGCCGCCTGGGGCATTCCGCTCGGCGAGCGGGAGACCGATGCCCACCTGGTCCTGCGTGCATGGGAGAAGATCGGGCCGTCCTGCCTGGACGGACTGGACGGCATGTTTGCTCTCGCCGTCTACGATCCACGGCTCGGAAGGCTGTTCCTGGCTCGCGACCGACTGGGCGAGAAGCCGCTCTACTGGCGTCTGGACGGTGGCCGGCTCGCGTTCGCCTCCGAGGTCACCACGCTGACCGGCTATGGACCGGCCCCATTGGTCCTGCGGCCGGAGATGCTGGCGGTCGAGACCCCGCTCGGCGTCGATACCCCCTTCCAAGGGGTCCAACTGCTCGCACCCGCCGCCCTCCTGACCTTCGATGTCGCCACCGGTTCGATCGACCAGAAGACCTGGTGGCGCCTGGAGGACCGCGAACCGTTCAAGGGCAACTACGCCAAAGCCCTGGCCCGCTTCTCCGTCGTGCTCGCCGAGCAGATCCCACTGCGGGCTCCGGCCTCTGACTTCGCGCTGCTGCTGTCAGGCGGCCTGGACTCTGCGGTGCTGGCCTACCTGATGCGCCCGCCCCTCTGTGTGACCGTCCGCTATCCCGGCCAGGGCCGGCTCGACGAGTCAGAGATCGCCGCACAGATCGCACAGGACATCGGCGCCGAACTGGTCGTTGTCGAGCCGAGCACCGCCGAGTTCGCAACCGTGCTGCCGCACATGATGTCCATACCTTTCTTCGTGGGTTGATCCGGGTCATTCGTGAGATCGGGACACCAGGGGTGTCGGGTGTGGCTGTCATGGTGTAGCCGTCGTCGTGGCTCAGGAGGACTGGCCGCCCGGCACCTCGCGACGACTCGGCCGCTGATTGGGAAGCGCGAACTGAATCGCTCGTATGGACACGTCGGCGAGGTCGTCTGCTGGGACTGTGCACGCGCACCATGACGAAGGAGGACCAGGTGCCCGAACTGTGGGCGGGGACAGACGCGGGCAAGGCCGAACACCACTGCACGGTGATCGACGCGGACGGCAGGAAGCTGCTCTCGCGCCGTGTCCCGAACAGCGAGACGGAGCTGTTGCAACTCCTCGGGGACGTCCTGGACCTGGCCCAGGGCGATCCGGTCACCTGGGCAGTCGACCTGACCGCGGGCGGGGCGACGCTGTGGATCGCACTGCTGATCAGCCACGAGCAGCAGCTGCTCTACATCCCCGGCCGCACCGTGCACCACGCCTCCAGCTCCTACCGGGGCGAGGGGAAGACTGACGCGAAGGACGCCTACGTCATCGCCGACCAGGCCCGCATGCGTCGCGACCTGCAACCGCTCCAGGCGACCGGCGAGATCGCGGTCGACCTGCGCATCCTGACCGGCCGCCGCATCGACCGGTCGGCCGACCGCACCCGCGCCATCAACCGGCTCCGCGCCCAGCTGCTGGAGTACTTCCCCGCCCTGGAGCGCGCGTTCGACTACAGCACCTCCAAGGCCGGGCTCATCCTGCTGACTGGCTACCAGACACCGGCCGCGCTGCGCCGGATGGGCCGGGCACGGCTGGCGACCTGGCTGAAGAACCACGGCGTCCGCACGGTGACCACCGCCAAGAACACAGCAGACGCCGCGATCACTGCCGCCGAGGCCCAGTTCACTGCCGTTCCCGGGGAGAAGACGGCCGCCAGGATGGTCCACACCCTGGCCAGGGAGGTGATGGCCCTTGACGAGGAGATCGATCAGCTCAATGCCCTCATCGAGGCGAGGTTTCGCGAGCATCCCGACGCCGAAGTGATCACCAGCATGCCAGGGATCGGCGACATGCTCGGCGCCGAGTTCATCGCCGCGACCGGTGGCGACATGGCCGCCTTCGGCAGCCCTGACCGCCTCGCCGGCGTCGCCGGACTCGCTCCGGTCCCCCGCGACTCCGGCAGGATCAGCGGCAACCTGCAACGACCACGCCGCTACTCCCGAAGACTGCTGCGGATGTTCTACCTCTCCGCCCAATCCGCCTCGGTGCACTGCCCCGAGTCCAGGGCGTTCTACTCGCGCAAGCGAGCCGAAGGAAAGTCCCACAAACAGGCTGTCCTCGCCCTGGCCAGGCGACGTCTCAACGTGCTCTGGGCCCTCATACGCGACCAGCGGACCTTCCAAGTGGCCACGCCACGCACCGCCGCCATCGCGGCGTGACATGTCCACTAGAAGTCACCACTTCCGGTTGACAACGTCATTGGGAGTCCTCCTTGGACTATCCGATGGGCAATGCGTCCACGTTCTCCGAGTACATGGCGTACCGGAAGGTCTCGGACCTGGGGCTCAGGGTCGTGGTCGGCGGGCTGGGGCCGGACGAGTTCCTGATGGGCTACGTCCGGCATGCGCTCGTCCTCTTCGGTCCCGACGCGGTCCTAAAGGCGGGTCTGGAGGCGTACCGGCCGCTGGCTGCGAAGCTCCTGCATACCGCAGGGCAGGACATCGATCCTGCCGAGGCCGTCACTCGGCTCGTTCTGCGCGGCCCCGACCCCGAGGGCCGGATCCATGCTCTGGTCACCGAAGCAATGAACCGGGCCGGCGGCGACCTGGCCCGTGGACTGTCCCTTTCCGATCTGGCCACAGCCTGGCGGCCGCTGGTGATGACCAGCGACAAGCTCGCCTCTGCCTACGCCTTGGAACGCCGCTCGCCGTACCTCGCACGGGAGTTGGTGGAGCTGTCCTACCGGCTCCCGGTCAAGCACAAGATCACCGACCCGGCCGAGGGGAAGCGGATCCTGCGGGACGCCGCGAAGGCCCTGGGCCTGCCGAGGGAAGTCTGGGGCAGCCGCGACAAGGTCGGCTTCGCCAGTCCCGTCCCGGCCTGGCTGAACGGACCGCTCGCCTCGTGGGCCGACGCCCAGATCCGTACCGCACTAGCCGAGGCCCCGCCTGCCCTGCGCCCCTTGTTGGAGGGCGGACTCAAACCCGGCGGCCGATACGACCGCACGCGGATGCAAGCCCTGCTGGCAGCGGCCTGGTTTTCGAACCAACCGGTGAGGACTGCCGCATGATCCTCAGCCTCACTACGGTGACGGAATGCACTCCAACACCACCCCCGCCCCGGAGCAGGCCACCGCCCGCGGAGCGGTAGCGATCGTCACCAACAGGCACGGTGACCTGCTGATGCACCTGCGCGACGACATCGCCGGCATCGCTTGGCCCGCCCACTGGAGCCTGCTGGGCGGCGGCACAGACGACGGCGAGACGTCCCTCGAAGCCATCGTCCGCGAACTCGACGAAGAGGCCGGCCTCGCAGTCGACCACCTGACGGAGCTCTTCGAGATCTGCGACGAACACGGCTCGGGCCAGCTGATCACCTTCTTCGCCGCCTCCTGGGACGGCGACGAGACCGCGCTGCCTTTGGCTGAGGGCGTCAAGCTCCAATTCTTCGCCCCCGAGCACCTCCACATCCTCACGATCCCGCCGTTTATCCGGGACGGGATCCACCGCCATCTGACGACCCGGCCCGCCTGAACGGCTCCGTCCTCCATGGGGCCGCCGGCGGCCACCTGGAAGGACCGGAACAAATGAAGCTCACCGTCATCGGCTGCGGCTACCTCGGTGCCACACACGCCGCCTGCATGGCCGAACTCGGCCACGAAGTCCTCGGCATGGAACCCGACATGGACAAGGTCGCCTCGCTCAACTCCGGCAAGGCCCCGTTCTTCGAGCGCGACCTGGACGAGCTGCTCACCAAGCACACCCAGAGCGGGCGACTGAGGTTCACCGCCTCCTATGCGGAGACTGCCGCCTTCGCCAGCCTGCACTTCCTCGGCGTCGGCACTCCCCAGAGCCAAGGCGAAGATGCATACGACCTCAGCCAGCTGTTCAGCGCCGCCCGCCAGATCGCTCCCCGCATCCATGCACCTGCGGTCATCGTCGGCAAGTCCACCGTCCCCGTCGGCACCGCACCCCGCATCCTGGAGATCATCCGCGAGTTCGCTCCCGCAGGTGACAACGTCGAGGTCGCCTGGAATCCCGAATTCCTGCGGGAATCCTTCGCCGTCGAAGACACCCTCCGCCCCGACCGGCTCGTGCTCGGCTTCCGGGAGGAGCGCTCCTGGGCCGAGGCCATGGTCCGCGAGTGCTACGCCCAGATCATCGAGGCCGGCACCCCCACCATCGTCACCAGCCTGGCCACCGCCGAACTCGTGAAGGCCGCCGCCAACGCCTTCCTCGCCACGAAGATCTCTTTCATCAACGCCATGGCCGAGGTCTGCGAACTCGCCGACGCCGACGTCCACCAGCTCGCCGACGCCCTGGGCCACGACGCCCGCATCGGCCGCCGCGGCATGCGCCCGGGCATCGGCTTCGGCGGCGGCTGCCTCCCCAAGGACCTACGCGGCTTCATGGCTCGCGCCAAAGAACTCAGCGCAGACCAGACCGTAGCTCTGCTCCGCGACGTCGACGTGATCAACGGCGCCCGCCGCGAGCGTGTGGTCGACCTCGCACGCGAACGGTGCGACGGCAACCCCATGGGTAAGCGCATCACGATCTGGGGCGCCTCCTTCAAGCCCAACACCGACGACGTCCGCGACTCACCGGCCCTCGCCGTCGCCCAACAGCTCCACGAACTCGGCGCCGAAGTCACCATCACCGACCCCAAAGCCCTCGACAACGCTCGCAAGACCCACCCAGAACTCGACTACGCCGACGACCCAATCGCCGCCACCGAGGACGCTGACCTGCTCCTCCACCTCACCGAGTGGCCCCAGTACAGCCACATCGACCCGCACCACCTCACCACCCGGGTTGCCCAGACGAACGTCATCGACGGACGAGGCACCCTCAACCCCGACTGCTGGCGCAAAGCCGGCTGGACTTACCGCGCCCTCGGCCGCCCTTGACCCCGTACGAGTCTGGAACCACCTGGGCGGAAGCCGCCAGGCTCTTGATCAGCGCGTCCGGGGTTCGAGTCCCTGGCGGCGCACAGGCGAAAGAAGCCCCTCGCGGAAGCGAGGGGCTGCTCCATTTGTTCGGCCTACGGTCAGCAGCAGCCGTCGCGACGCATCTGGTCCGCGGTCGCCGACCAGCCTTTGGGTGCGACGGAGGTTCCTGCGTACGTACGCTCCAGGTCCGCGCGGTCGTGGACCCGGCCTGCGATCAGTACCCGGTCCGTGTTCGCCAGGTCGTCGAAGTCCGTGAACGGGTCGCCGACGAATGATCGTCAAGTCCGCCAGCCGGGCCTCTACAGATGAAAAGAGGCCAAGCGTTGCCCCGATCGCGTCCCCCGACGGCTGCCCCACAGTTTCCCTAATAGGACCTACCGAGGCTCCATCCGGCAGACTCGGTGCCTGGTAGCCGCCATCAGGTGAGCACTCTTTGTTCCCTGGACTCCGAGTCCTGTTGACAGATCGTGCCCCTGCTGGTCGGCCAGGAGCGAAATCGCTGATGGGATGTCGTGCCCGCCGGTTGTGGCGAGAGCACAGCCTTATTAGGTCGCTGATGGTTCTCCTGCGGGCTACTGCCGATCGAGGTCGATGACGGAGGACGAGTTGCTGTTCGTCGGGGACGACTGGGCCCAGGACCACCACGACGTCGAGTTGATGAACGCCGCAGGCCGTCGGTTGTCCAAAGCACGACTGCCGGAGGGCGTCGCAGGAATCGAACGACTGCACTCGATGATCGGTGCCGAGCTGGGTGAAGATAGCAAGGCCGAGGTCGTGATCGGAATCGAGACCGATCGTGGCCCGTGGGTGCAGGCGCTGATCGCCGCCGGCTACACGGTGTACGCGGTCAATCCACTGCAGGCATCCCGAAACCGGGAACGCCTGGCAGTGTCGGGGGCCAAGAGCGACGGGGCCGACGCGCACATGCTCGCTGACATGGTGCGTACCGACTCCCACCAGCTCCGCCCGATCTCCGGGGACACTGCCGACGCCGAAGCAATCAAGGTCGTGACACGCGCACATAAGACCCTGATCTGGGAACGCACCCGCACCACGCAGCGGCTGCGGCATGCCCTGCTCGACTACTTCCCCGCCGCCTTGGCGGCGTTCGACGACCTCGACGCCCCCGACACCCTGGAACTACTGGCCAAGGCAGCCGATCCGGGGGCCGCTGCGAAGCTGACGACCACACAGATCAGTGCGGCCCTCAAGCGCGCCCGCCGACGCGGCATCCCCGACAAGGTCACCAAGATCCAAGCCGTCCTGCGCGCCAAGCACCTGGGCCAGCCCACCGCTGTGACGGCGGCCTACGCCGTTTCTGTGCGCGCGCTCATCGCGATGCTGGTCACCTTGAACGAGCAGGTCAAGTTCCTGCACGCACAGGTCGAGGACTTCCTCGGCCGGCACCCGAACGCCGAGACCATCCGGCCCCAGCCCGGACTGGGAGCGATACTCAGCGCCCGGGTACTCGCAGAATTCGGCGACGACCCTCACCGTTACGCCAGCGCCAAGGCCCGCAAGAACTACGCCGGCACCAGCCCGATCACCCGCGCCTCCGGCAAGAAGAAGGTCGTGACCGCCCGGCACGTTCGCAACGACCAGCTCATCGACGCCCTGATCGCCCAAGCCTTCTCCGCACTGCGGGTCTCCCCAGGCGCCAGGGCCTACTACGAGCGCCAACGCGCCCGCGGCATCGAGTTCAACGCCGCCCTGCGCCAACTCGCCAACCGGCTCGTGGGCATCCTGCACGTCTGCCTCAAAACCGGCACACCGTACGACGAGGCGACCGCCTGGTCCCACCGAGCCCACGCACTCGCCGCTTGACGCTCCAGTTGGTCGGCGGAGCCTCATCTTGGGGTGATGACCGTGTTTCCGCTGCGTGCTCCTGGCTACAGCTCGGGCAACCGGTCAACGGGTGTGGGGGACTGCCGCTCTTCCAGCCAGTAGAGGTAGATCCGCAGGTCCGTTGCCACGCCACCGGCGATGTAGAGCTCGAAGTCGCGGACGGCAGCGGCTATGCCCTGGCCTGCCCAGGCATCGCTCTCATCCCACTTGCTCCGCTGATCGGACAGGTACTGCACGACCTGCCCGCGATTACGCCACCACTCCCGGACCATTTCCGGTGTCCATCGCGAGTCGCCATCACAGCCATACCCGAGGAACGGGTCGTTGTCCGCCGCCTCGACCAGCAGGGCCGTGTCCGCAGGCGTTCTGGGCTGGCGATAGACGTACTCGCTGAGGTACTCGCCTCCGTAGAGGACGTGGGCGGGTGCCGAAAGCCGCCCCGTCCAGCAGGTGTCGGTCTCCCCTCCGTAGAAGGGCCCGGGGACGTTGAGCCACAGTCGGTCTTCCCAACGGCCCCGAAAGGCATCGCGGTCGTTGCCGAGGATGGCCACGGGGTCGAAGTAGAGCGTCATCTGCCGAGATTAGGGCATCTGTTCGAGATGATCGGCCGGCTTCCGGTGGATCAGGGGACTGCCATGTCCACCCGGCTCACGTACTCGCCGTTGACACGCGAGCTCATGGGATGTCTGTCAAGTCTGGGCGTGTTGCAGCGATTCTTGCTCCGCCCCGCGAGTCCCGCCGCGCGCCCGAGCGGCCACTCACGAACTGTAACCACCGAGCCCCTGACTCAACGCAAGCCTCATGGGCCTAAGACAAGAACATCGCCAGACACTCCCGTCCAGGCAGCACGAGCCAACGAGGGCGACGCCCTGAAGGCCGGCGAGGTTCCTCGTCGGCTTGAAGTCTTAGGTATGACCGCTGCGTTGCTATGTATGCCCTTGCGCTTGATGGCAACTCGAGCCTTGCCCAGGGTCCTTGCGTGAAAGGATCGCTCCCGTCCTGTCACGGAAGCGTATTGACGCACCATCATGCGCTGACTCAGGCGGGTTCGTTACCCCGGATACGAGTGCGGGCACGGTGCCGGTGATCACGTGAGTGTCGAAGTCGCATGAGTACCGAGCGAGACCGTGCCCGCATCTGCATCTTCACCGCCAGAATGGCCGCAAGAACATCGCCGCAGCAACCCGCCACGCATCCCGCGATTACCGCCGACCCCTGACAATCCTTGGCATCACCGGATGAAATCGGACAAGATCATTTCGGGCAAAAGCCCTGATCAGGCGACGGCTTCAAGCACCCACTCATGCCCGAAATCGGAATATTGCTAGAACCAAGACGTTAGCGCCGAAAAGGGCCGAACGGGATGTAATTGGATGGCGACCCATGAGCCTTCCCATCGCCGGATGATCACTGCTACAGTCGCTCGACTTTTCGATTTTCAGCCCGGGGGGCAGCCTCGGCAATCGGAAAGACAAGGGAGGGGTTTTCCGTTGGCAGGAAGTCGTTTGCGTAGAGCCGGTGTCGTCGCCGGGGCTGCTGCGGTATTCACGTTCGCCGCCACCTCCGGCGCTTGGGCGAACTGGACCGCCAGCAATTGGGCAGGGGAGGAGGGAAAGCTTTCCCAGCAGTGGATCGACGAGTCGTACAACGAAATCAACTTCACCGGCTGCGGAGAGGTGTACGGCAGGACCAGCGTCGATGTGGCGCTTTGGCAGCAGATAGACTACGGGTACGACAAGAAGCACGACACCTCTAGGTTCACCAACTGCTTCAACGGCTCGAGCTACAAGAGCACTGCCACCCAGTCGGGGCTGCCTTACGACAGCTACTACTTCGAAATCGCTCAGATCGGTTCGGGGTGCATTTCTTGCGCCGTCTACGTTAAGACGGTCAACGTAGACACCACCCTGGCCGACTGATCCTGCCGGGCCTCCGCGCAGGGCGCGCGGAGGCCCGGCTTTGCTCTCCATACGAGGCCTCATGCGAATCTCCACCTCTCTCCGCACACACCCTGCTGTGCTGGCCATGCCCTTTATCGGCCTCTTCTTCTCCTACATTTTTCTCACGAGCACCCGGCACATCGAGCAGCTCATCGTCCTGCCTTGGGCAGCGCAGGCGGCGTCGTACGCGGTGCATGCCCCCGTCCCGATGGCCGCCGCGGCTGCGGCAGGCCTGACCGCCGTGGAAGCGACCCGGCTCAGGGCTCTGGGCACCTGGGAGTTGGGTACCGCCAAGCCCACGTGGCGCATCGCAGTGCAACCAATCCTTATCACCGTGGTGTCCCTGTCGATGCTGACCGCCGGAGTCATGGCAGGTGGGCTATGGGTGGTCGGCGTCTTTCCCGATCTGTACGTATTGCACCTCATGGGCATCGTGGTAGTCCTGCTCACCGCCCATGCCGTCATCGGATTCGTAATCGGCCGCCGACTTCATGCGCTGTACTCCGCACCACTTGTATCGGTAGCAGTCTTCATAGGCATCAGCTTTCCGCTGGGTACGGACAGCTTCTGGGCGCACCATGTCACCGGGTCAATTGATTGGGTGGGATTCGGCGAGGCCTACTCGCCGGCCATGACGGCAGCCGCGATTCTGCCCACGGTTTGTCTGGCCCTTGCCTGCGTCGCGCTGGCGGGCCCTCGCCGCGTCCATGTCCGCTCTGTCGCCCTGTCTCTCGTCATCGCAGTCGGCGGCCTGCTCGGCGCCTACAGCATCACCATGGATTGGCGTTCGGTTCCTCCGACCTCCAAGGGCTTGGCCCCTGTCACCTGTTTGGGGAACAGGCCCAAGGTATGTCTACCGGAAGCCGGTTCCGATCACATCGGTGAAGTTCAGCCCAAACTCAAAGAGATGATGGGCCAGTTGGAGGCCAGGGGCATCATCGTCCAGAAACCCCAACGTATTACCGATATCGCCGTGGCAGACGCTCGACAGATCGATACCGACGGAGAAGGCTGGACACTCGCCCTCGCGCCGGGCAACGCGAATCAAGCCCTTCGAAAAAACATTGCCATTTCCGTGGTCGGCATGCCCTGCGAGAAACCGAACTGGAACATGCTGCATTACAACACCCTCTGGGTGGCCCAGACCATAGGGGTTGAGAACGATTACATGGCGTGGCTCTCCCGGGAGACTCAAGGGTTCAGCCAAGGCCAAACCAGGGCACAGCTCCTGTCCGAGACAGCCAGAGTGAGCAAGCTGCCCCTGCAGGAGCAGAAGACCTGGTACGCCCAGCAGCTCCGATCCGCCTGCCAGGCAGGTCGCTGAACATGATCTGGTGGCTACGTCAGCGGGGCGCCCTCGGGTTGCTGCCTGGTGCACTGCTCGCTTTCGTCCTGGGCGTCAGCATGACCGGCGGTGTGGCAGTCGTCTTCCCCTCGTTCATGGGGCGCTACGCGATGGTGACGGAGCTCAGCAACTTCGTCTCCCTCATTCCGAGCGTCTCCTTGATCGCCTGCCTCGAGAGGCGGATGCCTTCGGTGGAACGTTCCGCCATCCGCCGACTCGACGCGAGAGACATCATGCTGGTGTCCGGCTTCGCGCTCCTCGTGACAGCAGTGGCTGCGGGAATGTCTCTCCTGGGGTCGGAGGCCACGTTGGCGGCCGCGCGGAACAACCTGCTTTTCTGCGGACTCGCCCTGGGCGCATGGCCTCTGATGGGCCACCGCGCGCCCTTGCTCCCCGTCTTCTGGATGATCCAGGCCATGTTCCTCGGCGGCCGGAGCCGCGACGACCCCTACCCCTGGGTGATCGTCACCGAGGCGGCTCACGTCACCCACGCCACCGTGTGGGCCGCCGCCGTCTTCCTGGCCGGGCTTCTCTCCCTCATCTGCTTCGCACCAAGGACCGACCGATGACTCTGCTGCTCAACCGCGTCACCTTCCGCTACCACCGCTGGGACCGCCCCGTTCTCTCCAGCTTCAGCTACGAAGTCCCCAGCGAAGGCCTGACGATCCTGCTCGGTCCCAACGGCGCGGGCAAGTCGACCACGATGTCCCTCCTGGCCGGCACGGTGGAACCCCTGGCCGGCAGAGTCCTACTCAAGGACTCGACCCTCACCTCCGCCAGCCGCGAATACCGCCGCCACGTGGCCTGGCTGCCCCAGCGGGTGCCGACGTCACGGCAGCTGACCGCCCGCGAATACGTGGCATACGTGGCCTGGCTGAAGGGCGAGAACCGCACCAGCGCATGGGAACGCGCCGGAGCCGTCCTCGACCAGGTGGGCCTCGCCGAGCAGAGCGGCCAGAAGACGGCCAAGCTCTCCGGAGGCCAACTCCGCCGTGTCGGCATCGCCTGCGCCCTCGCCCACGACGCGCGGGTGATCCTCCTCGACGAGCCCACGGCCGGCCTCGACCCGCACCAGCGCACGGTGTTCCGTGACGTGGTGCGGAAGGTCGCTGCCCGCATCCCCGTGCTGATGTCCACCCACGACATAGCCGACCTGGCCGACGAGGCGAACACCGTCTCCCTCATGGACCGCGGCCGCATCCTCCACCACGGCGCAACCCAGAGCTTCCTGGATCACGCACACCCCGACGCCGCCCC
This sequence comes from Streptomyces spiramyceticus, assembly GCF_028807635.1. Taxonomy (NCBI): domain Bacteria; kingdom Bacillati; phylum Actinomycetota; class Actinomycetes; order Kitasatosporales; family Streptomycetaceae; genus Streptomyces; species Streptomyces spiramyceticus. The sequence goes on from NZ_JARBAX010000001.1 coordinate 2,204,867, forward strand.
GGCCCGCCAGGCCGAGTCCGCGTACTCCGTCCTCATGGGGCTCGAGGGCACCAGCTGATCAGTCCCCCTCCGTCCGGCTCCCACATCCACGGCCATGCTTGCATAGATATGCACCTTATGTCATAATTTTTCCATGACTAGCCCTCTACCCGAGGACGATCTGATGACCAACGGAGCCCACCCCAATGCTCCTGAACCCCCTGTAAACCTCTCCCGAGCCCGTGACTGTGACCAGTGCCTCGGCTGGGGAAGCGTAGTAAACAATGGCCGCTACGAACTCTGCCCGGCCTGCCAGACCTCGAGTACCTGACGGAACACCCTCCCCCTCAGCAGCAGCCGTCGCGGCGCATCTGGTCCGCGGTCGCCGACCAGCCTTTGGGTGCGACGGAGGTTCCTGCGTACGTACGCTCCAGGTCCGCGCGGTCGTGGACCCGGCCGGCGATCAGTACTCGGTCTGTCTTCGCCAGGTCGTCGAAGTCCGTGAACGGGTCGCCGGCGATGACCGTCAGGTCCGCCAGCCTGCCGGGTTCTACCGTGCCCAGGTCCTTTTCAGCGCCGAACACCTTCGCCGGGATCGCCGTCGCCGTGAGCAGGGCTTCGGCCGGAGTCAGGCCGTGGCGTACCAGGGCGCGCAGGGCCAGGTGCAGGAAGAGGCCCACCGGGGTGAGCGGTGAATCCGTGCCCAGGGCTACCTGGCCGCCGCCCTTGAGCACGGTACGTACGGTGTCCATTTCGCGGCGCAGAGCCAGGCGTTCCGTCGGGGCCGGTGTCCTTGATGCCTGCGCGCGGACGGCCTGGGCGTCCCATGGCGGCATCATCGCGGTGACCCGTGGGTCGTCGGCGAGTTCCGGGCTGTCGGCGAGCAGGTGGGTCGCCGTGAAGGGCGTCTCGACGAGGCGCATGCCGCCGCGGGTGTAGTTCTCCACGGTGTCCTGGTGCGTGAGGCCCCCGGCGGTCGCGCCGTGCCCGTGGTCGGAGCGTTCCGTGGCGACGAGGTGGGTGGTCAGGTCCTGGCCGGTCTGGACGCCCTGTGAGCAGAGGTGCGAGCCGGACAGCACGCCGAGGCGCTCGTGGCCGAAGCGGGCCGCCTCCTCCATCATCCAGGCGGGGGCGCGGACGTACGTCTTCACGAAGTCCCAGGCGAGGGCCTCGCCCCGGGACAGTGAGCGGCGCAGCCCGGCTCGGGTGCGGTGGGCTCGGCCCATGCTGTACGCGACGCGGGAGCCGTCGAGGAGTTCGCCGGTGGTGAGCAGGCGGGGTCCGGCGAGGCGGCCTGCGGTGATGTCCTCGCGGAGGCGGGCCTGTTCGTAGCTGAAACCGGCGAGGGAGACAGTGGTGGTGATGCCGTACGCGAGGTTGAGCGCGGTCTGGCGGGCTCCGTACGTGTACTGCCAGGGGTGGGTGTGGGTGTCCCACAGGCCCGGGATCACGGTGCGGGTGGAGGCGTCGACGCGGCGTGCGGTGCGGCGGCCCGGGCGGTGCGGTTCTACGGCGGTGATCCGGCCGGCGCGGATCAGGATGTCGACGTCTTCGCGGACCGGGCCGCCGGTCGCGTCCCAGAGGCGGCCGGCGTGGACGACCGTGTCGACGGGGGTCTGGCGGCGGTAGCTGAGACGGACGGGGACGGTGCGGGGGCGGCCGTCCAGCGGGTGGAGGCGCAGGCGGGTGCCGGAGAGGTAGAGGAGCGTACGGGAGTCCGCGGACCAGGAGGGGTGGTCGGCGGGCTCGTCGTCGGCGGTGACGCGGCGGGGCTCGCCGTCGGGTGTGCCGTCCGGGCGGACCGGGAGCAGCCAGAGGGCCGACTCGCTGACGCAGGCCATGGTCCGGCCGTCGGGGGACCAGACGGGGCCGGATGCGTACCGGTCGGAGAGCGAGACGTGCGGGGCGAGGGGGTGGAGGCGGGAGGCGCCGGTGGTGGTGTCGACGACGCGGATCAGGTTGTAGCCCTCGCGGAAGCGGAGGTTGAGGCGGTTGCGGTCGCAGTACGCCAGGTAGCGGCCGTCCGGCGAGAAGCTGGGACGCCCGGGCAGTCCGCCGCCGCCGAGCGGGGCGGCGAGGATCTGCTCGGTGCCGGAGGCGAGGTCGCGCACGACCAGGTTGCCGGCCAGGTCGAGGGCGGCGAGGCGCTTGCCGTCCGGGGAGAGCGCGGCGTGGACGCGGCCGGGTCCTGTGAGGGCCTTGTCGTCGCCGGTGGACAGGTCGTGGCGGCGTACGGCGTTCAGCCCGGCTCGGTCGTCGACGTACAGCAGCGCCTGTCCATCGGGGGTCCAGACGGGGCCCTGGAGGTAGGTGGTGGGGGCGGCTTGGACGATCTTGCGGGGCGCCGCCGAGGTGGCTGAAGTGGGCGCGATCCAGAGGGCGTTGAGGGCGGCGAAGGCGACGGAACGGCCGTCCGGGGAGAGCGCGGGGAGGTGGATGCCGCGCACGGGGCGGGCGCGCTCCGGCTCGAAGTCGTACGTCTTGGTGCGGTAGCGGGGGCGTACGACGGGCAGAGTCGCCGTGAAGCCGACCGTTTCTGCGGGGGTGTCGCGGTGCGGGCGCAGGATGCGGAACCGGCCGTCGACGGTGAGCAGCAGCCGCTCGTCGTCCAGCCAGCGGGGCGGCGCGGTGGCGATCTCGCCGTCCACCTGGGCAGGCTTTCCGTCGACGACCAGGGTGACTTGCTCGTACCGGCCGGGGGCGGGGGCGAGCGTGGTCAGCCACGCCCGGCGGCCGGCCGGTGAGAGGGCGGGCATCAGGAGGTTGCCGGGACCGGGGTCGGCGTGTTCGACGGTGACGGGGCCTGTGGTTGTGGCCGGGACGGCGGCGATTGTGCGCGACTTGAGGGTGGTCCCGTCCAAGGTGCCGCGTACGAAGACGATCCGGCCCCCGTCCGGCCCCGGCGACCAGACCGGGTCGAAGTCCTCCCAGGCGCCGTCCTGGCCCGGCCCCTGCTGTGCGGGCAGGCCGGTGTGCTGGGTGACCTTTCCCGTGCGTACGTCGACGGACCAGATGCGGTACGGGCTGCCCTTGACCGGGTCGCCGCCGCGCTCGGAGGAGAAGGCGATGCGGGTTCCGTCCGGGGACCAGGCGGGGGCGCGGTCGTCCCAGGGGCCGTCGGTGAGGCGGCGCAGGCCCGAACCGTCCCTGGCCATTGCCCAGATGTGGAACTGGCCTCCTTCGGCCTTGAAGCAGGCGGCGGCGATGTGCCGGCCGTCGGGTGAACAGGCGGGCCTGCTGGGCTCCAGGCCGGGCGGGGTGAGGGCGGTGGCGGGGGAGCCGTCGCGCGGGACGGCCCAGAGGATGTTCTGGACCTCGGCGATCAGGGGGCCGTGGGGGGCGGTGGGGGTGGCTGCTCCGTTGGTGGCGGCGGTCAGGTGGAGTGGGGTGGGCGGCGTGGTGGGGGTGCCGTTGGCCGAGGCTCCGGCCGGGGCCGCGCCGGTGACCACGCTCGCGACGGCACCGGCCGCCACAGCGGCACCGGCGGCTCCGGCGGTGGACTGCAGGAACTGCCTGCGCGGCATGGACGACACAACTGCCCCCTTGGACTCGTGAGTCGAGGTCCTTCCCACTGGGGTGGTTCCGCAAGCAGACGGGCTGGGTTGGTACGGCCAGAGGGGAGGGAGTTCGGCCACATCGACTGGCCGTGCGGCTGGTGGAGGGGGCAGGTGGGGTGCGGGTGCGTTGTGCGGTGCGGGTTGCCTGCGGCGCAGTTCCCCTACCCTTCCCCAAGCTCTCAACTTCGTTCGAGCAGGGGAGACCCCATTCTTCCCGCTGTGACATTTTGCGGCTGCCGCCGCGTGGGGGCTCCGCCCCAGACCCCGCTCCTCAAACTCCCCCAAGGACTTCGTCCAGGGGACCCCCCAACGGGCTGAAATGCCAGGGCCCCCGCTACCCGGCCCCCAGGAGGTGCGCGCGGCCATGGGCGGCGTACTCCGCCGTCAGCGCCGCCACATCCTCCGCCGTCAGCCGGCGGTACGCCCCCGCCTCCGGTGCCGCCCACCACACCGCGTCCTCGCAGCGGAAGCCCTCGCGCCGCAGCGCGACCCGGTGGACCTTGTTCGTTGCCGTCACCGGCATACGCTCCACCACCCGCACGTAGCGCGGTGCCATCTTCGTGCCCAAGTCCGCCTGCGCCGAGAGAAATTGGCCGAAGCCGTCCGGCGAGAACGTCACCCCGTCACGCAGCGCGACCGTCGCCATCACCTGGTCGCCCGCCACCGGATCCGGCACCGCGTAGACCGCGACGGCCGCCGCGTCCGGCCAGCGCGCCAGGATGTTCTCGATCACCGCGGCGGCGAGGTTCTCGGAGTCGACACGGAGCCGGTCGTCCGTACGGCCCGCGAAGTGCAGGAAGCCTTCGGTGTCGCGGAAGAAGAGGTCGCCGGTCCAGTACCAGCCGCCGCGTCTGCGGTCGGCCTCGGCGGCGTCGTTGCGCCAATAGCCCTCGAAGGGGTTCGGGCCCCGGTTGACCAGCTCCCCTATCGCTTCAGAACCGTTGAGAAGTCGGCCCTGCGCGTCGAGCACCGCGCGAGCGCGCTCCCGGCCCGTCTCCGGGTCGACGACCGCGAGATCGTCGCCCGGCGCCGGCCGCCCGATCGCGCCGGGCGGCGTGCCGGCCGTCCGCTGGATCGCGGCGCCGCCCTCCGAGGAGCCGTAGCCCTCGACGAGCCGCACCCCGAAGCGCGCCTCGAAGCGGGCCGCGTCGACCGCGCCCGCCTCCGTCCCGAAGCCGAGCCGCAGCCCGTGGTCACGGTCGTCGGGCCGTTCGGGGGTGGCGAGGAGGTACTGCACGGCTCGGCCCACGTAGGTGAAGTACGTCGCGCCGTACGCCCGTACGTCGTCCAGGAACCGGGACGCCGAGAAGCGCCGACGCAGCGCGATGCCGGCCCCGCCCGCGAGTGCCGGGGCCCAGTCCGCGATGACCGCGTTGCCGTGGAACATCGGCATGCAGATGTAGTGGACGTCGTCGGGCCGCACCCCGAAGTGGTCGACGAGCGACGCTCCCGCTGCCGCGAGCCGCCCCTGCGAGCAGATCGCGGCCTTGGGAGCGCCGGTCGATCCCGAGGTGAAGTAGAGGAGCATCCGGGTGCCCGGGCCGACCCGGGCGCCCGGGACGGTAGCCTCGCCGGGCTTGGCCCCCTCGTACGGGGTGAGAAGGGACTGGTACGCGTGGGTGTCGGTCACCAGCACCCGGATCCCCGGCAGTTCGAGACCGTCGAGGAGGGGAAGGTGGGCGCGTTCGGTGACCAGCACCCGGCAGTCGGTGTGCAGGATGTCGCACGCCAGTTCGGCGCCGCGCCGGGTCGGATTGATACCGGCGACGGCGGCCCCGGCCAGGGCCGCCGCGCTCAGCCAGAGTGGGAATTCCGGTGTGTTGTCGAGCAGTACCCCGAGGTGCGGCTCAGCTCCCGGGGGCAGCAGATCCACGAGCAGCGCGGCCCGCGCGGCGGCGCCTGCGGCGATCTGATGGTGGCTGAGGGTGAGTTCCTGGCACCTCAGCCCCACCCGTTGATCACCCCATTGGCGCCGTACGAGCTCCGCGACGGTGTCTGCGCTCCCCATGGGGCCGCACGGCAACTGACTGGGCGTCAGAACTGAACATCGGAGCAGGCGTAGAAGGCGTTCGCCGTGTCATGCACGGTCCATACCGCCAGGATGATGTGCTTGCCGCTCTTCTGGGTGGGGATGGTGCCCTGGTGGGACAGGGGCGCCGGCGGCTGGTTGCCGCCGTACGGGACGGTCATGAACGGCTGCGACTCAAGTGCCGCCCTGGTCAGCGGCCTGGAGGAGTCCCAGCCGTTCTTGGTGATGAAGTACTTGAAGTCGGTGGTACGGTGCCGGGCGGTGAACTGCCAGCGGAAGGTGTAACCCTGACCTCCACTGACCCTGGTGGCGGGCCAGCTGCCACCGCGCGGGTCGTCGAGCTGCGCGAACCGGCCGTTGCCTCCGGCGCATATCTTACCGTCGGCGGGCCCGGCGGCGGGGAAGCCCTTGGGGCCCTCGACGCTCTGGGGTTCGTACTGGATGGGGCCGCATCCGGTCACGGTGCCGTTGGCGCAGAGCTTCTGGCGGCTGATGGGGGAGTCGGTGTAGCCATGGCTGGTTGCGCTGCCGGTGCCGAGGAAGGACACACCGGCGACGGCGAGGCCTATGAGGGCTGCACCTGTCTTCTTTCGCATGCTTGGCTCCTGGAGAACGTGGGGGAAGTTCTGTGAGCTGTGCGGCGCGCGCGGGGATTGCAGGGATTGCGGGGATTGCGGGACCCGGGGGATTGGGGATGCGTGCGGGTTCCGCGGATCCTGCGGTCTAGACCAAGTTCCAATGTATGGACGGTAGTTGAACATGTCCAGACCAATCCCGGAACGAGTTGCCCCCAAGGACCTCGTCCAGGGGCAAGCCCCAGGGGCTGAAGATTCAGCCCCCTCCCCTGCCCGTATAGAACGCCACCGTCAAGTCCTTCACCAGCGCCTTCCGCTCGTAGTCGTCGAGCTCGACCAGGCCCCGTGAAGTCAGTCGCGTCACCGTGTCGTCCACCGCGTCCACCACCGACGTCAGCACGCTGTCCTGGTGCCGCGCGTCCAGCGCCGCCACCCGCCTGCGCTGCATCGCCGCCGCCACCTCCGGGGCGTACTCGATACTCGTCGGCTGCGCCGAGAAGATGTCGATGCCCACCGGCGCCGCCTCCGCCGACAGCATCCGGGTGAGCGCGTCCCCGACCGCCTCCGCGTCGCGCAGCGTCGGCGCGTCGTCGTGGAAGGCGTCGGCGGGCAACTGCGAGAGGACCCGCGCCATCGCCGCCTCCACCTGTTCGCGCAGATACCGCGCATGGTCCTCGACGGCGAGCATCGCCCGCGCCGTGTCCCTGATCCGCCACACCACGAGCACCACGACCCGCAGCGCGACCCCGTTCGCGTCCACGGCCGGCAGCGGCTCGCTGCGCCAGTGCCTCAGCCGTACGTCGACCCGGCGGCGCAGCACCATCGGGCTCACCCACACAAGCCCGGTGCGCCGCACGCTCCCCCGGTAGTCGCCGAACAGCGAGAGCACCCAGGCGTGTCCGACCCGCCCGCGGCCGAGACCTCCGAAGGCGAACAGGACGGCCAGCACCAGCAGGGCCAGCAGCGCCCACACCGCGAGCCCGATCCCGTTGTACGGCCGAGGGGGCAGCCCGAGCAGCAAGGTCGCCGTCGCCGGCACCGCCCCCGTCCACCACACCACGGCCGCGCCCGCCGCGAGCGCGACCGTCCCCACTGCGACGGCGTACCAGCCGGACGGCGCGGCGCCGGGCCGCTCCGCGAGCCCGGGGTCGGCGGGCGCGGCGGGCCGCCGCACGGATCGGGCCCGACCGGGTGCGGATGCGGACGTGCAGGCAGACGCAGCCTGGAGCGGCGACCGCAGCACTGCTCCAGGCGTGACGCGCGGCTGCTCACCCGTGCCCTGCCTGCGCCGGTTGACCACCGCGGCACCGGACGGCAGCGTCAGCGCGGTGGGCCCGGTGTCGTCGCGGAACAGCAGGTGCACCGGGATCTCGGTGGTCGTCTCGTTCCTGACGAGCGGGGCCCACCGCCCGCTCTCGCCGCCCGGCTCCTCCGCCGACGGGGATGACGGGTACGACTGGGATGGGGACGTGGGGGTGAATGTCATCGTGCCTCTGCCTCCGTCACGCGTCATGCGAAGAGCCGCCGCCAGGTCTCCGGTCCGGGGTAGCCGTCGGCCTCCGCGCCGCGCCAGCCCTGCGCGCGCTGGAACGCCTCGACGTTGCGCCGGTCCTCCTCGGTCCAGCGCGGTCCCGGCCCGTACATGTAGTGCTTGCCGAACCCTTTCTCCACCAGCTGCCTGCCGAGCTTGTCGACGTACATATTCGACTGCCCGGGCCTGAAGTACTCCCGGCCGGGGAAGGCCGACGCCCCAGGGGAAGGAGCACCGCCACCGCCGGTACTCCCCTCACCACCGCCATCCCCGTCCACCGCCGGGATGTCATTGCCCGTGCCCGTCACCAGGAGCCGCCACGTATGCGGCCCCGGCAGCCCGTCGGCCTCGGGACCCTGCCAGCCCTGCGCACGCTGGAACGCCTGCGTCGCGAGCCGGTCGGCCTCGGCCCAGCGCGGCCCGGGGCCCGTGCGGTAGAAGCGCCTGCCGCCCCGCTCGACGAGCATCTCCCCCAGCCGGGTGACATATGCGTTGCTGGCCCCCGGCCCGAAGAACTTCTCGCCCGGGTAGGCCGGTACGGCGGGTTCGGCGCCGCCGCTGCCGTCGGTGACGCCCTTGTAGCGGTACGGCACGTAGCGCGACGAGTTGTTCCAGTAGGCGTACGGGGTGGCCAGCCTGCGTGCGCGCGGCCGCGTCTGCTCGTACGCGATGTACTGGGTGTGCGTGGAGTCGGTCCAGCCGCCGAAGAGCGTCACGTGCGAGCCATTGGTGGGGTTGTCGGGGTTGTGGAAGAGCAGCATGTCGCCGGGCTCCAGCTCGTCGCGCGTGATGCGCACGCCGAACGCCGCGAGGCTCCCGGTCCATTCGTTGCTGCCGAGATTCCAGGCCATCGAGACGTAACCGGAGCAGTCCTGCCGGTAGCCGTCGGACCAGTACCTCTTCATGCTGTACGGGACCTTGGCGTTCACCCAGAGTTTGGCGCGGTCGATGATTTCGGCCCGTGTGATGCTGCGCAGCGCGGGCCTGCCGGTCTGGACCGCGTCGCCCATCCCGCCCGGCACGCCGTACAGCGAGCCGGTCCCGCCCTGCGGCGTCGGGGGGTCGTGGTCGGCGCCCGTCGTGGCCGGTGCGTGTGCGGGGCCCGCGGCGTTGGCGGCGCCCGGTGCGCCGCCGCCAAGGGCCACTCCGGCGGCGGTGGCGAGGACCAGCATTCGGCGGGCTCCATGGGCGGCCGGGTGTCCTTCGCCGTCCGCCGTCAGCCCCAGGGCGGCGGCGCGGCGCTGCTGGCAGCATCCTGCGCAGCCGCAGTCGGCCGGGGGCTCGTACTCCTCGAAGACAGGGATCGTCATGCGGTTCCCCTCCCGTGGGTTGCTGTGGGCGCGTGTGTCACGGGTGACAGTCTTTCAACTGTCGGGGCAAATCGCATGTTGATGATCCAAATGATTGTTAATGGGATAAACCGGCACGGCCGGTCCCGAGCACGCGCGGACGTCGGGTAAAGTTCTCCGGGTCAGCAGGCGCCGCTAGCTCAGTTGGTTAGAGCAGCTGACTCTTAATCAGCGGGTCCGGGGTTCGAGTCCCTGGCGGCGCACGCAGCACCGAGGCCCCCTCACTCCGCGTGAGGGGGCCTCGGTCGTTTCCGGGCACCGGACGGACACGGGAACAGGTACCGCACGGGTGCTCAACCCGTGTCGGAGACCACCCTCAAAGCCCGCGTATGACCGGTAAACACCTTGTTTCACCCTTGCGATCAAGAGTGGGGTCGTAGACCCTATCCTGGAGCCAATGGCTCCAATGGGGCGGGCGGTTCGGCACGTTGGGGGAACGGTCGTGCCACCGGGGGTCTGACGAGGCGCAGGGGTGGGGGCCCCGTTCATGAACAGATCTCGGGGCGGGCATCATGCAACCGGAACGTTGTCGTCCTGTGTCTGTGGGGATGACGGCAGGCCACATATGCGCCCGGGATGGTCGAGGGGGACCGGCCCTGGGCGAAGAGACCGACGAACACACGCAGCCAGCATGCGTGCGGGGGGATGACTCATGACGTCGACGCCAACCGGCGCACGGCACAACAACGACCCTTCCCGGACAGCGCAGCTTCGGGTACCCCCGCAGCTCAGGCCCGGCGGGTCTCGTATGCGCGCCAAAAAGGCGCTGCCGAGATACGACTACGAGCACTACAGCCGACTCGCGGGGCCACTGACCCAGCCCGACCCGGCCAAGCCGTACACCGTGCAGTACCGCTCGCTGCTGTCGCAGGAGCCGCACCGTATCCGCGCGGCCCTCCTGCTGGGCGCGGCGCCGCTGCTCTCGCTCGGCCTGTTCGTCTGGCTGATGCAGCCGGAGCACTGGACCGAGCGCGACCCGAACCTCAAGAACGACACGCTGCTGATCCTCGACATCGTCATGCTGGTCTCGATCGGTCTGATCGAGCTCTTCCGCACGATGAATGTCCTGTCGAACGCGCACGCCACCCTGGTCGCCCGCGACCCGGTCCCCGTGGTGCCCGAGACCGGCACCCGCGTCGCCTTCCTCACCTCCTTCGTGCCCGGCAAGGAGCCGCTGGAGATGGTGACGAAGACGCTGGAGGCGGCGGTCAGGATCCGCCACCGCGGCCTGATGCACGTCTGGCTGCTGGACGAGGGCAACGACCCGGCCGTGAAGGAAGTGTGCGAGCGCCTCGGCGTGCACCACTTCTCCCGCAAGGGCGTCGCCAGGTGGAACCAGGCCAAGGGTCCGCACCGCGCCAAGACCAAGCACGGCAACTACAACGCCTGGCTCGACGCGCACGGTGACGACTACGACTTCTTCGCCTCCGTCGACACCGACCACGTTCCCCTGCCCAACTATCTGGAGCGGATGCTCGGCTACTTCCGCGACCCGAACATCGGCTTCGTCATCGGCCCGCAGGTGTACGGCAACTACGACACCTTCGTCACCAAGGCCGCCGAGTCGCAGCAGTTCCTGTTCCACGCCCTGATCCAGCGCGCGGGCAACCGCTACGGCGCCCCGATGTTCGTGGGCACCTCCAACGCCGTACGCATCAGGGCGCTCAAGCAGATCGGCGGCCTGTACGACTCGATCACCGAGGACATGGCGACGGGCTTCGAGATCCACCGCGCCACGAACCCGGCCACCGGCAAGAAGTGGCGCTCGGTCTACACGCCCGACGTGCTGGCCGTCGGCGAGGGCCCGACCGCCTGGACCGACTTCTTCACGCAGCAGCTGCGCTGGTCGCGCGGCACGTACGAGACGATCCTCAAGCAGTACTGGAGGGGCTACGGCTCGCTGCCCGCGGGCCAGCTCTTCAACTACACCATGATGATCATCTTCTACCCGATGTCCGCCATGAACTGGATCCTCGCGGCGCTCAGCTGCGCACTGTTCCTCGGCATGGGCGCATCGGGTGTGCAGATCGACCCGGCGATCTGGATGATGCTGTACGGCAATGCGTCCGCGCTCCAGATCGGCCTCTACATCTGGAACCGCCGCCACAATGTCTCCCCGCACGAGCCCGAGGGCTCCGGCGGTCTGGCCGGCATGGTGATGTCCGCGCTCTCCGCGCCGATCTACGCGCGCTCGCTGATGGACGCCGCACTGCGCCGCAAGTCCAGCTTCGTGGTGACGCCCAAGGGCGACTCCTCCAGCCCGGACACGCTGTTCGGGACCTTCCGGATCCACCTGTTCTTCATCCTGGTCTTCGGCGGATCCCTCGGCTCCTCCTTCTACTTCGGCCACAACCACCCCGCGATGATCACCTGGGCCACGCTCGCCCTGCTGATCACCGCGGCGCCGATCTTCGCCTGGCGCTGGACCATGAGCCAGGAGAAGAAGAAGAGGAAGAAGGGGCAGACCGCGCCACCGACCCCGACGGACCCCCCGGCCGGTCCCCCGCCCGAGGCCCACGCACCACAGCAGAAGCCCACTTGGGCCTCCTCCGACCAGACCATGCAGATCGCCCTTGGGGGACGTAAGAAATGAACTACCGTCCGAGCCGCCGCACCCGCCGCCTGGCGATAGGTGCGGCGGTGGTGGTTGCGCTGGCGGGAATGAACGGACCCGCGCTCTACCGCTTCGGCTCCGAGCAGTACCACGACTACAAGATCAACCGGCCCGAGTACAAGGCGGAGAACGGCCACTGGGACTTCCTCGACGTCCCGGCCGAATTCAGGATCAACACGATCCATGCCGCCCTGCTGCACACGGGCAAGGTGCTGCTGATCGCAGGCTCGGGCAACAACCAGAAGAACTTCGACGCCAAGAAGTTCCAGTCGGTGCTGTGGGACCCCAGGACCGGCGAGTACAAGATGATCCCCACGCCCAAGGACATGTTCTGCGCCGGGCACACCCAGCTGCCCGACGGGAAGCTCCTTGTCGCGGGCGGCACGAAGCGGTACGAGAAGCTCCAGGGCGATGTCACCAAGGCCGGCGGCCTGATGGTCATCCACAACGAGGACCCCGACGAGCCCAAGACGCTGCCCGCGGGCACGATCTTCACGGGCAAGAAGAACGGGAAGACGTACGTCTCCAAGGACCCGGTCCTCGTCGAGAAGGCCAAGAAGATCTTCGACAAGCAGACCGGCCGGTTCCTGCGCACGGAGGCGGGCCTCGGCCGAATCTACGTCGAGGCCAAGTCGTCCGGCAAGAAGTACGAGTCCGGCACCGAGGACAACTACCGGATCCACGGCCTCAAGGGCACCGACGCCAGGAACATCTACGGAATAGCGCAGAAGCTCGCGCTCGACAAGAAGGACTTCCAGGGCATCAAGGAGGCCTACGAGTTCGACCCGGTCGCGGAAAAGTACATCACCGTCGACCCGATGAACGAGGCCCGCTGGTACCCGACCCTGACCACCCTTCAGGACGGCAAGGTCCTGTCCCTCTCCGGCCTGGACGAGATCGGCCAGATCGTTCCCGGCAAGGACGAGATCTACGACCCCGTCACGAAGAAGTGGGAGTACACCGGGGTCATCAGGAAGTTCCCCACGTACCCGGCGATCTTCCTGATGAACAACGGCAAGCTCTTCTACTCCGGCTCGAACGCCGGGTACGGTCCGGCCGACGAGGGACGTGACCCCGGTGTCTGGGATCTGAAGACCAACAAGTTCAAGAAGATCCCCGGCCTCAGCGACCCGGACAAGATGGAGACATCGGCGACCGTACGGCTGCCTCCCGCCCAGGACGAGAAGTACATGGTGATCGGCGGCGGCGGGGTCGGCGAGTCCGAGAAGTCCAGCGAGAAGTCGCGGCTCGTCGACCTCAAGGAGCAGAACCCGCGCTTCAAGGACGGTGACCCGCTCGACCAGGGCACCCGCTACCCGAGCGCGTCGCTGATGCCCGACGACACCGTCCTGGTGACCGGCGGCTCCAACGACTACCGGGGCCGCGGCGGCTCCAACATCCTCCAGGCGCGGCTGTACGACGCCAAGACCGGCAAGTACCGCCGCGTGGCCGACCCGGCGGTGGGCCGCAATTACCACTCCGGCTCACTGCTGCTCCCCGACGGCCGCGTCATGATCTTCGGATCCGACTCGCTGTACGCCGACGACGCCAACACCAAGCCTGGCGTCTTCGAGCAGCGCATCGAGATCTACACGCCGCCGTACCTCTTCAGGGACGCTCGGCCCACGATCACCGGTGGTCCGAAGACCGTCGAGCGCGGCGGTACGGCGACCTTCAAGTCGGCGCACGCCACGTCCATCAAGGACGCCAAGCTGATGCGGCCCAGCGCCGTGACGCATGTCACCGACGTGGACCAGCGGACCATCGCACTGGACCTGAAGAAGACGAAGGACGGCATCTCGGTCACCGTGCCGAAGAACCGGGCGCTCGTGCCGTCCGGCTACTACATGCTGTTCGTGACGGACGACCAGGGCACGCCCTCGGAGGGCGTCTGGATCGAAGTCCCGTAGCCGTAGCGGACGTACGTATACGGAAGGAGGGGCGCCCGGCCGGGGCGCCCCTCCTTTTGCGTACCTGCGTACCTGCGTACCTGCGTACGTACGTACGTACGGACTACTTCGCGTTGCGGGCCAGTTCCAGCGCGTACTCCGGGTACCACTCGCCCGCCTTCGGGCCGCCCTTGCAGTCGCCGTCCGACTCACCGGGGCGCTTGATCCACAGGAAGGCGTCGACCAGCTCGTCGCCGGTCTTGGTGGTCGGTGCCTCGCCGAGCGCGCGGCCCGGCGGGTTGCACCAGTTCTCCTCGGGGTCGCCCTCGGTGTAGGGGCCGTTGCCGTTGCGGCTGGTGTCGATGACGAAAGGCTTGTTGCCGATCTTCGGCGAGAGCTTCTTGCCGAAGTCCTTGCTCGCCTCGGTGGTCTGGAAGTTGGAGACATTCACCGAGAAGCCGTCGGCCTCCGCTACGCCCGCCCACTGCAGCGGCTCGAACAGCGCGTCGGGGGTCTTCCACCCCGCATTGCCCGCGTCGAGGTACACCTTGGCCTTCGGCTGCTGCTTCAGCCGCTTGATGGCGCCCTTGAGCAGGTCGTACCGCTCCTCGTGGAACTCCTCGGGCGTGCAGTTCTGTACGAGATGCAGCACCGCGTCCGGCTCCAGGATCACGGTGGCCGGGCGGTTGCCGATGCCCTTGGCGATCTCGTCGACCCACGCGCGGTAGGCGTTGCCGTCGGCTGCGCCGCCCTTCGAGAACTGGCCGCAGTCGCGGTGCGGGATGTTGTAGAGGACGAGCAGTGCGTCACGGTCGGCCTTCTGGGCCGCCTCCGTGAAGCCCTTCGCCTGGGCCTCGGCGTTCTCCGGGCCGATCCACTCGGCGGTCGGCTGCTCGGCGATCTTCCTGATCAGCTCGGCCTTCTCGTCGTCGCCTTCCTTGGCGTACGAGGCGACCTGCTTCGCGGCGTTTCCTTCCGGATTGACCCAGTACGGATCGCTGCCCTTCGGCTGCTGCTTCACCGGCGGCTGATCGGCCGAACCGTCCCCGTCACCCTCGGAGGAACAGCCCGCCAACAGCAGCGCAGCACCCACCGCGGCCACTCGGACACCCCAACGCCGACGGCCGCTGTAACTGCCGTACATCCACTCCCCCTTGGTGCACTGAATCTGCGAGGACCGCCCGGCCCCTCCCCGGACACAACCGGTCGAAACCATCCTGACACACGCGTACTCACTGCAACGAGCCGTCGCTTCTTCGTAGGCGAGCTGTTACAGCCACAGTCGGCAATCGCATGGTGACGTGGCGTCAAAAAAACCCTAGGAACGGCAGCATGTCCGTTCTAGAGTGACCCTTCGAACCTTCGCACCTCCCGCGCCTGCGCCGGGCTTCTCCCGCAGCTCGCGCGCCCGCGGTCGAGGACCGGCCCGGCCGGCGGCTCCGGGGGGAGCGAGCCGTCGGCCGGGCCAGGTTACGGGCCCTGTTGACAGTGTCCGGCCATGGCTGGGACTCTCCCCAGGACAACTCCACACATCGAGGCGACGGTGGACAGGAACCCGGTGCAATCCCGGGACGGTCCCGCCACTGTGACCGTACGAGAGGCGACAGCCCCCCGTACGGAAGTCAGGAACTGACCCGTCGTCCTCCTGAAATGGGGCGTGGAAACCCCAGAAGGAGGCCCACCGGTATGTCTCTGCACACTGCGCAGCACACCGACACCGCGGCGGCAGCGTCCGCCACGACCACCACCCGCGACTGGCTGATCATGGCCGGTGCGGCGATCATCGCCGTGATCGCGCTCTACGCGGTCTTCATGGACAACGGCACGGTCATCTCGGCGACCGGCGACTACCTGCACGAGTTCTCTCACGACGGCCGGCACCTCTTCGGTGCCCCTTGCCACTGATCGGGGCCGTACGAACCATGTCCACACCTGTACTCCCCCTGCTCGGGCGCGGTCTGGCAGCGGGCGGGGCGGCCGGCCTTGCCGCCGGGCTCTTCTCGCTGCTCCTCGCCGAGCCGCTGATGGACCGTGCGATCCGCCTCGAAGAGGCGCGCTCGGCCAAGGAGCACGCGCACGAGGCGGCCGCCACGGCCGTTCAGCACCACGAAGAGCTGTTCTCCCGCTCCACCCAGCACGTCGGCCTGGTCGTCACCGCGGTGGTGGCGGGCCTCGCCCTCGGCATCCTCTTCGCCCTCGCCTACGCCCTGGTCCACCGCCGCACCGCTCCCGGTGACCGGCCCTGGCCCCGCGCCCTGACCTTCGCCACGGCAGCCTTCCTCGCGGTATCGCTGCTGCCGGGCCTGCGCTACCCCGCCAACCCGCCCGGCGTCGGCGACTCCGGGACCGTCAGCAACCGCCAGGCCCTGTGGCTGGCCGCCGTCGTGATCGGCATCCTCGGCATGGTGCTGGCGTGGCAGATCTACGTACGTCTGGCGGACCGGTCCGTTCCGGTGCGGCAGATCGCGGTGGCCATCACGGCGGTCGCCACGCTCGCGGTGCTCTTCGCACTGCCGGGCAACCCGGACGAGGTTCCGGTGGCGGCGACGCTGCTGTGGGACTTCCGGATCCTGTCGCTGGCCTCGCACGCGCTGCTGTGGGCGGTGTTCGCGGCGGTCTTCGGGGCGCTGGGCCTGCGCGCGGCGGCCCGGACGGCTCCGGCACCGGCTCCGGGTTCGGCTCCGGTAGCGGCGTAACAGCGACTGATCAGCGACTGATCAGCCCTTGGCCGCACCCGTGAGGTAGGCCGAGACCACCACGTTCGCCGTGTAGGTGCGGGCCTTTCTGTCGTACGTGCCCCCGCAGGTGATCAGGCGCAGCTCCGCCCGGTCGCTCTCGCGGGGGCCGTACACCTTCTGCGGGTCGAAGCGTTCGCGGGTGAAGACCTGGACGTCGTCGATGGTGAACTCCAGGGTTTCACCGCCGGTCCCTGTCACCCGGACCGTCTCGCCGGGCCGGGCGGCGCTCAGGCCGTAGAAGACGGCCGGTTTGCTTTCGGTGTCGACATGGCCGACGAGCAGGGCAACGCCCGCCGCGCCGGGCCTGGTTCCGTTGCTGTACCAGCCGACCTTCGACGGCTGGTCGTACGGCGGCGGGTCCACGGCACCGGACGCGTCGAGGCCACGTGGCACGACCGGGGCCGTCACACCTATGGCGGGGACATCGACCCGCCGCGGCATCACGCCGCCCTCGAACGGCACCTGCGCGGGAGGCAGCGGATCCCCGAGCGGGCGGCCGACGGCGGCGGCGTCACCGGTGGTCGGGGCCGAACTGCCGCCGGGGCCCTCGGTCGCGTCGCGGCCCCAGACCCACAGCCCGAGCAGCAGCACCACCCAGGCGACGCCGGTCAGCAGCCTGCCGCCGCCGGCCGGGCGGTCCTCGGCGGACATCTCAGTCCTGGTCCGTCGTACGTCGGCGGCGTACGCTCCGGAACGCCACGGCCACGGCCGCCACGCCCGCCAGAATCAGGCCGATCACGGTGTGCCGCGTTCCCGGGCCCTCTTCCTCGGGTTCGGCAGCGGCCTGCTCGGACGTACCGCCGCCCCCGGCATGCACAGGTGCGGTGGGCGTCCGCCCGGCGTGGTCCTTGGTGTGGTCCTCTGTGCGGTCCTTGGCGTGGCCGGCGACGGCCACGGCCACTGTGCCGCCGACCCTCGGGTTGCCGTCCTGGCACTTGACCCGGACCTCGTAGTCCTGGGCCCGGGCGTCCGAACGGATGCGGGCTTCGGCGAACAGGCCACCGTCCGCGGCCGGATTGAGACGGGCGGGCGCCGAGAAAGCCTCGGACGTGCCGGTCGCCTGTTGGCCCTGGCATGCATCGACCCGCAGGTCCACCTCCCCACCCGGCTCGATGGTGGACGGCGTGACGGCGATCCGGCCCCGGCCGTCGTCGGCGTGAGCGGCGGGCGCGGGAGCGATGACTGCCGCGGCCACCGCCCCCGCACACAAAGCGAGCTGCAGTGAACGCATGGTGAACCTCCTGGTACTCCGAAGATTCACGCCTTTGGCCGTTTTCGCATCCCCAGACGCCCGTCACTGCGCCGTACGGGCGCCCTCGGCCCCCTGCACGAGGGATGCGTCAGATGCGGTCGACGAGGTCCGCGATCGAGTCGACGACCGTCGACGGCCGGAACGGGTACCGGTCGACGTCCGCGGTCCCCGTCAGCCCGGTCAGCACCAGGAACGTCTCCATGCCCGCCTCCAGGCCCGCCAGGACGTCCGTGTCCATGCGGTCGCCGATCATCGCGCTGGTCTCGGAGTGCGCGCCGATCGCGTTGAGCCCGGTCCGCATCATCAGCGGATTGGGCTTGCCCGCGAAGTACGGGTCCTTGCCCGTCGCCTTGGTGATCAGCGCGGCGACTGCCCCGGTGGCGGGCAGCGGGCCCTCCCGGCTGGGGCCGGTCTCATCCGGGTTGGTGCAGATGAAGCGCGCACCGGCATTGATGAGCCGGATCGCCTTGGTGAGTGCCTCGAAGCTGTACGTACGGGTCTCGCCCAGGACGACATAGTCCGGGTCGTGGTCAGTCAGGACGTAACCGATGTCGTGCAGCGCGGTCGTCAGACCGGCCTCGCCGATGACGTACGCCGTGCCGCCGGGCCGCTGGTCGTCGAGGAAGCGGGCGGTGGCGAGCGCGGACGTCCAGATGTTCTCGACGGGCACGTCCAGGCCCATGCGGGCAAGGCGTGCGTGCAGGTCACGGGCGGTGTAGATGGAGTTGTTCGTCAGTACCAGGAAGGGCCTGCCCGACTCGCGGAGCCGCTTGATGAAGGCATCGGCGCCGGGGATGGGCGTGCCCTCGTGGATGAGAACGCCGTCCATGTCGGTGAGCCATGATTCGATCGGCTTGCGCTCTGCCATGTGCCGGACTCCTGCCGTACGCAAAAAATGCTGGGGCGCCCGGACCACACCGTCGCGGGCGCCCCCAGCCTAATCAGACCGCTGTGACCTTGACCCCGTCGATCACCCATTGACATCCCCGGTCCGGTAAGGGAGCCGGTTGCCCTGGCAGTAAGTAGGTCAGGCTGCGCTGGGCTGGTTCACGCGTGCGCCTGCCACTGTGGTGCGGTGGCGACTCGACTCCTTGCGGGGCCTGCGCGTGCTCTTGGTGACCGTGCCGCCCATCCGGCGGGCACGGGCCTCGATCTCGATCGAGGCTGACTTGTCGGCGTGACCTGTGAATCCGCAATGCACGCACGCGAACTCCCTGCCACAGCCGACGCGGTTTCTTGGATCCCGTTCGCCGCAGGACGGACAGGTTTGCGACGTGCCGTGCGGCGGCACCGGACGCAGTTCAGAACCGTACTGGCGGGTCTTGTACTCCAGCTGACGGCGGCGCTCCCCAGGGATGTTGTCGAGAATCGCCCGGTTGAGTGCGGCCTTCTGTTGAACGCGGGCTCCCGGCTCGACCACGGTGCCTTTGGCTGTGGCAGTCATGCTCGTCACGCGCAGATCCTCGATGCCGACGAAGCCGTGGTTCTTGGCAAGGTCGGTGGTGAGTTTGTGCGTGAAATCCAATCGCCGACGGGCCTGGCGTGCCTTGAGATCCGCGATCTGCGCGAGAGTCTTGCGCAGCCGTTTGCTGTATCGCCCTCCGTTGTGCCGCTTCGCGTGCTTGATCTGGCGAGCCTTGCGCTGCTCCAGCCCGCGCAGCCTCTGTTGCTCACCGGGTGTCAGAGTGGGGCGCATCAGTCGCGGCTCGTCCTCGGTGGACACGTACGCCGAGACGGCCACACCGAAGTCAACACCGCAGCCCGACTTACCATTCGGAGCTGCATCCACCACACCCGTATGGATGCCGAAGCACACATGCCAGCCCTGACCGTCCCTAACAACGGTGCAATTGCGGACAGCGCCGCCCAGGGCGCGAGACAGTCGAAAGCGCAGCCAACCCAGCTTCGGGACCCGCACCTCCGCCCAGTGGCGGTTCAGCTTTCGCACGTGCAGGGCCTGCCCCGGAAACGGGATACTCATCGCTGAGCTACGCCTCTTGAACTCGGGATGGCCAGCCGGATGGTCCGGGTTCGCCATGTTCAGAAACGCCTGGTCCAAACGCCGAAGCACCTGCTGCCCGGCCTTCGCCGGTAGATCACTGAGCCAGTTCACCGTGTCGTCCGCGTCATTGCGTACCTGGGTCAGCAGCAGCGACTGCTCCGTCGACCACACCCACGTGCCGTCGTGCTTGCGGCCGACCATCATGCGGTGCTCCAGCGCCAGGTTCCACAGCGCACGGGCGTCATGCCCCCATCCGGTCAGGACCTCCTCCTGCTCCGGTGTCGGGTAAGCGCGGTACTTCCGCCCCCGGTCAGCCTTCACCGCACCTCCCCAGCACGTCCGACTGCTCGAACTAACGAACCGGGGTCAAACGGGTTACGGGCTTCGCTAAACGCTCCCGGTCAGCTCACCGGCACGGGAGCGTGGAGTTGGACCCATTGTTTCTAGCTGCCCGTGGCGTTCCTCCAGGCGTCGATGTAGTCGTCGAGGTTGGTTCCGATGTCGTTCCAGTCCGGCTCGAAGACCTCAACTCCCTTGAGAATGCTGGCCAGTTCGGTGGCGTTGGCGTCCGTGGCCTTGATGTCCGTACGGGCCGAGAAGCCGCCGCCGATCTCGCTGACCTGCTGCTGGGCGCCCTCGGTGAGCATGAAGTCGAGGAGCTTCTTGCCGTTCTCGGTGTGCGGTGCCTTGTCGACCAGACCGGCGGCGTAGGGCAGCGCGAAGGTGGTGGGCCTGGAGCCGTCCTTCGCCGGGAACCAGATGCCGATATTCGGCATGGACTTGGACTGCGCGAAGTTCATCTGTACGTCGCCGTTGGCGACCAGGATCTCGCCCTTGTCGACCTTCGGCGCGAGCTTGGAGGTCGAGGAGGACGGGCCGACATTGTTGGCCTGGAGCTTCTTCAGGTACTCCATCGCCGGCTCCTTGCCGCCGAAGTCGTGCATCGCCTTGATGACGACGGCGGTTCCGTCGCCCGCGACACCGGGCGTGGAGTACTGGAGCTTGTCCTTGTAGGAGGAGTCGAGGAGGTCCTCCCAGGTCCTGGGGCTCTCCTTGAGCTCCTTCTTGTTGTGGATGAACCCGAAGTAATTGTTGACGACGGAGGTCCACTTGCCGTCGGGCGCCTTGTCGGCGGAGGCGACTTTGTCGGCGCCCTTGGGCTCGTACGCCTTCAGCAGGCCCTTGGCGTCTGCCTGCTGGATGAAGGGCGGCAGGGTGACGATGACGTCGGCCTGGGTGTTCGACTTCTCGCGGACGGCGCGTTGCACCATCTCGCCAGAGCCGCCCTCGACGTACTTCACCTTGATGCCGGTCTTCTTCTCGAAGTCCTTGAAGACCTGGTCGTACCAGCCGTCACCGTTCTCGCCCTTGAGGCCGTCGGCGCTGTAGACGGTGACGACCTTCTCGTCGGAGGCGGCGGACGAGCCGCCGCACGCGGTGAGGGAGGAGGCGAGGGCGAGGCCGCCGGTGACGGCGGCGACCGTCTTGAGGGAGGTCTGCATGACGTTTCGTATCTCCTAGCGGTACGAGGCTTTGGTGCGGATACGGGAGACGGCGAGCAGCACGAGCAGCGTCGTCCCCATGAGGACCACGGCGACCGCCGAGCCGGTGAAGAGGGAGCCGCGGTCGGTGGCCGTGAAGATCTGCACCGGGAGCGGCGTCCAGTCCGGCGGGTAGAGCATCATCGTGGCGCTCAGCTCGCCCATGGACAGGGCGAAGCACAGCCCGGCGGCCGCGTTGAGCGACGGCAGCAGGAGCGGGAGCTTCACCTTCCACAGGACGTACGAGGGGCTGGCCCCAAGAGATGCGGCGGCCTGCTCGTACATCGGGTCCAGTCGCAGGATGGCGGCCGAAACCGACTGGTAGGCAAACGCCGTGACAAGAACGGCGTGCGCGAGGATCACAATCCAGCGTGTGCCGTTGAGGAGGAACGGCGGCTGGGAGAACGCGACGAGGACGGCGAGACCGACGACCACGGAGGGGACGGCGACGGGCAGCATGAACAGCGCGTCGAGCACTCTCCCCCATAGCCTGAAGGGCATGGGAGGGACCCCCTCGCCTCTGTTCTTCAGCGAGGCCGCGGCAAGGGCGGCCCAGGTGCCGAAGGTGAGCGCGAGCAGGCTCGCGGTCAGGGCGGTGACCAGGCTGGTGGTGAGCGCCTGCAGGGACTCTCCGCGTACGGCCGATGTGTAGTGCTCGGCGGTCGGGCCGGAGGGGAAGGCGCCGGACCAGTTGGTGGAGAACGACGCGGCGACGATGACGAGCATCGGCAGCGCGAACAGCGGAACGAAGAGGACGAAGAAGAGAACCCGGGCCGCCCACTTCCCCGTACGGCTATGCACCAACACGTCGGCTCACCACCCGGTAGAGGCTGTAAAGACCCACGGAGATCGCGATGTTGACGACGGCGACGACGCACGCGGCCGGGTAGTCGGACTCCAGGATCGCTTTGCCGTACACGAGCATCGGCAGGGTCGTGACGCCCTTGGCCCCGGTGAAGAGGACGATGCCGAACTCGTTCAGGCACATGACGAGGACGAGGGAGCCGCCTGCGGCGAGGGCGGGCAGCGCCTCGGGGAGGATCACCCGCCGGACGATCCGGGCGGGCCGTGCGCCGAGTGAAGAGGCCACCTCCAGCTGCGCGGTGTCGAGCTGCGAGAAGGCGGCGAGGAGCGGCCGCATGACGAAGGGTGTGAAGTAGGTGATCTCGGCGAGGAGTACGCCCCACGGGGTGGTGAGGAAGTGGAACGGTCCCTCGGCGGCGCCTGTCACGTCGGTCCAGACGCCGTTGGCCATGCCGACCGTGCCGTAGATGAACAGCAGGGCGAGGGTGATCAGGAAGGACGGAAAGGACAGGAATACGTCGATGAACTTCGCCACCGCCTTGCCGCCGGGGAAGGGCACGAAGGCGATGACGAGGGCGAGTACGAAGCCGAGGACGAGACACCCGACGGTCGCCCCGACGGCCAGCCACACGGTGGTGCCCAACGCCTCGCGAAACGCCTCGGACGCGAAGACCTCGGCGTAGGGCTCGAAGGACGTGCCGCCTTCGTCGGGCGAGAAGGACTGCTGGACGACGAGGGCGAGGGGGTAGAGGAAGACGAACGCGAGAACGGCAATGGGCGGCAAGGCCCAGACCCAGCGGGGGACGGCACGGACGGTCGTGCGGCCGGGCACGGCGGGCCGTCCAGCATTGCGGCGCGCAGTGTGCGGGATCGTGGAGCGGTTGTCGATACCGGCGACGGGCGGCGACGGCGAGGTACCGCCCACCGGGGGACCCGCACCTTCCCCACTGTCCGCACGGGTGGTGCGGGTGGGTACCGCAGCCCGGCCGGAGGCCGGGCGCATCCCACCACCGCCCGCAGGCACACGATTCGCGCTAGCCATCGGACGACACCCCCGCCCCCAGCAGCACCGCGTCCTCCGACGCGAAGTGCACCGTGACTTCGTCGCCCAGCGTCGGCGTCTCGCGCAGTTCGCGCAGGTCCGCCTTCAGGCGGTGGCCCGCCACGTCGACGTACAGCCGGTGCGTGGAGCCGCGCCACTGGACCTCGGCGATCGTGCCGCGCAGGGCGTTCGGGCCGTCGCCGAGGCCGACGAGGTGGGGGCGTACGCACAGGGTGGCCGTCGCGCCGTTCACCGCGCCGCCGGTGGCGACCTTCAGCGCCATACCGGCGAAGGAGACGCCGGCGCCGTCCTGGCCGACCCTGACCGGGAGGAGGTTCGCGTTGCCGACGAAGGACGCGGTGAACTCGGTGGTGGGGCGGCGGTACAGCTGCTGCGGGGTGCCGCAGTCCTGGAGGCGGGCCTTGTCCATGACGGCGATACGGTCCGCGAGGGTCAGCGCCTCGACCTGGTCGTGGGTGACGTACAGGATGGAGACATCGGGCAACTCCCGGTGCAGGCGGGCGAGTTCCGCCAGCATGCCCGACCTGAGCTGCGCGTCCAGCGCGGACAGCGGCTCGTCCAGGAGCAGTACGCCGGGCCGGATCGCGAGCGCCCGCGCGATCGCGACGCGCTGCTGCTGGCCGCCGGACAGTTCGCGCGGGTAGCGCTTGGCGTACGACGTCATGCCGGTCATTTCGAGCGCCCCGGCGACCCGGCCGGGGATCTCGGACTTGGCCGCCTTCTGCGCCTTCAGTCCGAAGGCGACGTTGCCCTCGACGCGCAGATGCGGGAAGAGCGCGTACTGCTGGACGACCATCCCGATGCCGCGCCGGTGCGGCGGGAGGCGGGTGACGTCGCGGTCGCCGATGAAGACGCGCCCCGACGCGGGCCGCACGAACCCGGCGACCGCGCGCAGGGCGGTCGTCTTGCCGGAGCCGGACGGCCCGAGGAGGGCCATGACTTCGCCGGGTTCGACGGTCAGGTCGAGCGAGTCGAGCACGGTGTTCCTGCCGTACGCGACCGAGACGTTGTCGAAGCGGATGCCGCTGCTCATCGCCCCTCCCTCGCCAGGAGACCCGGCAGCTCCTCGACGGAGCGGAGGATGTGCGTCGCGCCGTGCGAGGTGAGCTGGTCGGCGCCGTGCGCACCGGTCAGCACGCCCGCGACGACGCTCGCGCCGGAGCGGACGCCGCTGAGCATGTCGTACGACGTGTCGCCGGCGACCGCGATCTCCTGCACCGCGTCGGCCGCCCCGGTCCGCAGGAGCGCGGCGAGCACCATGTCGGGGTACGGACGGCCGCGCCCCCCGGCGTCGGCCGGGCAGAGCGTCAGCTCGACCAGGTCCTGCCAGCCGACCGCGGCGAGGATGGCGTCCTGCGTGACGCGGGCGAATCCGGTGGTCAGGACGACTCGGCGGCCGTCACCGCGCAGCCTCTCGACGGCCTCGCGGGCGCCCGGCACGGGCGCGATGTGCCCGGCGTCGACGAGGCTGCCGTACGCCTCCTCGAAGGCGGTGTTGGCCTGCTGGGCCCTGGTCTCGTCGCCGAAGAGGTGCCGGAAGACGGAGATCTTGGATTCGCCCATGGTGGCGCGTACGTAGTCGAGCTTCTCGGCGTGATCGGCCGATCCGGGCTCGACACCGAGGCGCTCGGCGGCGGCGCCGAAGGCCTGCTCGACGAGTCCGTCGTCGGCGACGGTGGTGCCGGCCATGTCGAGGACGACAAGCTTGATGCGGCTCATTCAGGTCACCAGTCCAGTTCGTTCGCGGTCTGCTCGGCGATGGCCGGGGAGCACGTCATGCCGCGCCCGCCGGGTCCGGTCACCAGCCACACCCCGTCGCGCACCTGCTGGCGGTGGACGACGCGGCTCGTGTCGGTGCACTGCGCGTACACCCCCGCCCAGCGGTGCCGGATCTTCGGCAGCGGCCGGCCGAGGAAGCCCTCGGCGACCCGGGTGACGTGTTCGTACGGCTCCTCGACGACGTCGAAGGCGAAGGGGTGCTCGTACTCGTGGGTGTCGCCGATGGTCAGCCCGCCGTCGCGGCGCTGGACCATGAGCAGCTGCATCTTGTGCGCGGCGGCGGCCGGTTCCTGGGCCTGCCCGGCGTTGAGGGCGTCGAGTGCCCCGCTCGCGTACGCCGGGTAGTAGCGGAAGCTGTCGGCGTCGGCGACGGAGGTGGTGAGGGCCTCACCGAGGGGCTCGGTCTGCATCATCTGGAGGCGGACGCGGCGTACGGGCAGATCGGGGGCGAGCTCTTTGACGAGCCCGCCGAGCCAGGCGCCCGTACAGAGGACGACGGCGTCACCGGTGTGTACGTCGCCGTGGTCGTCGCGGACAGCGCTGCGTCCGTTCCCCTTGGCCCCGACGACTTCGCGGACCTCGCGACCGCCGATGAACGTGTACCGCCCGGAGGCCAGCAGGGCTTGTTTCAGGGCGAGTTGGGCGGTGCGGGGCTCGACGGCCGCGTCGCGCTCGCACCACAGGGCGGCTTCGAATTCACCGCGCAGGGCGGGGTTGACGGTGCGCGCTTCGCCGGCGGTGAGGAGCTTGTAGCCGCGGGCGGAGGCGTCGGGCCGGGTCAGCGCGGCCTCGGCGACGGCCAGTTCGAGGTCGTTGCGTACGGGGGTCAGCGAGCCGATGGCCCGGAAGCCGAGCTCGGGCACGCGCCGCCCGATGCCCTCCCACAGCTCGCGGGCCCGGAGAGCGGTCTCCAGCTCTTCGCCACCTGCGCGGCCGCTGACCCATATCTGGCCGAAATTGCGCAGGCTGGCCCCGCGGGCTTCGGTCTCGCGCTCGATCTGGACGACCTCGTGGCCACGTTCCACTGCGTGCCAGGCGTGCATGGTTCCTACGACGCCGGCTCCTACGACTATGACTCTCACGGCGGCCACGGTCCTGGGGGCGAGTGGCGCAGAACGATCTGCCCGGCAACGGCACGGTGAACAGCCACCCAAGGATGGACCAGACCCGTTATGTTTTCGTTATTGAAATTGCTCCGGCCCTTTCCGTGTGTCCGGCCCTACCCCCGCTCCCCCAACCGCACCGTAAAGCTGAACCGATCCCCCCGGAACAACGTCCGCACCCGCTCCAGCGGCCGCCCATCCACATCCCGCGAAAGCCGGTGGATCAGCAGCATCGGAAGCGCCGGCGGCGTCCCGATCAGCAGCGCCTCCCGCGGCGTCGCGAGGACCGTCTCGATGCGCTCGTCCGCGTCGCCGAAGGACACCCCGACGCGGTCGTGGAGGTACGCGTAGAAGGACGAGTCCGGCTCGAAGTCGACGTCCAGACGCGGAACCCGGGACACCGCCACGTACGTACTCTCCAGGCCGACCCGCTCGTCGTCCGCGAGCAGCACGCGCTCCATGTGCCAGACCGGTTCCCCGGTCTCCGCGCCGACGTCGGCGGCCAGCGCGGCCGGGCAGGGGAAGCGGTCGAGGCCGATGAGATTACGGCCCGGCCTCCGGTCCTGGCGGCGTACACCCTCCGTATAGCTGGCGAGGGCCAGCGGCTGCTCCAGCTTCGGCCCGGCCACGACCGTGCCCCGGCCCTGGCGCCGGAGCCGCCCCTCCAGTAGGAGCTCGCGCAGCGCCTGGCGCACCGTCTCGCGGGAGACCTCGTACCGTACGGCGAGATCGCGCTCGGGGGGCAGCATATCGCCCTCGCTCAACTCACTCATCAGGGCGGCGATACGGGCCTTGACGGCGTAGTACTTGGGAATGCGGCCGTGCTCCGGGATGCCGGACCGGATGGGGGCGCCGGGGTCCTGGTGGTGCGTGTTCGCGTCTCGGATGTCCACATACGGATCGTCGCAGACGATGTTGAACGCCCGGTGCGAGCGTCGCGTGAGGGCAAGAGGATTTGCCTGGTCAGCGTCGCACTTCGGGGGCCCGGGCCTCCGTAGCCACGAGATACACCCCTGTCGCGACGGTGCACGCGGCCACCAGCCCGGCCAGCGGCACGGCCCAGTGCCCGGCGAAACTGGTGGGCAGTACGAGCAACGCGCCGACGGGCAGGACCAGATGCTGGGCCGCGCCCCGCTTGAAGTGGCGCGCGTGCACCGCCCACACCGTGATCATGAAGAGGGCGGTGGGAACAGTGACCGCGAGGGAGGCCGCGAGCGTGGAGATGTGCGCATGGTGCGTCGCCTCTTCGACGGCCACTTCGATGCCGGCGCCGATCGCGGCGGCGGAGCCGAAGATCAGGTAGTGGCCGTAGCCCCAGACGAACGCCTGGCGGTTGGAGGCGAGATGTTCGTGAATGGGCACGGCGAAG
This sequence comes from Streptomyces spiramyceticus, assembly GCF_028807635.1. Taxonomy (NCBI): domain Bacteria; kingdom Bacillati; phylum Actinomycetota; class Actinomycetes; order Kitasatosporales; family Streptomycetaceae; genus Streptomyces; species Streptomyces spiramyceticus. The sequence goes on from NZ_JARBAX010000001.1 coordinate 2,232,041, forward strand.
TAGATCCAGAAGGCGGCGAAGACGATGACCAGTCCGCCGGCCGCGATCGGCAGCAGCTTGTCCAGGGCCGCTGATTCGTCCGGTGCGTCGATGGCGGACTGTACGGCCACGGTGGCGGCGGCGATGGTCTCGCCGAGCATGATGATGGTGAACAGGCCGTAGCGTTCGGCGATGTGGTGCGGATGCCAGCTGGTCTCGTGGCGGTGCTCGGCGAAGACCGGCACGGCAAGCTCGGCGGCGGCCAGCAGCAGGAATCCCCACGTCCAGGCGGCGTCGGGCAGCCACAGCAGCACCACCCACCCCGCCTGTACGACCACAAGTCCGGCGGCGAAGCGCAACGCGGTACTTCTCGCGGCTCCGGTTTCGCCGTGCGCGGCCCGCAGCCACTGGAGCGTGAGCGCCACGCGCATGATCAGGTAGCCGAGGACCGCGATCCCGTAGTCGGCGTGGTCGAACGCACGCGGGACTCCGGCGGCCAAGACGAGAACGCCGGCGATCTGCACCAGGGTGGCGAGCCGGTAGGGGACGTCGTCGCAGTCGTAGGCGGAGGCGAACCAGGTGAAGTTCACCCAGGCCCAGTAGATCGCGAAGAAGACGAACAGATAGCCGGTGATCCCGTGCCCGGCGTCGCCCTCGGCCACGGCGTGCACGAGCCGCGCCCCGGCCTGGGCGACCGCCACGACGAAGCACAGGTCGAAGAACAGCTCCAGCGGGGTGGCCGCCCGGTGCGGCTCGTCGCGGCTGCGGGCCGTCATCCGCACCAGCGGGACGATATGGCGGCCGTGACCGGTTCCGCTGCGGGGCTGCTCGCTCATCGTCGGGGCTGCTCGCTCATCGGCCCCGGGGGCTGTTCGTCGCTCCGGGGCCCCGGAGGCGCCGGGATCCCGCGACGAGCGCGCCGCCGCCGAGGAGGAGGGCGCCCGCAGTGGCTCCGAGCGGGAGCAGGTGGTCATGGCCGCGGGGGCCGGTCATGGCGAGGGAGCCGCGGCGATGCTCGCCGATGCGGGGGGTGGCGTCGTCGGGCTCGTCGGCGCCCGGTTCCTTCCCCTGCTCTGCTTCGGCCACGTCATCGGCGCCATCGGCATCCTCGGCCTCCGCCTCGTCGATGGCGAACCGGTAGTCGTTGGACTCGCCGACCCACTCGCCGTCGTCGCCGTGCCGCTGGACGACCGCGGCGTTGGTGACAACGTCGCCTGGGCGGGTCCCGGAGGCGAAGGTGAGCCGTACTTTCACGGTCACGGTCTTGTCGGCGGCGACGGTGAACCCCTGGAACCCGTCGAATACGCCGATGTGCTCGTCCTCGTCAGTTTTCTCGAAGGGGACACGGCGCCAACTCCGCGCGTCCTCGTCGTAGAACTCGAACTTGGTCTGGGAGGAGGCGAGTTCACGGTCGCGGTCCGCGATGACGATGACGGGGTGGATGTTGTGGCAGCTCTCGTCGGTGGCGTTGGCCAGTTCGAGGTACCAGTGCTTGAAGCCGCCGCCGGGGTGGTAGGTGTCCGGTCCGCCGCGCAGGCGGGTGCCGATGGGAAAGTCGGCGGAGTCGGGATCACCGCAGGTGGGCTGCTGGTCAGCGGGTGGGGCTAGGGCCGACGCGGGCGCGTTGACAACGGTGGGGCGTAGAGGCGTCGCAGCGACCGCGAGCGTTGCCGGTGACACCGTGGCTGCCGCAACTCCGATGGCGATGGCGATGGCGGGGGCAATGCGCAGTCGCATGGGAAGCCTTTGCAGATCGCGGAGCGGTCGGTCCGTCAGCCGGTGGGTCGGTGAGTCGGTCGGTGAGTCGGTCCGTCAGCCGGTGGGTCGGTCGGTGGGTCCGTCGTGGCTCGGTCGGTGGGTCCGCCGGTGGGTCGATCGGTGGTCGGAGTCATCCGGTCATGGCCCCGTGACCCTGCCACGCGCGCGCGACCGACCGCGCGGGACACGCCTCGCACGCGGTCATACAGTCATTGAATTCCCCCCAACGGCCCAACCCGGACCCTCACCCGGGGAACGCCACATCCGCATGCCCGAAGACCGGCGCGAGCACCAACTGCGCGGCGCCCTCCGCGACTCCGTATCCGTGCCCTCCCCCCGCAACGGCGACCGGCACAGCGGCCGCACCGCCCTCGCGCCGCGCGAGTTCACCGAGCATCTCGCCCACACCTCGTACGAAGACCTCTTCATGGGCGGCGACGACACGACCGCCGAGCAGTACGCGGTCGATGTCGAGCAGGCCGACGAGATTGGCGGCCCCGGCGCCGAGGACCCGTGCGGCCTCGGCGATGTCGCCGCGGGCGACGGCGGCGAGGCACAGCGCCTCGATGCAGCCGCGACCGCCGCAGTCGCAGGCGGGGCCGTCCAACTGCAATGTCTGGTGCCCGAATTCCCCGGCCCCGGTCCGCGCCCCGCGATAGAGCGCACCACCGAGTACGAGACCGGCGCCGAGCCCGGTACCGAGATGGAGGTACGCGAAGGACCCGCCGGAGGGCCGGGCCCGCAGGGCGAGCCCGAGGGCGGCGGCGTTGGTGTCCTTGTCGACGACGACCGGCAGCCCGAGCCGCGCACCGAGTACGTCCCGCAACGCGAACCCGTCCCACTGCGGAAACCCGGTGACGCGATGCAACACCCCGCGCCGGTGGTCCAACGGCCCGGGCGCGGCCACCCCGACCCCGAGCACCCGCCCACCAGGCACGGGCCCCAGCACCCCGACCTCCCGTTCCGCCGCCGCGACCACCGCCTCCGCCCCCGCCCCGAAGTCCAGCGGCGCGCTCCGCACAGCCACCGTCGCCCCGGCCAGGTCCACCAGAACCGCCGTCAGCTCATCGCGGTCCAGGTGCAGCCCGACCGCGTACCCCGCATCCGGCACCAGCCGCAGTACGGTCCGCGGCTTGCCGCCCGTCGAGGCGCGTCGGCCCGCCTCCGCCACCAGCCCCTCCGCCCGCAGCCGGGCGGTGATCTTGCTGACGGCCTGGGGCGTGAGCCCCGTGCGTTCGGCGAGCTCAAGACGGCTGATGCCGCCCTCGCCCGCCGTGCGCAGTAGGTCGAGCATCAGCGCCGCGTTGTGGCTGCGCAGCGCCGGCAGGTTTACGCCCGTACCAGTACTGGTCCTGTTCACGGCCCCATTGTCCCTTGCGCTTGCACTTTGGCAACAGCGTTGCTTAAGTGAGGAGCATGACTGGCACCGGCATCGCCCATGGCACCGACACCCGCGCCCCGCTGCGCGTAGGACTCGTGGGCTACGGCCTCGCGGGCTCCGTCTTCCACGCCCCGCTCATCGCCACCACCGAGGGCCTCGCCCTCGACACGGTCGTCACCTCGAACCCGGAGCGGCAGGAGCAGGCCCGCGCCGAGTTCCCCGACGTCCGCCTCGCGGCCTCGCCCGACGAGCTGTGGGAGCGCGCGGACGAGCTCGACCTCGTCGTGATCGCCTCGCCCAACAAGACCCACGTCCCGATCGCGGCCGCCGCCCTCGAAGCGGGCCTGCCGGTCGTCGTGGACAAGCCGATCGCCGGCACCGCCGCCGAGGCGCGCGAGCTGGCCGCCCTCGCCGACGAGCGCGGCCTGCTGCTCTCCGTCTTCCAGAACCGCCGCTGGGACAACGACTTCCTCACCCTCCAGCAGCTGATCGCGGCCGGCGAGCTCGGCGACGTACAGCGCTTCGAGTCCCGTTTCGAGCGGTGGCGGCCGCAGACCAAGGGCGGCTGGCGCGAGTCGGGCGACCCGGCGGAGATCGGCGGGCTGCTGTTCGACCTGGGCAGCCACGTCGTCGACCAGGCACTGGTCCTCTTCGGCCCGGCGGCCCAGGTGTACGCCGAGTCCGACGTACGCCGCCCCGGCGCCGAGGCAGACGACGACACGTTCATCGCGATCACGCACACGAACGGCGTCCGCTCCCACCTCTATGTGAGCGCAACCACCGCCCAGCTCGGCCCGCGCTTTCGCGTGCTCGGCTCGCGCGCGGGCTTCGTGAAGTACGGCCTGGACCCGCAGGAGTCGGCCCTTCGCGAGGGCAGGCGCCCTGCGGCGGACGAGAGCTGGGGCGAGGAACCGGAGTCGGCCTGGGGCCACGTCGGCGCGGGCGAGTCCCCGCTGACCGGCGGCGGCACCCCGGTCCGTACGCTGCCGGGCAACTATCCGGCGTACTACGCGGCGATCGCCACCGCCCTGCGCGACGGCACCGCACCCCCGGTCACCGCCGAACAGGCGGCAGCGGCCCTGGACGTACTGGAGGCGGCGCGGCGCTCGGCCCGCGAGGGCATCACGGTGGGGATGATCCCCGTATGAGCCACACAAGTCACACAAGCCACAAGAGTCCCGGGAACCCTGTGAGCCCCACGATCGCCGAGCTGGTCGCCCAGGAACGCCGCCTGACGCTCCCCCGCTTCACCCACGAGGACGCCTGGGCACTGGGCAGCGTGCTCGTCGAGCTGGCGACCGAGCGCAATGCCCCGGTCGCCATCGACATCCGACGGGGCGCGCAACAGCTCTTCCACTGCGCCCTGCCGGGGTCGAGCGCCGACAACGACGCGTGGATCGACCGGAAGCGGCGGGTGGTCGAGCGGTACGCGGAGAGCTCGTACCTGGTCGGCACGCGCTTCCGCGCCAAGGGCACGACGTTCGAGGACTCCTCGCGCCTGGACCCGGATGTGTACGCGGCGCACGGCGGGGCGTTCCCGATCGCGGTGGAGGGAGCGGGCGTAATCGGCACGGTCACGGTCTCCGGCCTGCCCCAGGCGGAAGATCACGCACTGGTGGTCGAGGCGCTGGAACGCTTCACGCAGTAGGGCAACACCGCCCGAGGTCCAGGGACTGGGGGCGGGGGGCTGAGGGTCAGAGACTGGGGGCGGGCTGAGGGTCAGAGACCGGGGGCGGGGGCTGAGGGCCGGGGGGCTGAGGCGGAGCCCCAGTCCCCCTCCCCCAGCCGGAAGGCACGACGCCAGACGGACGCTACGCGTCCTTCAGCTCCTGCCGCTGCCGCCCCAGTCCCTCAACCTCAAGCTCCACCACATCGCCCGACCGCAGATACGGCTTCGGCTCAGGCTGCCCCATGGCAACCCCCGCCGGCGTACCCGTGTTGATCACGTCACCCGGGTACAGCGTCATGAACTGGCTGACGTACCGCACCACTTCACCGACCGAGAAGATCTGATCCGCGGTGGTGCCGTTCTGCTTCAGCTCGCCGTTGACCCAGAGTTTCAGACCCAGCGCCTGCGGGTCCGGCACCTCGTCCGCAGTCACGAGCCATGGACCCAGCGGGTTGAACGTCTCGCAGTTCTTGCCCTTGTCCCACGTGCCGCCGCGCTCGATCTGGAACTCGCGCTCGGAAACGTCGTGCGCGACCGCGTACCCCGCGACATGCGCGAGGCCCTCGTCCGCCGAGTCCAGGTAGCGGGCGGTGCGCCCGATGACGACGGCAAGCTCGACTTCCCAGTCGGTCTTGGTGCTGCCGCGCGGTACGAGAACGGTGTCGTCGGGGCCGACGACCGTGTCCGGGGCCTTGAAGAAGATGATGGGCTCGGCCGGAATCGCCGCGCCCGTCTCGGCCGCGTGGTCGTGGTAGTTCAGCCCGATACACACGATTTTCCCGATACGAGCGAGCGGCGGCCCGACCCGGTCCGCGCCCCCGTCGATCACCGGCAGTTCACCGGCGGCGGCAGCCGCCCGTACCCGACCGAGGGCGGCCTCGTCGGCAAGCAGGTCCCCGTCGATGTCCGGGACGAGGCCCGACAGATCCCTGAGCGTCCCGTCCTGGTCGAGCAGTGCCGGACGTTCGGCTCCCGCCGTCCCCACACGCAGCAGCTTCATGGTCAGTCTCCTCTGGTCGAGTGTCGCGCCCGGCGCCCGGCCGATGGACTGCGGCCATCGGAGGATTGGCCGATCCTCCAAGGTCCAGGTCCAGTCTGCAAGACCCCGTTCACAGACTGGACCTTTACGCGGCAGTAGCAACCGCGTCACCGCTGACCGGAACGTCCCGGTAAAGGACGGCCCGCTCAACCGCGCTCCAGGTGGTGCTGGTGACGACGTACAACGCGGCGGCCAGCGGCACGACGGCCACCGTGATGAGCGTCGCGAAGGACATCCACGGCATCACCTTGGCCATCGCCCCCATGGCTCCCTCCGCCCCTCCCGCGCCGGCACCGGGCAGCTGCGCCACGGACACGCCGGCCATCTGTTGCTTGGTACGCCGGAAATTGAACGTGGCCACCGCCGCCACGACCGCGAACAACGCGACGTACACCAGTCCCTGCGACCCGAAGGCCCCGCCGTCCGCGAGCGCGTCGGTCCAGCGGTCGCCGAGCGGGCTGGCGAAGAGCACATGCCCGAGAAGCTCATTCGATTCCCCTCCGATCTGCTGGCTGGAAAAAAGGTGGTACATGAGGAAGAACGCGGGCAGCTGGAAGAGGCTGGGCAGGCAGCCGGACAGCGGCGAGACCTTCTCCGCCGCATGCAGCTCCAAGATCGCCTTCTGGAGGCGCTCCGGGTTCTTGCCGTGCTTCTTGCGCAGCTCGGCGATCTGCGGCGCGAGCTTGGTGCGGGCTTTCTGTCCCCGGGCCGCCGCCCGCGACAGGGGGTGGATGGCGAGTCGTACGCACGCGGTGAAGAGGACGATCGCGGCTGCCATGGCCGCAGTGTGGAAGAACGGTTCGAGCAGGTCCGCGAGGTCGGCGACCAGGCTGGCGAAAACGGACATGGTGGTTGAGCCCTCCGAGGGTCTCGTCGTGCCGGAGCTGAGAAGAATCGGCATGACGACCCGCGTGGGCGCGGCAAACTTGCAGAAGCGAGCAGAAGAGAACGGAACAGAAAGCGGCGCGCGCCCCTACGCGATGGTCGTCGTCAGACGACGACCCGGCGCTCGGGGCCTCGTACGCCCACGCGCATCGGGATCTCGCTGGGGCAGAAACGCGGTGCGCTGCTCACGGTCACGTATCGCTGTACGAACCCGGGTGCGCGGCACGGCGGGGACGGAGCGCGCGGATATGACCGCACAGACGGCGAGCGCGGAACCGGCGGCGGCGGTTGCGGCGACCGCGACGGCGGCGGAGAAGCTGCCGTTGTCGATGAGGAGGACTTCGCTAAGGAGGAAGAGCGCAAGACCGACAGTGCGCACGAGCCGCGCCGAGTAACTGATCATGCTTCCCCCTCTCTCCACTACTACCTGACGAACATCGCGCCCCGCAGGTTCCCCGAATGCAAGAAAGACCCAAGACCTACTGCGCTCCGCAAGGGGGCCCTAGGTACACCCCGGTTGGGGGCACAGACCCATCGCCCGGGCAAGAGCCCCTCAACAGAATCACCACATGACGACGAACAAGCCCGCAACTCACCAGCGAACCGGCACCCTTGACCGCCGCAGCCTGCTACGAACAGCCGCAATCACGGTCGCGACAACGACAACGGCAACAACAACCGCAACAACGGCGACCGCAACCGCAACCGCAAGCACGCACGCCACTCCCACCCCACTGGAAGCCCTGAGCCGCCACGCCCGCCCCCTGACCGACCTGAACCACCTCAGCCGCATGATCGGAGGTGCCCGCGTAGTAGGGCTGGGCGAGGCCAGCCACAGCGCCCACGAGTTCTTCACCCTCAAGCACCGCGTCTTCGGGCATCTCGTCGCGACCAAGGGCTTCACCACCTTCGCCCTCGAAGCGAGCTGGAGCGCCGGGCTGCGCCTCGACGACTACGTGGTGCACGGCACCGGCGACCCGGAGCAGATCATGAGCGAGGAATTCCAGGGCCAGTACATGTTCTGGGACACCGAGGAGTACCTGGACCTGATCCGCTGGATGCGCCACTACAACACCGCCCACCCCACCAAGCCAAAGCTCCGCTTCATCGGCAACGACCTCGGCTACCCCGGCCGGGAAGTCTTCGACCGCGTAGCCGCCTACCTCACGACCTACCGCCCCGATCTGGCCACCCGTATCACCGCACTGCACGCGGACCTGAAGCCCGGCGTCGGCACCCAGGCCGGCGAGTGGATGCAGCGGCAGCTGACGAAGGACCTCACGCTGCGCCGGGCCGACGCCGACCGGGCCCGGCGAGCCCTCACCCTGCTGCGCGAGCAGGGCCACCCGAAGAACCAGAACCACCGCACGGAACGGGCATACGCCGAGACGCTCCAACACGCCACCGCGATTGCGCAGAGCTTCACCGCCTACGCGTTCCCCGGCGAACAGTTCCCGGAGCGAATGCGCTACCGCGACAAGGCGATGGCGGCCAACACCGCATGGTGGCTCGACCACACCAACGACGGCGGCAAGATCCTGCTCGCCTCCAACAACGGCCACGTCGCGTACACCAGCGACAACCCGGCGGAGTTCCCCGAGCCGACCGGCGCGCACCTGCGCAAGCGACTGGGCAGGCGCTACGTCAGCATCGGCCTGACCTTCAACCAGGGCACCATAAACGCACTCCCCGACTACACCGCACAGCACCCGAAGACGTACGAAGTACCACCCGCGCCGGCAGGCCACAACGAACACATCCTCGACCAGATCCGCCCCGGCGACCACGCCGACTACGCCCTCGACCTGCGCACAGCACCACCAGCGGCCCGCGACTGGCTGGCGACACCGCGCCCCACCCGCTCGTACGGCCTGTACTGGTCACCCGACGCCCCGGAAACGGCCCTGATCAGCTCCTACGACATCCTCATCCACCTGCACGAGACAGAGGCAGCCCACCTGCGCTGAGCCACTGCCCTACCGCGGCCTCATGGATGCCAGCTTCCCCCACACCACCAGCCGGTACTTGGACGTGTACTCGGGCGTGCAGGTAGTAAGCGTCAGGTAATAACCGGCCTCGCTGTACCCAACCCCCGTACGGACATTGCTCCGCGGAACCTTCGCGATCACCCCGCCGTCACGCGCCGAAGTCTGCGCAAGCCCCTTGTCGACGACGTACGTATAAACGGCGTCCCGCGTCTCGACCCTGACCTCGTCCCCGCGGCGCAGCCGGTTGATGTAGCGGAAGGGCTCCCCGTGCGTATTGCGATGCCCGGCGAGCGCAAAGTTCCCGGCCCGGCCCGGCTGCGCGGTCTGCGGGTAGTGCCCGACGTACCCCTTGTCGAGTACGCCGCCCTTGCTGACGCCCTGCGCGACGGGCGCGGTCACGCCGAGGCGGGGGATGCGGAGGATGGCGTAGGCCTGATCCCAGCGGGGAGGCCCGGGCTTGGGCGTGACACGACGCGGGGAGGCCGCCCGATGACTCTCACCGGCGGCCTCAGGCGTAGGACTGGCATCCGGCACAACGGGCGCATCAGGCAAGTCACCACCCACGTCACCCACTTCCCCCGCCCTCACCGCCCACTCCCGCTCCAGCGCCTGCACCTTGCGCTCGGCACCGTCGCGGGCCTGGCGGTTGGTCCACCACAGCTGGTGTACGACGAGAAGCAGGACGACGACTCCGAACGTCACCGCGACCTCGGCGCCCGCCCACAGCCCACGCGCCGCAGCCGCACGCCCCCTGGAGGTGCGCTGCACCACAACCGGAATCCGTCTCTGCTCCCGCTCCCGCACGCCGGGCACGATAAGACGTACCCCGGCAACTCTCCAGAGTCACGCCTGGCCCGAATCGCTTCCGATCTCTGTCGCTACGGGCTCTCTCACCGCCGCCCCGTACAGCAGTACGGTGTTCATCATGCGCTCCGATACGCCTGCCGATCACGCCGACCACACCGCCGAAGCCGATCGACTGCTGCGCACCGCGGCGCAGTACCCCGAAGACCAGGAACCCCTGTACCTCCAGGCCGCGGCCCACCTGGAGCTGTCCGGCGACCGAGCCCGGGCAGCGACCCTGTACGACCACCTGCTGGCCGCGTCCCCCGAGAACCCCGCCCTCGTAAAGGCCCTGAAGGCCGCGAACCTGTGGGAGTACGGCCACGAGGCCGAGGCCCGCGCGATCATCGACGGCATCCGCGCCACGGCCCCGCGCGAGGCGGCGCCGTGGGAGATCATCGCGGAGGCACTGGAGGCCCACGACGAGCTCCAGGCGTCGCACGACTGCTTCACGAAGGCACTGACCCTCCTGGTCGACCCCGCGGAAGAGGTCCCGTACGCCGCCCAGTCACTCCTCATCGGCCGCCACCGCGTAGGCCGCCTCCTGGGCCTGCCGCACGACGAGTGGGACACCCTGGCCGACCTCGTCCACGCCGGCACCATCCCCCTGGACGAACTCCACGACCCGAAGCGCCTGTGGGCGCTGGGCTCGGACAACCCGGCGGAACTGAAGGCGGAAATCGCCCGCCTGCACGCCGAGTTGGGCTCCTACCGCACGGCGCTCTCCCGCCCGTTCCCGGTAGCGATGCTGCACTGGCCGGAGCAGGAACTGACCGAACTCCTGGCGGCGTACCCGTCCCTGACGACGGAATACCCCTCCCACGCAGCGCACTTGGCGGCGATCGAGTCATCCCTACGAGACCTGTCCTCCACAGGCACACAAAACCTGGGCATCGTCACGGCCACGGTCCCCTCCTACGAGGCCTTCGCAGCCTCGGAGGGCGGCTCCCCCACAGACGCCTCACTCCTCCCCCAATACGCCACAACCCTGGCAGCCCGAGGCCTGGCCGTCCCTTGGCCTCCGGCCCGCAATGCGCCTTGCTGGTGCGGCTCGTCACTCCTGTACCGCAACTGCCACGGCGCCCCGACGCTGCAATGAGCTGACCGCTCGCCTCTCCAGGTCAACAGTCCGCGGTTTGTCAGTGGTTGCTGTTAGAACTGAACCCCAGCGAATCACTGACCAAGGGAGTGGGAGTGGACGACTCGGGGGACCTCGCGCAGCCTGTTCCTGGGGCGTACGAGGAGCTCATCACTCATCGCATGCAGGATCAGATCGCAGATCTCGAAGCTGCAGGCTGGAAAGCCGTCGACGCGGAAGTTAGTAACGAGTCGTCCCCTCACGTCCTCGCCCGTCACGTCAGTCGGGCGATACAGCGTGTGCTCAGACAGCTCCCTCACGACAAGCAAGTCGCGGCCGCTAATCAGATCATGAGTTCCCTAGCGACCAGCCATGACATTGGCGAACCAGTCGAGAGCATCGCCGAGGGACCACGCCAGTTGCTGGCGCTGGCCGAGAAGGAAGCCCCCGGGGTTTACGCTCTACGTCCGCTCACGCCGCTGTCCGAAACTGCCCTGATCACGAACTCCCCAGGCGAGCTGAGCCTGGGGAGCGAGTTGCGTGCCGAGCTGGCCACTGCGGACCGGATCGACCTCTTGTGCGCGTTCGTTAAGTGGTACGGGTTGCGCGTACTAGAGGACGCCCTGTTGGCTGCCAAGGAACGGGGAGTGCCCCTACGCGTCATCACCACCACGTACATGGGAGCCACGGATCGGCATGCTCTCGATCGCTTGGTCCGTGACTTTGGCGCCGAAGTAAAGGTCAACTACGAGATCCGCTCGACGCGGCTACATGCCAAGGCATGGCTGTTTCGACGCAACACTCGCTTCGACACGGCCTACGTTGGCAGCTCGAACCTCTCCAAAGCAGCACTGCTCGATGGGTTGGAGTGGAACGTACGTCTGTCGTCCGTCGCCACACCGGCGGTGCTCAACAAGTTCGAGGCAACCTTCGACGCCTACTGGAGCGAGAGCGCCTTCGAGACGTACGACCCAGATCGCGATGCAGCACGTCTCGACGATGCTCTGGCTCAGGCTGGCGGGACGCGTGCGCCCGACGAGAGGAAGATCAGCCTTTCCTCGCTCGAAGTACAACCGTTCGCCCATCAACGCGACATGTTGGAGCGCCTTCGCGTCGAGCGGGACATTCATGGTTGGGACAAGAACCTTCTGGTAGCGGCAACAGGGACTGGCAAGACAGTCATGGCGGCGCTTGATTACCGAGCTCTGGTCAGCGCGTACGGAAGGGACCTGCGGCTGCTCTTCGTAGCCCATCGCAAGGAGATCCTGAAGCAGTCCCGCCGCACCTATCGAGCAGTGCTTGACGATGGATCGTTCGGAGAATTGCTCCACAGCGGCGAGCTTCCACGAGACTGGAAACACGTCTTCGCCAGTGTCCAGTCGCTGACAGACCAGCGCCTGGAACAGTTCGCTCGCGATCACTTCGATGTGATCGTCATCGATGAGTTCCACCATGCAACGGCCAGCACCTACCGCCGGGTTATCAAGCACTTTGAGCCGAAACAACTTCTTGGTCTTACTGCTACCCCGGAACGCATGGACGGGAAGAACGTCCAAGATGAGTTCTTCGAGGGTCGCATCGCAGCCGAAATGCGCCTCTGGGAAGCGCTCGAGAATGATCTACTGTGCCCCTTCCATTACTTCGGGATCCCGGACGGCACTGATCTCACGACGCTGAGCTGGCAGAAGGGCGCCTACGACCAGACCGAGCTGGGCAACGTCTACACCGGAAACCATGCCCGCGCGCGCCTGGTGGTCAAGGCAGTTCAGAGCAAGGTCTCCAACGCCGGTGCCATGCGGGCCTTGGGCTTCTGCGTGACCAAGGCACACGCACACTTCATGGCCGACTTCTTCCGGCAGGCCGGCTTTCAAGCCAAAGCTCTAGACAGCGACTCATCGCCGACCGAGCGGGAAACGGCCCTCGAAGAGCTCAAGGGCGGGAAGCTCCAGGCGATCTTCTCGGTAGACCTGTTCAACGAGGGGCTCGACATGCCGGGCGTCGACACCATTCTCCTGCTGCGGCCCACAAACAGTGCCACGATCTTTCTCCAGCAACTTGGCCGCGGGCTACGCCGTACCGAAACCAAGCCCGTTCTCACTGTCCTCGACTTCATCGGACAGCACCGAGCCGAGTTCCGGTTCGAAGCGCAGTTCCGGGCCCTTACCAACCTCACACGCAACCGGCTCATCGAGCACATGGAGCACGACTTCCCCCAGCTTCCCTCGGGCTGCCAGATCATTCTGGAAGGGAAGTCCAAGGAACTGGTCCTCGACAACATCCGAACGCAGCTTAAGACTGACGTCCGGACGCTAGCTAATGAGGTCAAAGAGTACAGCCGCACCGACCTTTCCACGTATCTCAAGGAGAGCCGACGGGAGATCAAAGAGCTCTACAAGGGGAACAACTCCTGGACCCGCATCCTGCGTTACGCCGGTCTCGGCACTGAGCCTGCACCAGTTGGCGAAGAGGAACTCCTCAAGCGCGTTCATACCTTCCTGCATGTCGACGACCCCGATCGCGCCCGCGCGTACACAAGCCTGCTCGCAGATGACGCACCGCACTACGACAGCCTGGATGCGACTCACCAGGGCTACGCACGCATGCTCTTCTTCACGCTGTGGGACAAGGGCGGCGGCTTCTCCAGCTACCAGCAGGGGCTCTCTTCACTGCGTGAGCAGAAGGCGTTGCGCAGCGAGCTCCGGCAGGTGCTGGCCCATGTGCTCGCGCGAGCTGATCACTTCCCGCTCCCGCTTGAGGGCGCGCATCGTGGGCTTCCCTTGAATGTCCACAGCTCGTACAACCGTTCCGAGATTCTGGCCGCTCTTGGCATCGCTCGGCTTGGTGGCCAGATGCCGGGGTCCTTCGCGCAAGGCGCTGTGCGAGCCGACGAACTCAACACTGATGCCTTGCTGATCACGGTAGAGAAGAACGAAAAGGACTTCTCGCCCACCGTTCGCTACAAGGACTACGCGAGAAGCCAAACTCTCTTCCACTGGGAGTCGCAAAGCACCACACCGGAGGACTCCCCCACCGGACTGCGCTATCAGAGGCACGCCTCACAGGGCAGCCATGTCCTGCTCTTCATACGCCGCTACAAAGAGACCGACACGGGCAAGGCCCAGCCGTGGATGATGCTGGGCCCCGCCGAGTACGTCGAACATGAAGGCAGCAAGCCCATGGGCATCCTCTGGAAGCTCCACTACGAGCTCCCGGCTGACGTCTGGACTTACGCAACTATTGCTAGCTAAGAGCTCTGCCCTTCTATCTTCCAGAAGCGGCGATGGGCTCGGATGAACCTCTTCTGTATCGAGTGGTGTTCCACAGTCTTGAGCCTTACCTGGTGTGCGGCTGGCGCCGGTGCATAGCGATCCACGACCACGAGGTCATCGGTCAGGTAAATCGCCCCGCGGTCCAGCCGCACATGGCAGTTAGGGCAGAGGCACAAGACGTTTCCATCAACATCCGGTCCATTGGTGGGCTTGCCCAGTGCCTGGATGTGAGCACCCTCGGCGTAGCTCACGCCACCCGCCCCAACGACCAGCGCAGTGCGACATATTTGGCACGTGTGGCCGTACCACTGCTTCACCCGGCGCGCTACCGCCGTGTCTCGAATGATGCGTTCAACGGTGGTGGTCACTCGGGGCGGTGCTCCATCGAGCATGTCCTGGACCTGCTGCTCGACGGGGGTCAACTCCTGGCGCTCATCGACGAGCCGACGCAGCTTGAACCTGCAAATCCGGAAGCCGGATACTCCTACCTCCTCGCATTCCTCCAGAATCTCGTACAGGCCGTCGTACCGATATCCACTGACGGGCGAGTAGTCCTCATCGCCACCCAGTCCACGAATGACCCGAATCGGATAACCCTTGATCCGACTTCGCCGCAGGCCAGCATTCCCGTAGTTGTCCCAGTCCTGGTCCGCAACCTGCCGCCCAGTGTTTTCATCTCGGCCGCCAGCACCGGTGTAGAGGATGTCGAACCATTGGTCGACATCGTCTTCGTACCCCTTACTGAGCACGATCGCATCGGCAGCCCGCTCGTCGTCGCCGTCACGACCCCACGAGATCCCAGCCCGCTCCTCCTTGTGGAGCTTTGCAACCTTGACCTCCTGACGGTAGTCGAAGCGCGTTCCGGGGAGGACCTCACCCACGTGTCCGAAGACAGCTCTATATGCAACCATCCGAACATGTTGCCGATTCGACGATCAAGTTCGATCACATCAGCCGCATAGTGGCTGCGCGTGTCTGAAAATGCCTGGGGTATGGCCTGTTCTCAGACCTCGAGAGGTGGCGCCATCACGCCGCCTCCCCCGTCTCGGCCTCGAAGTGCGTCTGGGCCTTGTCCAGGGCCTCGTCCGGGTCGCAGCCGTGGGCGCGGAGCCAGTGGAGGAGGTCGGCGATCAGGTCGATTGCGGCCTCCTCCGCGATGGCTGTGCTCAGTCGGCCCCGGGCGGTTGGACGCGGGTGCCGTCCGGTGCCGTAGAGCGACAGGTACTCCTCCGCGTGCTGCACCCGGGGCCCGCCGGCGTGGCCGTTCGGCGAAGTGAGGTCTGTGGCCAGCTCGCACCACACCACCTTGGAGTCCGCCCGGAGGATCACGCCCCAACGGTCGGTGAGTGCGTCGACGAGCGCCATCCCTCGTCCCGATTCCGCGTCCGGATCTGAGTGGACAAGTGTGGGCAGCGCTCGGGTATCAGGGTCCCGTACCTCGATGCGGAGGTAGGTGTCTCTCATCGAGACCGCGAGCGTGGTGGGGGTGCCGACTCCTACGTGGCTGATGACATTCGACGCCAGTTCCGTGACGCAGATCTGAGCCGACTCCACCAGTTCCGGCAGCCCCCACAAGGTCAGGTGCAGTCGCAACACTCGGCGCAAGCCTGAGACCTCGTCCGATTCTGCACAGAACGGCAAGTCCCAGGGCTTCCGCCTGACGCACTCGTTTCCGTAGATCATTTCGTCTGCCTCCCGCGCACCTCGTCGCGCACTGCGTGACTTCCGGTCACTCTTAGTGAGAGGGTCGCAGCGGGCGATCCCTTTATGCAATGTGCACATCGGGATTCCCCCTAACGGGTGATTGGCCATTCACGCCGCTTCCGCTGAGATTGAACCTCCGCTACAGCGCAAGGAGTTGACATGGCAGGCTCCCCTACCGCTCGCCGTCGCCGGTTGGCGATCGAGCTCAAGAAACTTCGCGAGGACAACAACCTGACCTGCACTCAGGTGGGCAAGGAACTGGACTGGAGCAGCTCCAAGGTCAACAGGATGGAGACGGGCCAGGGACGGGTTCAGCCGTCCGACGTGGACGCACTGTGTCGGTTCTACGGGACCTCGGACGAGCTGCGCGATCTCCTCAAGTCCCTGGCCAAAGAGTCGAAGACCAAGGGCTGGTGGCACGCTCACGGGAATGCCGTCCCCGCATGGTTTTCCGTGTACGTGGGCCTCGAGCAGGCGGCTTCAGTCCTCCGCAGCTACCAAGGCGAGTTCGTCCCGGGGCTGTTGCAGACGCCCGAATACGCGTCGCACCTGAGTCGCGCCTGGGTCGACCACACAGCCGAGGAGATCCAGCGAATGGTCGACGTACGGATGCGGCGCCAGGAACTCTTGACAGGCGAAAACGCGCCGGACGTCTGGGCCGTCGTGCATCAGAGCGCACTCATGCACGTCGTCGGAAATCGTCCGGTCATGACGAGGCAGCTCGAACGTATGCTGGCACTGACGGAGTTGAGGAACGTGACGATCCAGGTCCTGCCTCTTGATGCAGGGGCTTACCCCACCACGGGTCCGTTCACCATCCTCGGCTTCCCCGAACAGGAGGACCCGGACATGGTGTATCGGGAGGGGCTGACCGACTCCGTTTATCTAGAACACCCAACGGACGTAAGCCTCTACACGAAGGCGTTCGACCACCTCAGGGCACTTGCTTTGAGTCCACAGCGATCGACTCTGCTGATCAAAAGAGTTCTGGAGGAGCACTCCTGATGACGTTGCCATCAACCGTGCAGTGGCAGAAGAGCAGTTACAGCAATGGCATGGGAGGCGAGTGCCTGGAGTTCGCGGCCGTCCCCACCGGCGCCTTCGTGCGCGACTCCAAGCGGCCCGCCGAGGCGCTCATGGCCGTCGGAGGAGTCGCTTGGTCCGAGTTCATACGCGCCGTACATCGCGGGGAACTAAACGCTCACTGATACCGATTTGATCAAACGGCGTCTCTGGGAGCTGTGATGCAGAGCCGAACACCGGCCATACCGTCCAACGCCTGGTTCAAGTCCTCGTACAGCGGTGCCAACACCAGCGAGTGCGCCGAGGTAGCCGCCCTCGCCGTGTTCACCGCCGTGCGTGACTCGAAGGTGCCTGATGGGCCGCGTATCGCTGTGCGGCGGGACTCCTGGGTGGGGTTCATCCGGGGCGTACAGCGCGGGGAGTTCGGCGCGGGGTAGCGGAGTGAAGGACGATCGCAAGCTGTCGGCGGCTTGTCGTTGGCGAACCGGGAGATCGCCCGCGTCGCCGATACCGGATCCGCAGCCGCGATCTACGACGTCGGCCCCCAGTTCCTCTTCATCGGCCTCATCACCCTCCTCGCCGCCGCCGCTGCGGGTGGCGCCTCGTCGGGTCGGACACGGTTCGCGTGCCGTGGGCTGGTGGGCCCTTGCGCTGGTGGTCGTCGGGACGGCTGCGGTCGCTTCGAACCTGGACCTGATGCCGGTCGGCGGGGCCTGCTACGTGCTCGCGCTGGGGGCGCTGGCCCGGTCGGCCGTACCCGCCGGCAGCGTGGGTCGCCCGGCCACCGTCGGACGCGGCTGAACATCAGACGCGGCAGGACCTGGGCGCCCCCGAACGTCAGGCGCCGCAAAAACCTCGCACGCCGCTGAACATACGGCGCCGCCCCTGCGTACTACCAAGCAACTCCCCCACTGGCTGGGCGCGTGACCGGCGACAGGCGGTCCCGCGCCCAGCCGTTTTGAGCGGGGAGCCGGGACAGCAACGGCCTAACCGCTCACCGCATGCGACACCGTGTAAATCACCAGCCCCGCCAGCGCCCCCACCACCGTGCCGTTGATCCTGATGAACTGCAGGTCCCGGCCGATGTGCGCCTCGATCTTCCTCGACGTCTGCTCCGCGTCCCAGCCCGCCACCGTGTCGCTGATCAGCGACGTGATCTCGCTGCGGTACGTCGTCACCACGTACACCGCCGCATCCTCCAGCCACCCCTCCAGCTTCCCCTGCAACCGCCCGTCCGTCGCCAGCCGCCCGCCCAGGGAGAGCAGCGAGGCCCTCACCCGCAGGCGCAGTTCGCTCTGCTCGTCCTCCGCCGCCGAGATGATCATGGTGCGTACGGCGGCCCAGGCCGAGGCGATCACGTCCTGGACCTCACCCCGGCCCAGGATCTCCGACTTCAGGCGCTCCACCTTCGCCCGCGTGTCCGTGTCCGACCGGAGGTCGGCGGCGAAGTCCCGCAGGAAGCGGTCGATGGCGCCGCGCGCAGGGTGGCCGGGCATGTCGCGCATCTCGGTGATGAAGCGCAGGAGTTCCTTGTAGACGCGGTCGCCGACCTTCTTGTCGACGAAGCGCGGCGTCCAGCCCGGCGCCCCGCCCTGCACCGCGTCCATCACCGAATCGCCGTGCAGCACCAGCCAGTCGTGGGCGCGTGAGCAGATCAGGTCCACAGCCCGGCGGTGTGCGCCGTCGGCGACGACCTTGTCCAGGGCCTGGCCGATGCCCGGGGCGATCTCCGCCGCGTCCGCGCGGCGCGTGATCGCCTCGCCCACCACCGCCTGGACGTCGGAGTCGCGAAGGACCGTCAGGGCGCCGCGCAGGGCGGTGGAGAGTTCCTCCGTCACGCGGTCCGCGTGGTCCGGTTCCGAAAGCCAGGCGCCGACCCGTCTGCCGATGCCGATCGCGCGCAGGCGGGTGCGTACAACGTCCGAGGAGAGAAAGTTCTCACCGACGAAAGAGCCCAGCGTCGTGCCCAGCTGGTCCTTCTTCGTCGGGATGATTGCGGTGTGCGGGATGGGCAGGCCCATCGGGCGTTTGAAGAGGGCCGTTACGGCGAACCAGTCGGCCAGCGCGCCCACCATCCCCGCCTCGGAGGCCGCCGCGACGTACGCCGGCCAGCCGTCGATCCCCGCGTTCTCCGCCCATGTGGCCAGTACGTAGATGACCGCGACCAGGAGCAGCAGGCCGGTCGCCGTCGCCTTCATCCGGCGTACGCCCTGGCGCTTCTCCTCGTCGGCCGCGCTGTACGCGAAGGGGGTGAGAGGGGAGGCGACGGAGGGTGGTGCGGTCGCTGAGCGGGCAGACCTCTCATTATCAGACATGCCGTCAGTTTCCGGTTTCGTGCGATTCATCCGCTCCACCTGTCCGCCTTGCGCGCACCGTCCCGTACGCACTTTCCCTACATGACCTACTCGTGGAACGCACTACGAGTTCCCGACGTCTGTCCTAACGGTGCAATGGCGCATCATTGAGTCAGTTCGAATGGAGCCTCGGGGCTCCCTGCGCCCGAGGAGATACGACCGAGCATGACCAAGCGCAACGGTTATGCCCTGCTTGCCGCGCTCGCCGCGGTGGTGGTCCTCATCTCAGGGGCCATATTCGCCGGGGCGACGCTCGGCGCCCGCGACGAGAAGACCCAGGCACAGCCCCACAGGCCGGTGCGTTCGGCGGCGCCCGCCACCTCCGGCTCCTGGATCGGCACCTGGTCCGCATCGCCCGCCTTCGCCGAGCCGAACACAGAGCAGGGCTTCCCCGGCCGTTCGATTCGTAACGTCGTGCACACGAGCATCGGCGGCACCAGCACCCGCGTCACCCTGTCCAACCTCTTCGGCGGCCGCCCCCTGCGCATCACGCATGCCTCGGTCGCCGTCGCCGCCACCCCCGGCGCCCCGACCGCCGCGCAGGGCACCATGCGCCGGCTCCTCTTCGGCGGCTCGACCGCGGTCGTCATCCCGCCCGGCGGACAGGTCGTCAGCGACCCGGCCGTCCTCGAAGTGCCGCGCGACACCGACCTGCTGGTCACCACGTACTCGCCGACGCCCAGCGGACCGGTCACGCACCACCCGCGGGCCCGCCAGACGTCGTACGTCGCGGAGGGCGACCGTACGGAGGACACGCTCGGCGACCTGTACACCGAGCAGACCCCGTACTGGCGCTACCTCACCGCCGTCGACGTCCTGACCGGCAAGGCCGAGGGCGCGGTCGTCGTCATCGGCGACTCGATCACCGACGGCGTCACGTCCACAGCTGGCGCCAACCACCGCTGGACGGACGTGCTCGCCGAGCGCCTCGACGGCCGGTACGCCGTACTCAACCAGGGCATCAGCGGAAACCGCCTCCTCAGCGACGGTACGGGCCCCAGCGGGCTCTCCCGCTTCGACCGTGACGTCCTCTCACGCTCCGGCGCCAAGGCCGTCGTCGTCGTCCTCGGCATCAACGACATCCTGCGCCCGCCGCACGAGCTCGACGCCACGCGCATCGCGGCGGGGCTCGAACAGGTGGCCCGTCAGGCGCGTGCGCGCGGCCTGCGCGTGATCGGCTCGACGATCATGCCGTTCGAGGGCACGCGGGCCCATACGCCGCAGCTCGAAGCGGTGCGCGACACCGTCAACGAGGCGATCCGTACGCGCGGCATCTTCGACGAGGTCGTGGACTTCGACCTGGCGCTGCGCGACCCGTACGCCCCGGACCGGCTCCTTCCGGCGTACGACTCCGGCGACCACCTGCACCCCAGCGACGCGGGCTACCGCCGGATGGGCATGGCCTTCGACCTCGCGAGCCTCAGGAGCACCGCGGCGGCGGAGCTGTAGGGGGCGGGCTGTCGTCGGCCTCCTGCGGTGCGGGAACCGTCAGGGGCACTCAGTCGAGCTTCTTCCGCTCGGCCTTCTTCTCCAGCTTCTCCCGCTTGCGCGCCTCCTTCAGGCGCTGCTTCTCGGCCTGCGTCACCTTGCGCTCCACGCCCACGCCGCCCATCACCGCGAAGCCGGTGATCGTCACGCGCGGCGAGTCCGGCGCCGGAGGTTCGCCCGACTCCGCCGTCACGTCGCCGAAGCCGCCCATGAAGCCGAAGCCGTTGACGTTCACGTCGAGGCCCGGCGGTACGGCGACCTGGATGCCGCCCATGAAGGCGAAGCAGCGGATCACGATCTCGCGGTCCTCGAAGCGCGCCTCGCGCAGGTCGATCTCGCCGCCGCCCATCATCGCGAACGCCGTGAACCGCCGGGCCACCGTCCACGTGCCCTTGCGGCCGAAGCCGCCCCAGAAGGCGAAGGCCCCCTTCGACGTGGCCGGTCCGCCGATCCGGGCGGGCCAGGACGACGGCTTGGCGGCAGCGGAGGCGGAGGCCACAGGCGCCACGGCCGCACCCGGAACGCCTGCAGCCCCCGGCACCGGCAGGTCGCTGACCAGGGGCTCCAGCTCGCCGTGCGTACGCGCCTTGTAGACGGCGTCGAGTCGCTGGTCGAACTCCTCCATGTCCAGCCGCCCCTCGGCGACCGCATCGCGCAATACTTCGGCAACTCTTTCGCGCTCCGCATCGGAGGCGCGCATCTCCGGAACTCCACTGGTCATGCGGAAAGCCTAGTCAACCCGGGTCGGCAGTCACAGAGTTGACCTGTCCGCGTACATCTTCGCGATCACCGCCTCGATGTCCGGCTCCCGCACCGACAGGTCCACCAGCGGGTACCGCTCCGCGACCGCCGCCACCAACGGCGCCGCCGACACCGAGGCCGGGAAGGCCAGCCACTGCCTGGGCCCCTCCACCTTGACCACCCGCGCGCCCGCCGCCTCGATCGGCGGCAGTTCGCGCTCCAGGTCGACGACGAGGGTCCGCTCGCTCTCGCCCACCTCGTGCAGCCCGGCCAGCGCGCCGTCGTACACCAGCCGTCCGTGGTCGATGACCATCACGCGCTTGCACAGCTGCTCGATGTCGGTCAGGTCGTGCGTCGTCAGCAGGACCGTGGTCCCGCGCTCGGCGTTCAGGTCCCGCAGGAAGTCCCGGACCTTGGCCTTGGAGATCACGTCGAGGCCGATGGTCGGCTCGTCGAGATACAGCACCTCCGGGTCGTGCAGCAGCGCCGCCGCGATGTCGCCGCGCATCCGCTGCCCGAGCGAGAGCTGCCGTACGGGTACGTCCAACAGCGCGCCCAGATCGAGGAGTTCGACGCACCGCGCCATGTTCTCCGTGAAACGGGCGTCCGGGATCCGGTACATGCGGTGCATCAGCCGGTACGAGTCGCGCAGCGGCAGGTCCCACCACAGCGTCGTACGCTGCCCGAACACCACCCCGATGCGCTGCGCGAGCCGCGTCCGCTCCCGGGAGGGATCGATGCCCGCGACGCGCAGTCGGCCGCCGCTCGGTGTCAGGATGCCGGTGAGCATCTTGATGGTGGTGGACTTGCCCGCCCCGTTCGGCCCGATGTAGCCGACCATCTCGCCGCGCGGCACCGAGAAGCTGATCCCGTCGACCGCCCGGACCTGCGTCTTCTCGCGGCGCAGGCGGCCCTTCTTTCTGCGTACGTCGAAGACCTTCTCGACGCCGTCCAGCTCGATGAAATCCGCGGTCAAGGAAATCTCAGCTCCCCGTACTCCGGTACGAACGAAGGCCCGCCCGCCACGCCGCCCCCGCCAGCACCCAGCACACCGCCGCCACCACCGGCGGCATGAAGGCGAGCCGGCCCGGCAGGTCCAGCGGGTACGGGCGGTCAAGGACATACAGCGCGGGCAGCCAGTTGACGAAGGCCAGCGGCAGCACGAAGGTCACCCCGCGCACGAGGTCCTTCGCGAAAAGCGACGGCGGGTACTGGAGGAGCGTAGTGCCGCCGTACGTAAAGGAGTTCTGCACCTCGGATGCGTCCTGCGCCCAGAACTGGAAGCCCGCCCCGGCCACGAACACCGCCGAGAAGATCGCCGCCCCGCTGAGCAGCATCATCGGCAGCATCAGCACCTTCAGCGGCGTCCACGCGATGTCGAGGGCGGTCAGCGCGTACGCGAGTACGAGCAGTCCCTGCGTGACCCGACCCAGCCTGCGCAGCGCGAAGCGGTCGGCCGCGACCTGCGCGAGGACCGGCACGGGGCGTACGAGCAGGGTGTCCAGCGTGCCGTCGCGCACCCGGCGCCCCAGCCGGTCCATCGAGCCCATCACCAGGTCGGCGAGGCCGAAGGCGGCGCCCGCGGTGCCGTAGAGGAGGGCAACCTCGGGCAGCGTGTAGCCGCCCAGCGCATCGATGTGCGAGAACATCAGCATGATGGCGACGAAATCGAGCGCGGTCGCCGCGAAGTTCCCGAAGGTGGTCATCGCGAAGGACGCGCGGTAGGTCATCGTGGAGCGGATCCACATCGAGGCGATCAGCCCGTACGCCCTTACGCCCGCCCACAGTCGGTCGCCCCGTCGGTCAAGCGGTCGGTCAACCCGTTCGGGTTGGTCGATCCGTCCGTCAGCCACCCTGGACCACCACCCTGCGCGTCGCCACGGACTGGAGCAGCCGCCCCGCCGTCAGCAGCGCCGCCGCCCAGCCGATCTGGAAGGCGTACGCCCGTACCAGACCCCAGCCCGTGTGCTTCCCGAGGAAGACGTCGGCCGGCACCTGGAGCAGCGCCGACCAGGGCAGCGCCCGTGCCAGCTCGCCCAGGGCGCCGGGGAAGAGGGTGAGTGGCAGCACCATTCCGGAGAAGAAGAGCCCGGCGAGCCAGGTCATCTGCGCGACGCCCGCGCCGTCGAGCAGCCAGAACGCGGACAGCGCCACCAGGAACCGGACGGCGAAGCTGACGACCACGCCGAGGGCCGCCGACGCCAGAAAGGCCAGCCATACGAGGGGGTTGGCGGGCAGTGCGAGGTCGAAGGCGAGCGCGCCGAGCGCCATCGGCACGATGCCGCGCCCGAGCAAGTGGAAGGCGGCCCGCCCGAGATCTCCGGCCAGCCAGAAGAGCTGGAGGTCGGCGGGCCGGTAAAGGTCGATCGCGATGTCACCCGTACGGATTCGCTCGATCAGCTCGTCCTCGAAGCCGCCGCCCATCATGGCGACGGTCATCAACAGCGCCTGCCCGAGCCACACATAGGTGAGCGCCTGCGACAGGTCGTATCCGCCGAGTTGCGGGCGCTCGTCCCACAGCGCGGTGTAGACGTACGCCATGATGAAACCGAAGACGGTATTGGTGAACACCCCCGCCGCCGTCGCCACCCGGTACGTCGCATAACGCCGGAAGCCACCGGCAGCCACGACCGCGTACAACCGCACGCCGACCCCCCTCCCCCGCCCCGGCACCAAAGCGCAAGACCCTAGTCCAGAGCGTCGCCCACCGCGACGCATTTAAGGGCGGGGTTCACGGGGGTCGCCCGCGCGGGAGTGCACTATGGGGATACTGCCTGAATCACCCGATACGACACCGTTACGCCGGAGAGCGAACCTCTGGCCCCGGCCAGAGAGTCTCCACGTACATGAGCGACGACCCACAGCAGCAGCCCCAGGGCTGGGCACCCCGGGATCCCTCCGCCCCGGTCCCCGGCCAGGCCACCAAGGCCGCCAGATCCAGCAAAAGGGATATGCCGGGCAGACGACGGCGCACCGGCCTGCGCCGTCTGATCCCCACCTGGCGGACGCTGCTCGGCACGTTCCTGCTGCTGGCGCTGCTGCTGTGCGGTGCCTTCGTCGCCGGTTACACGCTCGTCAAGATCCCGCCGGCCAACAGCGCCGCCACCTCCCAGAGCAACGTCTACCTCTACGCCGACGGCACCCAGCTCGCCCGCGACGGCGAGGTCAACCGCCAGAACACCACCCTCGCCCACGTCCCCAAGACCGTCCAGCACACCGTGCTCGCCGCCGAAGACCGGGACTTCTACTCCGAGCCCGCCATCGACCCCAAGGCGATGGTCCGCGCAGGCTGGAACACCCTCACCGGCAAGGGCAAGCAGTCCGGCTCCACCATCACGCAGCAGTACGTCAAGAACTACTACCTCGGCCAGGAGCAGACGGTCAGCCGCAAGGTGAAGGAGTTCTTCATCGCGATCAAGCTCAACCGCGAGGAGAGCAAGGACGACATCTTCGAGGGCTACCTCAACACGAGCTACTTCGGGCGCAACGCGTACGGCATCCAGGCCGCCGCCCAGGCGTACTACGGCAAGGACATCGACGACGTCGACACCGCGCAGGGCGCCTACCTGGCCTCGCTCCTCAACGCCCCCAGCGCGTACGACGTCGCCACCCACCCCGAGAACAAGCCGCAGGCCATGGCCCGCTGGAACTACGTACTCGACGGCATGGTCAAGGAGAAGTGGCTCGGCCCCGCCGACCGCGCCGCGATGAAGTTCCCCATGCCGCAGGTGGCCAAGCCCGCGTCCGGCCTGTCCGGGCAGCGCGGCTACATCGTGCAGGCCGTCGAGGACTACCTCACCAGCAACGGGATCATCGACGAGGACACGCTCGCCACCGGCGGCTACCGCATCACCACCACCCTCGAAAAGGAGAAGCAGGACGCCTTCGCCGAGGCCGTGGACGACAAGGTGATGTCGAAGACCAGCAAGGACCGCAGGGCCGACCGCAATGTGCGCGTCGGCGGGGCGTCCATCGACCCGAAGACCGGCAAGGTCGTCGCGATGTACGGCGGCATCGACTACACGAAGCAGTACGTCAACAACGCGACGCGCCGTGACTACCAAGTCGGCTCCACTTTCAAGCCGTTCGTCTTCACGTCGGCCGTCGAGAACGGCTCCACCACGCAGGACGGCCGCCCGATCACCCCGAACACGGTCTACGACGGCACGAACAAGCGGATGGTGCAGGGCCCGGAGGGAGCGACGGGTTACGCCCCCGAGAACGAGGACCAGGCCACGTACGGCCCGGTGACCGTCCGCACCGCCACCGACAAGTCCGTCAACTCGGTGTACGCGCAGATGGCGCAGGACGTCGGCCCGTCCAACGTGAAGGAGACGGCCGTCAACCTCGGTCTCCCCTCCAACACCCCCAGCCTCGACGCCTACCCGTCCATCGCGCTCGGCGTCGCGACCGCCAGCGTCCTCGACATGACGAAGGCGTACGCGACGCTCGCCAACCACGGCGAGCACGGCACGTACTCGATCGTCGAAAAGGTCACCAAGAACGGGCAGAACGTCGGACTCCCGATGGAGAGCGCGCAGCCGGCCGTGAACCGCCAGTCCGCCGACACCACGACCGCGATCCTGCGGAGCGTCGTCGACGGCGGCACCGGCACGGCGGCCCAGTCCGCGGGCCGCCCCGCCGCCGGCAAGACGGGCACCGCCGAGGAGGACAAGGCGGCATGGTTCGCGGGGTACACGCCCGACCTGGCGACGGTCGTCGCGGTGATGGGCCAGGACCCGGACACGGGCGTGCAGACGCCGCTGTACGGAGCGCTCGGCCTGCCCCGCATCAACGGCGGCGGGGCGCCCGCCGAGATCTGGGGCCAGTTCACGGCCGCCGCCCTCCAGGACAAGGAGGTGCGGGACTTCGACCTGGAGTTGGCGGAGGGCGCGGAAGAGCCGGTGGCTCCCCCGTCGTCCGAGCAGCCGGGCACGGGGGAACCGGAGGAGACCCCGCCGGCAACGAGCGAGTCGCCGAGCAGCCCGGACGACGGGGCGGTGGGCGGCATGACCGACACGGGCGGGGCGACGACCGGCACCGGCGGCACGGCAGAAACCGGAGGCATGACGGACACCGGAGGCATGACCACCGACACCGGCGGCACGACGGACTCCGGAGGTACGACGGACACCGGCGGGGTGACCACCGACACGGGCGGTACGGGTGACACCGAGGGCGAAGAGACGGACTGGGGCGGCACGACGGGGTCGTCGCCCACGGACGGGCTGCTCGGGGGCGGACGGGGCCGCGAGTGACGGCAGTCTGAGCGCCCGCCAGGGCGTGTCCGGCGGATCAGGCCGGCTTCAGGGTGCGGCACGTTCTCTGTGCTGGTGAGCGGGGCCTGGTGCGTGCAGCTGCAAGGCGGAGGAGGGAGGCGACGCGGAGCATCGCCGACCGACGACAACGCCGCAGATGTGCGTGCCAAGCCCCGCGGCCCAGGCATGATCCGCCGGACACGCCCTTAATGCCCGGACGTCGCCTTCAGCCCCACCACCGCCACCAGCAGCAAACAGACGAAGAAGATCCGGGCCGCAGTGGCCGGCTCACCGAGCACCACCATGCCCAGCACAGCCGCGCCCGCCGCACCGATACCGACCCACACGCCGTACGCCGTACCGATCGGCAGCGTCTTGGCCGCGTGCGACAGCAGCAGCATGCTCGCAACGATCCCCGCACCCGTGAAAACACTGGGCCAGAGCCTCGTAAAACCGTCGGTGTACTTCATCCCGATCGACCAGCCCACCTCAAGCAGACCAGCGACGACAAGCAGAACCCAAGCCATGACGGACGGCACCTCCGAAGCGAAACGCGGAATCAACGGGGAGCGTCGTCTTTGCGATTTCACCCGGTACGGCGCGTCTCGTCGGGGTGCTTCCAAGATAGCAAGGCGCAGACGTAAGGGCCGGTGACTCTGGTCACCGGCCCTTACCGCCCGCACCGCTACAGATCCCGTACCGCTACAGATACAGGCCCGTGGAGTCCTCAGAGACCCGCTCGGAAGCCACCGCATGCAAATCGCGCTCGCGCATCAGCACGTACGCGATGCCGCGCACCTCGACCTCCGCCCGGTCCTCCGGGTCGTACAGCACCCGGTCGCCCGGCACCACGGTCCGTACGTTCTGGCCGACCGCGACCACTTCGGCCCAGGCCAGCCGCTTGCCGACCGCCGCGGTCGCCGGAATCAGAATGCCGCCGCCCGAGCGCCGCTCGCCCTCGGGGGTGTCGGACCTGACCAGGACCCGGTCGTGCAGCATGCGGATGGGCAGCTTGTCGTGTGTGGGGTTCTCGCTCACGCCCCGAACCTACCTGCCCACGGGCTCGTCGTACGCCGTGGCCCGTCGTACGCCGCTGGGTCAGCCCCGCCTGCGGCGTGCCGACAGCGCGCACAGTCCCACGATCCCCACGGCCACCAGTGCCACCGGTACGAGCCGCTCAAGACGCGGGGCCCCGTCCTCGGACACGAACTGCGCCTTGACGTCGGACACGGCCCGGTTCGCCGCGACCAGGGCACGGCCCGCGGTCCGGTCGACGGTCGAGGCGACTTTCGCCTTCGCGTCACCGACGATCGTCTTCGGGTGCAGCCGCACACCGATCTCGTCGAGCGTGACGGCCAGCTGGTCGCGCCGGCTCTTGATGTCCGCCTCGATCTGCGCAGGGGTCCTGGCATCCGACACTGCGCTGCCTCCGTGGTCGTGGGCCGAATCCGGTAGTTCTTCGTCGACAGTCTGTCAGCTCGGGCCGTCACACACCCCACGGCACCCCCATTACGCTCAAGGGCGTAATCCTAATTTCGTTCCCATATCCCGCACCCATCGCGCACCGCACGAGGAGACCTTGATGAGCGAGCGACTCCAGCCCGGCGACCCCGCCCCCGCCTTCACCCTGCCCGACGCGGACGGCAACGAGATCTCCCTCGCCGCCCACAAGGGCCGCAAGGTCATCGTCTACTTCTACCCTGCCGCCCTGACCCCCGGCTGCACCAAGCAGGCCTGCGACTTCACCGACAACCTGGACCTGCTGGCCGGGGCGGGATACGACGTCATCGGCGTCTCGCCCGACAAGCCGGAGAAGCTCGCGAAGTTCCGCGACAAGGAGGACCTCAAGGTCACCCTGGTCGGCGACCCGGAGAAGGAAGTCCTCACGGCGTACGGCGCGTACGGCGAGAAGAAGCTGTACGGCAAGACGGTGGTGGGCGTGATCCGCTCGACGTTCGTCGTCGACGAGGACGGCAGGATCGAGCGCGCGCTCTACAACGTGAAGGCGACGGGCCACGTAGCGAAGATCATCAAGGACCTTGGCGTCTGAGACCCTTTCCGGAATGGCCCGCACCACGACAAGCGGGGCGGGCCATTCCGCATTGTGGACGTGACCATCCGATATTCGGTTCGTTACTCCGTACGAGGCTGCGAACGTGCGGCCGGATACGGAGGGGAACCATGCCGGTAAGCCCATACACCCATGAACGCCTCGTGGAGGCGGCCAACTCTTCGAGGACGCTGTCCGAGGCACTGACCAAACTTGGTGTAGACCCGAAGAGTTCGTCGCGGCGGTATCTGCACGACCGCATGCGGAAGCTGGGGCTGGACACGTCACACTTCGAGCGTGAGGGAGTGAAGTGGACGAAGGAGGTCCTGGAGGACGTCGTCGCTCTCTCGAAGAACATGTCCGAGGTGCTACGGCGCCTCGGGCTTGAGGTCGTGGGCGGGCATCACACCCACATCAGCCGCAAGGTGAAGGCGTTCGGCATAGACACCTCGCACTTCGCGCCTTCTTCGAGGACGGAGCGGACGCGACACAACCGCCGACGCCGATCCGCCGAGGAGATCCTCTGCGAGGACAGGTCCCCGAATGCCACCAGGGTCCAAAACACCCGGCTGCGGCGCGCACTTCTGGAGGCGGGGCGCGAGGAGCACTGCGCTCTGTGCGGCATCGAGGCCACCTGGCAGGGTGAGCCACTCCCCCTTGAGGTCGACCATATCGACGGCAACTGGCGCAACAACCAGCGAGAGAACCTGCGCTTCCTCTGTCCCAACTGCCACTCGACGACGGACACGTACCGCGGTCGCGGCAAGGGCCGCCGATGACCAGCGTCATCCGCTACACGCGCGAGGTCCTGATGGTTGCTGCTGCGCAGTGCAAGGACATCGACGAGGTCATCCTGCGCTTCGACGACAGGTCACCGGATCCCCGACTCAGGCAATACCTGATGCGCCGCTTCTCCGCGTACGGGATCGACGTCTCCCACTTCAAGCTGCGGCCCTACACGCGCCATGAGATGCCGGATGAGGACTCCCTACGGGACGCGGTTACCGCGTCGACATCACTGGCGGAGACTCTGCGACACCTCGACCGGCCCGACAGCTTTGGCTGGAGGCAGTCCCTCAAAACGTGGATTCGCGAAGCAGGACTGGACACCTCGCACTTCCTGGGTCAGGCACATCAGCGCGGGAAGCCAGGGACCGTTCCCGCTCTTGCCGCCGAGGACGTGCTCGTGCACCACGAAGGGAAGCGACGCACGACAACCAAGATCTTGCGTCGTGCGCTTCGCGAGATCGGCGTTCCGGACTGCTGCGACAGCTGCGGGACGCCGCCCGAATGGCACGGGCGCCCCATGACGCTGGAGATCGACCACATCAACGGCGACTGGAGTGATGACCGCCGACAGAACCTGCGGCTGCTGTGCCCCAACTGTCATGCGATCACTAGCACCTGGTGCCGAGGAGGAGCCCGTCGGCAGCAAGGCTAGTTCCAAAAAAATCCGTTCCCTCAGCCGGGCCGCTACGATGAGGCAGGACACGCGGCCGTGGCGGAAAGGCAGACGCGCGCCGGTTTAGGTCCGGGTGAGCACAGCTCGTGTGGGTTCGAATCCCACCGGCCGCACCAACACGAAGGCCCCGTACGACATGCGTACGGGGCCTTCGACGTGCTTGGGCTCAGCCCAACAGTTCCCGGACCACCGGAACCAAGGCACGGAACGCCTTGCCCCGGTGGCTGATCGCGTTCTTCTCGGACGCCGACAGCTCCGCGCATGTGCGCGTCTCGCCGTCCGGCTGGAGGATCGGGTCGTAGCCGAAGCCGCCCGTGCCCGACGGGGTGTGGCGCAGGGTTCCCATGAGGCGGCCCTCTACTACGCGTTCCGTGCCGTCCGGGAGGGCCAGGGCTGCCGCGCAGGCGAAGTGGGCGCCTCGGTGGGCGTCGTCGATGTCCGCGAGCTGGGCCAGCAGCAGGTTGAGGTTCGCGGCGTCGTCGCCGTGGGTGCCCGACCAGCGGGCGGAGAAGATGCCGGGGGCGCCGTTCAGGACGTCCACGCACAGGCCCGAGTCGTCGGCGACGGCCGGGAGGCCGGTGGCCTGTGCCATGGCGTGGGCCTTGAGCAGGGCGTTTTCGGCGAAGGTGACGCCGGTTTCCTTGACGTCGGGGATGTCGGGGTACGCGTCCGCGCCGACGAGGTCATGGGTGAGACCTGCGTCGGCGAGGATCGCGTGGAGCTCGGTGATTTTCCCGGCGTTGCGGGTGGCGAGGATCAGGCGCGTCATGCCACCAGTATTTACGACGTGCAGACGTTGCCGATTTCCTTGGCCGCGTCGGTGACCGGGCTCACGTCGGGGGTGCTGTCGCCGTCCTCGATGGCCTTGCGGACGTTGTCCACGGCCTTGTTGAGGTCGTCGACGGCCTTGTCGAGATCGGCGTTGTCGGTCTTGTCGCCGAGGTCGTTCAGTTCCTTGTCGATGTCGTCGAGGGCCTTTTCCGCCTTCAGCGGGTCGTCGGCCGCACTGGAAACGGCCTCCGTCAGCTTGTCGACGCTGTTCGCGATGGAGTCGGCGGTCTGGACGCAGTCCAGCGCCTTGTCCACAGCGCCGCAGCCGGACGCTGCGGTGAGCGTGAGCAAGGTGGCGGATATTGCGAGTGCGGTGCGGAGGCGCGAGGCCATGGAACGGTCCCTCCCGGAAGTGGAAGTGCGGACGGGCGCACGGTTTTGTCCGTACGCCCGTATTCGTTACGACGCGTGGGGCGCGTACGCGGTTGCTCGGCCCTGCCTCAGCCCTGGAGGGCCTCGGTCTGGAGCGCGGTGAGGTCGGCGCAGCCGCCGGTGGCGAGGTCGAGGAGGGCGTTCAGTTCCTTGCGGTCGAACGGCTCGGCCTCGGCGGTGCCCTGGACTTCGACGAAGCGGCCGTCGCCGGTGCAGACGACGTTCATGTCGGTCTCGGCGCGTACGTCCTCCTCGTAGCAGAGGTCGAGGAGCGGTTCGCCGTCGATGATGCCGACGCTGACGGCGGCGACGGTACCGGTGAGCGGCTTGCGGCCGGGCTTGATGAGCTTCTTGGCCTGGCCCCACGCGACCGCGTCGGCCAGGGCAACGTATGCCCCGGTGATCGCGGCGGTGCGGGTGCCGCCGTCGGCCTGGAGGACGTCGCAGTCCAGGACGATCGTGTTCTCGCCGAGGGCCTTGTAGTCGATGACCGCGCGGAGGGACCGGCCGATGAGGCGCGAGATCTCGTGCGTGCGGCCGCCGATCTTGCCGCGTACGGATTCGCGGTCGCCGCGGGTGTTGGTGGAGCGGGGCAGCATCGAGTACTCGGAGGTGACCCAGCCTTCGCCGCTGCCCTTGCGCCAGCGCGGGACGCCTTCGGAGAAGGAGGCGGTGCAGAAGACCTTGGTGTCGCCGAAGGCGATGAGGACGGAGCCCTCGGCGTGCTTGCTCCATCCGCGTTCGATGGTGACCGGGCGGAGCTGATCGGGGGTGCGGCCGTCGATTCGAGACATGGTGCCGAGCCTAGCCGGTGGCCGTGCATGCGTGAGGGGCCCGTTCCGGTGGCCGGAACGGGCCCCTTGCGGTGAGACGGCGGTGACTAGGCCGTGAACCGGGCTTGAGTCAGGGGCAGGCCGGGTGGGTCACATCATGTCTTCGATGTCGGCGGCGATCGGGTCGGCGTCGGTGCCGATGACGACCTGGATCGCGGTGCCCATCTTGACGACGCCGTGGGCGCCTGCGGCCTTCAGTGCGGCCTCGTCGACCTTGCTCGGGTCGAGGACCTCGGTGCGGAGGCGGGTGATGCAGCCTTCGATCTCGTCGATGTTCTCGATACCGCCGAGGCCGGCGACGATCTTCTCAGCCTTGCTGGCCATGTCTTTCTCCCTGTTGTCCAAAGCACGAAGTCCCGGCCCACCCGTGGCCGCTTTGCCACGGTAACTCACGGTTGGCCCAACTTCACGGGCGAGTAACTGCCCTGTACCGAATGATGGCGATCACCGGTGCCCCGTCTTCCGGCCGAGCTCCGGACCGTACCGCAACTGGTCTACACCAGTATGCAATGCCCGCCAGACCTCGCTAGCTCCGGGAGGACCCCGATGAGTTCGACCAGCGAGGCTGCGGGCGCGGCCGCACCGAAGAAGAGCTGGTGGAGCGGGCTTTTCCAGGGGCTTCAGAAGATGGGGCGCAGCCTCCAGCTCCCCATCGCCGTACTTCCGGCGGCCGGCATCCTCAACCGCCTCGGTCAGCCCGATGTGTTCGGTGAGGACGGTCTCGGCTGGAACGACGTCGCGAAGGTGATGGCCGGTGCCGGTGGTGCGCTGCTCGACGGAAGCCTTGGTCTGCCCCTGCTGTTCTGCGTCGGTGTCGCGATCGGCATGGCGAAGAAGTCGGACGGCTCGACGGCGCTGGCCGCGGTGGCGGGCTTCCTCGTCTACTACAACGTGCTGCGTCAGTTCCCCAAGGACTGCGAGGGCGGCGCCAAGGCGGTCCCGACCGGCTGCCAGACGGCCGACGGCGCGGTAGTCGCGTTCACGTACCAGAACCCGGGGGTCTTCGGCGGCATCGTCGTGGGCCTGCTCGCCGCCTGGTTCTGGCAGCGCTACCACCGCGTGAAGCTGGTCGACTGGCTCGGCTTCTTCAACGGGCGCCGGCTCGTGCCGATCATCATGTCGTTCGTCGCGATCGCCTTCGCCGCGCTCTGCCTGTGGATCTGGCCGCCGATCGGTGACGCCCTGGAGGACTTCAGCGACTGGCTGGTGGGGCTCGGCGCGTGGGGCTCGGGCATCTTCGGCGTCGCGAACCGCGCACTTCTGGTCGTCGGCCTGCACCAGTTCCTCAACGTGCCCATCTGGTTCCAGTTCGGTACGTACGCCAAGCCGGACGGCACGGTGGTGCACGGTGACATCAACATGTTCCTGGCGGGCGACCCGACCGCGGGCTGGTCCACGACCGGCTTCTTCCCGATCATGATGTTCGCCCTCCCGGCGGCTGCCCTGGCGATCACACACTGCGCCAAGCCACGGCGGCGCAAGCAGGTCGGCGGCCTGATGCTGTCGGTCGCCCTGACGTCGTTCGTCACCGGCATCACCGAGCCGATCGAGTATTCGTTCCTGTTCATCGCCCCTGTGCTGTACGCGATCCACGCCGTGCTCACGGGTGTCTCGATGGCCGTGACCTGGGCACTCGGCGTGAAGGACGGATTCAGCTTCTCGGCCGGACTGATCGACTACGTCATCAACTGGAGCCTGGCGACCAGACCATGGCTGATCATTCCGATCGGCCTGGGCTTCGCGATCATCTATTACGTGATCTTCCGGTTCGCGATCACCAAGTTCAATCTGCCGACTCCGGGGCGGGAGCCGGACGAATTGGGGGAGGAGATCGAGCGGGATATCACGAAGGCATAGGCCAGGAGCATGGAATCGGGGGTTCCTTATCTGTCCTTCACCGTGCTAAAACTGGTCTACACCACTGAGTGGTGTAGACCACGTGGCGAATGCGCTGCGTTTCCCGGAGATGCCGCCGTCCCCCATTTCCCCCTGGCGGCGCCTTTGCCCCCTGGAGGAATTGATGTCCACGGACAGCGCCGCCCCCGCGGCTGCCAAGAAGAAGGGCGCAGGCGCGATGGCTGTCATGCAGCGCATCGGCCGCAGCCTCATGCTGCCGGTCGCCGTGCTGCCGGCCGCCGCGCTGCTGGTTCGTTTCGGCCAGCCCGACATGCTGGGCCGGGAGTCCTTCCCGACCTTCATCACCAAGATCGCAGGCTACATGGCGGCGGGCGGCGGTGCGCTGCTCGACAACATGGCTCTCCTGTTCGCCGTCGGCATCGCGATCGGCTTCGCGAAGAAGTCGGACGGCTCGACCGCTCTCGCGGCCGTCGCCGGTTACCTGGTCTTCAAGAACGTCCTCGCCACCTTCACCGACCCCAACCTGCCGAAGGTCGCCGCTGTCGTCGACGGCAAGATCGTCATGAACGAGGCGCCGGTCAACGCAGGTGTCCTCGGTGGCGTGGTCATGGGCATCGTCGTCGCCCTCCTGTACCAGAAGTTCTACCGGACCAAGCTGCCCGACTGGGCGGGCTTCTTCGGCGGCCGCCGTCTCGTCCCGATCCTCTCCGCCTTCGCGGGCCTCTTCGTCGGCATCATCTTCGGCTTGATCTGGCCGGTCCTCGGCGCTGGTCTGCACAACTTCGGTGAGTGGCTGGTCGGCTCCGGCGCCGTGGGCGCGGGCATCTTCGGTGTCGCCAACCGTGCGCTGATCCCGATCGGCATGCACCACCTGCTGAACTCCTTCCCCTGGTTCCAGGCCGGTACGTACGAGGGCAAGAGCGGCGACATCGCCCGCTTCCTGCAGGGCGACCCGAGCGCCGGACAGTTCATGACCGGCTTCTTCCCGATCATGATGTTCGCCCTCCCGGCGGCCTGCCTCGCGATCGTGCACTGTGCCCGTCCCGAGCGCCGCAAGGTTATCGGCGGCATGATGTTCTCGCTCGCCCTCACCTCGTTCGTGACGGGTGTGACCGAGCCGATCGAGTTCACCTTCATGTTCATCGCCCCGGTGCTGTACGCCGTCCACGCAGTGCTGACCGGTGTCTCGATGGCGCTGACCTGGGCGCTCGGCATGAAGGACGGCTTCGGCTTCTCGGCCGGCGCGGTGGACTTCCTGCTCAACCTGGGCATCGCGTCCAACCCGTGGGGCCTGGCCCTGGTCGGTCTCTGCTTCGCGGCGCTCTACTACGTGGTCTTCCGCTTCGCGATCACCAAGTTCAACCTTCCGACGCCGGGCCGCGAGTCCGACGACGAGCTCGCCGAGCTGCAGAAGGCCGAGGCGAAGTAAGCCACAGGTCGTACCAACGAGAGGGCCCCCGGACCGCTGTCGGTCCGGGGGCCCCTCTTCGTCCTGCTCAGGCTGCTCAGGCTGCTCAGATCTCGTACTCGGCGCCCGCGACAGCCAGTTCCGCCGGTCCGTCGTACACCGCGCGCGCATCGGCCAGGTTGACCTGCGCGTCCGTCCACGGCGGGATGTGCGTGAGGACCAGCCGGGACGCTCCCGCGCGCGCGGCCAGCTCACCCGCCTCGCGGCCGTTGAGGTGGAGGTCCGGGATGTCCTCCTTGCCGTACGTGAACGACGCCTCGCACAGCAACAGGTCGACGCCTTCCGCCAGTTCGTCCAGGGCGCCGCAGGCCCCCGTGTCGCCGGAGTACGTGAGCGTCCGGCCGCCGTGCTGGATGCGGATGCCGTACGTCTCGACCGGGTGGGCCACCTTCTCCGTACGTACCGAGAACGGGCCGATCTCGAACGTGCCCGGCTTGAGGGTGTGGAAGTCGAACACCTCGCTCATCGACTTCTCGGTGGGGGTGTCGGCGTACGCCGTGGTGAGGCGCTGCTCGGTGCCCTCCGGGCCGTACACGGGGATCGCCGGGGGGCGGCCGCCGTCGTGGCGGTAGTAGCGCGCCACGAAGTAGCCGCACATGTCGATGCAGTGATCCGCGTGGAGGTGGCTGAGGAAGACGGCGTCGAGGTCGTAGAGACCGACGTGGCGCTGCAGCTCGCCCAGGGCGCCATTGCCCATGTCGAGGAGCAGCCGGAAGCCGTCGGCCTCTACGAGGTAGCTCGAACAGGCCGATTCCGCGGACGGGAACGACCCTGAGCAGCCGACGACGGTGAGCTTCATGGAGCGTGAACCTCCGTGGCAGGGACGGGGAGGGTTCGTGCGGGTTCGTCGAGCGTAAGGCGCGAAAGACCTGGTCGCTCCTCGATGGCCCGTCGTTGTGGGGGAAGTCACCGGCTCTGTCACCGGTTCGGGCGGAGCGCGCGAGGAGCGCGGAGCGCCGGTACGGTCGGGCGCATGGATACGTCTTGGTGGTCGGCGCTGGTCGGCGTCGTGATGATCGCGCTGGTCGCGGCGGTTGTCGACGGGCGCAGGCGGGGGCGGCGGCCCGGGGGGCGCACGCGTCCGCCGGGTGCGCCGGGGCGGCCGAGGGTGCGGACGGCGGCGCAGAGGGCGCCGCAAGGGCCGCGGGGGCAGCGTCGCAAGCCGCCGGAGCGGGTGCCGCGGGCGGGTGAGATCTGGTGGGCGGATGTGCCGTACGAGGACGGGCCGGGGTCGAAGGACCGGCCCTGCCTGGTCCTTTCCGTACGGGGTGACAGTGCGCTCATCGCGAAGATCACCACCAAGCACCGCGAAGAACGGCCGGGCGTGATCGTGCTGCCGGCGGGGGCGGTGGGGGATGCGCGGGGGCGGCCGAGCTTCCTGGAGACGGATGAGCTGCGGGAGGTGGAGGTGTGGGAGTTCCGCCGCCGGGTGGGGGTGGCGGATCCCGAGGTTTGGGACGGGGTTCGCCACCTTGCCCGCGGTTAGGCGTGGCCTGGCGGGAGTGGGCAGCGCCGGGGTGGGCAGCGGTGGGTGGGCGGACTGGCTGGCTGCTGCGCGGGGCCTTTTCCCCACCCCGCCCCTTCCCGAACCGGGGCGCTGCCCCGGGCCCCGCTCCTCAAACGCTGGAGGGGCTGAGAGTTGCGGCAAGCAAACAACATCCAGCCGGGCGCAGCAAAATCCAGCCCGTCCGGCGTTTGAGGGCACTCCCCCAGACTTCGTCCGGGGGACCCCCAAGGGCGTCCCGAACTGGGGCTTGCCCCAGTTCGGGAAGAATGGGGTCTCCCCTGCTCGAACGAAGTTGAGAGCTTGGGGAAGGGTCGGGGAAAGCCCGCCGCAGGCGCGTCCGCATGCCGCCTACGCCCAGAGCTGGCCCTGCAGGGTTTCGATGGCCGCCTCGGTCGTCTCCGCCGTGTAGACGCCCGTCGACAGGTACTTCCAGCCGCCGTCCGCCACCACGAACACGATGTCGGCCGTCTCCCCCGCCTTGACCGCCTTCCGGCCCACCCCGATCGCCGCGTGCAGCGCCGCGCCCGTCGAGACGCCCGCGAAGATGCCCTCCTGCTGGAGGAGTTCGCGGGTGCGGGTCACCGCGTCGGCAGAGCCGACCGAGAAGCGCGTGGTCAGGACCGACGCGTCGTACAGCTCGGGGACGAAACCCTCGTCGAGGTTGCGCAGGCCGTAGACCAGGTCGTCGTAGCGCGGCTCGGCGGCGACGATCTTGACGTCGGGGACGTTTTCGCGCAGGTAGCGGCCCACGCCCATGAGTGTGCCGGTGGTGCCCAGGCCCGCCACGAAGTGCGTGATGGAGGGGAGGTCGGCGAGGATCTCGGGGCCCGTGGTGGCGTAGTGGGCGCCCGCATTGTCCGGGTTGCCGTACTGGTAGAGCATCACCCAGGACGGGTTCTCGGCCGAGAGTTCCTTGGCCACCCGTACCGCCGTGTTGGAGCCGCCCGCCGCCGGGGACGAGATGATCTCCGCGCCCCACATGGTGAGCAGGTCGCGGCGCTCCTGGGAGGTGTTCTCCGGCATGACGCACACGATGCGGTAGCCCTTGAGGCGGGCCGCCATCGCGAGCGAGATGCCGGTGTTGCCGCTGGTCGGCTCCAGGATGGTGCAGCCGGGCGTCAAGCGGCCGTCCTTCTCCGCCTGTTCGACCATGTGGAGCGCGGGGCGGTCCTTGATCGAGCCGGTGGGGTTGCGGTCCTCCAGCTTGGCCCAGATGCGGACCTCGCCCGAGGGGGACAGCCGCGGGAGGCGGACGAGCGGGGTGTTCCCGACCGCCGCCAGCGGGGAGTCGTACCGCATCAGACCATGCCGCCGGCGACGGCCGGGAGGATCGTGACGCTGTCGCCGTCGGCGAGCTTCGTGGAGATGCCGTCCAGGAAGCGGACGTCCTCGTCGTTGAGGTAGACGTTCACGAAGCGGCGCAGCTGGTCGCCGTCGACGATGCGCTCCTGGATGCCGTGGTGGCGCGCTTCCAGGTCGTTGAAGAGGTCGGCGAGCGTGTCGCCGTTGCCCTCGACGGCCTTGGCGCCGTCGGTGTAGGTGCGGAGGATGGTCGGGATGCGGACCTCGATGGCCATGGCTTTCGACTCCTGTCAGGAGGGCGGCGTGCGTGAAGGGCGCGGCAGTTCGTCCCCCGCGCAGGGGCGTGCATGTGGTGCGTACTACTACATGGTGCTGCGTGGTGCGTGCGGCCGTGTGCTGGGGTGGGCCCGCGGCTCAGGGCGTACAGATCGCGCTGGCGAGCCGGCACAGGTCGACGTGCAGGCGCGCGACAAGCAGCACTGTGCTCGGCGTCGTCTCAATCACGTCGTGGGGAACCATTCGGTCATCGTATAGATTCCCGACCCGCTTCCGGGTATGTGATCTCACATAGTGACCGAAAAACGTTCATTATATGGACACGGGAGGTGGAAGACGGTCGGGGTGCCGGCCGTTGGATGCGTGCTGACCTCGGCCGATACCCCGTAGACGGTACGCAGGAGCGACGAGCAGTTGACTATCCCTGTACGACCTTGACGTCTTCCTCAGTGATCACGCCGCTCACAATGCGGAACGAACGGAACTGGAACGGGCCGGCGTCGTCGGTGTCTGCCGTGGAGACCAGGACATAGTGGGCGCCGGGCTCGTTGGCGTAGCTGATGTCCGTACGGGACGGGTAGGCCTCGGTCGCCGTGTGCGAGTGGTAGATGATCACGGGCTCTTCGTCCCGGTCGTCCATGTCGCGGTAGAGCTTGAGCAGGTCGGACGAGTCGAACTCGTAGAACGTGGGCGAGCGGGCGGCGTTGAGCATCGGGATGAACCGCTCGGGCCGGTCGGTGCCCGCCGGGCCCGCGACCACCCCGCAGGCCTCGTCGGGGTGGTCGGCGCGTGCGTGCGCGACGATCTGGTCGTACAGGGCCTGGGAAAGGGTCAACATGGGCCCCAGGATAAGCAAAGGGTCCCGCCCGTACCGAAGGTTGGTACGGGCGGGACCGAATACTGGACAGCGGTCAGGCTCAGGCCTTTGCGGAGACGCTCGCGTTCCGCTTCTTCAGCACCAGCCACGAGACGCCGAGCAGCAGCGCCCACAGCGGCGCGCAGTACAGCGAGATCCGCGCGTCCTTGTCGATGCCCATCATCACGACGACCATGCCGATGAAGAGCAGGGCGAACCAGCTGGTGTACGGCGCTCCGGGGGCCTTGAAGGCGGACTGCGGCAGCTCGCCACGGTCGGCCTTGGCGCGGTAGCGGATCTGGCTGACCAGGATCATGATCCAGGCCCACATGCCGGAGATGGTCGCGAAGGAGACGACGTAGTTGAACGCCTCGCCCGGCCACTGGTAGTTGATCCACACGCCGACCAGCATCAGGGCGGCGGAGAAGGACGTGCCCGCGAGGGGCAGGCCGTTCTTGGTCAGCTTGGTGAAGAACTTCGGGCCCTGGCCGTTGAGCGCGAGGTCGCGCAGCATGCGGCCGGTGGAGTACATGCCCGAGTTGCAGGAGGACAGCGCGGCGGTGAGAACCACGAAGTTGACGATGGCCGCGCCGACGCCGAGGCCCATCTTCTCGAAGGCCGCCACGAACGGCGAGACGCCCGGCTGGAAGTGGGTCCACGGGACGACCGACAGGATCATGATCAGCGCGCCGACGTAGAAGACGGCGATGCGCCACGGGACGGTGTTGATGGCCTTGGGCAGGACGGTCTTCGGGTCCTTGGCCTCGCCCGCGGTGACGCCGACCAGCTCGACGGCGAGGAAGGCGAACATGACCAGCTGGAGGGTCATCAGGCTCTGGCCGATGCCGTTGGGGAAGAAGCCGCCCTGGTCCCAGAGCATGGTCACCGATGCGGTGTCGCCGGCGTCGGAGAAGCCGATGGTGAGGATGCCGGCGCAGATCAGGATCATGCCGACGATCGCGGTCACCTTGATCATCGAGAACCAGAACTCCAGCTCGCCGAAGAGCTTCACGGAGATCAGGTTCACGCAGAAGAGGAGGACCGTGAAGATCAGGGCGAAGACCCACTGCGGCTGGTCGGTCCAGCCGTCCGTGCCCTTGGTCCAGTACTGCATGTACTCCGAGGCCGCGGTGACCTCGGTGATGCCGGTGACGACCCAGAAGAGCCAGTACGTCCAGCCGGTCACGAAGCCCGCGAAGGGGCCGACGAACTCGCGGGCGTACTCCGAGAAGGAGCCGGAGACCGGGCGGTACATGAGGAGCTCGCCGAGCGCCCGCATGATGAAGAAGATGACCAGGCCGGCCAGGGCGTACGCCAGGATCAGGCTGGGGCCCGCGATGGAGATGCCCTTGCCCGCACCGAGGAAGAGGCCGGTGCCGATGGCGCCGCCGATCGCGATCATCTGGATCTGGCGGGCGCCGAGTCCGCGCTGATAACCCTCGCCGCCGCCTTCTTCAGGCGGGCCGCCGGGGGCTTCGTTGTCCTTTTTGTGCGTGTCGACCTGTGCAGAGGAGGTCATGGTCGCGCCTTTCTCCATGACGATCCGGCCGTGGGGGCTCGGATCGACTGTGACGATCCTTTGGGGGAGTCCCCCGGATGTGGATGGAGTGCTTCCGGCGGTCGGCCGGTCACAGCGCACCCGGCGGACAGGGGTGGCGTCCACCGGGCGGTCGAGAAGATTTATCACGGCTGCACTATTGATCCCCACAGATCCACAGCGCCCCCTGTGGCGCACACCACGGGAAAAAGCGGACGAAAAACCCCTGGGGCGGCAAATGATCAGGCGGCGGTAATGCGATCGTTATCCGGATTTGAGCGTCCGTTGAGCGAACATCGCGCTCGATATGT
Source organism: Streptomyces spiramyceticus (assembly GCF_028807635.1). Lineage (NCBI taxonomy): Bacteria > Bacillati > Actinomycetota > Actinomycetes > Kitasatosporales > Streptomycetaceae > Streptomyces > Streptomyces spiramyceticus. The sequence goes on from NZ_JARBAX010000001.1 coordinate 2,273,160, forward strand.
CCCGACAGGTCAGGGCATAAGCGTTTCGACGAGGCTCTCCTGAAGCGCACCGAGCCACAGATACGCCATCACCATCGGCTTGCGCGGATCGGAGTCCGGCAGCCGGTAGAGCTCACCGCTCTCGTCCTCTTCGGTGACCTCCAGGCGGGTGCCGATGGTCAGCCGCAGATCGTTGAGCGTGCCGAGCCAGCGCGGGCAGTCGTCGGCCGGCAGCTTCAGTACGCCGACCTCCTCGCCGGACGCGGCCATCGAGTCCAGGCTGCGCACGACCGCGAGGGCGTTCTCGCGCTTGCGGGCCCGCAGATCGTTCTCCGTAAAACGCCTGAATTCGGCCGAACGGGCGCGCATCTCGTCCTCGGACACCCCGGATTCCGCCGGATCCGCGTGCGGGTCGCCGTAGGCGTCGGGAAAGAGACGGGCCAGCGCCGGGTCGGAGGGCGCCTCGCTCGGGCCCTCCGCGAACAGCGCGGCGAGCGGGTCCTCGCCCTCGGCGGGCTGGTCGCCCGGGCCGACCAGCTCAAGGAGCTGTACGGCCAGACTGCGCAGGATCGAGATCTCGACCTCGTCGAGGGCGACGGCCACGCCACCGCCCGGGACCTCTTCGAAGTACCCGGCGTACCCGGCCATCAGCCGCGGTCCTGCGTGAGGGTCGCCCAGAGCCCGTATCCGTGCATCGCCTGCACGTCGCGCTCCATCTCCTCGCGGCTGCCGCTGGAGACGACGGCGCGGCCCTTGTGATGGACGTCGAGCATCAGCTTGTGGGCCTTGTCCTTGGGGTAACCGAAGTAGGACTGGAAAACGTACTCGACGTAGCTCATGAGATTGACGGGGTCGTTGTGGACCAGGGTCACCCAAGGAACGTCGGGTTCGGGGACGGCGAAGGTTTCCTCGGCCGACTCTGGGCGTTCGATCTCTACGGGGGCGACACTCACCCGTCCCATGCTGCCACTCCGCAGGGGCCATCGCACAAACGACCCGGGAGAAATCGTCACTCTGACGAGATTGGGGGTAGCATCCCCGTATGAACACTGCGGACCTTGGGCTGCCGGTGGATGTGCCGTCGACAGCGCTCTTCACCGACCAGTACGAGTTCACGATGCTGCAGGCCGCGCTCAAGGCGGGCACCGCCGACCGGCGCTCGGTCTTCGAGGTCTTCACCCGTAGGCTGCCGGACGGGCGCCGTTACGGCGTCGTGGCGGGCACGGGGCGGGTGCTGGACGCCGTGGAGAACTTCCGGTTCGACGCGGGGGTGCTGGGCTTCCTGCGCGAGCAGGGCATCGTCGACGAACCGACCCTGGAATGGCTCGCCTCGTACCGCTTCACGGGCGACATCTGGGGCTATCCGGAGGGCGAGGTCTACTTCCCGGGCTCCCCGATCCTGCGGGTCGAGGGCACCTTCGCCGAGTGCGTGCTGCTGGAGACCGTGATCCTTTCGATCCTCAACCACGACTCGGCCATCGCCGCCGCCGCGTCCCGGATGGCCGCCGCGGCGGGCGAGCGCCCGCTCATCGAAATGGGCGCCCGGCGTACGCACGAGCTGTCCGCCGTCGCATCGGCGCGCGCCGCGTATGTCGGCGGGTTCACCTCGACCTCGGACCTGGCGGCCGGTTTCCGGTACGGCATCCCCACCGTCGGCACCAGCGCCCACGCCTTCACCCTGCTGCACGACAAGGAGCGCGACGCCTTCCAGGCACAGGTCGCCTCGCTCGGCAGCGGTACGACGCTGCTGGTCGACACGTACGACGTGGCGGCGGCGGTCCGTACGGCCGTCGAGGTGGCGGGGACCGAGCTCGGCGCGGTCCGTATCGACTCCGGGGACCTGCTGCTGGTCGCGCACCGGGTGCGGCAGCAGCTGGACGAACTCGGCGCCACCGGGACCAGGATCGTGGTGACGAGCGACCTCGACGAGTACGCGATCGCTTCGCTGGCGGCGGCTCCGGTGGACGCGTACGGCGTGGGCACTCAGCTGGTCACCGGCAGCGGGCACCCCACCTGCTCCATGGTCTACAAGTTGGTCGCCAGGGCCCGCTCGGGGGACCCCAAGGCGCCGCTCCAGTCGGTCGCGAAGAAGTCCCTGGGCGGCAAGTTCTCGCTGGGCGGCCGCAAGTGGGCCGCGCGCAGGACGGACGCGTACGGCGTCGCGGAGGCGGAGGTCGTCGGCACCGGGCCGGTCCCGGCGGAGCTGGCCGACCGGCAGCTGCTCGTCGAGCTGATAAAGGGCGGCGAGGTGGTCGCCAGGGAGCCGCTGGACGAGGTGCGCGACCGGCACATCGCCGCGCGCGGCGGGCTGCCCATGTCCGCGGTGCAGCTGTCGAAGGGAGAGCCGGTGATCCCGACAGAGTACGTATGAGGGGGCCGGCCGACCCCCTATCAGTCAATCGCCCCCTCCCACAAGGCCGTTGGAGTCTCTACCCTCAACACTCTCGACCCCGTCCCCGCCACTCCCCCACCGAAGGGCCCCCGCCATGCACCGCGCCTTGATCGTCGTCGACGTTCAGAACGACTTCTGTGAGGGCGGCAGCCTCGCGGTGGCGGGCGGTGCCGATGTCGCCGCCGCCGTGACCGACCTGATCGGCGAGGCCCCGGCCGGCTACCGCCATGTCGTCGCCACCCGCGACCACCATGTCGACCCGGGCGACCACTTCTCGGCCAGCCCGGACTACGTCCACTCCTGGCCCGTGCATTGCGTCGCCGGTACGGAGGGCGTGGGCTTCCACCCGAACTTCGCGCCGGCCGTCGCCTCGGGCGCCATCGCCGCCGTCTTCGACAAGGGCGCGTACGCCGCGGCGTACAGCGGCTTCGAGGGCACCGACGAGAACGGCGTCCGGCTCGCCGACTGGCTGCGCGAGCGTGGCGTCACCGAGGTCGACGTGGTCGGCATCGCGACGGACCACTGCGTGCGCGCGACCGCGCTGGACGCGGCGCGGGAGGGCTTCGCCACGCATGTGCTGCTCGACCTGACGGCCGGAGTCTCGCAGGAGACGACGGCTGCGGCGCTGGAGGAGATGCGCGAGGCGGGCGTGGAGCTGTCGGGCAAGCCGGTGGTCTAGGCGTACGTCACGCCCGGCGCGGGCGCCTCACGCCGGGCGTGCCTGTCCGCACGCCCGGCCTACCCGTTCTCACGCCCCGGCCTACGCGTCGTCTACGCCGGGCGTGCCGGTGCTCACGCCGGGCGTACGGGTCTGAGCAGCGCCCGTATCGGGTGCCACAGCTCCGAGGTCGTCTGCGGCGCCGCGCGCCACAGCAGGCCGTCCGGATGGTGCAGGACCGCCGTGATCTCGTCCAGCGTCGGGGGATGGGCGTTGCCCCGCAGGTAGACGGCGCGCAGTCCGAGATTCCGCAGCCTGGTCAGGGCGCGGGCTCGGTTCGCGGAGTGGACCAGGACGCGGACCTTGCCGTCGTCGCCCCCTGGGCTGGGCAGGGTCAGAGCGACGACCACACTGCCGCCAGGGAGCCGTACATAACCACCGGACATGCCTGTCAATCCCCCGTAAGACGTCGTGTCAATAAGAGCTGGGCAAGAGCATCTAAACGTGAACGGCCGCCGCCCGCTAGAGGGCGACGGCCGATCATGTTTTGACCTGCGGTTATACAGGGGGCCTGGGGGCGTCCCCCAGAAAACTCAGTACTTCGCGGAGGGGCCGACCTTCACCGTCATCGTCGAGCCACTCTTCGGCTCGCTGACGATCGAGATCTTGGTGTTGGTGTCAGGGACCTCCACACCCGCGGTCGGGTTCTCCTTGTACCAGTACGTCCCCTTACGGTCGTCGAAGACCGGGACGCCCTTCTGCGACTTCAGGTCCAGCGGCACGTCCGCGTTGTGCAGCGTGAACGCGTCCGTCCGGTACTTGCTGAAGGTCGAGTCGAAGGTCTGGATCTTGTTCCGCATCAACTTGCCGTCCGCCCACTTCAGCGGCTTGGCGTGCGCGTCGACCGGCAGGATCAGGCCCTTGCCGTGGTGCTGGCTGGTGTTGTTGTCCTTCTGGGAGGTGTCCCAGAGCCAGACCAGCAGGCCGTTCTGGTACGGGTAGTGCTCGACCCAGCTGGGACGGGTCGTGGCGAAGCCGAAGTTGTACGGGCCGGCCTTGAGGGTCTTGTCGTACGACACGTACTGGCGGTTCTCGGCCAGGTAGTACTGCTCGTACGCCTTGGTGAAGGACTCACCGATGCGCGAGAAGCCCTTGGCGGTCCAGCCGTTGTCGTCGCCCTCGGCGTTGTCCGTGAACAGCGGGGCGCCGTCCGCGGTCACCGTGATGGCGTCGGCCGCGAAGCCCTTGCCGCCCGCGCCGCCGTCGGTCTGGTAGCGGAAGCGGAGGTCGATCTTCTTGCCCGCGTACGCGTCCAGCGGGAACGCCAGCTTCTTGTACGCGCCGCCCTCACCGGTCAGGCCGGGCTTGTCGGCGGCGTCGCGCGGCAGCGCCTTGCCGTCCGCGGTGCCGTCGACGGCGTCCCATGTCTTGCCCGCGTCGGTCGAGACCTCGGCGTACAGCCAGTCGTACTCGGCCTCGATGTCCCACCAGCCCTGCAGCGACAGGCCGGCCTTGGCCTTGCCGGTGAGGTCGACGGACCGCGTCAGGGTGTTCTTGAGGTCGTCACCCATGTCGCTCCACCACTGCTTGGAGCCCTCGGCGGGCTTCACGACAGTCGTGGTGACGGGCTTCTTCGGCAGCTCGACGACGAGCGCCTGCGGGTTCCTGGTGTTGTACGCCGAAACGCCCAGCTTGTGCGTCGACTTCTTCGCGGCCTTGGCCTTGTCGTAGTCGAGCCAGCCCAGCTGGAGCTTGTCCCAGGCCGTCATGTCGCCCGGCAGGTCGCCGATTTCGTTCTTGGCCTTGCCGAGCCAGGAACCGGCCGACATCAGTGACCAGAAGCCGACGTTGTTGTCGCCCTTGCCGCTGGTGTCGTACAGGTCGGGCAGGCCCAGGTCGTGGCCGTACTCGTGGGCGAAGACGCCGAGGCCGCCGTTCTCGGGCTGCATCGTGTAGTCGCCGACCCAGATGCCGGTCTTGCCGATCTGGGCGCCGCCGGCCGGGTTGTTCGCGGGGCCGGTCTTGCCGGCGTCCGTGCCGTACGCGTACCAGCGGTGCGCCCAGAGCGCGTTCTCGCCCTCCGTGCCGCCGCCCGCCGACTCGTCCTCGCCCGCGTGGACGATCTGGAAGTGGTCGATGTAGCCGTCCGACTCGTTGAAGTTGCCGTCCGAGTCGAAGTCGTAGCGGTCCCAGAGGTCGTACTTGGCGAGCTGCGCCTTGATCTCGGCGTCGCTCTTGCCGGCGGCCTTCTGGGCCTCGGTCCAGGCGGTCACGCCGTCGCGGACGGCGTCCCACACGTTGGAGCAGTTGCTGCTGCCGCAGTAGTTGGAGCCGTAACGGGCCTCGTTGTAGTCGACCTTGACCCAGTCGGAGACCTCGCCGTCGACCGAGTAACGGCCGGACGAGGTCTTCTCGTAGTAGGTCTTGAGCGAGTCCTTGCCCTTGCCCGTACCGAAATACAGGTCCTGGAAGTGCTTCTGGTTGTAATCCTTCTGCCAGGCCGTGGAGTTGTCCTGCGCACGGTCCGGCTCGGCTATCCGGTTGTGCGCCGGTCCGGCCTCGCCCCCGTACTTCTTCACGGGCGGCTTCGGTCCGTCGCCGTCCGGGTCGAACATCGTGGTGTTGTCGACCTTGTCGCCGAACTCCACCAGGATCGTGAAGATCTTGTCGGTCTTCTCCCGGCCGAGCTCGACGTACTTCTTGTCGTCGAGCTTCACGACCTTGGAGCCGCCGCGGCGCTGCACCGTGGCGTCCCCGGATATGACCTGTTCGAGCGCAGCCTGGCGCTCGGCGTCCTGCTGCTCGCTGAACGGGCCTTCGAGATCGTGCTCGACATGGTCTTTGGCCGGCGCCGGGTCACGACGCTCGATGCCTGCCGAGCCGGCCGACTTGTCGTCGGCCTGAGCGGTGGCGAACGCCGACGCCGTCGCGGCGGTCGCGGCCATGGCCACGACTACGGCGGCGGCTCTGATCCGCCCTCTGTTGGTGGTCACTTGATGAATGTCCTCCCCCGCGGCCGCGTCACACGGACCGTATGTGAGGGGTTCCGCGCGCGACACGCGTCTCAAGTGACGACATTCGACCGGAGTTGCCGAAGAAAAGACAGATCTTGACTTGGGCAGCCCAAGTGCACTATGCAGACTTCCACTTCCGCATTCCGGACACCTTTGATCAGGTTCGAAGGGCGCGTCGATCTCACCTGATGAGATACGGAATGACTCCGTGCGCCCCCGATGCACCGGCACCGTGGGTTAGGTCACGCTTACTGCCGGTTCCGTGCGGGCAGTCACCGTCGTAGAGTCGCTCGACAGTGCGACCCGGTTGCCCGGTCGAGAGACCCTTTTTGCTCCCCATCGCTGCTCCGAGGACGGATATCGCCATGCCGCGTCCGACTGCCGCACAGTGTGCCTACGGTTCGGCCACCGTCATCTTCTCGACGCTCGCCATGCTGCTCCTTTCCCAGACCGCTTCCGGCATCGGCATCGCGGTCATCGCGCTCGCGGCGCTCGCCCTGGGAGTGCTGGTCGCGCTGACCGTTCCCATGCCGAAGACGGCGCGTACGGTGCGGTGTACGACTCGCGGGAGTGCGAGTCCTACGCCGGACCGTACGGCCGTCTCCGAAGCGGTCAGCGGGGCGCGGGTGCCGACGCACTCACGTGGTTGACACGACCACGGTTTTGCCCGCCTTGTCGTGCAGCCCCTGCTTGTAGGGCTTGTCGACCAGCACCATCACCAGGTTGATGAGCCACCAGAGACAGAAGCAGCAGACCAGGGCAGGCACCCACAGCACGACGGAACGCAGAAGTGAGGCGCTGATCTCCGGGACCATGCCGCTGTTGAGCATCGCTACGCGCAGGTTCATGAGCCGCTTGCCGACGGTCTGGCCGCCGCTCCTGGTGGTCATGTAGGCGTCGTACGCGATGTACGCGGCCATGGTGATGAGCTGCCACGCCAGTGACTTGCCGCCGGTCATCTGGGTGGAGATCTCGTCCCAGTCGTCGCCGTTGTAGGCATCGAACATGCCGAGCAGCCAGCCGAGCAGGGACAGCGGGACGCCGACGATCAGTACGTCGATGATGCGGGCCACGATGCGCTTGCCGAGGGGGGCGAGCGGCGGCATCCCGGCGAGCGGGTCGGCGGCGCCGCCGCTGTAGGGCGGGGGCGGGGTGCCGTACGGGGGGCCGCCGCCGTAGGGACCGCCGTCGTAAGGGCCGCCGCCGCCCGGTCCGGCGGGGCCGCCCGGTCCGCCAGGTCCGTACGGTCCCCCGGCCCCGCCCGCGCCGCCCTGTCCTCCTGCTCCGCCCGGTCCGCCCTCTCCGCCCGGCGGCGGTTCCTGCGGCGGCTTCTTGAGGAACGGGTCGTCATCGGACGGCTGGCCGGGCGGCGGCTGGTCGGTGCTCATAACCGCAGTCGACCGCGACCGCCCGCCGTCCGCATCCGGTCGGGTGCCGTTCGGGGGATGGACGGGTTAGGGGGTGTCCGGCGGAGCAGGCCGGCTTCAGGGTGCGGCGCCATATCAGCGCTGGTGAGCGGGGCTTGGTGCGTGCAGCTGCAAGGCGGAGGAGGGAGTCGACGCAATGGGGGTCCCCCCTGTTCGAGCGCAGTCGAGAACTTGGGGGAGTCGCCGACCGACGACAACGCCGGAGGGGGTCCCCCCTGGCCCTTAAGGCCTTGGGGGAGTGCGTGCCAAGCCCCGCGGCCCAGGCATGATCCGCCGGACACCCCCCTAGGCCCCCGCCTCACCCTCCGTCAGCTGTCGCTCGCCACGAACGTACGCGCCACCTTGTCGTGCCAGCACTGCCTCCACGGGCGGTCGAACAGGCACCACATGGCGTTGACGACACCGACGGCGAGGACGCCGAGCACGCCGTACACCAGCCAGCGCCGCAGCGCCGCCCAGAAGGCCGGGGGCTCGTGCGCCTCGATGTCCCGCACGTGCATACGGCACAGCTTCTTACCGAGCGTACGGCCCCACTTGACGGTCGGCAGCACCTCGTAGACCACTCCGAAGAGCAGGAACGCGGCGAGCACGATGCCGAGGTATCCGGCCGTCGTACCGTCGAGCAGCCATACGGTGACGGTCTCGCCGGAGAGCTTCGCCGCCTCGATCTTGCCGTCGACATGTGTGACGGCCTTCGATACGAGCGGTACGGCGACCGGGCCGACGACGGCCCCGAGGACCACCGTGTCGACGAGTCGCGCTGCAAGCCGCTTGCCGAGTCCGGCGGGCCTCGCCGCGGCCTGGGCCTGGGCGGCCTGCAGGAACGGGTCACTGACCGGCGGCTTCCAGGGCACGACGGGTTCCGAAGCGGGCGCGCCCTGGTCCGGCTGCGCCAGCCGGTGCACCTGCTGCGCCCACGAGGCGGCGCCACCACCGGCCCCGGACGCCACGGGGGCGCCCCCAGCGGCGCCTTGGGCGCCCTGCCCCTGCTGCGCCTGGCCGGGAGTCGAAGCACGGCCGGTGAGGGGGGCCTGTGCCTGGCCCTGTGCCTGTCCTTGTGCCTGGCCCGGGACTTGACGGGGGCTCTGCCCCTGGCCGGCGGCCGGGGCCCAGCTGGGGCCTTGGGCCTGACCCGCGCCGGCTGCCTGGCCGGAGGTCTGCTGGCCCTGCCCCGGGACGTGCGGCCGGGCCGGGGCGTGCGCCTGACCCGGGTTCTGGCCTGACGTGTGGGGCCCGCCCTGGCCCGGGACGTGCGGCCGATCGGGGCTCTGGCCCTGCCCCGCGCCTTGCGCCTGACCGGGGTTCTGGCCCGGAGGCCGGCCCTGGCCCGGGTTCTGCGGCGACGGGTTGGCGGGGGTGGGCCGGCCGGGGGTCTGGGGCTGCTGGGCGCCCGGGGTCATCGTCCTGATCGCCATCGTGCCGTCCGCCCTGGTCGTGCGGGCGGCCTCCTCCGCGCCCTGGCGCAGGGCGCGGATCGTGACCGTACCGTCGGCGGGAGGCTGTGCCTGTCCGGGCCTGCGTACGCCCGGCAGTGCACCCCGGCTGGGGTCGCCCGAGGCCGGGTCCTGCGTACCGCCACCGGAACCGGAGGCCGAAGCACCGCCTGCCCCTTGCTGCGGCGCCGGGTCGCCGGGGTCGGACGCCCCTGCGCGGGGGTCGCCCGCGCTCTGGGACGGGGTCCCCCGGCGTGGGTCGCCCGACGCGGCGTCCGGCTGCGAGGAGCCCCAGGAGACGCGGCGGTCGCGCTCGCCGCCGAAGCCCGTCTGGCGGGAGGTGTCCGCCTGCCAGGCCGACGCCGGTTCCGGGGCGTTTCCGTGCAGGTGCGCGCCTTCGGGCTCCTCGTCGAAGAAGAGCGGGCCGGTCTCCTCCACCGGAGACGGCGCGGACGGCGCGGACGGCGCGGTGGGCGCAGCGGACGTGGCGCCGCCCGGCGGGGGCGGCATCGCCTCGCCGTCGGCGGGCGCGGGGCGGCTGGTTCCGGGCACCCACGCGGCCCCGTTCCAGAACCGGACATATCCGGGGATGGACGGGTCGGGATAGTAGCCAGGAGTGGGGCTGCTGTCGCCGTTGGCCGGGGTGGGGGCGCTCATCACCGTGGTCCCGTATCTAGTCGATGGCCTCGTTATCGGGGTCCACATCTATCAGACCGCCGCAACGCGCCGGGCCCCTCCCGCCGGAAGCACTCCTTTCCGGGCATCCCTCCGGCCGTATGCGAAGTTCTTCAAGCAGGGGGTGAAAGTCGCGTAATGGAGCGAAGGGAAGCCCCTCTCTTCCCGTGAGGCCCGCTCCCGGGCCCCGTACCGGAGGAGAGGAAGGCACCCACATGAACACCGTCGTGGAACGCGAACTGGAGCTCAACCTGGTGCTGTCGCCCGAGCGCAGCATCCCCGTCCCGGCCCGGCTGACGTACCGCACGGACGACCCGTACGCCGTGCACGTCGCCTTCCACATCGGCTCCGACTCCCCCGTCAACTGGACCTTCGCGCGCGAGCTGCTCGTGGAGGGCGTGTTCAGGCCGTGCGGCCACGGCGACGTCCGCATCTGGCCGACCAAGATCGACTCTCGAAGCGTGATCTGCATGGCGCTGACGTCCCCCGACGGCGACGCCCTCCTGGAGGCACCGTCCGTGGCCGTCTCCGCCTGGCTGGAGCGGACGCTGCTGATGGTCCCGCCGGGGACGGAGACCGAGCAGCTCGGCATCGAAGAGGCGCTCGCCGAGCTGCTCGCGCCGTTGCCGGCCGACGATCTGTGGCTGCGGGACCCCTGGCCGTCGGACGAGTCGCAGGACGGGGAGGCGTGAGCCCTAGGGGGTGTCCGGTCGGTCTCCCCTAGTCGATCACGTACGTGTGCGTGATGAATTCGATGGAGTGGCCGTCGGGGTCGTCGACGTAGAAGCCGCGGCCCTGATGGTGGTGGTTGATCTCCTGCGGCTCCTGGTGGTACGGGTCGGCCCAGTACGGGAGCTCGCGCTCCCTGACGCGGGCGAAGATCTCGTCGAACTCTTCGTCGGGTACCAGGAATGCCAGGTGTTGCGAAACGATGCGCTCACTGTCGTCGTCGAGGTAGTCGAGGGTGACGCCGTTCTCCAGCGGGACACTGGCGAACGGGCCGAACGGCTTCGCCTCCGGGGCCCCGATCAGCTCCGTGAGGAACTGCGCGGCGGCGAAGCGGTCGCGGCTGCGGACGATGGTGTGGTCGAGACGGGCGGGCACGGTTCCTCCTCGTTGAGGCGGCTGCTGCTTGGCCTGCCCTTTCACGCTATGCGCACTGCCGTGTCCGCGAAATCGGGCTTTCGTCGTACGACACAAGCCGCAGCGGTCCTAGGGGGTGTCCGGTCGGTCTCCGCGGCGTCGCGGGGCTTGGCACGCACATCTGCGGCGTTGTCGTCGGTCGGCGACTCCCCCAAGTTCTCGACTGCGCTCGAACAGGGGGGACCCCCATCGCGTCGACTCCCTCCTCCGCCTTGCAGCTGCACGCACCAAGCCCCGCTCCTTCTCCCACGGAGACCGACCGGACACCCCCTAGAACATTTTGCCGGGATTGAGGATGCCGAGCGGGTCGAAAGTCGCCTTGACGCTGCGCTGCAACTCCAGTCCCACCGGTCCGAGTTCGCGGGCCAGCCAGTCCTTCTTGAGTACGCCGACTCCGTGCTCGCCGGTGATCGTGCCGCCGAGTTCCAGGCCGAGCGCCATGATCTCGTCGAAGGATTCGCGGGCACGCCGCGACTCGTCCTCGTCGGCGTGGTCGAAGCAGACGACGGGGTGCGTATTGCCGTCGCCCGCGTGCGCGCAGACGCCGATCGTGAGGTCGTACTTCTCGGCGATGACGGCGGTGCCCTCGATCATCGCGCCGAGCTTCGAGCGCGGTACGCACACGTCGTCGATCATCGTCGCGGTCTTGACGGCTTCGAGCGCGGTGAGCGACATCCGCCGTGCCTGGAGGAGCAGTTCCGACTCGGCGGCGTCTTCGGCGGGCACAACCTCGGTGGCGCCGGCCGCGGTGCACAGTGCGCCGACGGCGGCGAGGTCGGCGGCCGGCTCTGGGGTGTCGAAGGCAGCGAGCAGGAGTGCCTCGGTGGACTCGGGGAGGCCCATGTTGGCCATCTTGTTGACGGCGCGCAGGGTCGTACGGTCCATGAGTTCGAGGAGGGACGGGGCGTGGCCGCGCGCCATGATCTCGCAGACGGCCTCGCAGGCGGCGGCCGCGGACGGGAACTCGGCGGCGAGTGCGAGCTGCTCGGTCGGGGCGGGCCTGAGCGCGAGCACGGCCTTGACGACGATGCCGAGGCTGCCTTCGGATCCGACGAAGAGCCGGGTGAGGTCGTAGCCGGCGACGCCCTTGGCCGTGCGCCGTCCCGTGGTCAGGAGGCGGCCGTCCGCGAGTACGACGTCGAGCCCGAGGACGTACTCGGCCGTCACGCCGTACTTGACGCAGCACAGGCCGCCGGATGCCGTGCCGATGTTGCCGCCGATGGTGCACATTTCCCAACTGGAGGGATCCGGCGGGTAGTAGAGCCCCTGCTCGGCGACGGCGCGCGACAGGACCGCGTTGATGACGCCCGGCTCGACGACCGCGATCCGGTCGACGGCGCTGATCTCCAGGATGCGGTCCATCCTGGAGAGGGACAGGGCGATGCATCCGTCGGTCGCGTTCGCGCCGCCGGAGAGGCCCGTACGGGCGCCCTGCGGGACGACGGGGACGCGCAGCGCGGTCGCGGTGCGCATGATGTGCTGGACCTGCTCGACGGTGCGTGGCAGGGCGACGACGGCCGGTGCGCCGGCTTCGCAGAAGCTCGCCATGTCGTTGGCGTACGAGGCCGTGATGTCCGGGTCGGTGATCAGGGCGTCGTCGGGGAGGCCCGCACGCAGCTGTACGAGAAGATCGTCCATGGTCCCAGCCTGGCACTCGGGGGCCATCGGTGTGAACCCGTCAGCGATCCGGTTCGCACGGCTGGGTGTGCTCTTCGTACTGCCGCAGAGTGATCGCATGATCGCCATGGAGACGGCACAGCAGACGGCACAGCGAGTGAAGCGCCGCCGGTCCACGGTCGCAGTGCTCGCGGGCGCGGCGGTGCTGGTCGCGGGGGCCGCGGGGCTGCTGACACTCGTACTGTCGGCGGGGAACCAGGGCCCGCCGCCCCCGCCCGGGCCCGCCGGCCGGGCGATGGCCGCCGTCGGGGCGGTGGGGGCGGGCAGTCCGGCCTCTGCCTCCGACCTGGGCGCGCTGATCGGCGACCGCCGGACGTGGCTGCGCAGGCACCCCCACGACGACAGTTCCTGGGCCGTGCTCGGCTCCGCATATCTGGAGCGGGGCCGGTGGACGGGCGACCCGGGGGACTATCCGCTCGCGGAGCGGGCCCTGCGGCGTTCGCTCTCCGTACGGCCGGAGGAGAGCGGCAACCTGGACGCAATGGTCGGGCTCGCGGCGCTGGCGCATGCGCGGGGCGACTACCGGGTGGCGAAGCACTACGGCGAGATGGTACGGGCGCGCTCGCCGCAGCGCTGGACGACGTACGCCGTGCTGAGCGACGCGTACAGCCGCCTGGGCGACCAGAAGGCGGCCACCACGGCGGTGGAGAAGCTGGGGGCGCTGGGGGCGGCGCCGGGCTACACGGTGGGGCGGCTGTCGGCGGAGGTGTACTGGAACCGCGGCTGGCGGGAGGACGCGGCGGCGGCGCTCTCCGACGCGACGGCGCTGGCCGCCACGCCGGCGGAGAAGGCGGCCGGGCTGAACCGCATGGGCGACCTGGCGTGGGAGCGCGGCGAGGCGCAGGAGGCGCTGGGTCACTACGAGACGGCGCTCGGAGTCGCCCCCGGCCACGGGCGGGCACTGGCGGGCCGCGCGCGGGTCCTGGCGTCACTGGGCCTGACGGACGAGGCGGAGCGCGTGTACCGGGCGGCGCTCGCTGCTCTGCCGGTACCTGAACTGGGGCTGGAGTACGGGGAGTTGCTGGAGTCGCGGGGGAAGGCGGACGAGGCGGCGGAGCAGTACGCGCTGGTGCGGGCGAGGGTGACGTTGGGGGCGGTGCGTGGGCGCACCGGCTCGGACTCGGGCTCCGGTCCCGGGTCCGGTGCCGGCTCCGGTGAGCTGCTGCTCGGGCTCCTGGACGCGGACCACGGTGACCCGGGGGCGGCGGTCGCGCGGCTGCGGGCGGAGTGGAAGCGGCATCCGAATGCGTACGTCGCGGATGCGCTCGGGTGGGCGCTGTACCGGGACGGTGATTCGGACGGCGAGGAGGCGCTGAAGTACGCCCGCAAGGCGACGGATCAGGGGCTGCGCAGTGCGGTGTTCCTGTACCACCTGGGGGAGATCGAGATGCACCTGGGCAAGGACGGCGCGGCCCGGCGCCACTTGGCGGAGGCACTGCGCGTGAACCCGTCGTTCTCGCCGCTGCTGGCGCCGAGGGCGCGGGAGGCGCTGGGGGCGCTGGGTGAGCCGGCGGAGGGTGGGCCGCGGGATGTGTACGGCCGCGCCCCTACGGTGCGGGCGGCGCAGCGTTAGGGCGCCTGCGGGGCATACGTGCCCATCCCGCTACCTCCGCTCCTTGTAGTAGATCGAGTACCGCCGCTCCCCCACTCCCCCCGACGCAAACCCCATGCACAACCGCGCCCTCGTCGTACGCCGTACCGCCAGGCCCTCCGGCTCCCGGTAGTCGAGCGAGTAGCCCGCCTCCGTGCGGGACCGCTGGATGAGCTTGCCCGTGCGTATGTCGATGCACGAGACGTACGTATTGCCGTGTCCCGAGGGGGGATTACCGGTGCCGTACGGATCGCCCGCCAGCTGGTAGAGGTAGTTGCCGTGCAGGGCGAAGCCCTGGAAGTCGGCGTCCGGGTCGGGGTGCGCGGCGGCCTGGGGGAAGTCGTGGAGCGGCTTCGTGAAGTCGCCCGCGACCGCGCGGCCGAGCGAGAAGACCCGGTAGCGGACCTTGCCCGCGATGCGGTGGCGGACCGCGATGCGCTTGGTGCCCATGTCCACGGACGGCTGGTTCGCGGTGGAGCCGGCGACCGGGTAGCGAGTGGATTCCGCCGAGCTGCGGCGTACCTGCCGGTCCACGAAGCGGAACCGCGTGATGCCGCGCCCGAACGCCCCGGACTCCGCGACCCGCCCGTCCGACTCGGTCCAGATCCAGGTCGCACCCGCCGCGTCGCGCTCGACACCCATACCCACGCCGTGGCCGTGTCCGAGCAGATACATGTGTCCCAACCGCCGGCCACTGAAGTCCAGTTGGTTCAGGCACATGTCGCCACGCTGCCGACGCTCCGTACCGGAGTACGCACGCGGCTCGCCCGCGAGCCTGATGCCGCCCTGCATCACCTGGAGGACGTACAGCCGCTGACGCGCGTCGTCGAAGGCGAAGGACTGGAGGACGGTGGTGTTCTTGAGCGTCTTCTTCCAGTGCCAGCGCTCGGACGGCACTGCTAAGTCGATACGTCCGTCGTCGCCACTACTCACATCCGCCATGGTCATGACTAACCATAACGGCCAACTGCCCAACGGGTCAGGGCCCGTCGGACAGTTGGCCGTGCTGTGTCGCCGTGCGTGCGCGGCAGAAGGTCAGAGGTTGCCGCGCTTCTCCTGCTCGCGCTCGATCGCCTCGAAGAGCGCCTTGAAGTTGCCCTTGCCGAAGCCCATCGAGCCGTGCCGCTCGATCATCTCGAAGAAGACGGTCGGGCGGTCCTGGACCGGCTTGGTGAAGATCTGCAGCAGGTAGCCGTCCTCGTCGCGGTCGACGAGGATCTTCAGCTCGCGCAGCGTCTCCACAGGCACGCGGGTCTCGCCCGCCCAGTCGCCGAGAGTGTCGTAGTACGAGTCGGGGGTGTCCAGGAAGGCGACTCCGGCCGCGCGCATGGAGCGTACGGTCGCGACGATGTCGTTCGTGGCCAGGGCGATGTGCTGCACGCCCGCGCCGCCGTAGAACTCCAGGTACTCGTCGATCTGCGACTTCTTCTTCGCGATCGCGGGCTCGTTGATCGGGAACTTGACCTTCAAGGTCCCGTCGGCGACGACCTTCGACATGAGCGCGGAGTACTCGGTGGCGATGTCGTCGCCCACGAACTCCTTCATGTTGGTGAAGCCCATGACCTTGTTGTAGAAGGCGACCCAGTCGTTCATCTTTCCGAGCTCGACATTGCCGACGCAGTGGTCGATCGCCTGGAAGGTCCGCTTGGCCGGCGGCTCCACGATGGGCTGCGCGGCGACGAAGCCCGGCAGGTACGGGCCGTCGTAGCGGCCGCGCTCGACCAGCGTGTGGCGGGTCTTGCCGTACGTCGCGATGGAGGCCAGGACGACGATGCCGTGCTCGTCCTTGACCTCGTGCGGCTCCTCGATGCCGCGTGCGCCGTGCTCCACCGCGTAGGCGTACGCGGCACGCGCGTCCGGGACCTCGATGGCGAGGTCGACGACGCCGTCGCCATGCTCGGCGACATGGTCGGCGAGGAAGCGGCCGTGGTCGGTGGTGGCCTTGATGACGGAGGTGAGAACAAAGCGGGCTGCGCCATTGGTCAGGACGTAACTCGCGGTCTCGCGGCTGCCGTTCTCCGGTCCGGAGTAAGCGACGAGCTTCATGCCGAAGGCCGTGGAGTAGTAGTGCGCGGCCTGCTTGGCGTTGCCGACGGCGAAGACGACAGCGTCCATTCCCTTGACCGGGAAGGGATCGGCCTCGCGCGCGGTGCTGGGGGTGGTCCGGTGCGTTGTCTCAGTCATGGCGGCAGAGTCTCTCCGTATCGCATGCTGCGCAATAGTTCGCCGAAGGGCTGGTCAATCTGCACAGTGAATGGACAGTATGGAAGGGCTATCTGTACAGGATGACCACTCGAAGAGCAGGGACCGAGAGGCGGCGACCATGCCCACGGACGGGATCGACGAACTGGACGGCAGGCTCATCGTGCTGCTCGCGCGCGAGCCGAGGATCGGGATGCTGGAGGCGTCCCGGCGGCTCGGGGTGGCGCGCGGGACCGTACAGGCGCGGATGGACCGGCTTCAGTCCAATGGAGTCATCCGCGGGTTCGGCCCGGACGTCGATCCGGCGGCGCTCGGCTATCCGGTGACGGCCTTCGCAACGCTGGAGATCAAACAGGGCCAGGGCGCCGATGTACGGGCCCATTTGGCCACCGTCCCCGAGGTGCTGGAGCTGCACACCACCACCGGGCACGGCGACATGCTGTGCCGCCTGGTGGCCCGCTCCAATGCCGATCTTCAACGTGTGATCGACCGGGTTGTCGGTTTTGATGGCATCGTGCGGGCGTCCACGGCGATTGTCATGGAAAATCCCGTTCCGCTGCGGATCATTCCGCTCGTGGAACAGGCGTCCGGCTCGTCCTGACGTCCGAGGAGTGGCCCGTGGATTTCTGGGAGTACCTCGGCAGTCGCCACCAGCAGCTGCTGACGGACGCCTACCAGCACGCGAGCGCGGTCTTCCAGTGCATGGTCGTGGCCACCCTGCTGGGTGTCCTGATCGGCGCCCTGACGTACCGGAGCGAGTGGGCCGCCAACCTTGCCACGACGACCGCCTCCACCGTCCTGGTGATCCCCTCGCTCGCGGTGATCGGCCTGCTGATCCCGGTCGTGGGTCCGGGCGTGGCTCCCACGGTCGTCGCGCTCACCCTGTTCGGGCTGCTGCCCGTCGTCTGCGGCGCGATCGTCGGGCTGCGGGGCGTCGATCCCGCCCTCGTCGACGCCGCCAAGGGCATCGGCATGTCGCGCCTCGCCCGGGTGGCGCGGATCGAACTGCCGCTCGCCTGGCCGCCGATCCTCGCCGGGATCCGTGTGTCCACGCGGCTGCTGACGGGCATCGCCGCGATCGCCGCGTACGCCTCCGGGCCCGGCCTCGGCCATGAGATCTTCCGCGGCCTCGCCTCCCCGGGCAGCAAGAACGCGACCCACCAGGTGCTCGCGGGCACGCTCGGCACCATCGCCCTGGCTCTGATTTTCGACGCCGTGTACGTGCTGGTCGGGCGCCTGACCATCCCGAGGAGGGTCCGTGTCTGAGACCAGGGACGAGTCGGTCGCCGCCGCTTTTCCGGCTGCCCCGGCCGCACGACTGCTGCCGTACCGCGTGACCTGGCAGATGCTGGTCGTCGTGCCGGGGGTTCTGGTGGCGCTCCTGCTGGCGACCTGGCTCTCGTACACCCACGCCGACCTGGACTCCGTGTCGCGCAGCGCGCTGGGCGGCGGCAATGTGTGGCTCCGCTTCAGCCGGCATGTCCAGCTGACCGTGATCTCCACCGTCTTCGCGCTCGCCGTCGCCGTCCCGCTCGGCATCCTGCTGACCCGCCCCGGCGCACGCCGCGCCGCGCCGCTGCTGACGGCCTGCGCGAACGTCTGGCGGGCGACACCGGCGATCGGCCTGCTGGCACTGCTGGTGATCTGGCTGGGCGTCGGCGAGTGGGCGGCGCTGATCGGCATCACCCTGTACGCGGTCCTGCCGGTCCTCTCCGGCACCGTCGCCCGTCTGAAGGCGGACGAGCCGACGCCCCTGGGGGCCGTGGCCGTCGTCCAGCTCGTCCTCGCGGGCGCACGGACCGCGCTGGTCCTGAACGTCGGCACGGCCACGCTCGCCGCCTTTGTCGGGGGCGGCGGCCTCGGTGACCTGATCGCCACCGGGATCACCGAACAGCGGATGCCGGTACTGCTCCTGGGCTGCGTCCTGACGGTGGCGCTGGCGCTGTTCGTGGACTGGCTGGCATCGATCGCGGAACTGCTGCTGCGGCCGCGTGAGCCGGAGGCGGAGGCGGAGGCGGGCCGATGAAACGGCGGATGCGGCGGCGGGCGGGGCGTACACGCGACGACGCTGCACGCCTGCTGGCTGCCGCCCTGGCCGTGGGCGCGGCGGTCGCCGGGTGCGGGCTGGCCGGCGGGAGCCCGCTGGTGGACGACGTGAAGCCGGGATCGGTCGGCAGGGGCCTGCCGCTGGAGGGCGCCGAACTGACAGTGACGTCGAAGGAGTTCACCGAGCAGCTGATCCTCGGGCAGATCCTCGCCCTTGCCTTGGAGGCGGCGGGCGCGGACGTACGCGACAGGACGGGGATCCAGGGGGCGGTCGGCGCCCGCGAGGCCGTGGCGAGGGGCGACGCGGATGTGATGTACGAGTACACGGGCACGGCGTGGACCACCTACCTCGGCAGCGAACGCCCGTTCGCCGATCCGCGGCAGCAGTGGCAGGCGCTTCGCGAGGCGGACCTGAAGAACGGCATCACCTGGCTGCCGCCGGCCGCCCTGAACAACACGTACGCCCTGGCGACGAGCCCGGCGAACGCGAAGAAGTACCGGACGAAGACGCTGTCGGAGGTGGCGGCGCTGTCGAAGAAGGACCCGTCGGCGGTGACGCTGTGCGTGGAGAACGATTTCGCCGCGCGGGACGACGGGCTGAACGGCATGAGGAAGGCGTACGCGATGGGCGTACCGGCGGGCGCCGTCGCGACGATGGACGGCGGGACGGTCTACACCCGCTTGTCGGAGGGCGGCTCCTGCACCTACGGCGAGGTGTTCACGACCGACGGCCGCATCAAGGCGATGGGCCTCACGGTGATGACCGACGACAGGCACTTCTTCCCCAACTACAACGCGGCCCCCGAGATCAACAGCAAGTCCCTGAAGAAGTACCCGGCGATGGCGGACGTCCTCGGCCCGATCACGAAGAAGCTGGACAACGCGGTGGCGCGGGAGCTGAACGCGAGGGTGGACGTGGACGGGGAGGATCCGCACTCGGTGGCGAAGGAGTGGCTGGTGCGAGAGGGCTTCGTCAGGGCGGGCTAGGCGGCGGCGTCCGCAAGAAGTCCGCGGCAAGGGAGCCTGCCGCTGCAAAGAGTCCCTTGCAAAGGATCCGATGCAAAGAAATTGTTGCAACGAAACCTTTGCAAGTCTAGGGTGAGGGCATGGCCGAACCCGAAGTACCGGAAGAACGCAAAGAGTTCGACGAGCCCGACCTCCGCGTACTGGACGCCCGTTCGCTGCGCGGTCTCGCGCATCCGCTGCGGATTCAGCTGCTGCTGTCGCTCCGCCACGACGGCCCCGCCACCGCCTCCCAACTGGCCGAGCGCCTCGGCGAGTCCAGCGGCGCCACCAGCTATCACCTGCGCCAGCTCGCCGCCCACGGCTTCGTCGAGGACGACCCGGAGCGCGGCAAAGGCCGCGAGCGGTGGTGGAAGGCGACACAGGAAGGGACCATCTTCAGCAGGGAGTTGCACCGCAGCCCCGATCCCGCCGTACGCGGAGCCGCGGACCTCTACCTGCACGAGATCGCGAACATCCACACCCAGGAGCTCGGCACCTGGCTCGGCACCTCGCGCGAATGGCCCGAGGAATGGGCCGGCAGCTCGGACATGAGCGACTTCACGCTCCAGCTCACCCCTGAGCAGTTGAGGGAGCTGAACGAGAAGATGCGCGAGCTCATCAACAGCTACAACGGACTGTCCGACGAAGGCTCCGCCCAAGTCCGCCTGCATACACACTCGTTCCCCCGCCGACCCACGGACTGAGAGGGACCCACCCGCCATGCACCCCGATATACACCTCCAGCTCCACCACCAGCGCGCCGCCGAACTTCAGCACGAAGCCGCCGAGTACGCCCGGCTCCCCCGCCCCGCGTCGCGACATCTGCGCACCCGGCTCGGCTGGACCATGGTCGAGCTCGGCCTGCGTCTCGCCCAGCACCCTCCCGCCCGGCCGGCTCGTATCGCATGACCGTCAAGGGGGGACGGAAGCCATTCGCCGCCGTACTGGCCGCCAACGCCGTGTCCATAGCGGGCACTTCGCTCACCATGATCGGCGTCCCGTGGTTCGTGCTCGACACCACGGGCAGCGCCGGCCGGGCCGGCGTCGTCGCCTTCTGCGCGACGCTGCCGGTCGTCGTCTCCGCGCTCGTCGGCGGGCCGCTGATCGACCGCATCGGCCGCCGCCGTGTCTCCATCGCCTCCGACCTGGTGTGCGGCCTCGCCGTCGGCGCGATCCCGCTGCTGCACTACGCCGGCGCGCTGGAGTTCTGGATGCTGTGCGCCCTGATGGCGCTCGGCGGCCTCGCCCATACGCCGGGCATGACCGCCCGTTACGTCCTCGTCCCCGACCTCGCCGCCCACGCCGGCACCACCCTCGCCCGCGCGGCCAGCCTCTTTGAGGGCGTCTCGCGCGGGGCCCGCATGATCGGCGCCGCGCTCGCGGGCGTACTGATCGCGCTGCTCGGCGCCGAGGCGGTGCTGCTGCTCGACGCGGCGACGTTCGCGGTGTCGGCGCTGCTGGTCGCGGCGGGGGTACGGGGCGTACGGGCGGCCGAGCCGCAGAAGACCGCGGCGCCGGTGTCATTCACGATGTACCGCACGGAACTTCGCGAGGGGTACGTCTTCCTTCTCCGCCACCGCCTCCTCCTGGCCATAGTCCTGATGGTGATGCTCACCAACGGCCTCGACCAGGGCTGGAGTGCGGTCCTGCTGCCCGTCCACGCCAAGGACAACCTGGGCGGCGCAACGGACCTCGGCATGCTCGCGGCGATCTTCGGCGGCTGCGCGCTGCTCGGCGCCCTGCTCTACGGGGCGGTCGGCGAGCGTTTCCCGCGCCGGGTGGTCTTCACGGTCGCGTTCCTGCTCTGCGGGCTGCCGCGCTTCGTCGTCGCGGCGCTGGTGGACGGGACGGTCCCGCTGGCCGTGACGATGGCGGCGGGCGGTCTGGCCGCCGGGATGCTCAACCCGATCCTGACGACGGTGACGTACGAACGCGTCCCGCAGGAGCTGCGCAGCCGCGTCGGCGGCGTGTCCACGGCCGGCTGCGAGCTGACGATGCCGTTGGGCGGTCTCGCGGCGGGGCTGCTGGTCGAGGAGGCGGGGCTGGTGACGGCGCTGCTGGTGGTCGGCGGGGCGTACTTCCTGGCGACGCTGAGCCCGGTGATCTTCCCGTCCTGGCGCACGATGGACGAAGCGAGGCCGGCTCCTAGCAGCTCGGGACCTTCCCGTCCTTCTGCGCCAGCGCCTGAAGCGCCTGCACCGCGTCCTTGAGCGTCGTCACGGGCACCAGGCGCAGCCCGTCGGGCAGATCGGCCTGAGCCTGCGAGCACTCGCCCTTCGGCACTAGGAAGACCGTCGCCCCGTCGCGCCTGGCGGCCTGCGTCTTGAGCGGTACGCCGCCGACCTCGCCGACCTTGCCGTCGGAGGTGATCGTGCCCGTACCGGCGATGTTGCGGCCGCCGGTCAGGTCGCCGCCGGAGCCGTCGCCGTCGAGCTTGTCGACGATGCCGAGGGAGAAGAGCAGCCCGGCGCTGGGGCCGCCGATGTCGGCGAGCTCCAGGTCGACCTTCACCTGGTCCTTGCTCTTGCCGAGGTGAGCGAGGGCGGCGTCGACGGCGGTGTTCTGCGACTTCTCCATCGCGGCGATGTTGTGCTTGGCGATCTCGGCGTCGCTGTTGCCGGTGGGGTAGACCGCTTCCTTGGGCATGACAGCCCGGTCGCTCCTGAACCACGCGTCGACGACCTGCCCGAGGTCGATGTCGACGGACGGCCCTGTCGCCACGATCGTCGTCATCCGCAACTGACCGGTGGTCTTGCGGACCGGCGCCCCTGTGACGGTAATCACCGGCTCGCCCTTGTTCTCACCCAGGACGTTCGCGGTGCTGCCGGGCTGCGCGAGGACATACGGCAGGGGCGCGAAGGCGGCCACGGCCGTGAGCGCGGCGACGGGGGCCGCGCAGAGGGCGAGGACGCTGATACGGGAGAGACGTGAGAGCACGCCCCCAATCTAACGGGAGCGCACTCCTTAACTTCCTCCCCGCCCTCACCGCCCTCACCGCAAAGCGTCGGCGACCTCGCGAGCCGCGTCGACCACACGCGGCCCCACCCGCTCCGGGATCGTGTCGGCCAGCATGACCACGCCGACGCTGCCCTCCAGGCCCGTCACCCCGACCAGCGGCGCGGCGGCGCCGCTCGCGCCCGCCTCCAGTTCGCCGTGCGTGAGTGTGAAGCCGTCCTGGCCGTCGGCGAGGGCGCCCTGGCGGGCGGAGAGGATCGCCCGGCCCGCCGCGCCCCTGTCCAGCGGGTGACGGAAGCCTGTGCGGTACGCCACGTGGTAGTCCGTCCACGTCGGCTCGACGACCGCGACCGCGAGCGCCTCCGCGCCGTCGACCAGGGTCAGGTGCGCGGTGGCACCTATGTCCTCGGCGAGCGAACGCAGCGCGGGCAGCGCGGCCTCCCGTACGAGCGGGTGGACCTGACGGCTCAGGCGGAGCACGCCGAGGCCGACGCGGGCGCGTCCGCCTATGTCGCGGCGTACGAGCGCGTGCTGCTCCAGGGTCGCGAGCAGCCGGTATACGACGGTGCGGTTCACACCGAGTTTGTTCGAAAGCTCGGTGACGGTCAGACCGTGGTCGGTGTCGGCGAGCAGCTTGAGGACACGTAGTCCCCGGTCGAGCGTCTGGGAGGTTTCCGCAGTCACGACGCCCTCTCCTCTGTGGTGAGTGCGGCGGTTCTCTCACGCTTGCGGCGCCGGTCCCGTCGGCGTCGCGCGCAGAGGCCGCCGGCAGGCCATGGCACCGGCTGCGCTCCGCGGCGGCGTTGCCACGGGGCGTGTGCGTTGCCGGAAAGGTAGCGATCGACTCCGCTCAGCGGAAGCCCTCGTCCAGAATCCGGTCGTGGAAGGTCAATTGATGCCCATTCGAGACCGTTCCCGGCCGGACGTGCGTCGGGCCCCCTTCATGCGTACGCACAAAGGGGGCCCGGGGGTGCCTTGGGGGCATCACCTCATGCGGGTGGCCCACTCCTGGACCTTCTTGATCCGCTCCTGCAACTGGCCCGCCGTGGCCTCCGCGCTCGGCGGTCCGCCGCACACGCGCCGCAGCTCGGTGTGAATGACGCCGTGCGGCTTCCCGGTCTGGTGGACGTACGCGCCGACCATCGTGTTGAGCGACTTGCGCAGCTCCAGCAGCTGCTTGTGGGTGACGACGGGACGCGCCTCGGCCGGCTTCTCCAGGAGGTCGGCCTCGGCGGCGGGCTTCTGGCGGCTGTGCGCGATCTGCCGGGTCTGCCGCTTCTGGAGGAGGAGCTGGACCTGGTCGGGTTCGAGCAGCCCGGGGATGCCCAGGTAGTCCTGCTCTTCCTCGCTGCCCGGGTGGGCCTGCATGCCGAACTCGGCGCCGTCGTAAAGGACCCGGTCGAAGACGGCGTCGGACTCCAGCGCCTCGAAGGGCAGCTGCTCCTCGGTCTCCTCGTCCTCCAGCTTCTCGGCGTCGGCGAGGAGCTTGTCCTCCTCCGCGAACGGGTTCTCGTCGTCGCTGCCCTTCTTGGGCTTGTCGAGGACGTGGTCCCGCTCGACCTCCATCTCATTGGCGAATTCGAGGAGCATCGGAATCGTGGGAACGAACACCGAAGCGGTCTCTCCCCGCCTCCGTGATCGCACGAATCGCCCGACGGCCTGCGCGAAGAAGAGGGGCGTGGAGATGGTCGTCGCGTACACCCCGACAGCCAGCCGCGGTACGTCGACACCTTCCGACACCATGCGGACCGCGACCATCCACCGGGAGCCGTCCGCGCTGAACTGGTCGATTTTCTTCGATGCGGCCTTCTCGTCGGACAGGACGACGGTCGGCCGGTCCCCGGTGATCTTCTTGAGGATCTTGGCGTACTCGCGTGCGGTGTCCTGGTCGGACGCGATGACGAGCCCGCCGGCGTCGGGGATGCCCTTGCGTACCTCGGTCAGCCGCGTGTCGGCGGCTGCGAGCACATTGGGGATCCACTCACCGGTCGGCGCGAGCGCGGTGCGCCACGCCTGCCCGATGGCGTCCCTGGTCATCGGCTCGCCGAGGCGGGCGGCGATCTCGTCACCGGCCTTGGTGCGCCAGCGCATGTTGCCGCTGTAGGAGAGGAAGATGACGGGCCGCACGACACCGTCGGCGAGGGCGTTCCCGTACCCGTAGGTGTAGTCGGCGGAGGACCGCCGGATGCCGTCGTTCCCCTCCTCGTACGCGACGAAGGGGATCGGGTTCGTGTCGGAGCGGAAGGGCGTACCGGTCAGGGCGAGCCGCCGGGTCGCCGGATCGAACGCCTCCTGGCAGGCCTCGCCCCAGGACTTGGAGTCACCGGCGTGGTGGATCTCGTCCAGAATCACGAGCGTCTTGCGCTGCTCGCACCGGTTGCGGTGGAGCATCGGCCGTACGCCGACACCGGCATAGGTGACCGCGACCCCGTGGTACTCCTTGCTCAGCGGCCCGGCGCTGTAGTCCGGATCGAGCTTGATGCCTATACGGGCCGCCGCCTCCGCCCACTGCTTCTTGAGGTGCTCGGTCGGCGCGACGACGGTGATCTGCTGCACGACATGGTGGTGCAGCAGCCACGAAGCGAGCGTCAGCGCGAAGGTCGTCTTGCCGGCGCCGGGCGTCGCGACGGCGAGGAAGTCGCGGGGCTGGTCCTGGATGTACTTCTCCAGCGCCCCCTGCTGCCAGGCACGCAGCTTGTTGGCCGTGCCCCAGGGGGCGCGGCCGGGGAAGGCGGGTGAGAGGTGGTGGGAGGCGGTAGTAGTCACGGTCTCCGGTTCAGGGGCTCTCGGGGGGCGGCACAAGGGGTACGTACGACAACCGGGCCACCCTACCGGTGGCCAAGTCCCGTGCCCGCCGGAGCTACGCGGTGACCTCGCGGAGTGCGATACGGGTCACACCGCTTCGTGCAGTGCCCTCAATCTCCGGGCGATCTCGCCGACGTCTTCGAGGACTCCCGAAGCGACCTCGATGACGAGCTTGTAGGACTCGTCCTGATCAACCTCGACCATTTCGGTGCCGTTGAAGTCGAGGAAGACCACCGTGGACATCCACGCCATCCGCTTGTTGCCGTCGACCAACGGATGGTTCACAGACAGTGATTGCAGCAGCCCGGCGGCCTTCTCGAAGAGATCGGTGTACGCCTCGACACCGAACATCTGCGACTGCGGGCGATGCACCGCCGAACTGAGCAGCCCCAGATCGCGCACCGCGACCTGTTGCCCCCCACAGGCGATCTCCGCCAGATCCAGGACCTCCTGGACCGTCAGATACTTCACCTACTCCCCCAGCCGCTTCAGCAGGTCGGCATGGCGCACGGCGTACTTCGCCCCGAGACGCTTGACTGTCTCCCGGTCCGCCTCCTGCTCCAGGTAACGGTCGATCGCCTGAAGCACTATGGCGTGCATGCTGCGCCCCTCCTCCTCGGCCCGGAGCTTGAGGGCTTCTTGCTGGTCGTCACGAAGACGAAGGTTCATAGCCATACCACGACGGTACCACTACTGGGGCCATCATGGTACTAATCACCTCGCGTCCGCAGTCGCGTAGCGACCCACGCCCCCGCCAGCGCGACCCCCGCCATCGGCAGGAACACCGCCGCGAAGGCCGCCGGATGCGAGCCGGAGGCCGAGGTCGTCGCGTGGGCCGTGCCCACCGCGCCGCCGCCCAGGGCTGCGAAGACCGCGCCGCCGATCGCGAGGAGCATGACGTTCGACAGGCCGTCGGAGATCTGGAGGGCGGCCGAGTTGGCGCCCGCCTCTTCCGGGGCCGAGAGCTTGAGCAGGAGCACGCTGGTCGAGGCGATGACCGTGCCCATGCCGAAGCAGCCGGCTCCCCAGGCGACCGCCACCACCCACACCGGGACGGCGGGGATCAGTACGCTCGGCGCGGTCGCGATTGCCGCGGCGACCAGCACCATGCCGCCGGACACCATCCGCTCCCGGTACGGCTCCATGCGCGGCCGCGACTGTACGTACGAACCGGACGCCCACGTCGCACCGCCCACCGCGAGCGAGAGCCCGGCCAGCGTCGGGGACAGCCCGCGCTGGGTGACCAGCATCAGCGGTACGAAGGACTCCGCGGCGATGAAAGCCCCGGCCGCGATCCCCCGCAGGAGCACCACCGAAGGCAGCCCGCGCGCCGCCCGGTAGGTGCCGCGCGGCAGCAGCCCCAGGACGGCGGGCACGAGCAGCGCCCCGCCCACCGCCGCGGGGAGAAGCGACAGCCACCGGAGGTCCTGGCCGGCGTACTGGAGCAGCCCGGCGCCCAGCGAGATGCCGAGCGCGAGCCGGATGCGGCGGCGGTCGAAGGCGGGGACGGGGGCGTCGGGGTCTGCGGGTCCGGCCGCCATGCGGCGTATCGCGGGCAGCGCGATGACGAGCGGGAAGACGACCAGGGCGGGGATGCCGACGAACACCCAGCGCCAGCCCAGCTGCTCGGTGACCGTCCCGGACACGAGCGGCCCGACGACGGAAGGGACGACCCAGCTCGCGGCGAAGGCGGCCAGTATCGCGGGCTGAAGGCGCTGCGGATAGGCGCGGCTGACGACGACGTACAGGGCGACGATCACCAGCCCGCCGCCGAGTCCCTGGACGGCGCGGCCGAGGATGAACAGCCACATCGCGTCGGCGGTTCCGGAGAGCAGCAGCCCGGCCCCGAAGGCGCTGATGCCGGTGGCGAGGGGCCCGAGGGGACCGCGCCGGTCGGCCCACTGCCCGGACAGGACCATGGCGAAGAGGCTGGTCGTGAAGTAGGAGGAGAAGGCGAAGGCGTAGAGGGAGATCCCGTGCAGCTCGCGGGCGGCGACCGGCATGGCCGTGCCGACCGCTGTCGCCTCGAAGGCGATGAGCAGGACGACGGCGATGATGCCGATGCTGAGGGCTCGGTGCGTCTTGCCCAGGACGCCGCTCTGTTCCGCGGGTACGCCGGGTATCTCAGCAACTTCGGGCGCGACCTCGGCGTCGCGCGGCTCCAGGGCGGTCATTCGGCCAGAGTAAGGGGCGCACCGGCGAATGGACCCTGTCGCAAGGACGGTCGGGCGTCGGCCTTTGGTCGTACGACCGGCGGCGGTGTGTGAACGCGGCATGGCAGTCGCATTGCACCCCGCACGGATCCCTTGAGGCGGTGCGCTCGGCGGCTTACGTTCGAGGAGTTCCAGCACGGCCGTGTGCCCGAGTGGCTCAGGGGCTTGCCTGCAAAGCAAGTTACGTCGGTTCGATTCCGATCACGGCCTCCACGCAGTAGCTGACGGGCAGGAGCCCCGGTACACCGGGGACTCCCGGCACGCACCAGACCCCAGCGCTCGGCTCTGGATTCCCGCGCACACGCACAAGCCCCGCCGTCCTCTGGGAGACAGCGGGGCTCTGAGCGCTTCGTCGGGGACGCCTACCGGGGCAGGAACTCCTCATCACGGACGGCAGAGACGAACGAGTTGAACGCGGCGGCGGGGAAGACGAGGGCCGGACCTTGAGGGGTCTTGCTGTCACGGACGGGCACAAGACCTGAGGCAGCAGCGGCGGACGGGTCCCACTCAAGGCAGTTGCCGCCTTCGGGGCCGCTGTAAGTGGACTTGACCCACTGCGGGGGCGGATTCGTGTTCACAGGCTCTCCATCTGGTCTCTGATGAGGTCCGCGCTGTCCCGTGCTGAAAGCGCCTCGCTCGTAACGCCATCGTAGGCGCGTACCGCAGCTCGAACGGGCTCCTGATCGTCAATGATCGCGGCGCTACGGTATGCCTCAACACAGACCATAGTCACGTGATTTGGTCCCGTCAGGAACGTGACCGGCCACTCGATGAGTAGGTGTGCCTCAGCGTCCAGCGGAAGGATCTGGATGCGAGTGGTCGCTCGCTCACCATGAGCAAGCAGCGTGGCGAGTTGGTCCCGCATCACCTCATGAGTGCCCACGCGCCGTCTGATCACGGATTCGCAGAGGACCACGCGGACATCAGGCGGCGCAGCCCCTCTCAGCACATCTTGACGCGCCAGCCGGGCGCCCACATTTGCTGAGATCTCCCGGTCACTCGCCCTCGGGTCACCCTTCCGCAGGATGGCCCGCGCATACCCGCCTGTCTGAAGCAGCCCCGGGACGATGGTGGGTGACCACTCCCATACCGCTACTGCCTCCCTTTCCAGGGCCATTCGTCGCCGGTAAAGCTCAGGAAACGACTGGGCGACGGTGTCCTCGTACAGGCGCTTGAACAGTCCGTCGGTCGCAAAGACCTGATCGAACAGGGGTGGCAGCTCGGGCGGGATTGGCCCTGTTCCGGTCTCAACACGGCTGATCGTGCTCTTCGAGGTCCGAGCCTTCCTGGCTAGATCAGTCTGGGAAAGCGTGCTCCCTGGGTGTAGTTCCCTTGCGCTTCTGAGCGCCTCTGCGAACTGCTGGCGTGGGCTCGGCGCCCCTTCGGACGATTGCTCTAAGCCCATGAAATCCCCCTTGACCGCTGGGCTGGTCGCTCCATACGTCGGATGCATCCTCACTGGTCAGCGGCATTTGCATATGCCGGTCTGACCAAAGAGCAGGTCGGGACGCAAACCCCTACCGAGCGTACGCCGACGAGGCCATGGTGTGAGCAGAAAGTCACGGAGAGCACGCAAAGAGGCGAAGGGCAAGGCATGGCTACCCCCCTACCGAAGCGCACACCGCAGCTTGATGCCGCCATAGCTCGGCGCGACTTCTACCGACTGACGCCGGAAACCGTGACGTTCTCCAAGCTGGTACCCCTGCCGCCCTGGGTACCGCGCGGCCCGTACATCACACCAACGCAAGAGATCCTGACGGTCGTTGAGGCCGGATTGGAGCGGTTGGCTATGCGCATCACTGAGCGTACGTCGACGACACCAGCGATCACGGTCCCCGCCCTTGAGCCTGTGCCGGTCGACGGATGCGACGTATGCGCCGCATTGGTGCGGCAGCGAGAGGCGTCCCGAAGCGTCGACCCGCTCACCGTCCAGAGCTGCAATGAGGAACTGGCGAGCCATCCGCATAGAAGGGCGGACCGGTCATGAGGACACGAAACCCCGTTGCGGCGCCACCGCGAAGCGTGCACCGAACGCCCGTCTTCGCTACACCAATTGAACTCACCAGGGGCATGGTTGTCTTCGATCGCGACTACGAAATGCCCGGCACAGTGCGAGGCATTGACGGACGCATGATCGAAATGGAGCGCCCCACTGGACTTGTGTGGCGCAGGGACTTCAGCAGACTGCGACGCGCGACCGAGTGGGAGTGCAAGCAGCTCGTTGCGGTTGGCAGGCTGCAAAAGCAACGACAGGCAGGCCGCTGACCCTCCAAAGGTTTCGTCCCTGCCGGACGTATCCGCAGAGGTTCCCCCGACTTCGCGAAATCCCGGCAGGGACGAATTGAGCCCCCGCCCCCACGGGCGGGTCAGTACGCACCGAACGGCAAAGGAGATGGAGAGCATGAGCGCGATCACAAGCAACGGTGGCGACAAGCTTCCGGGCAATCCGTACCCCGGTCCGCACCAGCCACCGACCCCCGATGGGGGCCCCGGCGTTCCCAACCCGCCCAAGGTCTACCCGGTCACCGCGCGGTGACTACCGATGCGCACGAGACGCGCCCCAGCCTTACCGAGCTGGGGCGTGTCCTCATGTCTGGTGATGCCCTTTCTTCGGATTGGGCGCCTACGTTCGCGGCCGTTCCCCGCTCTGCGTTCCTGCCGGAACGGATGTGGCCCTTCGATATGGGCGCCGGAAAGAGCGTGGCCATTTCGAAGAGGGATGATCCAGCCGCTTGGATGGAGTACGCGGACTCCGACGTGCCGATCGTCACTCAGTGGGACGACGGTGCCCACAACGGGGCAGAGCCGGGGGAGGTTTCGACTAGCTCCGCATCCATGCCCAGCGTCGTGTTCCGAATGCTTCGGGACTTGGACGTACAGCCCAGCCACCGAGCCATGGAGATCGGCACGGGAACCGGTTGGAATGCCGCTCTGCTGGCGCACCGGTTGGGTGCTCAGAACGTCGTCACGATCGAAGTTGACGGGACCGTTGCCGAGCAGGCTCGAACGGCCCTTGAGCGCTTCGGCCTGCCCGCGCGAGTCGTCCACGGTGACGGCTTCAAGGGGTTCCAGGAAGGGGCACCGTACGACCGGATCATTGCCACATGCGGTCTTCGGTTCATCCCGTTCGCATGGGTGCAGCAGAGCCAACCGGAAGGCGTCATTGTTGCCCCCTGGGGGACGCACTACAGCAACGGAGACGCGGTGGCCCGACTGGTCGTTACCGACGACGGAGAGAGCGCGACAGGGGCCTTCACGGGCCCCGTGGAGTTCATGAAGCTCAGGGCACAACGTCGCCCACCCGTGGACCATGACGAGTACGTAACTGGCAGCGTGGCAGACGGCGACGAGTCGTCTACGGACATCTCCGAAACAGAGTTCATCGGAGAGCAGTTCGGCCCTCAGCGCTTCGCGCTGGGTCTCCGAATTCGCAACTGCTGTCACACCGTCGCCGAAAAGCATGACGGGGCACGGCCTGTGTGGTTCTACGGGCTCGACGATCGCTCTTGGGCGTGCGTCATGTTCCGCGACGGGAAGAATGCGCGAGTCTGGCAGTTCGGCCCTCGACGACTGTGGGATGAGGCAGAAGCCGCGTTCCGCTGGTGGGAAGGCGAAGGCAAGCCGGGGCATGAGCGGTTCGGGCTCACCGTGAATGCGGAAGGGCAATCCGTTTGGCTGGACGACCCGGCCGACTCCTGGCCCGTTTGAGGCCAGGCAAGCGCTGATCGCATTCCGCTGCGAGCGACTGGCCCATCTCGGGCATAAAAAATTTCAGGCATCCAGCCGGCGGCTGGGTGCCCTGAAATTTGCCATCTGCGCCCGAACAACAATTAAGGCCCTTTCCGTTTTGGGTCATCCTCCACGATTTGACAGAACGTGCGGACAATTGTCCGATCGGACGCGTTACTGCGGCCCATTTCCCTGCACAGCGCGGCCGTTACTTCACCGGATCTCTTGGCCTGCTCTTGCGCTTCCTCAACCGCTTCATAGGCTGTTCGAGCCTCAGCCCGCTGTACTTTCGCCTCGCTGTACGCCAAAAAAGCGAGCGTGCTCAGGAGCGAGAGAACCAGCACATTGATAGCGATAACGGCAGTAGAGACGATATTCCGTCCGCGTTCGCGGCCAGAGGCGAACTCGGTTTCTTCCGGTTCAATGTCCTCCAACGGCGACCGTAGAGAAGGGTTGCGTGCGTCTCCGTCCACCAATACGGAGTAGGTCACGTATTGCCCGCCAGAGATTAGGCAGGGTGCAATTTCCACAAATTTACCGTTAATGGATACCGGTGGGGCAATAGCCGTGGTTGGCTGGGTTTTGATTTCCAGAACTTCCAGCACATTGGCCGCGAGGTCGATCTTGATACTGTCGCCGTTATGGAAAGAGCTGGCGGTGATCGCCTTCTTCCCTGGGTTTTGTAGCATAACGTCGACGAGGCGGGGGTTCCTTAGAGCGTTGCCTCCATGTTGCACGTGCAGCGTACTCGTTGCGGATTGCGCGGTATTCAGCAATGAGACGTTCTTCAGCCATGCGTACTGAAGCTTCCGCTTAGGGTTGGCGTATTTGTTTGTCAACCATGCGCCGCCTAACCCACCGCCTAGCAGTGTTGCTATGGCCGCGACAGTGATGGTCCAGAAGGTTGCCGTTGCGTACCAGGGCGCTGCGAGCTCTGTCATGTGTGCGGCCTTCGTGATGAGCGGGGCGGTCGGCGACGGTGTGAGCGAGGAGCCACCCCCAACCGTAGCGGAGCTGGGGGGCTTTGGCGTTTAAACGGATCAACCAGGCAGGCGGATTCAGGTGCATCCGCGGTTCACCGGTGCGTCCGGAGTTGGGGACTCCTGCAGCGGCTGCACATCAGCTATGGCATTGAGCCTCCAAAGCAAACGCCCTCTTACGAGACCGTCCTTCATTGCTGAAATCTCCGCATGACCTCCAGCCGACGAAGGCCCCATTCAAAAATGCACCCCGGGTCCCGGGCGCATATTGAGGCGAGCCAACCGCCTGCAAAGCAAGTTACGTCGGTTCGATTCCGATCACGGCCTCCACGCAACCGCGTCGCTACACCGGCAGCACGCACACCGGAATGGGCGCGGCGAACGCCGTCCCCACCGGATCCGGGCGTCCCGTGGCCCGGTCCGGACGGAAGACGGTGACCGTCCCTGACTTCTGGTTGGCGGCGAACAGCAGCGTGCCGGACGGATCCAGCACGATGTGCCGGGGATACGAGCCGCCGGACGGCGTGACGGACACCAGCCGCACCGCCGCGCCACCGCGCTCGACGACGAACGTCGCGATGCTGTTGTGGCCGCGGTTGGACACGTACAGGAAGCGTCCGCCCGGTGAAGTCACCACCCCGGCAGGGTAGTTGCGTTCGGTGAGCTCGGTGCCGGGTGGCAGGGTGGGCAGCGGCGCGCCGGGGGTGAGGGTCCCGGCGCGCCGGTCGTAGCCGCAGACGGCGATGGTGCTGTCCAGTTCGTTCACGACGTACGCGTACCTGCCGGACGGATGGAAGGCGAGGTGCCGCGGCCCCGCCCCGGCCTTCATCGCGGCGCGGGCACGCTCATGGAGTCGCCCGGTGCGCGGGTCGAGGCGGTAGGTGTGGACGGAGTCGGTGCCGAGGTCTACGGCGAGGACGTAGCGCCCACCCGGGTCGCTGACCACCATGTGCGCGTGCGGCCCTTCCTGCCGCGCGGGATCGGGCCCGGACCCGGTGTGCTGTACGACGTCACTGGCCTCCCCGAGCACACCGCCGCGCCCGATGGGGTGCACGCAGACGCTGCCGCCGGTGTAGTTCGCGGTGAGGAGGAAGCGCCCGCCGGGGTGTACGGAGAGGTGGCAGGGGTCGGCGCCGCCGGTACTGCGGCTCTCTCCCAGCACCTCGGGCGGCCCGGCCTGCCGGACGCGCACGGCGGTGACGGCTCCCCGGGCGCGCTCGTCGACGGCGTACAGGGTCCTGCGGTCGGGCGAGAGGGCGAGGAAGGAGGGGTTGGAGACGCCGGGGAGGACCCCGGTGGAGGCGAGCTCCCCGCTGCGCGGCCGGTACGCGGCGAGCCCGATGCCGGTGCCGCCGCCCGGCTGCGTGGTGTAGGTGCCGAGGTAGGCGCGGCGTGGGGCGGGGGCCGGGGTGGGGGCGGCCTGCGCGTCCCCCCGGGTGGGCGCGACGGTGGCTTGCGCGTCCCCCCGGGTGAGCGCCGCGGCGGCACCAGCACCGGCGAGCAGCCCGAACCCGCGTCGGCTCACGCCCCGTGTGGTCCTATCGCTCATGAGACCCCTCACGCATCCGAGTTCGAGAGTCGCCGCTGCGGTCGCATAGTGGCTGGCCCCATGCGCCGGGACAAGGGGGCCGCGCGGGACTACTCCTGATGCTCCGCCCGGACGTGTGCCGCGTTCATGCCGGTGAAGACCCTGCCGCCGGGGGGCCGTGCGGCGGAGGCGACGGTGCGGTGGTCGCCGCTGCCGACCCGCGCTGCCAACACGTCGGCACCACGGGAGCGAGCCATCCCAGCCCGGCCGCCCCCGCCGCACACGTGACGCAGAACAGCAGCCACTGGAGCACCGACACCCCCGTTCGCCCCCCGTCCCTACGGGTTGGGTACGGCGACCGCCGCCTGCGGCCTGATCGGCAGGCGGTTGACCGGGCGGCCCGTCGCCGCGCGTACCGCCGATGCGACCGCCGCCGGGGACGTGACCGCCGGGACCGCGCTGGCCGGCTTCGCGCCGAAGGGGGCGACCACGTCGCGCTCCTCGACCAGCTTCACGATCTGGATGTCCGGGGCGTCGAGGGAGGTCGGGAGTGCGTAGTGGGTGAGGTCAGGGTGGCGGACGAGGCCTCGGGGGGTGCGGAGGTTTTCGGTCAGGGCCGCGCCCACGCCCTGCGTCACGCCCGCCTCGATGCGGGTCGCGAGCTGCGCCGGGTTCAGGATGCGGCCCACGTCCTGGGCCACCGCCATTTCCACCACCCGTACCGAGCCGAGCTCGATGTCCACGTCGACGATCGCGCGGATTGCGCAGAACGCCAGGCCCACGAAGGCGTCGCCCTGGCCCGTTTCGTCGAGGGCCTCCGTGGGGTGCGGGCGGCACTGGGCCGTGGCCCAGAGTTCCTTGCCGTCCATGGCCTCGGTGACCGTGGTGGACAGGACACCGTCGTACGACGTGATCTTGCCGTCCGCGATCTGCAGCAGCTCGGTGGACATGCCGAACTTGTGCGCCAGCGGCTGGAGGAGCTGCGTCCGGACCATTTTGGCCGCCCGCTCCACCGCTCCGCCCGACACCCACGTGTGCCGGCCGTGCGTCGCCGCGCCCGCCGGGGGCTGGTCCGTGTCGACCGACGCCACGTGGACCTCTTCGATGCCCAGGGTCTCCTGGACGATCTGGCGGGCCAGGGTGGAGAAGCCCTGGCCGGTTTCCACCGCGGCGCAGATCACCGTGGCCACGCCGTCGTGGACCTTCACCGTGGCGGTGGAGACCTCGTCCGCGCCCTCCGCTCCGAGCATGTGCACCATGCCCAGCGCGTAGCCGACGCCCCGGCGCACGGCGCTCGGTTCGCCCGCACCCTCGGGGCCGCCCGGCAACAGCCAGTCGTCCTGCGGGGTGTCCTTGGGGAGGGTGGGGAGGCGGAAGTCCCTTACCGAGCACAGGAGTTCCGCGACGGGCGCCGGGCACGTCACGGTCTGGCCGGTGGGCAGCAGGTCGCCCGTGGCCATGACGTTGCGCAGGCGCAGTTCCGCCGGGTCGAGGCCGAGCTTCGCCGCCAGCTTGTCCATCTGGCCCTCGTACGCGGCGCAGACCTGGAGGGCGCCCTCGCCGCGGACGTGACCGGACGGGGGGTTGTTCGTACGGACCGCCCAGCCCTCGATGAAGGCGTGCGGGACGACGTACGGGCCGCAGGCGAAAGCCACCGCGGCGGCGAGAGATTCGGAGGACGCGTCGGCGTACGCGCCCGCGTCCAGCAGGATCTGGGCCTCGACCTTGACCAGGTGTCCTTCCGCGTCCGCGTGGTGGCGGTAGCGGAGCAGGGTCGGGTGGCGGTGGGCGTGGCCGAGGAAGGACTCCTCGCGGGTGGCCGCCAGCTTGACCGGGCAGCCGGTCTTGAGTGCCAGCAGCCCCAGCGGGATCTGGAAGCTGCCGTCCTCGCGGTCGCCCGTCGCGCCCGGTACGCCCGTCACCACTACCTTGACGCGCTCCTGCTCCAGGCCGAAGCAGGCCGCGGCCCGGTCGCGGTCGGTGTGCGGGTCGGTGGACGCCGTGTAGAGCTCTACGCCGCCGTCGGGGCGGGGGACGGCGAGACCGGCCTCCGCGCCGATGGGGGCGGGGTCCTGGCGGCCGATGCGGTACAGGCCCTCGACGATCACTTCGCCCGTGACCGACGGGTCGCCGAAGCTGAGCGGGATGTGGCGGATCAGGTTGCCGTCGGGGTGGAGCGGCTCGGCAGCGAAGGCCTGCTCCGGGTCGGTGACCGGATCCAGAAGTTCGTATTCGACCACGATCGCCGCGGCCGCCAGACGGGCCGTGTCGGGGTGGTCGGCGGCCACTGCCGCGATCGCCTCGCCGTGGTGGCGGACCAGGTCGGAGGCGAAGACGGGGCGGTCGGCGACGGTTCGGCCGTGCGCGGGGTCGCCCGGCACGTCGTCGTGGGTCACCACGGCCCGTACACCCGGCATTTCGGACGCACCGGAGGTGTCGACCGAGACGATACGGGCGTGGGCGTGCGGGGAGCGCAGCACCGCCGCCCACAGCAGGCCCTCGGCCCACAGGTCGGACGCGTACGGGAACGTGCCCTCGGTCTTCGCCCGCGCATCGGCCGGCGGGAGGGACGCGCCGAGGCCGTGGGTGGGCTGCTCGGGCGGGGACCCGTCGACCGCCGGTGCGGTGGTCGCGGTGGTCGCGGTGGCCGCGTCGTGGCTCACGCCATGCCTCCGTCGTGCGGGTGGGGCTGCTGGACACTGCCGGCCCCGGGGGGCGCCTGGTGCGGGATGCGGACCGCCTCTTCGGGGACGGCAGCGGCAGAGGCGGCGGATGCCTCTCGCTCGGCCACGACCTCGCGTACGGCTTCCAGGACACCTCGGTAGCCGGAGCAGCGGCAGAGGTTGCCGCAGAGGGCCTGGCGGGCCTCCAGGTCGCTCGGGGCGTGGTTGCCTTCGAGGAGGTCGTGGACGGTCATCGCCATGCCGGGTACGCAGAAACCGCACTGGACGGCGCCGCAGTTGGCGAGAGCTCGCTGGACGTCGGACGGTTCACCGTCGGTGGCCAGGCCCTCGACTGTACGGACCTCACTGCCGGCGGTTGTGGCTGCGGGCACCAGGCAGGAGGCGACCAGGCGGCCGTCGACCTGGACGGCGCAGGCGCCGCATTCGCCCTGGGAGCAGCCGTCCTTGGCACCGGCGAGGCCGAGGCGCTCGCGCAGGACGTAGAGGAGGGACTCTCCGATCCAGGCGTCGGTGACGGGGCGGTCGGCGCCGTTCACGCGCAGGACGTAGGAGGCGTGGGGGTGTTCGCTGTGCGCGGCGGCCGAGTCGGAGACGGGGTCCGGCTCGGGGTCCTGATCCCGTTCCTGCTCCGCTTCCGCTTCCTGCCTCGGTTCCGTTGTGGCTTCCGGTGCCGCCTCGGGCTCCGGCTCGGGTTCGGGCTCCGGCTCCGGCTCCGGTTCGGCGTCGTTCGAGGCCGTCGCCCAGGGCGCGGTTGCCCCGCCCGGCAGGGTCGCGCCCGCGTCCGCCGTGTTCGCCGTACTCGCCCATGGCGCGGTCGCTCCGCCCGGCAGGGTCGTCGGCGGCGGCGCGGCGCCCCACTGGGCGGCGGCGAGTGCGGAGGTCGTGAACTCGCCCGATTCGTCCGGGAGATCCCCGTCTGCCACCGGGATGGTCCACTGGCCCGTGAGCTCGGCCGCGGGTGCCTGTGCCTGCTCCGGTACGGGGGCGCGGGCGGGCGTGGGTTCCGCCGCCGCCTCGAACGACCACTGGCCCGTCGCGCCCGGGTCGTGCGCGGGGGCCGCCTGGGCAGAGGGCTGCGAGCCCTCCGGTTCCGGCCAGCGCATCTCGCCGTGCACCGGCGGCGCCATCCACGTCCCGGTCGCGCCCGGGTCGGTGGCAGCGCCCGGCGCCACCGTGATCTGCGGCGGTACGTAGTCGTGGCCGGGGGCGGCCAGCGGGTCGCCCGTGCCGGTCGCGGCCCCCATGCCCGTCATGCCCTCGGGCAGCTGCACGAAGGCCGTGGCCTCCGCGTCGTACTCGCCGCCCTGCGGGATCGGCTGCCAGCCGCCGGGGTTCGCGGGCCCCGGCGTCCGGGGGTTCTCGTTCTCGCTCACGCCAGTGCCCTCCCCAGCGCTCGTCGGGCCAGCGCGGCGACGGTGCGCCGCAGATGCAGTACGGCGGGTGGCAGCGGGGGCGGCTCCGACCCGTCCGCCGCCGGTGGCGGGTCCGGGATGCAGCCGGCCGCGACGTACTCGCCGAAGGCCGTGCACGCCTCGGGCGCCAGCTTGCGGTCCGCGTCCCACTCGATCAGCGAGGCGATCCAGCGCTCCGCCTCCAGCGGCCGCAGCGGCACCTGAGCGATGGCGCCCACCGCGCAGCGCACCTCGCGGTGCGCGGGGTCGAGGACCAGGGCCACGGACGCGGACGCGCGGCCGGGGCCGGTACGGCCGGTGGCCTTGAAGAAGACCTGGGGGGCGTGCAGCAGCGGTACGCGCACGAAGCCGATCAGCTCGCCCGGGCCCAGCATCTCGCGGCCGGCCAGCAGGTGGGAGACGGGCATCTCGCGGCGTGCGCCACCGGGTCCGGCGATCACGAGCGTCGCTTCCAGGGCGGCCAGGACGGGCAGGGAGTCGCCGGTCGGGGCGGCGGTGACGATGTTGCCGCCCAGCGTTCCCGCGTTACGGATCTGGGGCGGGCCCGCGGCGCGCGCGGCCGCCGCCAGTGCCGGGATGAGGGCCGCGAAGTCGGGCCTTCCCATCCGGGCGTGCGTGAGGCCGGCGCCGAGCAGCGCGTGTCCGTCCTGGTACTGCCAGCCGCGGATCTCGCTGATGCGGCCGAGTCCGACCAGGGCCGATGGCCGCAGCTGCCCGGAGTTCACGGCGGCCATCAGGTCCGTACCGCCCGCGACGGGCACGGCGGCAGGCATGGCGGTGAGTGCCGCCACGGCCTCGTCGAGCGAGGCCGGCAGCGTCACGGACTGCGCCGCCTGCGGTGCGTGCGTGGTCAACCCAGCTGCCCCTTCCCGGTGTCCCGGCTGTCCCGCCTGTTGCGCCGTACGGTACGTGCTCACAGCCCGGACGTGGCAACTCTGGCACATCTTGAGAACCGGCCGACGCGAGGGTCCGCTAGGGGACTCTCGTCCCCGACCAGGGCATAGGTCCGGTTTCGCACTTCATTGGCGTTGAGTACGAATTGCCACTGTTCAGCGGCCTTGTGCAACTTACGCCGGGGCCAGGACCTCCACGGTCCCAGCCCCGGCGCAGTACGGCCCATACCTTCCCGCCCGGCTCACACGTTTGGGGGCGACCCCTCGATCGGGCGTCCGAGGCTCGCTGTCATCCCATTGGGGGCCGGACGCTTCTGCCACGGCAACGGGCCGCCCGGCGGCCGGTACTCGACACCCAGCGCGTCAAGTCGGGCGTAGTGCCCTGTCATTCGCGCCTCGAAACCGGCGAAGTCGCGCTCTGCGGACGGCGGCAGGTCCGACCAGGCGACCTCGGCGAAGGCGGCCAGGCGCGGGAACGTCTGGTAGTCGACGCGGCTCCGGTTCTCCATCACCTCGGTCCAGACGTTGGCCTGGGTGCCGAGCACGTGCCGCGCCTCTTCGGGCGTGAGCTGCGGCGGTACGGGCTCGAAGCGGTAGACGTCCTC
Organism: Streptomyces spiramyceticus; assembly: GCF_028807635.1. NCBI lineage: Bacteria > Bacillati > Actinomycetota > Actinomycetes > Kitasatosporales > Streptomycetaceae > Streptomyces > Streptomyces spiramyceticus. The sequence goes on from NZ_JARBAX010000001.1 coordinate 2,312,206, forward strand.
CAGCGTGCGTACGTACCCGATGGGCATCGGCTCGTCCGCGCCGCCGTCCTGGCGGTGGTCCAAGTACACCTGCTGCTCGGGGCACATGACGACGTCGTGGCCGGCCCGGGCGGCGGTGATCCCGCCCGTGTATCCGCGCCAGGAGGAGACGGCGGCGCCGGGCGCGAGGCCGCCTTCGAGGATCTCGTCCCAGCCGATGAGGCGGCGGCCGCGGTCGGTGAGCCAGGTGTCGAAGTGGCGGACGAACCAGGACTGGAGCTGGTCCTCGCCGGCCAGGCCGAGTTCACGCATACGGTCCTGGGCGGCCGGGGACTTCCTCCACTGGTCCTTCAGCGCCTCGTCGCCGCCGATGTGGATGAAGGTGGAGGGGAAGAGGGCGAGGACTTCCTCGAAGACGTCCTCGAAGAAGCGGAGGGTGCTGTCAGTGGGGGCGAGTACGTTCTGATTAATGCCCCAGGTGTCCCAGACGGCGAGTTGGGAGGTGTCGACGATGTCCGTGTTGCCGAGTTCCGGGTATGCGGCGATGGCGGCCTGCGAGTGGCCGGGGATATCGATCTCGGGGACGACGGTGATATGCCGCTCGGCGGCGTACGCGACGATCTCGCGGATGTCGTCCTGCGTGTAGTAACCGCCGTGCGGCGTCTGCGTCCACAACTCCGATGCCCGGTGGCCCCATTGGGTGCGCGCACGCCACGCGCCGGTCTCCGTCAGCTTCGGGTGGCGCTTGATCTCGATGCGCCAGCCCTGGTCGTCGGTGAGGTGGAAGTGGAAGACGTTGAGCTTGTGGGCGGCGAGGAGATCCAGGTAGCGCAGGACGCCGTCCTTGTGCATGAAGTGCCGTGATACGTCGAGCATCAGGCCGCGCCAGCCGAAGCGCGGACTGTCCTCGACGGCGCAGCCCGGCAGCTTCCACACGCGGTCGGGGTTCACCGGTGCGCGCCGGAAGGCGTCGGGGCCGAGGAGTTGGCGCAGGGTCTGGGCGCCGTAGAAGACTCCGGCCGCGTCGCCCCCGGTGAGGGTGACGCCGTCGGCGTTCACGTGCAGTGCGTAGCTCTCCGGAAGCGCGCTCGCGGTGGCGATCCGCAGGCGGATCGCCACCCCTGCCGTGCCCGGTGCCAGCGGCAGCCCTGACGCGGCGCCGACCGTGCTGCTCAGCCAGCGCGCGACGCCCTCCGTACCGGGCTGCGCGTCCACCACGGTGTTCCGGTCGAGAAGGAAGCCGTCCGTACTGCCGAAGCCCTCGTAGCCGAGGGGCGCGGGAATGAGGTCCATCACGTCATCCTTACCGCTCCGCCGAGTCCGGAGACCAGGCGTCGCTGTACGAGTACGAAGACAGCAGCGTGCTGGAGAGGCGTCAACGCAACGGCCCCCGGGGCGCGCACTCGGCGCACCCCGGGGGCCGTCACGGGTGAAGCAGGGACTGCTTACAGGAGGGCTACTTCTTGCCCTTGTCCTTGTCCTTGCCGCCCTTGTCCTTGTCGCCACCGGCGCCCAAGGACTCGAAGATTTCCTTGCACATCGGGCAGACCGGGTACTTCTTCGGGTCGCGACCCGGGACCCAGACCTTGCCGCAGAGCGCCACGACGGGCGTACCGTCGAGCGCGCTCGCCATGATCTTGTCCTTCTGGACGTAATGGGCGTACCGCTCGTGGTCTCCGTCGCCGTGCGAGGTCAGCGGCGTCGGTTCGACGAGGGTCCCCGTACCTGCCCCGCGCTCGGGCTCGGGCTCAAGAGTGCTCATGGCATCCAAGCGTACTCACCCCCGCCGCGTTCAGTTCAGACTCGGGTCGTCCGGGTACGTCGCGATCATCGCCAGCTTGCTGCGCTGCCTGCGCAGTACGGCCCGCCACAGGCTCTCCGGCTCCGGGGACGACACATCGCCGGGCTCCGACTCGACGACGTACCAGGCACCCTCGCGCAGTTCGTTCTCCAGCTGGCCGGGCCCCCATCCCGAATACCCGGCGAAGATCCGCAGCGAGCCGAGGGCCGCCGCGAGCAGCTCCGGCGGGGCCTCCAGGTCGACCAGGCCGATCGCGCCGTAGACCCTGCGCCAGCCCAGAGGCCCTTCGTCGCCGGGGATCACGGCCACACCCAGCGCCGAGTCGAGCGAGACCGGGCCGCCCTGGAAGACGACGTCCGGGTCGCCCGCGAGCGCCGCCCAGGGCAGCAGGATGTCGCGGACGCCGACCGGGGTCGGGCGGTTGAGGACCACGCCGAGGGAGCCCTCCTCGTCGTGGTCGATGAGGAGCACCACCGCGCGGTCGAAGTTGGGGTCCGCGAGGGCCGGTGTGGCCACCAGCAGCCGCCCTGTGAGCGAGGACACCTCCGTCATGCGACACATGATCCCGCACATTGGCCCTCCGGGGGGAGCGGACGGCGATGCGTAAGCGTGCGCAGCTCAGGGCGCACTGCAGCAGCGGGAGCGCGCACCCCCGGAACGTCACCCTCCGCAGAGGCCGCTGTGCGGAGAGTGTTGTGTCTGATTCATGACATACGCCCACCCCCCTTGGCCTTATGGCACAGGGGTAGTCGCCCCTTACTCTTTTCACTGGCCACCTGTCCGACCACTCCGGAACGCGAGATCCATGACCGGCACTGACGATGTACTGCTTGTCCACGGCGGCACCCCGCTCGAGGGCGAGATCCGCGTCCGCGGCGCGAAGAACCTGGTGCCGAAGGCGATGGTCGCCGCGCTCCTCGGCAGCGGTCCGAGCCGACTGCGCAACGTGCCCGACATCCGTGACGTGCGCGTCGTACGCGGACTCCTCCAGCTGCATGGCGTGACGGTCCGCCCCGGTGAGGAACCGGGCGAGCTGATCCTCGACCCGTCCCACGTCGAGTCCGCCAACGTCGCCGACATCGACGCCCACGCGGGCTCCTCGCGCATCCCGATCCTGTTCTGCGGCCCGCTGCTGCACCGGCTGGGCCATGCGTTCATCCCGGGCCTGGGCGGCTGTGACATCGGCGGCCGGCCGATCGACTTCCACTTCGAGGTGCTGCGCCAGTTCGGCGCGACGATCGAGAAGCGGGCGGACGGCCAGTACCTGGAGGCCCCGCAGCGGCTGCGCGGCTGCAAGATCCGCCTGCCGTACCCGTCGGTCGGCTCGACGGAGCAGGTGCTGCTGACGGCCGTGCTGGCCGAGGGCGTCACCGAGCTGTCGAACGCCGCCGTGGAGCCGGAGATCGAGGACCTCATCTGCGTACTGCAGAAGATGGGCGCGATCATCTCCATGGACACCGACCGTACGATCCGGATCACCGGTGTCGACTCGCTCGGCGGCTACAACCACCGTGCGCTCCCGGACCGCCTGGAGGCGGCCTCCTGGGCGTCCGCGGCGCTCGCCACCGAGGGCAACATCTATGTGCGCGGCGCCCAGCAGCGCTCGATGATGACGTTCCTCAACACGTTCCGCCGGGTCGGCGGCGCGTTCGAGATCGACGACGAGGGCATCCGCTTCTGGCACCCGGGCGGGCCGCTCAACGCGATCGCCCTGGAGACGGACGTGCACCCCGGCTTCCAGACCGACTGGCAGCAGCCGCTGGTCGTGGCCCTGACGCAGGCGTCGGGCCTGTCCATCGTCCACGAGACGGTGTACGAGTCGCGCCTCGGCTTCACGTCCGCGCTGAACCAGATGGGCGCGCACATCCAGCTGTACCGCGAGTGCCTGGGCGGCTCCGACTGCCGCTTCGGCCAGCGCAACTTCCTGCACTCGGCGGTCGTCAGCGGTCCGACGAAGCTCCAGGGCGCGGATCTGGTCATTCCCGACCTGCGCGGCGGCTTCTCGTACCTGATCGCGGCGCTGGCGGCGCAGGGCACGTCGCGGGTGCACGGCATCGACCTGATCAACCGCGGCTACGAGAACTTCATGGAGAAGCTGATGGAGCTCGGCGCGAAGGTGGAACTGCCGGGCGGAGCGCTCGTCTGAGAGTTTTCCCACGAGTACGGCGAAGGGGCGGCCACCCGGTCATCGGGTGGCCGCCCCTTCGCCGTACTCAGTGGATGCTGGCGGCGGCGAGCGTCGCGATCAGCAGGGCCGCGCCCACGAGCAGGAGGGAGAGGCTGGGGCGGGTCGGACTGGCATCGCGCACGGTGAACTCCTGGTGGTCTGAGTCTGCGTACGGCTCCTCACCACTTTGCCGACGCTCAAACCTCCCGGCACACAATCTCGGCTGACGGTCGTTCAGGCGGCTCGTGAGCAGGCCTGTACGCGCCCGTAGAGCCTCCGTGGACCCCTGACCCGGTCCTGGCCCTGATACGGCCTCAGAAACGCGAAGAGGGCGGCCGCCCGGCGTGTTCCGGGTGAACGCCCCCTTCGGGTCTGCCTTGGGGTGTTACTTGCCCTTGGCGGCTTCCTTGAGCTTGGAGCCCGCGGAGACCTTCACGCTGTAGCCGGCCGGGATCTGGATCGGGTCGCCGGTCTGGGGGTTACGAGCGGTGCGAGCGGCACGGTGGGTGCGCTCGAAGGTCAGGAAGCCGGGGATGGTTACCTTCTCGTCGCCCTTGGCGACGATCTCGCCGACGGTCTCGGCGAGAGCGGCCAGAACGGCGTCGGCGTCCTTGCGGGTCACGTCGGCACGGTCGGCCAGGGCGGCCACCAGCTCACTGCGGTTCATGTTGTTACTCCCGTGTTCTTCTTGCCTGTAAGGCGTGAGATCGAAGCCGATGCTGCCAGGGCCCTCGGACAGTCCCCGGACCCGGGTCTGTCGTAAGACCCTCGCGCCCGAATACGCATCCTGCCCCCACCTGCGGCGGGAAAGCCAATCCGGCACCCTCCGGAGGGCCGCAAGGCTCATGGTCCGCCACCCTAAAGGGGCGTTTAGGGCCCTGCATCCCGCGACGCGCCGGATGTCAGGCGGACGTGGGGCCCGTCACAGAGCGGCGTCGGGCTTTGCGTCTGCCTTTGCGGCCGTACGGACGGCTCCGGCGACGGCGCCCGCCACCTTGTCGTTGAAGACGGACGGGATGATGTAGTTGGCGTTCAGCTCGTCCTCGGTGACGACGTCGGCGAGGGCGGTGGCCGCCGCCAGCATCATCTCCGTGTTGACCGTGCGGGAGTGGGCGTCCAGCAGGCCTCGGAATACGCCGGGGAAGACCAGCACGTTGTTGATCTGGTTCGGGAAGTCGGAGCGTCCGGTGGCCACAACTGCCGCGGTTTCGCGGGCGATTGCGGGGTCGACCTCGGGGTCCGGGTTCGCGAGCGCGAACACGATCGCGTTGTCCGCCATGGCCGCCACGTCGTCCCCGTTCAGGACGTTCGGGGCCGAGACGCCGATGAAGACGTCGGCGTCGACCACGGCCTCCTTGAGGGTGCCGGTGACGCCCTCCGGGTTGGTGTTGTCGGCGATCCAGCGCAGCGGCGATTCGGGTGCGGCGTCGACGAGGTCCTTGCGGCCCGCGTGCACCACGCCGTGGATGTCGGCGACGACCGCGTGCTTGACGCCCGCGGCGATCAGAAGCTTGAGGATGGCCGTACCGGCCGCGCCCGCGCCCGACATGACGACCCGTACGTCACCGATCGCCTTGCCGACCACGCGCAGCGCGTTGGTCAGCGAGGCGAGCACCACAATGGCCGTGCCGTGCTGGTCGTCGTGGAAGACGGGGATGTCGAGGGCCTCGCGCAGACGGGCCTCGATCTCGAAGCAGCGGGGCGCGGAGATGTCTTCGAGGTTGATGCCGGCGAAGCCGGGGGCGATGGCCTTGACGATCTCGACGATCGCGTCGGAGTCCTGGGTGTCCAGACAGATGGGCCACGCGTCGATGCCGGCGAAGCGCTTGAAGAGGGCCGCCTTGCCCTCCATGACCGGAAGTGCGGCCATCGGGCCGATGTTGCCGAGACCGAGCACCGCGGAGCCGTCCGTCACCACTGCGACGGAGTTCCGCTTGATGGTCAGGCGGCGGGCGTCCTCGGGGTTCTCCGCGATCGCCATGCAGACGCGGGCGACACCCGGCGTGTAGATCATCGAGAGGTCGTCACGGTTGCGGATGGGGTGCTTGGACGCCATCTCGATCTTGCCGCCGAGGTGCATCAGGAACGTACGGTCGGAGACCTTGCCCAGCACCACACCCTCGATGCGGCGCAGCTCCTCGACGATCTCGTCGGCGTGCGCGGTCGAGGTCGCCGCGATCGTGACGTCGATCCGCAGCTTCTCGTGACCGGAAGCGGTCACGTCGAGGCCGGTCACCGACCCGCCGGAGGACTCCACGGCCGTGGTGAGCTGGCTGACCGCGGTCCCGCTCGCGGGGACCTCCAGCCGGACCGTCATCGAGTACGAGACGCTGGGCGCCGTTGCCATGGCCGACTTCCTCTGCTTTCCCTAGCTTCTTTGCTGCGCGACCGTGGCTGTTGCCCGGCAACGCCCTCCGATGGTCCCACCTACCTGCGGGTAGCAGGTAATGCGGTCATTTTGTTTTCGGAAACTGTTTTCCACCATACGAGAAGCGCAGGTGAAACAGAAGAGGCCCGCGGCACCCGTGGGTGCTGCGGACCTCTTCTGTATGTACGTACCAAGTGGTGTACGTACTGAGCGCTCAAGTGGCACCGACCCGCCATGCTCGCCTCGCGGCAAGTGGTCGCTCGTAGCGACGAAGGTTGGGCCCGGGGGCTTGGATCGAGCCGGTGCCACAGCAAGGCTAACAAACCACCCCGGCAAGTGATTCCCCCAAGCGCACGTTGACCCCGGTTCAGTCCCGCAGCAGCGCCGGCACCCCGTCCGCACCCGGCTTGTCGCGCTCCCCCGAAACGACCGTGAGCTGCTGCGTCGCGCGTGTCAGCGCCACGTACAGCACCCGCAGGCCCGCCGGGGACTCCTCCGCGATTTCCGCAGGTGATACGACGACCGTCGCGTCGTACTCCAGGCCCTTCGCCTCCAGGCTGCCGAGCGCCACGACGCGCTCGCCCAGCGGCGCGAGCCACTTGCGGGCCTGCGCTCGCCGGTTCATGGCGACGACCACGCCGACCGTGCCGTCCACGCGCTCCAGGAGGCGCTGTGCCTCTTCCCGCATCGCCGTGGCGACGTCCTTGTCCCGTACGACGGCGAAGCGCGGCTGGACGCCCGTGGAGCGGACGGCGGCCGGTGACTCCATGCCCGGCATGGCCAGCTCCAGGACCTTGGCCGCCAGGGCTGCGATCTCGGCCGGGTTGCGGTAATTCACGGTGAGCGTGAACTTGCGGCGCGGGCGGGCGCCGAGGGCCTCGTCGCGGGACGCGGCCGCCTCGGCCGGATCGGACCACGAGGACTGTGCCGCGTCGCCGACGATCGTCCAGGTGGCGTGCCGGCCACGGCGGCCGACCATCCGCCACTGCATGGGCGTCAGGTCCTGCGCCTCGTCGACGATCACGTGGGCGTACTCCGTGCGCTCCTGGGCCAGCCGCTCGGCCCGCTCCCACTGCGTCTCCTCGCGCTGCGGCATCAGCTCTTCGAGGCCGCTGAGCTGGTCGAGTGGGTCGTACTCGCGCTTCCGCTTGGGGCGGGCCGGGGTGCCGAGCAGCATCTGGAGCTCGTCGAGCAGCGCCACGTCGTGGACGGACAGCGGACCCTGCCCCTCCGCGTCGAGACGGCGCAGGGAGCGGGCCAGCTGGCGGGTCTCGCGCGGGTTCAGTACGCGGCGGGCCCAGCGGCCCAGGCGCTTCTCGTCGGCCATGGCGGCGAGCACCCGGCGGGGTGTGAGCTCGGGCCACCAGGCGTCGAGGAAGTCGATGAACTCCGCCTCGGTCGAGATGTCGTCGTCGAAACCGGAGCGCAGCTCGGCGACCAGTTCGGGGTCCGTGTGGCGGCCCCGGCCGCTCGACTTGGACCACAGGGCGTCGAGCAGCAGCTTGCGGGCACGGGGGCGCAGCAGGTTGACGGGCGCCGTGCCGCTGAGGACGTTGTGCCGGATGCGGCTCAGGTCGTCGGCGTTCAGCTCCACGCGGGCGCCGAAGGCGACGACGCGCAGCCTGTCCGGGGTCGCTGCTGCCTGAGGCTCCTGCGGCTCCTCGTCGCCGAAGGCCAGCTGTCCTTCGGCGGCGGGGGCCGGCGCGGGCCGCGCGTCGAGGGCGCCGCGGGCCGCGTTGCGCAGCACCTTGAGCATGCGCGAGGAACCCTTGATGCGGGCGATGTTCGGTTCGTCGTACGTCGATGCCTCCGCGCCGTCGACGAGCGAGCCGACCGCGCGGATCGCGACCTGGCCCTCCTCGCCCAGCGAGGGCAGCACGCCCTCGGTGTACGCCACGAGAAGCGGCGTCGGCGACACGATGAGGATGCCGCCCGCGTACTTCCGCCGGTCCTGGTAGAGCAGGTAGGCGGCGCGGTGCAGGGCCACGGCGGTCTTGCCCGTGCCGGGGCCGCCGGAGACCTCGGTGACGGAGGCGGCGGGGGCGCGGATCACCAGGTCCTGCTCGGCCTGGATGGACGACACGATGTCGCGCATGGTGTGGCTGCGGGCCTGCCCGAGGGCGGCCATCAGCGCGCCGTCGCCGATGACGGCCAGCGGGGCGTCGTTCAGGTTCGCCGTCAGCTCGGGGCGCATCAGGTCGTCCTCGACGCCGAGCACCTTGCGGCCCTTGGAGCGGATGACCCGGCGGCGTACGACCCGGCCGGGCTCCTTGGGCGTGGAGCGGTAGAAGGGCGCCGCGGCCGGTGCGCGCCAGTCGATGACCAGCGGGGAGTAGTCGGCGTCGAGTACGCCGATGCGCCCGATGTGCAGGGTCTCGGCGATCTCGGCCGTGAGGTCGGGGCGTACCGCGTCGTCGGCGGGTTCGACCGAGGTGTACGCGCCGTCCGGGCCCTTCTGCCCGTCCTTGCCGCGCAGCAGATCGATGCGTCCGAAGAGGAAGTCCTCGAATTCGTTGTTGAGCCGGTTGAGGTGAATTCCGGCGCGGAAGACCTGCGCGTCACGCTCGGCGAGCGCGCCGGGCGTGCCGACCTGGCCGCGCTTGGCGGCGTCGTTCATGAGGAATTCCGCCTCGTGGATCTTCTCCTCCAGACGGCGGTACACCTGATCCAGATGATCCTGTTCGACACCGATTTCGCGGGTCCGCGCCGACTCCTCGGAGGAGTCGGAAGCGGAATCCACGGAATCGACAGCGGCATCCTGCACGGCCACCGAGGCCCCCTTCTGACGTGCTGCGGGCAGCCGTCAACCGTACGCGAAGGGGGACCCGGACCGCACCTGTACGGAACAGGGAATTGAGTGGATCTGTCAGGCTTCGACCTCGACCAGGCGCTTTCCGTCGAACGTCCGGACCTCGAAGTGGTCGATCTCGTCGCGGTTCATGGCCGCGCCGCCGTGCACGTACAGCGGGTTCTTCGCGGTCTTGTTCGTGCTGTCCGGGATGCCGTATCCCCACTTCGGGACGGCCCACGTGGTGACGGTCTCCTCCTTGCCGTCCTTCGCGACGGCGATGAGGCTGCACTTCAGCGGGCCCTTGACGTTCTTGAGCTCCAGGACGGTGTGGGTGCCCCAGCCCTTCTTCTCCATGCCGACGGTCGCACTGACCTTCGTGGTGGCGTCGGTCGCGACGATCTTCTCCTCCATGTGGTTGAAGAAGGCGTCCTCGGCCGGGCTGGTCGGGTGGGGTCCCGCGACATTGCTGCCGCCGTCGCCGTCCGACGTGGCCACGACCGCGATCGCAGGGCCGCCGACGACCAGTACGGCGGCTGCCGCCACCAGGTAGAACCCGCGCCGTCTGCTCTGCGCGCGCTTGGTGGCGACCTCGTCGGTGAGGCGGTCGAGCAGCTGGGGAGTGGGCTCGGTCAGCCGCGCGGGCGGGCCCGGGTACTCGGCGAGGGCGGCCATCATCGGTTCCATGCCGGCGAAGTCGTCCAGCTGGGCGGCGCAGTACTGGCAGCCGGCCAGATGGGCTTCGAAGGCGGTGGCGTCCGCGTCGTCCAGAATGCCGAGCACATATGCGCCGACGGCATCATGCTCGGAGTGCCGGTCCTGCGTCGTCATGCCGTCACCCCTCGTTCCTCAAGCGCGAGTTTCATGGAGCGCAGTGCGTAGAAGACCCGGGACCTGACCGTCCCACTGGGTATGCCCAGCGCTTCGGCCGCCTCATTGACCGTACGCCCTCTGAAGTACGTCTCGACAAGTGCTTCCCGGTGAGCGGGAGTCAAATCGTCGAGCGCGTCAGAGAGCGTCATCAGCCACAACGCCTTGTCGATCTCGTCCTCCGCGGGCATGACCTCCAGCGGCGACGGATCGACCTCCTGCGGCCGGGACTGCCGGCTGCGATGGTTGTCGATGACGATGCGACGGGCGACCGTCACCAGCCAGGGGCGGACAGAGCCGGTGGCCCGATTGAGCTGACCGGCATTCTTCCAGGCACGGATGAGCGTCTCCTGTACGACGTCCTCGGCGCGTTGGCGGTCGCCGGCGACGAGGCGCAGTACGTAGGCCAGCAGAGGGCCGGCGTGTTCGCGGTAGAGCGCGCGCATCAACTCTTCGTCAGGAGCCTGTTTTACGGCGCGCGGTCCCCCCAAACGATGTCGAGCCCTGTGCTGACGGTCATCGGCCACGGCCGCATCCTCGCGCACCCGAACCTCCTGGTCGAGACCCTGTGTGGCTCCCTCCTCCATCACTACGCAAGGACGGCCGGATCGACTCAACGCAATCCGAAGAAGTTTTCCGGGCTTTCGTTCAGGCGCGTGACGCGACTGCGCGGCGCCGGTGGCGGGCGACCCTTTCCCGGTTGCCGCACACCTCGCTGGAGCACCAGCGCCTGCGGCGCCCCCGGGACGTATCGAGGTACAGGCGACGGCAGTTGTCGCCCTCGCACTGGCGCAGGCCGGCGCGGGCGGCGGGGTCGGTCAGCAGGTCCACGGCGTCGCGGGCGACGGCGGCGAGCAGCGCCGCGCATCGGGGGGTGTCGCTGAGCGCCCTGACGAGGACGCCGTCCGCCGTACGTACGGCCCTGACGCCGGGCGGAGCGGTGGCGGCCAGGGCGTTGACGTACTCCAGGGCGCGGGGCGCGGGCCGCCCACCGAGCTCTGCGCGCACCAATTCGCCGACGTACTCCCGCACTTCGACGAACCGGCGCACCCACCCGTCGTCGACAGCGTCGAGCGCCACGGTGCAGGGCACGAGCCCGGCGCCCACCAACCACTCCCGGAGCCGATCGGCGTCGTCGAGCTGCTCGGCGGGGTGCACTCCTGTCGCTACCAGATCCAGACAGACGCGTCCGGAGTCGTACCGCATGCGCGTGTCACCGCCTCGGGGTTACCGGTGGGTGTCGTCCCGTCCCCCCAGAGTGCCCGCCAACACGCCGGCCCGGAACCCCTCCCACCGCACGTGCGCCCCCCGGAGGCCTTCCGGGCTCCGCAGTTCGGGAAGGGGCGGGGCGAGGGAAACGGAACGCCCCCCGGTTCATGCCCCCCGGCTCACGCGTCCGCGTACTTCGTGTCTGCCGCCGGGTCCAGTGCCAGGCGGTAGCCGCGTTTGACCACCGTCTGGATGAGGTTGGGGGCGCCCAGGGCCGTGCGCAGGCGGGCCATTGCCGTTTCGACCGCGTGTTCGTCGCGGCCCGAGCCGGGCAGTGCGCGCAAGAGGTCCGCGCGGGAGACGACCCAGCCGGGGCGCCGCGCGAGCGTTCGCAGGAGGGACATTCCGGCGGGCGGCACGGGGCGTACCTCGCCGTCCAGGAGCACGGCGTGGCCGCGGATCTCGACGCTGCGGCCGGCGACCGGCAGCGTACGGGCGCGGCCCGGGAGCTCGCGGCAGATCAGCTGGACGAGCGGGCCGAGCCGGAAGCGGTCGGGCTGGACGGTGTCGATGCCCAGCGCCTGGAGGGGCAGGGCGGTGACCGGCCCTACGCACGCCGCCAGTACGTCGTGGTTCAGCGCGGCCAGCAGCTCCGGGAGCATCCCGCGCTCCTCCGCCCGGGACAGCATCGACGCCGCCGCCGGGGCGCTGGTGAAGCTCACTGCTTCGAGGCCGCGGCCGACCGCAGCGTCGATGAGGCGGTCGAGCGGGGCTATGTCCTCGGGCGGCATCCAGCGGTAGACAGGCACGCCGACGACCTCCGCGCCACCGGCCCGCAGCGCTTCGACGAAGCCGGGGAGTGGTTCGCCGTGCAGCTGGATCGCGATACGGCGGTCCGCGACGCCCTCCGCGAGGAGCCGGTCGAGGACTTCGGCCATGGATTCGGAGGACGGTGACCATTCCTCCGTGAGGCCCGCCGCGCGGATCGCGCCCTTGACCTTCGGGCCGCGGGCGAGGAGTTCGACGCCCTGGAGGCGGGCGAGGAGGTCCTCGCCGAGGCCCCAGCCGTCGGCCGCCTCCACCCACCCCCGGAAGCCGATCGCCGTGGTCGCGATCACGACGTCGGGGGCCCGGTCGATGAGCTGCTTGGTGGTGGCGAGGAGTTCGCTGTCGTCGGCGAGCGGAACGATCCGCAGGGCCGGCGCGTGGAGTACGGAGGCACCGCGCCGCGTCAGCAGCGTGCCCAGTTCGTCGGCACGCCGGGCCGCTGTGACACCGACGGTAAAGCCCTCGAGGGGGCCTTGCTGCTCTGCATGCGTGGGGGACATGTCGTACCCGGCTCTCATACCGCTGTGCTGGTTCATGCGGATGGCCGAGCCTGTCACCAGCACGTGACAGGCTCGGTTCCCGAATATTTCCCCGCCGTTAACGGGGCTGGCGGATCAGACCTCGGCATAGGCGGGCTGCGGCTTTGCCTGCACCGCGACCGGCCGGCGAAGGTATACCGCCCAGGTCAGCGTGAAGCACACAGCGTAGAAGGCGAGGAAGGAGGCGAAGGCCGCCGTGCCCGTCCCGGCGGTGAGGAAGGACTGCCGGAAGGCCAGGTTGATCGCGAGCCCGCCGAGCGCGCCGACCGCACCGATCAGGCCCATCGAGGCCCCGGAGAGCCGCCGCCCGTACGCCGCGGCCGCCTCGCCCGTCATGCCCTTGGCCAGCGCCTTCGCCTGGAAGATCGCGGGGATCATCTTGTACGTCGAACCGTTGCCGAGGCCGGTCAGGACGAAGAGGGCAATGAAGCCGGTCAGGAAGACCGGGAGCGACTCGGACACGGAGGCGTAGACGACGACCCCGGTCGCACCCGCCATCGCGGCGAAGTTCCACAGCGTGATGCGGGCGCCGCCGAAGCGGTCGGCGAGGGAGCCGCCGAGGGGGCGGATCAGGGAGCCGAGGAGCGGGCCGATGAAGGTGAGCGAGGCGGCCTGCAGCGGCGTACGACCGAACTGCGTCTGGAGGACCAGGCCGAAGGCGAAGCTGTAGCCGATGAAGGAGCCGAAGGTCCCGACGTACAGGAAGGACATGATCCAGGTGTGCGGGTCGCGCACGGCGGCCTTCGCCGCCCCTGTGTCGTTGCGTACGGGCGCCAGGTTGTCCATCCACAGCACGGCGCAGACGGCCGCGACGATGATCAGGGGGATGTACGCGGCGAGCAGGATGCGGGGGTGGGTCGCGCCTGCCGTGCCGATGACGAGCAGGCCGACGAGCTGCACCACGGGTACGCCGATGTTGCCGCCGCCCGCGTTGAGGCCCAGCGCCCAGCCCTTCTTACGGAGCGGGAAGAAGGAGTTGATGTTGGTCATGGAGGAGGCGAAGTTTCCGCCACCGACGCCGGTGAGGGCCGCGACCACCATGAAGGTGGTGTAGGAGGTGCCCGGTTCCATGACGGCGTACGCCGCACCCGTCGGCAGGAGCAGCATCAGCGCGCTGAAGACCGTCCAGTTCCGGCCGCCGAAGCGCGCTACGGCGAAGGTGTACGGGACCCGGACGAGGGCCCCGATCAGGGTGGCCGTCGCGATCAGGAAGAACTTCCCGGCCGGATCCACGCCGTACTCCGGGCCCATGAAGAGCACCATGACGGACCACAGGGTCCAGATGGAGAAGCCGATGTGCTCGGAAAATACGGAGAAGAACAGATTGCGCCGGGCAATCCGCTCCCCCGTTTCCTTCCAGAAGGTCTCGTCCTCGGGGTCCCACTGTTCGATCCACCGGCCTGCCATGACGCGCCTCCACGGGTATCGGGTCGTGGAAGCGACGCTAGGTACGGCGGATTTCAGTCCCGTGCCGTGAGGTGACCGGCGCGCAACCTTGCTCTCACCCGGCGGTCAGTGCTTGTGTGAGCGGCTTGACTTCCGGGGTGACCCATTGGGCCACAGGCGGGGCTTGCGCTGGGCTGCGACGTCTTCCAGCCAACCGACAGTGATGATCATCAGGCCGATGAGCGGCCAGACGACGATCAGCATCAGCGTGGTGTACGCGTCCTCGATGTAGCCAGAGTACGTGGGCCAGACGCCCGGGATCTCGAAGAGCAGGTCGATGACGGGGATGGTCGCCATGATCAGCATGTTGTGCCAGAGGTAGATCGTCACCGCCCGGTTGTTCGCCAGCGTGATCACCGTGTCGAAGCCCTTCAGCTTCGGTGGCAGTTCCTTCCAGGACGGCGAGTACTGGAGGAGGATCACACAGAAGCCGAACGACCAGCACGCCTGGGCGAGCGGGATGTCGTTGAGGTCCCAGCCGTCCGCGGTGAGATGGCCGGATGCCCACCACAGGCCGAACGCCATGACCATCGCGGAAACTGACACCGATATGTAGCGCGGGACCTTCTGGAACAGGCCGTCGTTGTGGGCGAAGCCGAGCATCCAGCAGGAGGCGTACACCGCGAAGTCAGTGACGGCGTTGCCGGCCTCGCCGGGGATCGTCACCAGGCCGGTGCCGATGACCGCGGTGACACCGAGCGGCGCGAACAGGGCCACCCACGGGACCCTGCGGAACGCCCACAGCAGCAGCGGCGACGCGATGACGAACCACAGGTAGGCGCGGATGTACCAGAGGGGACCGGCGGCCTGGACCGCCCAGGTGTCCTCCAGGAGGCCCGGCTTGTCACCGCTGTGCCAGGGGTACGGCGGTGCCCCGAGCGGGAAGACGTAGTTGGCGAGCTTGACGAACCACCACAGGCCTTCCTCCTTCAGCGGCTCCCAGCCGAAATAGAACATGATCGGCACGATGGTGAGCGAGAACGCCCACATGGGCGGCAGCAGCCGTCGGACACGGCCACGGATGACGCCCGCCGCCGGCCGCTTCAGGGAGCGCGCCATCAGCGACCCGGCCAGCGCGAACATCACGCCCATGGACGGGAAGAGCACGGTCAGCCAGGCCCAGCCGAAGATGTGGTAGACGACGACGCGGACGAGCGCGACGGCCCGCAGCACGTCGAGATACCGGTCGCGGCCGGGCGGTCCCGCAGTGGGCGCGGCGGACGGACGTGGCCCGGCCTGTGCCCGCGGCATCGGGGCGGTGGCGTCGATCGGGCCGGTGGTACCGAAGGTCATGCGACGGGCCTCTTCTCGTTGCTCCGCTGACGCTGCGCCGGGATGGAGCCGGGCGCCTCGACCACACCGGTGCGGCGCAGCTTCTGCCAGCGCAGCCGGCCACCGGTGAGTGCGGTGATCCAGGACTGGAGCAGCACGACGTACATCAGCTGCCGGTAGAGGATCTGCTGGAGGGGCAGCGAGATCAGGTGGGTCATCTTCTCCCGGTCGAGCCGGAAGGCGTACGCGGCGCAGACCGCCTGTATGGCGAGCACGCCGAGCCAGGCGACGACGGTCTTCTGGGTGGGGCCGAAGACCAGGCCGTACAGCAGGAATACGTCGATGAGCGGCGCCAGCAGCGGGAACAGCACCATGAAGAGGGAGACGAGCGGAAGGCCCACCCGGCCGAAGCGCCCGGAAGGGCCGCGTTCGATGACGGCGCGGCGGTGCTTCCAGATCGCCTGCATGGTGCCGTAGCTCCAGCGGTAGCGCTGGGACCACAGCTGCTGCACGCTCTCCGGTGCCTCGGTCCAGGCGCGGGCCTTCTCCGCGTACACGACGCGCCAGCCGTCGCGGTGCAGCGCCATGGTGACGTCGGTGTCCTCGGCGAGGGTGTCCTCGCTCATGCCGCCGAAGCGGTGCAGCGCGTCGGCGCGGAAGGCGCCGACCGCGCCGGGGATCGTCGGCATGCAGCCCAGCAGGTCGTACATGCGGCGGTCGAGGTTGAAGCCCATCACGTACTCGATGTGCTGCCACGCGCCGATGAGCGAATCGCGGTTGCCGACCTTGGCGTTGCCCGCGACGGCGCCGACGCGCGGGTCGCCGAAGGGCTGGACGAGCTCGCGGACGGTGGCCGGCTCGAAGACCGTGTCGCCGTCCATCATGACGACGATGTCGAAACGGGCGTGCGCGATGCCGTTGTTGAGGGCGGCGGGCTTGCCCGCGTTCTCCTGGCGTACGACGCGTACGTTCGGCAGGCGCATCGCCTCGACGATGTCCGCCGTGCCGTCCGTCGAGCCGTCGTCGATGACGATGACCTCGATGGGGTGCTCGCTGGACATCAGGGAGTGCACCGTATTGGCGATGCACTCGCGTTCGTTGTACGCCGGGACGAGCACCGAGACGGGGCGGGTGACCGGCGGGCCCCAGCTGAACGTCCGCCTGCGCACCTTGCGGGCGTGCAGGACCGACAGCAGCAGCATCAGGCCGAAACGCAGCATGACGAGGACGCCGATGGCGGCGAGGCCGACGACCAGGACGCTGGTGGTCTTCTCGGAGAACGCCACGGCGTAGACCCAGGCCTTGCCCTTCCACAGCTCGGGGCCTGTGACCTCGGTGTGGGCGGAGGGTGCGCCCAGGGCCTCGGTGAGGTTGTTGAACCGGTAGCCGCGCTCCTGCATCGAGGGCAGGAAGCGGTCGAGGGCCGCCACGGTCTGCGAGCGGTCGCCGCCGGAGTCGTGCATCAGCACGATCGAGCCCTCGGTGCCCTTGGGGGTGGCTCTCTTGATGATCGCCTCGACGCCGGGGCGCTTCCAGTCCTCGGAGTCGGTGTTGTTGAACGCCGTGATGTAGCCGCGGCTGCCTATGTACTGCGTGACCGGCCAGGACTTGTTGTCGAGGGCGTCGGAGAACGAGGAGTACGGCGGGCGGAAGAGAGAGGTGCGGATACCGGCCGCGCCCGCGATCGCGAGCTGGTTCTGGGACAGCTCCCAGTCGATGCGGGACTTGGTCTGGAAGGAGAGATCGGGGTGATTGAAGGTGTGCAGCCCGACCTCGTGCCCTTCGTGCACCATCCGCTCGACCAGGTCCGGGTGGCGCGAGGCCATCGTGCCGGTGACGAAGAAGACGCCGTGCGCGTCGTACTGCTTGAGCTTGTCGAGAACCTTCGGCGTCCACAGGGGGTCGGGGCCGTCGTCGAAGGTCAGGACGAGCCTGCGGTCGGGGATGCTCAGTGCCTTGGGGTCCTGCGCGCTACGCGCGTCAATGACCGGGCCGCCCTTGAGGATGCGCTCGGGGACCTGGTCGATGGGGGCCGGGGGGCGGACCCTGTGGTCGGCGAGGATCTCGCTGTGTACGTAGCCGCGCAGCATCAGCATGGCGAGCAGCGCCACCAGGAACAGCGAAGGCAGCAGATAGCGCATGGGTATACGGCGCCGAATGGTGCGTCGCCGTCTGCGGGTGGCGCGAGCGGTGCGCCTGCCGTGGGATGCCATCTCTGACTACGTGCCTTTCGCGGCAAATTCGCTGGTGGTGCCGCCCGAGCCGGCATCCGGGTCGGTGCCGGCACCGGGGTCGGTGCCTGGGTCGTTGCTGCCCGGGTCCGTGGGGTCGGTGCCCGTGCCGGGATCGGTGGCCGGGTCGGTGCCCGGGTCGGCGCCGGGGTCCGTGCCCGTGTCGGGATCGGTGCCGGTGTCCGGGTCGGTGCCGGGGTCGGTCGCCGGGTCCGTGCCCGCGTCGGGGTCCGGGTTCGTGTCGGGGTCGGTGTTGGCGTTCTGAGGCGGGCGGTTGCCGGCCGGGGCGCCGGTGCTCTCGGTGGCCGGTCGACCCGGCTCGGGGGCGACGGGGCGGCTGGTGCTCGACGTGCCGCCGGCCGCGGGCTGCGCGGTGGTGCTTGCCGATCCGGTGGGGGTCGCGCCCGGCGTCTGCCCGGGGGTGGCTCCCGGATCGAGGGGATCGTCGGGGGCGGGGGAGATCTCGACGGTGTCCGGATTCTTCTTGTCGTCGGCGAGACCGGGTATCTGGAGCCAGGGCGCGGTGGAGTTGCCACCGGCCAGGGCGACTATGAGCGTGATGGCGTAACAGGCGCAGGCGGTGGCGAGAACCCAGCCGACGCGGCGGAGCTTCTTGCTCCTGTTGCCGCTCTCGTCGACGAACACCGGCCCGTCGGAGCCCTCCTGGGGCTCCAGGACACCCGGCAGCTCCGACACCGGCCGGCCGAGGCCGTCGAACTGCACCGATTCGTCAAACTGCGCCGCGCGGTCCAACTGCACAGTGCCGTCGAACTGCACAGTGCCGTCAAACTGCGCCGCGCCGTCGAACTGCCCGATGCTGTCGAACTGCCTGGTGCCGTCGACCCGCACAGTGTCGAGCTGCACAGTGACGTCATTGAGATCTTCGGGATACCCGAACCGGGCATCCGCATCCTCTCGCCAATTCTCCACAGTCGTACGCACATCCCCCACACAGAAAGTGATTCGGGTGCGCACTGCGACTACTGGATACCTGCCGTCGGACCGGGCCCCCACCCACCCCGAGCGCCCCCTACCACACCGCACCCAGGCGATGAATGTAGCGCACGCCGATGACAGTAGGGCTGCCGAGTCAGGTGTTGTTGAGCATCAGTGACATATCGGCTTCGGGCAGCCAGCTCCCGGCAGGCATTTTCAGCCACTTGTGGCGCTTCAAGAGCTCATCAGTCACCCTATTTAGGACGTCAAGCCCCTTATGTCTGAGCCCTTTTCGCCACACAAGTGAGATGGGCGACAGCGGCACAGGGTCGACGACCGGCCGCAGTTCCATGCCCGGCACCGCGATGAATTCGGTACTCGCCAGCACCGACCAGCGCCGCTTGCGGACCAGCCGTACGAACTCCTCCGCGCCCTCGATCTCCGGGAACGGCGCCGCCACCTCGATGCCCCGCCCCTCGAAAAGCCTGGCCGCCAGATCGGTCCACTCCGCCGTCGCCGGATTGCCCGCCCCGGCGTAGAGCGTCTCCCCCGCGAGCGCGTCCAGCGGCACCTCGTCCAGTGCGGCCAGCGGATGGTCGTCGGCGAGCAGCACCGCCATGCGCTCGAAGCGCACCGGCCGGTGCTCCAGCTGGTCGAGCACCGCCGGGTCGAGCCCGGCGACCCGGCCCGACGAGACATCGAGCCTGCCGCCGACGATCGAGGCCGCGGCGCCCGTGAGCCCGCTGTGGAAGCGCCCGACGAACTCGATGTCGGGCGCGGCGGCCCGGGCCGCCTCCAGCACCCGGTAGCCGGTGCCGACCGGCGCCCCGACGTCCACCAGCAGCGGCCGCTCCTCGTGCGTCCATGCCGCGCCCAGTTCGTCGTACGCCGCCAGTACTCGTCGCGCGTACGGCAGGAGCCGCTCACCGTCCGCCGTCAGCGACACGCTGCGGGTGGACCGTACGAACAGCTCGGAGCCCAACTCCCGCTCCAGCCGTCGGATGTCACGGCTGAGCGCCTGCTGGGCCGTGAAGAGCCGGGCGGCGGCGCGGGTGAAGTGAAGGTCCTCGGCCACGGCCTCGAAGGCGCGCAGCAGCCGGGGTTCTATGTCATGGGGCACGCCGTGAACCTACAACGCATGTGCGTGAATCGGCGCCCAGAAGGTGTTGGACCGCAGGTGGGACCCGCCCCGAGGGTTGATCCATGCCCCCATACGAAGCCCCCTCCCCCATGCTGGCCGTTTCCGGCGACGTACTGATCGCCATGGACCGGCACCCTCCCCGGCAACGCCCCCCGCGCGAGCCGAAACGCCTCAGACCCGGGCGCCTCTCCCCGTACCGCCGCCTCTTCGCCACGCCCGGTGCCCGCGCCTTCACCGCGGGCAGCCTCGTCGCCCGCATCCCCATGGGCATGTTCAGCGTGAGCGCCGTCATGATGATCGCCGGATCGCGCGGTTCGTACGCCCTCGCAGGCGCCGTCACCGCGACCGGCCTCGCCGCCACGGCCCTGGTGGGACCCTGGACGGCCAGGCTCGTCGACCGCCACGGCCAGGCCCGTGTCGCGGTGCCCGCCGCCGCCGTCGCCGTACTCGGATCGCTGGCCCTGCTGCTGTGCGTGCATTACGACGCCCCGGCCTGGACACTCTTCGCCGCGTACGCCGCCACCGCCACCACCCCCAACACGGGCGGCATGTCCCGCGCCCGCTGGTCCCATATCCACCAGGGCGACCGAGCGGCCCGGCACACCGCCAACTCCTTCGAACAGGCCGCCGATGAGCTGTGCTTCATGCTCGGCCCGGTGGCCGCCGCCTTCCTCTGCTCGGCGCTCTTCCCCGAGGCCGGCACGCTGACCGGCGCGGTCCTCCTGATGACCGGCACGCTGATCTTCGCCGCCCAGCGCGGTACGGAACCACCCGTCTCCCCCCACTCCAGGGGCGTCCGCTCGCCCCTCCACCTGCCCGGCATACGCGCCCTGCTGACCGTCTTCCTCGCCACCGGCGCGGTCTTCGGCTCCATGGAGGTCGTCACCCTCGCCTACGCCGACGACCGGGGCCACGGCGCGGCGGCGGGCGCGGTGCTCGCTCTCCAGGCGGCGGGGTCGTGCGTCGCGGGCCTGCTGTACGGGTCCGCGCGCCCGGCGGCCGACGTGGGGCGCCGGCTGCTCGCCTGCGTATCGGCGATGACCGTCCTGATGTCGCTGCCGCTGCTGGCGGCCTTCACCGGCTCGCTGGCCGCTGTCGCCGCCGCCCTGCTGCTGGCGGGCGCCGCCACGGCCCCGACGTTGGTCACCGGCATGGCGCTGATCCAACACGTCGTCCCGCAGGCCCAGTTGAACGAGGGCATGACGCTGGCCGTCGCCGCACTGCTGGGCGGAGTCGCGGCCGGCGCGGCGAGCGGCGGCTGGATCGTGGAGCACGCGGGCGCCGCGTCGGGCTACTTGGCCCCGGTGGCAGCCGCAGGCCTCGCCCTGCTGCTCTGCGCTACGCTGCACCGCCCCTGGAAGCGGGGGCGCACATTCCGCTCATTGTGTTGATTCCGTTCAGGGGAGGGCCTCATGGCCGTAAAGAAGTCGACGATCCAGCAACAGGTCGCCGCGGCCATCGCGCAGGCCAATCCGGCCGACCGTCCGATCGTCACCATCCAGGCCATCGCAGGTCCGAGCCCGTGGCTGATGAGCATGCTGGGCCTGATCGGCCAGGCATTTCTCACCTACTACTTCGTCACCGCGACCGAGCAGGCCGTGGTCATCCACAAGGCGAGCCGGTGGAGCAACCGCCCGCAGGAGATCGTCTACGCGCTGCCCCCGGCCGAGGCGGGCCGCCTGGTCAGCGGCATACAGCGCAACACCGTCTGGAGCGTCTTCCAGCTCCAGCTGCCGAACGAGCCGAAGCCGACCCGGATGAACGTCCACCGCATATGGCGCGGCGAGATGGACCAGCTGCTCACCCTGCTGACCGGCGTACAGCCCGCGGTCTGAGACATGACTGAGGCCCCGCTGTCCTGGGACGGCGGGGCCTCGGCCTCACATGGGAATTGTGGAGATGGCGGGAATCGAACCCGCGTCCAACGGTGCAGAACCAGGGCTTCTCCGAGTGCAGTCCGCTACGTTTTTCTCGGCCCCGGAGATCACACGGACAAGTCTCCGACGGGCTCAGTCACTGTTTGATTTCCCACCCGATCCCGTGACCGGACCGAGTGGTTTAGTTCCCTTGATGATGCCAGGATCCGGGTCGGGAACACCCCCGGGCTGACACTTCGCTAAGTCGCTACTTAGGCAGCGAGGGCGAAGGAATCGCGCTTGGAATCGGCGATTATTGGTTGCGACATATGGTTAACGAGATCATTGCCGCTTCCTCGACTCGCTTCCCCTGCCTCGACATCCGCTGTCGAAACCGATCATCCCCATGTTTATTTTTCAAGGTCGCACCCCACCAGCGGTGGAGTGCAGTCCCCATCGTACGTGACCAACGCACGACGGTGCCAGCGTATTCCTGCCGGGCCCGGCGGCCTGTCCTCAGACCTGCCCGCGTTCCCTGCGCTTCACGGCCGAGATGGCACGGTTCGTCTCCCGCAGATCCTGCTTCTCGCGGAGCGTCTGCCGCTTGTCGTACTCCTTCTTGCCCTTGGCCAGCGCGATCTCGATCTTGGCCCGGCCGTCCTTGAAGTACATCGCGAGCGGCACGATCGTGTGACCCGTCTCCTGGGTCTTGCTCGCCAGCTTGTCGATCTCCGCCCGATTCAGCAGGAGCTTGCGCTTGCGGCGCGCGGAGTGGTTGGTCCACGTCCCCTGGGTGTACTCGGGTACGTGGATGTTGTGCAGCCACGCCTCGCCCCCGTCGAGCTGTACGAAGCCGTCCACCAGCGAGGCGCGTCCCTGGCGCAGGGACTTCACCTCGGTGCCGGTCAGGACCATCCCGGCCTCGTAGGTGTCGATGATGAGGTAGTCGTGCCGCGCCTTCTTGTTCTGCGCGATCATCTTGCGCCCTTTTTCCTTAGCCATAGTGCGTTCATTTTCGCACTACGACCCTCCCCCGAGGCCACTCAATACTGTCCGGGCCCGTTCCTCGGCCCGCTCGCTCACCGCGAGGTCCGGGCTGATGCCCCTGCCGTCGACATTTCGCCCCGCGGGAGTGCGGTAATGGCCGACAGTCAGCTCGGCAACAGAACCGTCGGGAAGAACGCTCGGCATCTGGACCGAGCCCTTGCCGAAGGTCCGCGCACCCACAGTGACCGCACGGCCACGGTCCTGGAGCGCGCCGGTGACAAGCTCGGCCGCGCTCATCGTGCCTCCGTCGACCAGCGCCACCACGGGCCTCTCGGTGTCGCCGCCCGGCTCGGCATACAGGGCGCGCTGCGAGCCGTGCACGTCGTACGTCGCCACCAGGCCGCCGTCGAGGAAGGCGGAAGCGGCGGTGACCGCCTCGGTCACCAGGCCGCCCCCGTTGCCGCGCAGATCCAGCAGGACGCCGTGATCCTTGGGTACGGCCCGTACCGCGTCGCGCACCTGCTCGCCGGAGCCCTTGGTGAAGGACGCCACCTTGATCAGCGTCGCACCGTCCGCATGCCGCTGGACCGTGACGGCCTCGGTGGCGAGGCGGGCGCGGCGCAGCGTCTCGTGCCACTCCCGCCCGGCGCGCTCCAGGCCGAGTACGACGGATGTGCCGGCCTGCGCCGTGCCGTCGCCGCGCAGCAGCGCGACGACCTCGGTGACGGGGCGCTTCTCGACGCGGCGGCCGTCGATCGTACGGAGCCGGTCGCCCGCCCTGACGCCTTCGAGCTCGGCGGGGCCGCCGGGCTGGACCCTGGCCACCTCGATGCGTCCGTCGCGGGTGCGCTTGGCCCACAGCCCGACGCCGGTGTACTCGCCGTCGAGTGCCTGCTGGAACTCCTCGTACTCGCCCTGGTCGTACACCGCCCCCCACCGGTCATCGCTGCGGCTGACGACCTCCTCGGCTGCCTCCTTGCCCGACTTGCCGTCGGCCATCGCCTCGACCGCGGCGGCGGTGACTTCGTCGCGGTGGGCGGTGACGGCGACCGAACTGGCCGAGAGGGAAGGCGTTTTCTCGTCGTCGAGCTGCCAGCAGTCGGTGGCGGCGGCGGTGACGAGGACGGTCGCGAAGACCAATGTCAGGGCCGCCCCGCGGCGTACACCGCGGGACTGAAGGCTGAGTTCCGAGCCCAACATGGCGCTGAGTCTAGGACAAACAAAGGGCGCCGTACGGTTGGTTGACCGCACGGCGCCCAGGGCTCATGTCACACCTTGAGGTACTTGCGCAGCGCCACGAAGGCGGCGAGCGCGGGCATCAGCAGGCCGATCGCGATCACGAGCGGCAGCTTCGCGAGCACCGCGTCCCAGCCGATGAAGTTGACGAGGTTCAGCTTCTCGGACAGCGCCAGGCCGTGGTCGATCAGGAAATACCGGCCGACGAGCAGCATGACGCAGGCGAATCCGCCGCCGATCAGGCCCGCGAACGCGGCCTCCATGATGAACGGCATCTGGATGTAGAAGCTGGACGCACCGACGAGTCGCATGATGCCCGTCTCACGGCGCCGGCTGAACGCGGACACCCGCACGGTGTTGACGATCAGCATCAGTGCGATGACGAGCATCAGGGCCATCACGCAGAGCGCGGCCACGTTCATGCCGTTCATCAGGTTGAAGAGGTTGTCGAGGATGCCGCGTTGGTCCTGGACGGACTGCACGCCGTCCCGGCCCGCGAACGCGGTCGCGACCACCTTGTACTTCTCCGGGTCGTCGAGCTTGACGCGGAACGACTCCTGCATCTGGTCCGGGGTGATGGTGTCGGCCATCGAGGAGTCCCCGAACTGCTCCTTGTAGTGCTTGAACGCCTGGTCGGCGGACTCGTACTCGACGCTCTTGACGATGTCCATCTTGTCGAGGTCGGCCTCGATCTGCTTCTTCTGCTCCGCGGTGACCGCTCCCTTGGAGCACTTGGCAATGGTCTCCGCGTCGTTCTTGTTGCAGAAGAAGATCGAGACGTTGACCTTGTCGTACCAGTAGCCCTTCATCGTGCTCACCTGCTCGCGCATGAGCAGCGCGCCTCCGAAGAGGGCGAGTGAGAGAGCGACGGAGATGACCACCGCGAAGGTCATGGTGAGATTCCGGCGGAGACCGACGCCGATCTCCGACAGGACGAACTGGGCGCGCATGGCGTCCTTTCAGTGCTGGTAGCCGTAGACGCCGCGAGACTGGTCGCGCACGAGGCGGCCCTTCTCGAGTTCGATGACGCGCTTGCGCATCTGGTCGACGATCTGCTGGTCGTGGGTCGCCATCACCACAGTGGTGCCTGTGCGGTTGATGCGGTCCAG
Organism: Streptomyces spiramyceticus; assembly: GCF_028807635.1. Taxonomy (NCBI): domain Bacteria; kingdom Bacillati; phylum Actinomycetota; class Actinomycetes; order Kitasatosporales; family Streptomycetaceae; genus Streptomyces; species Streptomyces spiramyceticus. The sequence goes on from NZ_JARBAX010000001.1 coordinate 2,336,969, forward strand.
CAGCTTCATGATGCCTACGGAGGTCTGCGGGTCGAGATTTCCCGTCGGCTCGTCGGCGATCAGCAGCATCGGGCGGTTGACGAACGCCCTCGCGATCGCCACCCGCTGCTGCTCACCACCCGAGAGCTGGCCGGGCATCCGGTCCTCTTTGCCGCCGAGACCGACGAGATCGAGAACCTGGGGTACGGACTTGCGGATCTCTCCGCGCGACTTGCCGATGACTTCCTGCGCGAACGCGACGTTTTCCCCAACGGTCTTGTTGGGAAGAAGGCGGAAGTCCTGGAAGACGGTGCCGAGCTGGCGCCGCATCTGCGGCACCTTCCAGTTGGACAGGCGCGCGAGGTCCTTGCCGAGGACGTGCACCATGCCGTGGCTGGCGCGCTCCTCACGCAGCAGCAGCCGCAGGAAGGTTGACTTGCCGGAGCCGGAAGAGCCCACGAGGAAGACGAACTCGCCCTTCTCGACCTCCAGGGAGACATCCCTGAGGGCGGGGCGGTTCTGCTTCGGGTAGGTCTTGGAGACGTTGTCGAATCGGATCACGGGTGCACCACGGTCGCCGGGAGTAGGTGTGCGTGACCATACGCGACGTGGGCAGGCGTCCGCAGTCCGCGTCCTGAGATGGGCGATTTATCACGGATCGGCGACCGGACTTGCACGTAACAGAACGGTCGTAACCCGGCGGGCCGCGCCGTGACGCGTGGGAGCTGGCACAGTGGAAGGGGGAACAGTCGCGTTTCCCTGAGCGTTGGGCGGAGAATAAGAGGTTGCGGCTCCGCCGCGCGGGAGGAGGAAAGCGCATGACCTATGACCGACTGGTGTGCGCGAACTGCGCGGCCCCGGTGGCCGAGGGCCGTTGCCGTGTCTGCCGCGCCCACAGGGAGCGGCTCCAGCAGGAGGGCCCGCTGGGCGGGCTGAGTCCTGTGGTGCTGGTGGTACTCGTGGCGCTGCTGGTGGCCGCGGTGGCCCTGCTGGCGCACCAGACCGCGTAGCACGAGCAAGCACGGCGTACGGGCAAGCACGGCGTACTCGCGAGTACGGCCGCGCGGTACGACGGATTCCGCTGCCCGCGACCCGCCAGGGCGTGTCCGGCGGATCAGGCCGGCTTCAGGGTGCGGCGCCTTCTTGGCGCTGGTGAGCGGGGCCTGGTGCGTGCAGCTGCAAGGCGGAGGAGGGAGGCGACGCGATGGGGGTTCCCCCTGTTCGAGCGCAGTCGAGAACTCGGGGGAGTCGCCGACCGACAACAACGCCGCAGATGTGCGTGCCATGCCCCGCGGCCCAGGCATGATCCGCCGGACACGCCCTAGCCCCCTCTGAGGGCCTGTCAGGGCAAAGGGAAGGGCCCGGGGCGCTCAGCGCGCTCCGGGCCCTTCTCGTACGCCTAGCTGGATCAGACGGCGGCGCGGCCGCCTGCGAGGCGGGGCAGCATGCGGAAGCCGATGCCACCAGCGATCATCGTCGCGGCGCCGACCAGCAGGAACGTGGTCTCGGCGGCGCCCGTCTCGGCGAGCTCCTCCTTGGCCTTGCCCTGCTCTACCGGCTTGGAGCCGGCACTGTCGGTGTCGGTGTTGTCCTCGCACTCGGCGCCGTCGAGGTCGACGGTGCAGGTGCCGGTGTCACCGTCGGTGCCGCCGTCGGAGCCACCGGTCTCGGAGCCACCGTTGCCGTTGCCACCGTTGTCGGTGCCGCCGTTGCCACCGTTGCCGTTGCCACCGTTGTTGCCGTTGCCACCATTGTTGGTGCCACCGTTGTCGTCGCCCGGGTCGGTCGGGTCAGTCGGGTCGACCGGGTCCGTGGGATCCGTCGGGTCGACCGGGTCCGTCGGGTCGGTCGGGTCGACCGGATCCGTCGGGTCGGTCGGGTCAACGGGGTCCGTGGGGTCGGTCGGGTCGACCGGGTCCGTCGGGTCCGTGGGGTCGACCGGGTCCGTCGGGTCGACCGGGTCCGTCGGGTCCGTGGGGTCGAGCGGGTCGAGCGGGTCCGTCGGGTCGGCGGGGTCCGCCGGGTCGGCCGGGTCCGCAGGGTCGGCCGGGTCGGCCGGGTCCGCGGGATCGGCCGGGTCCGCCGGGTCGGCGGCTACGGCGATGTCGAGGCCCTCCTGGTCGACCTCGGCCTTGGCGCTGAGGCCGGCCACGTCGACACCGATACCGACGGCCGAGGCGGCGCCCGCGGCGGTCAGCGAAGCACCGGCGGCAATCACCGCACCGGCTGCTATACGCGCAACGCGGATCCGCGTCTTCTTGGTCATCTGCTTGCTACCCCCAGTAGCTGAATTCGTCAGTGGAGCAGCGCAAGGGGCGGAAGCGGCTGGGGATTTGAACACTCCCCCCGATCACACGCGCCCCAGGGATACGCATGCCGCGCGTCAGCTTTCCCAGTTTTAAAGGGAACGTCAAGGTCGTTGCGTACGCGATGTCCGAAATGACGTCAGTTGACCGTCGTACGGGAATGCGACTGTGACACAAAAGGCAACTGCCGCCTCAAGGGCGGCAGTTACTGTGTCGACAAAGCGAGTTTTACTTCGCCTGCTGCTTGCGCCAGCGAATTCCGGCTTCCAGGAAGCCGTCGATCTCACCGTCGAGAACAGCCTGCGGGTTGCCGACCTCGAAGTCCGTCCGCAGGTCCTTGACCATCTGGTACGGGTGCAGGACGTACGAACGCATCTGGTTGCCCCAGGAGTTGCCGCCGTCGCTCTTGCCGAGGGAGTCCATGAGCGCCTGTTCCTCCTGGCGGCGGCGCTCAAGGAGCTTCGCCTGGAGGACGTTCATGGCGCTCGCCTTGTTCTGGATCTGGGAGCGCTCGTTCTGGCAGGAGACGACGATGCCGGTCGGAACGTGCGTCAGACGGACTGCGGAGTCAGTCGTGTTGACGCCCTGGCCGCCGGGACCCGAAGCGCGGTAGACGTCCACGCGCAGCTCGGACTCGTCGATCTCGATGTGGTCGGTCTGCTCGACGACCGGCAGCACCTCGACGCCCGCGAAGGACGTCTGGCGGCGGCCCTGGTTGTCGAAGGGCGAGATGCGGACCAGGCGGTGCGTGCCCTGCTCCACGGAGAGCGTTCCGTAGGCGTACGGCGCCTTGACGACGAAGGTGGTCGACTTGATGCCGGCCTCTTCCGCGTACGACGTCTCGTAGACCTCGGTGGAGTAGCCGTGGCGCTCGGCCCAGCGGAGGTACATGCGCTGGAGGCGCTCGGCGAAGTCGGAGGCGTCGACGCCGCCGGCCTCGGCGCGGATGTTGACCAGCGCCTCGCGCTCGTCGTACTCGCCGGACAGGAGCGTCCGTACTTCCATCTCGTCCAGTGCCTTGCGGACCGCGAGAAGCTCGGCCTCGGCCTCCACGAGGGTGTCGGCGTCGTCCTCGGCCTCGGCGAGCTCGAAGAGCACAGAGAGGTCGTCTATCCGGCTCCGGAGGGCTTCCGTCTTGCGGAGCTCGGCCTGGAGGTGGGACAGCTTGCTCGTGATCTTCTGCGCGGCCTCGGGGTCGTCCCACAGGGACGGGGCCGCGGCCTGCTCCTCGAGCACGGCGATATCGGCCCTCATACTGTCGAGGTCCAGGACGGCCTCGATCGACCCCATGGTCGAGGAGAGGGACTTGAGCTCTTCGGAAACATCGACGACTGCCACGGGTCCAGCGTAACGGCACGGCGGCCAAGCGTTCCCCTTCGGCCGGTACTGCGCCTCCCTCCGCCCCACTCCGCCCTTGTCCTGCGGGCTACGGCCCTGCTGCGGCTTGGGCTACGGCGGGCTATGGCTGGGCCGGGGACGACTGCCGCGTGTCCTGGGGGACGGTTTCCGGGGTGTCGTCCGTCACGGCCAGCCAGCCGCCGACGCCCAGAGCGGCGGTGATCACGACCGCCGCCCCGCCGAGCAGGATGCGGCGCCTACGCACCGTGTCCGACTTGTGGCGGGCCGAACCGGGACGGCGCTGGCCCGCCGCACGGGGGACGCGGGCCGTGCCCCGTGCGCCGCCGGCCAGCTCGTCGGGGGCCGGGACGCGCATGCTCGTGTGGGTGTCGCGGCTGGAGTCGAGGGCCGAGCCGGGCACGAGCGGGACGGCGCCGCGGCGGCGCGGTTCGTCGGGTCCTGCCGGCCGCTGGGAGGGGTCGTCGTACGCCGCGCCTGCCGGGTTTGCTGCGTATCCGTCCCCCTCCGCCTCCGAGTCCGGCTCATCCACGTCCAGCGGCGGCATTCCGGCGAGAAGGGGCAGCTGGTCGCGGAGGCGGGCGGAGAGCTCGGAGGCGCGCAGCCGGGACGCCGGAGCCTTCGCCAGGCACTGGACGATGAGCTGCCAGAGCTCTTCCGGGATGCCGGGGAGGGGGACGACTGTCTCGGTGACGTGGCGGCGCAGTACGGCGCCAGGGTGGCCGCCGCCGAAGGGAGTGAAGCCCGCCAGGAGTTCGTACAGGACGGTGGCCAGCGCGTAGATGTCGACGGCAGCACGGGGCGGCAGGCCCTCGACGATCTCGGGGGCGAGGTAGTCCGGCGTACCGATGATCTTTGTCGCGCGGGTGCGGCGCGGGGTGTCGATCAGCTTGGCCACGCCGAAGTCCGTCAGCAGCGCGGGGTGCGCGCCGCCGGGGCCGAGGGGGCCCTCCATGTCCAGGAGGATGTTCTCCGGCTTCACGTCGCGGTGGACGACGCCTGCCGCATGTGCGGCGGCGAGGCCGTCGGCGACGTCGGCGGCGATCGCGACGGCCGCCTCGGGCGCCAGGCGGCGCTCGCGGTCGAGCCGGGTGCGCAGGTCGGTGCCGCGTACGAGGTCCATGACCAGCGCGAGGTCGTTGCCGTCGACGACGAGGTCACTGACGGAGACGACCCGGGGGTGGTCCAGTCCGAGCAGCGCGGTGCGCTCCTGGACGAAGCGCCCGACGAGCTCCTGGTCGGACGCGAGGTCCTCACGCAGCAGCTTGATGGCGACGGGGCCCTCGGGTCCGTCACCCAGCCACACCGTGCCGGCACTGCCCCGTCCCAGGATCTGGTGGGCGGTGTACCGGCTGCCGATCTTCCGTGCCAAGACTGCTCCCTCAGCGGCGAGACGCCCTCTGACGATCGCCCTGAGGTTACGCGGGCGCCGGGGCGTCGCGTGCCCCGTATGGCGCCAATCCTTGACTTCTGGGGGCGAAATCCACCCCCAGAAGTCGACAAATCAACTCAGCCGGCAGTTCCGGTTCCCGGTCCGCCGAGTTCGCTCAGAAACTTCTCGACCTTGTCGTAGACGTCGCCGATCTGGGCGAAGAAGCCCTTCGTCGTACCGATCCACTCCTGGAGCGGGGACAGCTCCCAGATCAGCCAGGACGCCACGAACAGCAGGAGGAACGTGAACAGGCAGCCCTTCAGGCAGCCGAGGCCCGGGATCCGCATCGGGTTGGCGCTGCGACGGCGCGGCTCGCGGGGCTCGCGCGGCGGGCGCGGGGCCAGCTGAGCGGGCTGCTGCGGCGGCGCGTACCGCTGCTGCGGGGCCGGAGCCTGGGGCTGCTGGTACTGCGGCGGGGGCGGCGGGGCGTACCGCTGCGGAGGCTGCGGACGCTGTTGCTGCTGATGCTGCGGGGGGCGCTGCTGCTGTTGCGGCTGCTGATGCTGCTGCGGCTGGCGCTGGGGGCGGCGGCGCAGCGGGTCCTGGCTCGGGTCGAGGTACTGGACCTGGGTCTGCTCGTTGCGGTCGCGGGCCGCGCGCAGCTGGCTCTGCCAGGGGTGCGGGTCCTCGGGGCCGGGGGCGCCCTGCGGTACCGGCGGCATGACTGCGGTCGGGTCGGCGGCACCCCCCTGGTGCGCGCCGGCCGACGGCATGACGCTGGTCGCGGCACTCGGGTCGTACGAGCCCGCGTTGCTCGGCAGCACCTGGGTCGGGTCGGCGGCACCCGGGGCGCCCGGGACCGGTGCGGGCGCCGGGTCGGGCGCGAGCAAAGCGCCGACGCCCATGGCCGCCTCGACCTGGGCGGCGGACGAGTGCACGCCGACGCCGGCCGAGACGGTGCGCAGGGCGCGGGCGAGGTTCTCGGCGCTGGGCCGCTCGTCCGGTTCCTTGCGCAGGCAGCGCTCTATGACCGTCCAGAGCGGCTCGGGGACGGTGGTGGGGCGGCGGGGCTCCTCGCTGAGGTGACGGTGGAGCACCTCCAGCGCCGTACCGCCCGCGAACGGGGGACGCCCGGTGACCAGCTCGTACAGCAGGATGCCCGCGCCGTAGATGTCGACGGCGGAGGTCTGCGGGCGCCCCTCGGCGGACTCCGGGGCGACGTAGGCCGGCGTACCGACGAACTCGTGCGTACGGGTGAGGCCCGGGGAGTCCGCGAGGCGCGCGATGCCGAAGTCGGTGAGCATCGGGTGCATCTGGCCGTCGCGCTCGTCGAGCAGGACGTTCGCGGGCTTGAGGTCGCGGTGGACCACGCCGTCGGCGTGGCTGGCGGCGAGCGCGTCCGCGATCTGCGCGGTGAGGAGGGAGGCGGCGACCGGCGAGAACGGACCGTTGTCGCGGAGATAGCGGTGCAGGTCCGGGCCGTCGATCAGGTCCATCACAAGGGCGAGCAGGTCGCCCTCGACGACCAGGTCGCGGGTCCGCACGATGTTGGGGTGCGTCAGACGCAGCAGTACGGAGCGTTCGCGCAGGAAGCGCATCACCACGTCCGCGTCGTTCGCGAGCTCCTCCTTGAGGACCTTGATCGCGACGGTCTCGCCGGGCTGGCCGGCCACGGCCGCCTCGGCGCCTGCGGTCTCGCGCTGGCGGGCTCGCCAGACGGTGCCCGTGGCGCCGCGCCCGAGCGGCTCCTCGAGCAGGTATTTGCTGCCTACCGGCCGCACGTCATGCGCTCCCTGCTGCTCGTGGTGTACGCCGTTTCATTGCGTTTCTGCTGCGTTCTACGGCGTTCTACGTCGTCCCGGGCGCTCGGGCCCGCATTCCGACCCACTGTAATGCCGCCCGAGTGCCACTGAACGGGGCACAGGCGGGTCGTGTTCGAGGGAAGACGCACGCATCGCATGGATGGTTGCCGAACATGCGTTCCGCACGTGTCGGCGGCGATGTCACCCTGCGATCCCAACCTGGCACTTTTACGTCCACAGCCGACCAATCAAGATCACTTGGCGGTGGGCGCCGGGCGTGTTGTCAGTGGCAGGTGCGAGGATGCCTGCAGCACGGGACTGTGGAGTCGGGAGCTTCGCGTCACGTGCCGACCTGTACCGGACGACGCGTCCGTGCCGGGTGGGGGGAATCACAGGACGGCTCCCCTGCCGGGCACTTCGCGCAGAAGGGACCGCTGACGCGATGCAGATCCGGCTGACCGTCCTCGCGCCGCGCAGCGGCCAGAGCACCCACGCCGTGCGTGACGTCCTCGTCACCGCGCCCGCCGGAACGGCGCTGGCCGCCGTGGCCTCGGGCCTGGCCACCGCGGTGTCCGGTCCCGGCTCGGGCCCCGAGACGACCGGCGCGGTGGTGGTCTACGCGGGGCGGGAGCGGCTCGACGCGCAGCGCTGCGCGCTGGGTGAGCCGCCGCTGGTCGACGGGGCGGTGCTGTCGCTGCACGCGCCCGCGCCGGACGGCGAGGCCCCGACGGCCCTGACCGCCCTGACGGAGACCACGCCTGCCCAACTGCACGTGGTGGCGGGCCCCGACGCCGGAGGCATCCACCTCCTCCACGGCGGCCAGGTCCGCATCGGCCGCTCCACGGACGCGGACGTGCCGCTGGACGACCCGGACGTGTCCCGGCTGCACTGCGCGGTGACGCTGGCGGAGGACGGCCGGGTCTCGGTGGAGGACCTCGGCTCCACGAACGGCACCGCCCTGGACGGCAAGGAAGTTACCGCCCGCCCGGTACGCCTGACACCGGGCGCGCTGCTACGCGTAGGCGAATCCGCCCTGCGCCTGACCCCCGGAAACCCCCGCGCGACGCTCCCGACAACCCCGGACGGCGAGGGTCACCTCCGCGTAACCCGCACGCCGGACGAGACGACCGGAAGCACGACCGGCACAACCCCGGAGGGGCCGATCCCGGGCCCGCACCGCGCGGGCACAGTCCCGTACGGCCCGGCGACGGGTTCACACCACCCGAGTGCGGCGTCCGGCGCCGACGTGACTGCGCGGGGCACCGGCGCGGGCTCCGTGCGGGGCTCTTCGGCGCCCGGTGGGCGCCGTGTCTCCGGTCGCCCACCCGCGGCGGCCTCCCCTGCCCCGGCATCGCAGAGCACGGCAGCAGGCGACCGCCCCGGACCCGTCCCGCACGACGATCAGGGCCGGGCAATGCCCGCTGCGGGCGGCACCTACGGCGAGCACGGCGGGCCCGCTCCGACAGCGTCCCCAAGTGACGCGTACGGCCCCGGTGGCCGGCCCGGCGCCGCGAGCGCCGCGTACAGCCACGGACCGACAGCGCCGCATCACACCGGCGACCAGTCCGCGCCCGCCACCCACGGCGGCCCCGCCGGCCCGCAGGGCAGCGCCGGCTTCGGCGACGGCGCCCACGGCCCCGGCAACAGCCCGAATCGCCCGGCCCAAGGCGTCGCCCACGGCGGGCCCGTCCCCGCCGGGAGTGATGTCACGCACGCACACGCCGCCTACGGCAGCGACGGTCGCCCCACGGCCGGTGCGCACCCCGGTGACGCCCCCGCCACCGGGCGCAGTCGCGAGGTGTACTCCGAGGCCCCCCGTCGACGGGGCGGCCGGGGTGGCATAGGGGCCTGGGCGCGGCGGCTTGCCGGGGGGCGGGCGGAGACCGTGGACGAGTACGCACCGGCCGAAGCCACTCCGGTCGGGATGCCGCCCGCCCACGGCGTCGCCGCCGTGCCGTCGGCCACCTCGACCACCGCCGCCCTGCCCGAGGCCTGGCCCGATCCGGCCTCGCTTCTGCTCACCGCACTCGGCCCCGGCCCCCGGCTGTGGGAGCGCGGCCCCGGGCACCCCGAGGCGCTCGTGCTCCGGCTCGGCACCGCCGACCGGGCCGCGCCCGACGGCGGGCGCCCGCTGCCCGCCGTTCCGGTGACCGTAGGGCTGCGGGAAGTCGGCTCGCTGGGGCTCGCCGGGCCCCGCGCACGGCTGGCCGGGCTCGCCCGGTCCGCCGTGGCGCAACTCGCCGCGCTGCACTCCCCCACAGACCTCGAAATCGTGCTGATCAGTACGGACAGGTCAAGGGCCGTCGAAGAGCGCACCGCTGAGTGGGCCTGGCTCGGCTGGCTGCCTCATCTGCGGCCCGCCCACGGCCAGGACTGCCGGCTGCTCCTCGCGTACGACAAGGACCAGGCCGCCGCCCGCGTCGCCGAACTGGTGCGCCGCACCGACGAGGAACCGCAGGGGAGCGGCGCCGAAGGGCCGTACACCGTCGTCATCGTCGACGGCGACCCCGGCTCCACCGCGCTGCGCGACGCCACCGCCCGGCTCGCCGCGACCGGCGCCGCGTCCGGTATCCACCTCGTCTGCCTGGCCGAGACGCCCGCCGCGTCCCCTCTGTCCCCTGTTGCCGAGACGTACGAAGCCGCCTGCGCGGTGTCGGCGCCGTTCCGCGAGTGCGGGGCCGCCGCGCTGCTCAGCGGCGATGTGGCCACCGCGCTGCGGCTGCTGCGTACGGCGGGCGGTCAGCCCGCGGGGCGCGGCACGCTGGGCGCGGTGGACGCGGTGTCCGCCGCCTGGGCGGAGCGTTTCGGGCGGGCGCTGGCCCCGCTGCGTGCGGACGGACCGCCGGCCGGACGCCCCGGCCGCGCCGCCGCGCTGCCCGCCTCCGCCCGGCTGCTGGACGAGCTGGGCCTGGCCAGGGCCACCCCGGCCTCCCTGATGGCGCGCTGGGCGGCCGCGGCCGACGACGGTCAGGCGCCCGGAGCCACGCGCGCGTGGGCGGTGCTCGGGGCGGGCCCGCGCGGACCGCTGTGTGTCGACCTGACCGCCGAGGGGCCGCATCTGCTGATCGAGGGCCCGGCCGGCAGCGGCCGCACCGAGCTGCTGCGTTCCGTCGCCGCGTCGCTGGCCGCCGCCGCCCGCCCGGACCGGCTCGGTCTCGTCCTCGTCGACGGCGCGGGCGGCGGACGCGGCGACGGCCTGCGCGCCTGCACCGAACTGCCACACGTGTCGACCCATCTGGTGGCGTCCGACCCCGTCCGGATGCGGGAGTTCGCCCAGGCCCTGGGCGCCGAGCTGAAGCGGCGCCACGAGCTGCTCGGCAGCCTCGGCTTCGCCGAATGGCACATGAACTGCGAGATCTCCGGCCGGCTGATCAACCAGCGACCGCCCAGCGCCGCCGAGCAGCGCGGCGACCTCGACCCGGCCCCCAGCGGCACGCTGCGCCTGCGGACCACCACGGCCCGGGCCCAGCAGGCCCGCCCGGACACCGGCCCGTCCCCGCTCCCCCGTCTCGTCGTCCTCGTCGACGACCTCGACGCGCTGGTCGCGCCCGCCCTCGGCAGTACGGGCAGGCCTACGGCGGGTTCGGTCGTACGGGCCCTGGAAGCGGTGGCCAGGGACGGCGAGCGGCTCGGCGTGCATCTGGTGGCCACATCCGCCAGGCCGGACCGTACGGCGGACACCGAGCTGGCCCGTGGGACGCGGCTGCGCGTGGCGCTGGACGCCCCGCCGTCCGCCCCCATACCCGACGAGCCTGCGGCGGGACGCGGCAGGCTGCGGCACGCGGACGGCTCCGCGACGCCGTTCCAGGGGGGCCGGGTCACCGGACGCATTCCCCGTACGGCGACTCTGCGGCCCACCGTCGTGCCCCTGGAGTGGGAGCGGATGGGCGATCCGCCGACCCGGCGCCCGGTGCGCGAGCTCGGCAACGGGCCGACGGACCTGGCTCTGCTGGCCAGCGCCCTGGACCGGGCGGCCCGCACGGTCAACGCGTCACCGTTGCCGCCTCTCGGCACCCCCGTCACACCTCGCCCTGAAGCCTGACTGGACGTCACGGGCCCATCACGATCACCCAGTTGACACTGATGGCACTATTGCGGGCTCCCGACCGCCGGGCGTAGACCTGACGCACGGGACAGCGAAACCGGCACCGGCGCCACCTTCGTCCGAAGGCTGCGCCGGTGCGTACGCGCACGGGAGAGACGGGGCAGTGATGCGCACAACTCTTCGCACGCACAGGGCTCACAATCCGCACAGGGCTTACAGCAGCCGAAAGGCCCGAAGGGCCGCCCTGGCGGTGATCGCCGCGAGCACGCTCGCTCTCACCGCCTGCGGTGGCGACGGCGACAAAACGCCGGAGAACAACGGGGCGAACGCGACGGAGCCGGCTGCTTCCGTCAAGCTCCCCAGGCTGAACGGCGAGGAGGTCCAGGTCGCCGCGGTCTGGACGGGCCCCGAGCAGGAGAACTTCACCAAGGTCCTCGACGAGTTCGAGAAGCGCACCGGAGCCAAGGTCACCTTCGTCCCGGCGCAGGACCCGATCGTCAACTTCCTCGGTACGAAGATCGCGGGCGGATCGCCGCCCGACGTGGCGATGCTGCCGCAGGTCGGCGCGCTCCAGCAGGCCGTGGAGCGCAAGTGGGCCAAGCCGGTCGACGCCGCCACCCAGGGCCAGCTCGACAAGAACTACTCGCAGGGCTGGAAGGACATCGGCGCCGTCGACGGCAAGCAGTACGGCGTGTACTTCAAGGCCGCCAACAAGTCCTTGATCTGGTACAACGCCCAGGTCTTCGAAGACGCGGGCGCCGAGGAGCCGAAGACCTGGAACGACTTCCTGGCCACGGCCGAGACGATCTCCGCCTCCGGTGTCACTCCCGTCTCGGTCGGCGGCGCGGACGGCTGGACCCTCACCGACTGGTTCGAGAACATCTATCTTTCCCAGGCCGGTCCGGAGAAGTACGACCAGCTGGCCCAGCACAAGATCAAGTGGACGGACCCGTCCGTGAAGGACGCGCTGACCACGCTGGCCGAGCTGTTCGGCAAGAAGGAGCTCATCGCGGGTGGCCAGGAAGGCGCGCTCCAAACGGAGTTCCCCGCGTCCGTCACCCAGACGTTCGCCGACGAGCCGAAGGCCGCGATGGTCTTCGAGGGCGACTTCGTCTCGGTCAACATCGCGCAGACCAAGGCGAAGATCGGTACGGACGCCAAGGTGTTCCCGTTCCCGGCGGTGGGCGACGAGCCCCCCGTGGTGACGGGCGGCGACGCGGCCGTGGCGCTCAAGGACTCGAAGGGCGCCAAGGCGCTGCTGACCTTCCTGGCCTCCACCGACGCCGCGAAGATCTGGGCCGCGGAAGGGGGGTTCGTATCGCCGAACAAGTCGATGGACGTGGCGGCGTACCCCAATGACGTTCAGCGCGACATCGCGAAGGCGCTGATCGCGGCGGGCGACGACTTCCGCTTCGACATGTCGGACCAGGCGCCGCAGTCGTTCGGCGGTACGCCGGGCAAGGGCGAGTGGAAGGCGCTCCAGGACTTCCTGAAGAACCCGAAGGACATCGCGGGGACCCAGCAGCGGCTGGAGTCCGACGCGGCCAAGGCGTACAAGAGCTGACGGGTTGACGCGATGACGTCAGCGACCGCGGGGGGCGCGGCGAAGGTGCCGCCGCCCCCCGACGCCAGCGGTACACGCAAGAGCGTGACAGGCACACGTAAATCCATAGCGGTCGGCTTCCTGCTGCCCGCACTGGTGCTGCTCGGCGCGCTCGTGGTCTACCCGATCGGGTACTCGGTCTACCGGAGCTTCTTCGACAAGTCGGGCGACAGCTTCGCCGGCCTCGACAACTTCGTCGAGATCTTCACCGACGACACCATCCTGACGGCCGTCAAGAACAACGCGGTCTGGGTGGTCGTCGCCCCCACCGTCTCGACCGCACTCGGCCTGATATTCGCCGTACTCACCGAACGCATCCGCTGGGGTACGGCCTTCAAGCTGCTGGTCTTCATGCCGATGGCGATCTCGATGCTCGCCGCGGGCATCATCTTCCGCCTGGTGTACGAGCAGGATCCCGAGCGCGGCGTCGCGAACGCCGTCGCGGTGAGCGTCCATGACACCTTCTCCGAAGCGGCCGGCTTCACAAAGGCACGTCCCCTTCCGATTCATCCGCTGAAGGCGGGCGGCGGCGGGTCCTTCGTCACCAAGGAGACGGTCTCGGCGGGCGATCCGGTGCTGCTGCCGCTGGTCGGCGTCCCGCCCGCCAAGATGCCGGGCGACGCGAAGAAGGCCGCGCCCGCCCCCACCGAGCCGGACAAGGTCACCGGCACCGCCTGGCTCGACTTCACGAAGGGCGGCGGCGGCAAGCCCAACACCATCGACTCCACAGAGCTGGGCCTCAAGGGCATCAAGGTCGAGGCGGTCAAGGACGGCAAGGTCGTCGACACGGCCAAGGCCGGCGCCGACGGTACGTTCACGCTCTCCGCGGAGGCCGACGGCGCCCAACTGCGCTTCCCCGCGTCGAACTTCAAGGAGCCGTACAACGGTGTCGACTGGCTCGGCCCGAGCCTCGTGACACCGGCCATCATCGGGAGTTACGTCTGGATGTGGGCGGGCTTCGCGATGGTGCTGATCGCGGCGGGGCTCGCGGGTCTGCCGCGCGAGCTGCTGGAGGCGGCCCGGGTCGACGGCGCGAACGAATGGCAGGTCTTCCGCCGCGTCACCGTGCCGCTGCTCGCGCCCGTACTGGCGGTGGTGCTGGTCACGCTGATGATCAATGTGCTGAAGATCTTCGACCTGGTGTTCATCATCGCCCCGGGCTCGTCTCAGGACGACGCGAATGTGCTGGCGCTCCAGCTCTACCGCTCGTCGTTCGGTACGGACGCCGACCCGGGCATCGGCAGCGCGATCGCCGTACTCCTGCTGCTGCTCGTCGTCCCGGTGATGCTCTTCAATATCCGGCGGATGCGACGGGAGGCCCGACGGTGACCACCACGACCACTCCGACCACCACGGGCGCAGAAGCGGTCAAGGCCAAGCAGTCCCTCCCGGCGCGGATCGCTGCGCGCGCGGGCGGCGGTGCGGTGCGGGTCTTTCTCCTCGTGGTCGCGCTGTTCTGGCTGATGCCGACGATCGGGCTGCTGGTCTCTTCGCTGCGCGATCCCACCGACATTGCCGAGTCGGGCTGGTGGGAGGTCTTCTCGGCCCCCTCCCAGCTCACCGTCGACAACTACTCCAGCCTCCTCGACAACAACATCATCATCGACTCCCTGTTCAGCACGGTCATGATCACCGTTCCGGCGACCGTTCTGGTCGTGGTGATCGGCTCACTCGCCGGATACGCCTTCGCCTGGATGGACTTCCCGGGCCGCGACTGGTGGTTCCTGGTCGTCGTCGGCCTGCTGGTGGTCCCGGTGCAGGTCGCCCTGGTCCCGGTGTCCGAACTCTTCGGCAAGATCGGCATTTTCGAGACCACCGCGGGCGTGGTGCTCTTCCACGTCGCCTTCGGCCTGCCCTTCGCGATCTTCCTGCTGCGCAACTTCTTCGCGGAGATCCCCCGGGAGCTCCTTGAAGCGGCGCGGCTCGACGGGGCGGGCGAGATCCGGCTGTTCACGCGTGTCGTGATGCCGCTCGGCGGCCCGGCCATCGCCTCGCTGGGCATCTTCCAGTTCCTCTGGGTCTGGAACGACATGCTGGTCGCGCTGATCTTCGCCGACTCGGCCAATCCGCCGATCACGGTGGCTCTTCAGCGGCAGGTGCGGCAGTTCGGCAACAACATCGACATCCTGGCGCCCGGCGCCTTCATCTCGATGGTGATCCCGCTCATCGTGTTCTTCGCGTTCCAACGGCAGTTCGTGTCCGGCGTGATGGCGGGCGCGGTGAAGTAGAGCACCCAGCACATGCGGCGGTCCGGCGCCCCGTAGCCGGACCGCCGCCGCGTGCTTCGAGTTCCCCCGTATGCCACGTCTGGCGTAACCAACCCGCTCGGTCGGCCGTTCCGGGGCCATCTGCCCGCGTCGACTCCAGGAGTCCCGTGCCCCGGTTCAGCGTCATCGTGCCCGCGTACAAGGTGCAGGCTTACCTCGAAGAGTGCATGGATTCGGTGCTGGCACAGCGTTACGACGACCTCGAACTGATCGCGGTGGACGACTGCTCGCCAGACGCCTGCGGCGCGCTCATCGACGAGTTCGCCGCCCGCGACCGGCGGGTCTTCCCCGTACACCTGCGGGAAAACACCGGTCCGGGGCCCGCGCGCAACGCGGGAGTCACGAAGGCGACCGGCGACTACCTGATCTTCCTCGACGGCGACGACACCCTGGTTCCCGGCGCGCTCCAGGCCATCGCCGACCGTCTCAAGGAGACGGGCTGTCCGGACGTCCTGGTGTACGACTTCGCCCGTACGCACTGGTCGGGCGAGGCCGTGCGCAATGAGCTCGCCGACCGGCTCAGCGAGCGGGGCCCCGCCTCCTTCGAACTCGCCGACCGGCCGGGCCTGCTGGAGATCCTCCCGGCGGCTTGGAACAAGGCGTACCACCGCGAGTTCGTGGAGAGCGAGGGCCTCGCCTTCCCGCCCGGCCGCCACGAGGGCACACCCTGGACCTACCCGGCGCTGATGGCCGCCGCCTCGATCGCCGTCCTCGACGAGGTCTGTGTGCACCACAGGCAGCGGCGCCTGGGCAAAGCCCCCGCCGCGAACGGCCGGGGGCACTTCGACATCTTCGGCCAGTACGACCGGGTCTTCGGCTTCATCGACTCCCGCCCCGAACTGGCCCGCTGGCGCCCGGTGATCTTCCGGCGGATGGCTGACCACTTCACCACGCCGGACACTTCCCGCCGCCGGCTCCCGGCGGGCAGCCACGCGGAGTTCTTCCGCCGGGCGCGTGCCCATTACCGCCGCTACCGCACCCCCGGCGCCGCCCCTCGTCCCGGCGCACGCCTGCGGCACGCGATGGTGCGGCTCGGCAGCCACCGCACGTACCTCACGCTACGGACCGCCCGCCGCCTGTACTCCACGCTGCGGCGCGGGTCCCGTGCCGTCCGCCGCGTCATGCGCGCCGCCGCCCTGCGCCTCCACTACCGCGTCCAGCTGCGCCTGCCGCTGCGCCCGGGGCAGGCCGTCTTCTCCGCGTACGGGCACGGCGGTTACGCCTGCAATCCGGCCGCGATCGAGGAGCAGGTGCGCGAACTCGCCCCGCACATCCGGACCTTCTGGATCGCCGATCCCCAGCACCACCACACCGTCCCCACGGGCACCCGCCGCCTCAGGCCCGGCACGTTCGCCCACCGGACGGCGCTCGCCCGCGCCAAGTACTTGGTGAACAACACCGGCTTCGACCCGTGCCTGACCAAGCGCCCCGGCCAGGTCCTCCTCCAGACCCAGCACGGCACCCCGCTCAAGTCGATGGGCCTCGACCTCCAGGACCACCCGGCGGCCGCCCGCTCCACGGAGTTCGCCCGCCTCCTCGACGACGTCGACAAGTGGGACTACTGCCTCTCCGCCAACCGCCACTCCTCCACGGTCTGGGAGCGGGCGTACCCGTCGGGATACACCACGCTCGAATACGGCCATCCGCGCAACGACATCTTCCAGCGCGCCACCGCCGCCGATGTCGCGCGCCTGCGCGAGACGCTCTCCGTCCCCAAGGACAGCACCTGCGTCCTGTACGCCCCGACCCACCGCGACTACAGCCGCACGCAGCGCCTCTCGCTCGATCTCGAACGGATCTCCCGCGAACTCGGCCCCCGTTTCGTCATCCTGACCCGTGCCCACCACTCCTACAACGCCCCGCTGTCCCGCCCGAGTTCCGCCCGCACGTCCCGGATCGTCGACGTCACCGACCACCACTCGATCGAGACCCTCTGCCTGGCCGCCGACGCACTCATCACCGACTACTCGTCCCTGATGTTCGACTACGCCGTCCTCGACCGCCCGATCGTCATCCACACCGACGACTGGGACGCCTACGACGCGGCCCGCGGCACCTACTTCGACCTGCGCGAATTCCCGCCGGGCGCGATCGCCCGCACCGAGGACGAGCTGATCGACATCTTCGCCGGCGACCACTGGCGCGGCTCCCGCTCCGCCCAGTTGCGGACCGCGTTCCGGGCGCGCTTCTGCGCGTACGACGACGGCCGGGCGGCCGAGCGCGTCGTGCGCCATGTGTTCCTCAACGAAACCTCCGGGCTGCCGCCCGTCATCCCGCTGGAGGACCGCAGTCCGGCTCCCCGGGCCGCGCCGCTGCAGAGCGAAATGAACGCCGTAGTCCTGACATAGCTGATTAAAGTTCGCGTTGATGACGACGCAGAAAGTCGCGGCCCGCACCTCGAACACCGTCCCAGCCGCGCGCGCCCTCGGCGTCGTCTGGCTCACCACCCGCCTCGGCATGTTCGCCCTGCTCGTGCTGCCCTCCGGCGACCTCCTCGACGCGCCGGACATCGGCGGCGAGGTGTACCGGATCTACTACGGCTGGTACGAGCAGCTCACCCGGGGCGGCTTCCCGTTCGACGACGTCATGTGGCAGTACCCGCCAGGCGCCGGACTGGTGATCCTCACGCCCGCCGCCCTCCCGTGGCTGACCTACTTCCAGGCGTTCGTCGCCCTCACCCTCGCCGCCGACGCACTCGTCGCCCGGGCGCTCGCACGGGCCGGCGCCGCCGGCTACGGGCGCAGCGCCGCCGGCGCGTGGATGTGGGTGTGCGCGCTGCCGCTGCTCCTCCACCTCCCGCTCGTCCGGTACGACGTCCAGGCCACCGCCATCGCCGTACTGGCCCTCCTGGCGCTCCACCGCCGCCCGGTCCTCGGCGGTACGCTCGCCGGGCTCGGTGCGATGGTGAAGGTGTGGCCGGTGCTCACGCTGCTCGGCGCTCCCCGGGGACGTACGACCAGGGAGGCATGCGCGGCGGCCGCCGCCAGTGCGGCGGTGCTGCTCGCCGTGCTCACCCTCGCCTTCTCGCACACCCTGGACTTTCTGCGGCAGCAGGGCGGCAGGGGTGTGCAGATCGAGTCGATGGCCGGGACGGTGCTCTCGCTCGCCCGCCTGGCGGGATGGTCCGGCAGGGTCGAATACCGGTACGGCTCCATGGAGTTCACCGGCCCGTATGTCTCGGCGCTCGTCCACGCATCGCTGTTCTTCACCGCCGCCGCCTTCTGCTGGCTGCTGCTGTGGCGGGTCAGGGCCCGCCGCTGGACGACCGCGACTCCCTTCGACGCCACGCTGACCGCCGTACTCCTGTTCACCGTGACCAGCCGGGTGATCAGCCCCCAGTACCTGATCTGGCTGCTGGGGCTGGCCGCCGTCTGCCTCACCTCGCGCGCCACCACCCAGCGCCCGGTCGCGGCACTGCTGCTGCCCGCGGCCGCCATCAGCGCGCTCGCATATCCGGTGCTGTACGGGGATGTCGTCGTGGGCACGCCGCTGGGCTGCGCGATCATGGTCGTACGCAACGGTCTGCTGCTCGGCGCGGCCCTGCTGGCCTGCCGCAGGCTCTGGACGGCTTCCGGAGCGTGAACAAGGGCGTAAAACAGGGGCGCCCGGCACCGAAACCCGGTGCCGGGCGCCCCCTTCTACGTACCGCTGCTCTACGTACCGTTCCTCGACGTACCGCTGAGGATCAGACGCGCGTACGCAACATCGTCCGCATCGTCCGCATCGCCACCGACAGGTTCGCCAGGTCGAACGCGTCCGAGCCCTGGATCTCCTCCAGCGTGGTCCGCGCGCGGCCCAGGATCGCCGCGTTCTTCTCCTCCCACGCCTTGAAGCGCTGCTCCGGCGTCGAGGTCCCGTTGCCGACGGACAGCACGTCCTGCGTCAGGCCGGCGTGCGCCGCGTACAGGTCCTCGCGGATGGAGGCACGGGCCATGGACTGCCAGCGGTCGGCCCGCGGCAGTTCGATGATCCGGTCCATCAGCTGCGTGATGGAGAGACGGTCGGCGAGGTCGTAGTACACCTCGGCGACATCCATCGGAGCCTTGTCGGTCCGCTCCGCTATCGCGACGATGTCGAGCGTCGGGAAGGCCGACGAGAACCCGGCGACCCGCAGCGCGAGTTCCTCCGGAACACCCGCCTCCGTCAGCTCGTCCAGGATGCTCTGGTACCACTCCAGGTCCGCGCCGCGCAGCAGCTTCGGCAGCTCGTCCCAGACCCGTTCCACACCCTGGCTGAAGAAGGCGATGGTCTCGCCGAGCTCCAGCGGCTGCGGCCGGTTGCCCAGCAGCCAGCGCGTGCCGCGCTCGACGAGGCGGCGCGAGTGCAGCCGGATCCGGGTCTGGACGTCGGCCGGGACCTTGTTGTCGAGCGCCTCGACGGCGTCCCAGACCTGGCTGAGCCCGAAGATCTCGCGGGCCGCGAACTGCGCCCGTACGATCTCCTCGATCGCCGCCCCGGTCTCCTCCCGCAGACGGTGCAGGAAGGTCGAACCACCGGTGTTCACGGTGTCGTTGACCAGCACGGTCGTGACGATCTCACGGCGCAGCGCATGCGCGTCGATCTGCTCGCCGAACTTCTCGCGCAGCGCCTGGGGGAAGTACGCGTGCAGCAGGCTCCGCAGGTGCGGGTCGTCCGGCAGGCTCGTCTTGATCAGCTCGTCCGCCACCGTGATCTTGGTGTAGGCGAGCAGGACGGCGAGCTCGGGCTGGCTCATGCCCCGGCCGGTGCTCAGCAGCTCGCGGATCTGGCGGTCGGCGGGCAGGAATTCGAGAGCGCGGTTCAGGTGGCCGTCGCGCTCCAGCTTGCGCATGAAGCGCTGGTGCGCGTGGAGCAGCGAGGGCGACTGGGTGACGGCGTTGGCCAGGGCCACGTTCTGCGCGTAGTTGTTGCGCAGCACCAGCATGCCGACCTCGTCGGTCATCGTGGCGAGCAGCTGGTTGCGCTGCTTGACGGTCATGTCGCCGTCGGCCACGAGCGCGTTGAGCAGGATCTTGATGTTCACCTCGTGGTCGGAGGTGTCCACACCGGCGCTGTTGTCGATGGCGTCGGTGTTACACCTTCCTCCTGAACCACGGGGGCCGCCTTCACCGCCGGCGCCGCGGCGCGCGAACTCGATGCGGCCGAGCTGGGTCGCGCCCAGGTTGCCGCCCTCGCCGACGACCTTGACCCGCAGGTCCTCGCCGTTGACGCGGATCGCGTCGTTGGCCTTGTCGCCGACGTCGGCGTTCGACTCGACCGTCGACTTGACGTACGTACCGATGCCGCCGTTCCACAGCAGATCCACCGGCGCCTTGAGGATCGCCTTCATCAGATCGGCCGGGGTCATCTTGGTGATGCCCCGCTCGATGCCGAGAGCCTCGCGCATGTGCGCGTTGACCGGGATCGACTTGGCGGTGCGCGGGTGGATGCCGCCACCTGCGGACAGCAGCGTCTTGTTGTAGTCGGCCCAGGACGAGCGCGGCAGGTCGAAGAGGCGGCGCCGCTCGGCGTACGAGACGGCGGCGTCCGGCGTCGGGTCGATGAAGATGTGCCGGTGGTCGAAGGCGGCGACGAGGCGGATGTGCTCGGAGAGCAGCATGCCGTTGCCGAAGACGTCGCCGGACATGTCGCCGACGCCGACGACCGTGAAGTCCTCGGTCTGGGTGTCGTGGCCGAGCTCGCGGAAGTGCCGCTTGACGGACTCCCAGGCGCCGCGGGCCGTGATGCCCATGCCCTTGTGGTCGTAGCCGACGGAACCGCCGGACGCGAAGGCGTCGCCGAGCCAGAAGTTGTAGGCGATCGCGATTTCGTTGGCGATGTCGGAGAAGGTCGCGGTGCCCTTGTCGGCGGCGACGACGAGGTACGTGTCGTCCTCGTCGTGCCGTACGACCTCCCTCGGCGGCACGACCTCGCCCGCCACCATGTTGTCGGTGATGTCGAGCAGCGCCGAGATGAAGGTCTTGTACGAGGCGATGCCCTCGGCCATCCACGCGTCACGGTCGACGGACGGGTCCGGGAGGTTCTTCGCGACGAAGCCGCCCTTGGCACCGACCGGCACGATGACGGTGTTCTTCACCATCTGCGCCTTGACCAGGCCGAGCACCTCCGTACGGAAGTCCTCACGCCGGTCGGACCAGCGCAGACCACCGCGGGCGACCTTGCCGAAGCGCAGGTGGACGCCTTCGACGCGCGGCGAGTAGACCCAGATCTCGTACGCCGGGCGGGGCGCGGGGAGGTCGGGGATGGCCTGCGGGTCGAACTTCATCGAGATGTAGCCGTGCGGCTCGCCGTTGTCCGCGGTCTGGAAGAAGCTGGTGCGCAGCGTCGCCTTGATGACGGTCAGGAAGGACCGCAGGATGCGGTCCTCGTCGAGCGAGGCGACCTGGTCGAGCGCCCCGTCGAGCTCCTCCAGGAGCCCGTCGGTCAGCTCGGTACCGGCCCGCTGCCGCTCCGGCGACATCCGCGCCTCGAAGAGGCTCACCAGCAGCCGAGTGGTGTGGACGTTGTTGCGGAGGGTGTCCTCCATGTAGTCCTGGCTGAAGGTCGAACCGGCCTGGCGCAGGTACTTGGCGTACGCGCGCAGCACCATCGCCTGCCGCCAGTCCAGACCGGCGCTCAGGACAAGGGCGTTGAAGCCGTCGTTCTCGGCCTGCCCGGTCCACACCGCGGCGAAGGCGTCCTGGAAACGGTCACGCGCGTCGTCGGCCAGGTAGCCGCCGTTGCTGCTCGGCTTGGGCATGCGCAGCCCGAAGTCGTAGATCCACGCGTGTGTACGGTCCGCGCAGCGCAGCTCGTACGGGCGCTCGTCGACGACCTCGACGCCGAGGCGCTGGAGGACGGGCAGGACGGCGGAGAGGGAGACCTGCTCGCCGATCCGGTAGATCTTGAAGCGGCGCTCGTTGGGTCCGGCGCCGACCGGCTCGTACAGCGAGAGCGCGAAGTCCTTGCGGCCCTTCGTCAGGTGCTCCAGGTGGACCAGGTCGGCGACGGCGGCACGCGGCGAGTGGTCGGCCTTGTAGCCCTCGGGGAAGGCGTGACCGTATCTGCGCAGCAGCTCGGCGGCGCGCTCCTCGCCGCACTCGGCGTTCAGCGCCTCGGCGAAACCGTCGGCCCAGGAGCGGGCGGCCTCGACCAGGCGGGCCTCGATGCGCTCGGTGTCGGCGTCGGTGAGGTGGGGCAGCTCGGTGCCGGGCGGGACGCGGACGACGAAGTGCAGGCGGGAGAGGACCGACTCGGTGTTCCAGGCGGTGAAGTCGACGCTGATGCCGCCGAGCTCCTCCTTCAGGATGTCGATCAGGCGCAGCCGGACGCCGGTGGTGTAGCGGTCGCGGGGCAGGTAGACGATGGCGGAGTAGTAGCGGCCGTACTCGTCCTGTCGCAGGTACAGCCGCAGGCGACGCCGTTCCTGGAGGTAGAGCACGCTCGTCACGATGGACGTCAGCTGGTCGACGGGGGTCTGGAAGAGCTCGTCGCGCGGGTACGTCTCCAGGATCTGGAGCAGGTCGCGGCCGTCGTGGCTGTTGGGCGAGAAGCCCGCGCTGTCGAGAACCTCGGCGACCTTGCGGCGGATGACGGGGACGCGGCGTACGGACTCGGTGTACGCGGCCGAGGAGAAGAGTCCGAGGAAGCGCCGCTCGCCGATGACATTGCCGTCGGCGTCGAACCTTTTCACGCCGACGTAGTCGAGGTAGCTCGGCCGGTGCACGGTCGAGCGGCTGTTGGCCTTCGTCAGTACGAGCAGCTTGTGCTCGCGGGCCTTGGCGCGGGCGTCGGCGGGCAGCCGGCTGAAGGACGGCGAGACGGGGTGGGCGTGCGCGTCGTCGCCGCTGTGGTGCGGGTCGGAGCGGAGGATGCCGAGGCCGGTGCCGGGGACTGCGGCGAGCGCGTCGCCGTTGACCAGGTCGTACTCGCGGTAGCCGAGGAAGGTGAAGTGGTCGGCGGACAGCCAGCGCAGCAGCTCGCGGGCTTCGTCGACCTCCTGGTCGCGCAGGTCGTCGGCGGTGGGCTCGCTCGGCAGCTCGTCGCCGATGCGCAGCGCGGCGTCGCGCATCTTCTCCCAGTCCTCGACGGCCTCGCGGACGTCGGACAGGACGCGGAGCAGATCGGCGGTGATCTGCTTGAGGTCGGAGCGGTCGGTCTCGCGGTCGAACTCGACGTGAATCCAGGATTCGATGAACGCGTCGTGCGGCAGCTTCTTCTTGCCTGCCGCAGAGCCCGCCTTTTCGGCGGTGAGGACCTCGATCAGCTTGCCGGTGACATCGCGTCGTACGACGACCTGCGGGTGGATCACGACGTGGATGCCGCGGCCCTGGCGGGACAGCTCATTGGTGACGGAGTCGACCAGGAACGGCATGTCGTCGGTGACGACCTCGACGACGGAGTGGCTGCAGGTCCAGCCGTTCTCCTCGACCGTCGGCGTGTGGACGCGCACATTCGCCGTGCCCTGGGGGCGGTTTTCCGCCAGACGGTAGTGCGAGAGGGCCGCGCCGAACACGTCGACCGGGTCGCGGTCTGCCAGGTCTTCGGGTGCCGTGTGCAGGTAGTAGCGCTGGAGGTACGCGAGGGTCGTGTCCCTGTCGGGAGCCCCTGCCCTCGTGGACCCAGTCGAAGGTTGCCCCCCGGCCGGGCTGTGCTCAGCTACCCGGGCCGCCCGTGCGAGCAGCTCGGCCTTGGCTTCGTCCAGCTTGGTCTGCATGTCCTCTGGCTCCTGTCGCGCGCCGTTGCGTGACGTAGGTGGTGAAGAAGGTGGCACAGCGCCACGACGCGGGGTGTCCGGTCGATGTCGACGTTATGCCGCGATGAGAGATACCCGTGACGTTTTTGGCCATATTGGCTATTTTTGGCATCAGGTCAGGGTTTCGGGGATCAGCGACCGCCCGGGCACGGTGGTGCTCCGGGCGCATGGCGGGGGCTTCACTGCCCCCGAGGCCTATCGCGCTGATCACGGGACCAGGCTATCGCCCCGTACCGGGGGGCCGTCATGTCCGGATGGTGTACAAAACCAGCCGCGAAGTTTGACAGTCTGGACAGCGACGAGCGCGGTAAGCGTGAGAACCGGCGAGGCAGCCGCTCCGCAACGGCCCGGCGCCCACCGAAACCGCCCGTCAATCCGGCCGCGCGTGCTTGGCAAACCCGCGACGCGGATGCACGTTGACCGGGACAGTAAAGGCCGAGAGGAGCAAGTAGCCATGGTGGCGAAGATCCTGATCGTGACCGGCGACGCGGCAGAGTCGCTGGAGGTCCTCTACCCGTACCAACGTCTGCGCGAGGAGGGGTACGAGGTCCATATCGCGGCCCCGACCCGCAAGACGCTCCAGTTCGTGGTCCACGACTTCGAGCCCGGCTTCGACACGTACACGGAAAAGCCCGGCTACACCTTGCCGGCCGACGTCGCCTTCTCGGAAGTCGACGCGGGCGAGTACGCCGCACTGGTGATCCCCGGCGGACGCGCCCCCGAGTACCTGCGCAACGACGGAGAGCTCCGCAAGATCCTCAAGGCCTTCTTCGACTCGGACAAGCCGGTGGCCCAGATCTGCCACGGCCCACTGCTGACGGCAGCCATCGACGGCCTGGTGGGTCGGCGGGTCACGGCGTACCCGGCCCTGGAACTCGACATGCAGGCCGCCGGGGCGACCTTCCACGACGCGGAGGCAGTGGTCGACGGCACCCTGGTATCAGCCCGAGCCTGGCCGGACCACCCAGCCTGGATGCGCGAATTCCTCAAAGTGCTTCGAACGAAGGCACCGGTGACCTGAGGCGGCTTGGGGATCAGGCCAGGGGGCTTGGGGACCAGGGCCGCGGGACGGGAAGGGGCGAGAAGGGGCGGGGTGGGGAAAATGTCCGCCGCGCCCCGACCCGCGCACAACGCCCTCGCCGGTCAGCAGCCGGCGAACGCACCCGTCGACAGCCCTCTCACCCCACTCACCCCGTAAGCCACTCATCCCGTAAGCCACTCAGCCGCAACCACCGCTTCCTCCAGCGTGTCGACCACCGGTACGCCCGCCTGCTCCAGGCTGGCCCTGCTGTGCGAACCCCCGGTGTAAAGCACCGCCCGCGCTCCGACATGCGCCGCCGCCACCGCGTCGTCGACCGCGTCACCGATCACGACCACCCGATCCGAGGCGACGCCGCCCAGCGCCGCGACATGGCGGGTCATGTGCGCGGCCTTGCTGCCGCCGGAAGGGCCGGTCCGGCCGTCGATGCGTATGAAGTGCCGCTCGATTCCGTAGCCGCGCACCACCGGGAGCAGCTGCTCATGCCCGTACATGCTCAGCAACGACTGACTGCGGCCCCGGGACTGCCACTCCAGCAGCAGCTCCTCCACGCCTTCGGCGAGCGCGCACGCCACCCGTCGTTCCGTGTAGTGCCGGTGGAAGGCCTCGTCCATGACGACCCACTCCGCATCGGTCGGCA
Organism: Streptomyces spiramyceticus; assembly: GCF_028807635.1. Taxonomy (NCBI): domain Bacteria; kingdom Bacillati; phylum Actinomycetota; class Actinomycetes; order Kitasatosporales; family Streptomycetaceae; genus Streptomyces; species Streptomyces spiramyceticus. Next base: position 2,362,091 of record NZ_JARBAX010000001.1, read on the forward strand.
ACCGCCCCATGAGCCGCTCGTAGAAGCGCGGTATGGGCACGCAGTACAGCTCCTGGTAGCGCGCGAGCGTTATCGGCTCAAGGCCGATCTCCGCGAACGCGGCGTTCGTCGCGCCGATGACCGCACTGATGTCGTCGAGCAGCGTGCCGTTCCAGTCCCAGACCAGATGCGTCGTGTGCTTCACCATGCAAAGACGGTACCCATCCGCTCTGACAACCCAGTCCGCCCAGCCTGCTCAGCCGCTCAGCCCGCCCCGGCCTTCAGCCGATCAGGTTCGGGATCTCCTGCACGCCGAACCACAGCAGCTCGTGGTCCTCCGCCCCGTCCACCGTGAACTGCGCGTCGTCGTCCCCGTGGTCCGCCGCCCCCAGCGCCGCGGCCGCCGCCGTCACATCGGCCTCCGCGTCGTCCGCGTCGACATGCACCGCCGCCGCCTTCTTCAGCGGTACGGCGTCCGCGATCCGCACCTCGCCGATCCCGGCGGCATCGAGCCCGCGGTCCGGGTCGGCGACGGCCTGCCCGTCCGCCACGTCGACGGCGACGACGACCCGGCGCCGCGCGGCCCCGGGGTCCCCTGCCAGCAGCCGCAGCGACGCTGCCGCGGCCCGGTTGAGTGCCGCGTACTCCAGCTCCTCTATGTCGTCCGAGACGTACCACTCGCGCAGACCCGGCGTAACGGCGTATGCGGTCAGCGGGCCGGGGCCGAGCTCGCCCGCTTTGTGCGCCTCAGCGAGACCAGGAAGGGTCAGGGGTACGTAGACGCGCATCGCAAGCCGCTTTCGTAGTCGGAAGACGGACTCAAGGATACGTACGGAGTCCCCCATCGGGGTGGTGGTCCCCACCCCGCGCGACGTCCACCTGAAGGGGGCGCGCGACGCCTCACGCCGCCCCTGGTGGACCCCAGGTCACCCTGATAGGTGAATTCACCGGCCGCCACCCAGAGCGGCCACTGCGTCTTGCCGCCGCCCACCCGCCCCCGTAAAAGATCAGCAGCAGAAGTTACTGCCCGGTATCAACGCCGGGCACGCAGAGCGGGGGCAGCAGGATGAGCAAGGACAGGACCAGGCCGCAGGGACGCCGGGACCAGCGCAGGCCGGGCACACCCACAGCAAGGGCCGCAGCCGCAGCCGCACCCACAGGCACCGGAGCAGGCGCTGGAGCAGGCACTGGCACCCGAACGCGCACAGCACCCGCAGCCGCAGCCGCACTACGGCAGCGCCACCACCGCCCCACGCCGCACGAACAGTTCGCGGAGCGCCTGCTTGCCGTGCTCAGTGGCCGCCGCCCCGTGCACTGGATGCTCGGGCACACCATCGGTGAGGCGTACGAGCAGCTGGTCCAGCTCGCCCCCCGAACTCCGCTGAGGACCCGGGGCACGCTCCCCGTCGTACGCCGCTGCGGCGGCTTCCACCCCCGCCCCGGCGTGGTCGAGGCCTTCGCGAGCATCGCGGCCGGCGAGCAGGTGCGGGCGATGGCGTTCCGGCTGGAGCGCGGCCAGGACCTGCGCTGGCGATGCGCCGCAGTCGAAATCGGCGGCACCCCGTCGGGCACGACCGACGCGACCCGAGCCAGGGCATAGACACGGCCGGGGCCGGACACCACTCAAGGTGCCCGGCCCCGGCCGGCAAATGCCCGTCGCACAGACAGACCTGCAAGACCACCGACCGGTAAGGCCGCAGACCTGCCAGGACGGCTGCGCGCTACTTCTTGCGGCGGCGGCTGCCACCCTTCTGCGCCTTGCGCCGCTCGGCGCGAGTCATCCCGTCCGACGCGGACCGCGCAGGCCCGTCACCGTTCTCGAAGTCGCCCTCGACGACACCGCCCTCGCCGTCCACCGTGGGAGCGGAGAAGTGCAGCCGGTCGGGCCGCTGCGGAGCGTCGAGCCCCTTCGCCCGGATCTCCGGACGGGCCGCACCGGCCGGCACCGCGTCTTCCTTGGCGAGCGACGGCTTCGCGGCCCCGGCCCGATCGGCCACAGCCTGCACCGGAACTTCCTCGACCTGCTGCTCGACCTGGACCTCCAGGTTGAACAGGTAGCCGACGGACTCTTCCTTGATGCCGTCCATCATGGCGTTGAACATGTCGAAGCCCTCGCGCTGGTACTCGACCAGCGGGTCCTTCTGGGCCATCGCACGCAGGCCGATGCCCTCCTGGAGATAGTCCATCTCGTAGAGGTGCTCACGCCACTTGCGGTCCAGGACGGACAGCACCACGCGCCGCTCCAGCTCCCGCATGATCTCGGGGCCGAGCTGCGTCTCGCGCTCCGCGTACTGATCGTGGATGTCGTCCTTGATGGACTCGGCGATGAACTCGGCGGTGATCCCCGCACGGTCACCCGCCGCGTCCTCCAGCTCCTCGATCGTGACCTTCACCGGGTAGAGCTGCTTGAACGCGCCCCACAGCCGGTCGAGGTCCCACTCCTCGGCGAAGCCCTCGACGGTCTCCGCCTGGATGTACGCGTCGATGGTGTCGTCCATGAAGTGACGCACCTGCTCGTGCAGGTCCTCGCCCTCGAGCACCCGGCGCCGCTCGCCGTAGATGACCTCGCGCTGCCGGTTGAGCACCTCGTCGTACTTCAGGACGTTCTTGCGCGTCTCGAAGTTCTGCTGCTCGACCTGCGACTGGGCGGACGCGATCGCCCGCGTCACCATCTTGTTCTCGATCGGTACGTCGTCCGGCACATTCGCCATCGACATCACACGCTCGACCATCGCGGCCTTGAACAGGCGCATCAGGTCGTCGCCCAGCGACAGGTAGAAGCGGGACTCGCCCGGGTCGCCCTGACGGCCGGAACGACCGCGCAGCTGGTTGTCGATACGCCGCGACTCGTGCCGCTCCGTACCCAGCACGTAGAGCCCGCCGAGCGCCTTGACCTCTTCGAACTCCGCCTTGACCGCCAGCTCGGCCTTCTCCAGCGCGGCGGGCAGCGCAGCCGCCCACTCCTCGATGTGCTCCTCCGGGTCGAGGCCGCGCTGGCGCAGCTCCGCCTCGGCGAGGTCGTCCGGGTTGCCGCCGAGCTTGATGTCCGTACCGCGGCCGGCCATGTTCGTGGCGACGGTGACGGCGCCCTTGCGGCCGGCCTGGGCGACGATCGATGCCTCACGGTCGTGCTGCTTGGCGTTGAGGACCTCGTGCTGGACACCGCGCTTGGAGAGCTGCTGCGAGAGGTACTCGGACTTCTCGACCGAGGTGGTGCCGACCAGGATCGGCTGCCCCTTCTCGTGCTTCTCCGCGATGTCGTCGACGACCGCGGCGAACTTGGCGACCTCGGTGCGGTAGATCAGGTCCGACTGGTCGGCGCGGACCATCGGCCGGTTCGTCGGGATCGGCACGACGCCCAGCTTGTAGATCTGGTGGAACTCGGCGGCCTCGGTCATGGCCGTACCGGTCATGCCGGAGAGCTTGCCGTAGAGGCGGAAGAAGTTCTGCAGGGTGATCGTGGCGAGGGTCTGGTTCTCGTCCTTGATGTCCACCCCTTCCTTCGCCTCGATCGCCTGGTGCATGCCCTCGTTGTAGCGGCGGCCGGCGAGGATACGGCCGGTGTGCTCGTCGACGATCATGACTTCGCCGTCGATGACGACGTAGTCCTTGTCCTTCTTGAACAGTTCCTTGGCCTTGATGGCGTTGTTCAGGTACCCGACGAGCGGCGTGTTGACCGACTCGTAGAGATTGTCGATGCCCAGCCAGTCCTCGACCTTGGCGACACCGGGCTCGTGGATGGCGACGGTGCGCTTCTTCTCGTCGACCTCGTAGTCGCCGGTCTCCTCGATGCCCTTGAGCTGGTTGCCCGGCTCGCCCTTCTTGAGGCGGGTGACCAACTTGGCGAAGTCGCCGTACCACTTGGTGGCCTGGTCGGCCGGGCCGGAAATGATCAGCGGCGTACGGGCCTCGTCGACCAGGATCGAGTCGACCTCGTCGACAATGGCGAAGTTGTGGCCGCGCTGGACAAGCTCGTCCTGGGACCACGCCATGTTGTCGCGCAGGTAGTCGAAGCCGAATTCGTTGTTCGTGCCGTACGTGATGTCGCAGTTGTACATCTCACGGCGCTGAGCGGGCGACATGTTGGCGAGAATGCAGCCGACCTCGAGGCCGAGGAATTTGTGCACCCGGCCCATCATTTCGGAGTCTCGCTCGGCCAGGTAGTCGTTCACCGTGATCAGGTGGACGCCCTTGCCTGACAGCGCGTTCAGATAGGCGGGGAGCGTACCGACGAGGGTCTTGCCCTCACCGGTCTTCATCTCGGCGACATAACCGAGATGGAGGGCGGCGCCACCCATCATCTGGACGTCGTAATGGCGCTGACCGAGAACACGCTTGGCGGCCTCGCGAACGGTCGCGAATGCCTCGGGGAGCAGGTCGTCCAGGCTCTCGCCGTCGGCGTACCGCTCCTTGTACTCATCGGTGAGCGCCCGCAACTCGGCGTCGGAGAGGTTGATGAAGTCCTCTTCGATGGAGTTGACCTGGTCCGCGATGCGGTGCAGTTTGCGCAGGATCTTGCCTTCGCCTGCACGCATGAGCTTGTTGAAGACGGACACTGAGGCTGGTCTCCTTGCCGGTCGGGCCTGTGCACTGGGTCGTGTATGGACGCTGGCGCGGGCACGGCAGGTGGGCCCCACCGCAACGGCCATCGTAAGCGAGGACCCCGCCGCGCCGGGAGGTCCGCCGGTATGAAGGCCCACTGTCACCCGCAATGAGAACGGACAGGGAGCCCGGAAGGTGCCGGGCCATCCCGAAAAGGTCTGGCGCCCACGACCCCGCCGAGCCGAGAATCGGCCGATGGATCCCGTATTCCTCACCACCGAGCGTCTGCTGCTGCGCCCCTTCGAGCCGGCCGACACCGACGCCGTCTTCCTGGCCTGCCAGGACTCCGAGATCCAGCGCTGGACTACGATCCCCTCGCCGTACGAACTCGATCACGCCGACATGTTCGTCGCCCACATCGTGCCTGACGGCTGGCGTGACGACACCGGCTACAACTTCGCGGTGCTCACCCGCAGCGGCGGGGAGCTCGTGGCGGCGATGTCCGCGATCCGGCGCGGCGAGGGCAGAGCGGAGATCGGCTTCTGGGCGGCGAAGCCGCACCGCGGCCGCGGCTACGTCACGGAGGCGGCGGGGGCCGTCGCCCACTGGGCCTTCACCACGGCGGGCGTGGAACGCCTGGAGTGGCGGGCCGAGGTCGGCAACAGCGCGTCGCGCGCGGTGGCCGAGAAGACCGGTTTCGTCATCGAGGGCACGCAGCGCTCCGGCATCCTGAACAAGGGCGTCCGCCGCGACAGCTGGACCGGCGCACTGCTGCCGTCCGACCTCGGACTGCCCGCCACACATCAGTACCAGCCCGGCGAACCTGCCGACCGGACCTGAATCCCGGCAGCTCAGGGCCTGTTGTCAGTGGCGGCACTTAGGCTGCGGACATGACCAGTCTGCTGCCGCCAACGACCTCCCTGTCCGCCGACGAAGCACGCAGGATCGCCCTGCGGGCCCAGGGATTCCTGGGCGCCCCGGACCGGCGGGGCGGGGTGCGCGGCGTGCTGCGGCACCTGGGCGCGGTGCAGCTCGACACCATTTCCGTACTGGCCCGCTCGCACGAGCTGATCCCGTACGCCCGCCTCGGCGCCGTAGGCCGCAAAACGGTGGACGATGCCTACTGGACGGACAGCCACGCCTTCGAATACTGGTCGCACGCCGCCTGCATCCTGCCCATCGAGGAGTGGCCGCACTTCGCCTTCCGCCGCCGCGCCTACCGCGACCGCCCGCACTGGCACCACGACCTCCCGGACGGCGCGTACGACGCGGTGATCAAGCAGCTGCGCGCCGAAGGCCCGCTGACCGCGACCGAGTTGGGCGGCGCGAAGAACGGCGGGGAGTGGTGGGACTGGTCGGTGTCGAAGGTGGCCGTCGAGCGGGCGCTGATGTACGGCGAGGTGGTCTGCACCCAGCGGCGCAGCTGGAAGCGGGTCTACGACCTCGCCGAACGCGCGGTGCCCGATGCTGTCTATCACGACGAGCTGGACGACACCGAGTGCCTGCGCCGCCTGGTCCGGCTGGCCGGGCAGTCCCTCGGCGTCGGCACCCGCGCCGACATCGCGGACTACCACCGCCTCAAGGGCGAGCAGGTCGACGCCGTGATCGCCGACTCGGGGCTGGTCCCGGTCGAGGTGGAGGGCTGGGCCAAGACGGCGTGGGCCGATCCCAATGCGCTGGCGGCCGCACCCCGCGGCCGTCACCGCACGACCCTGCTGTCGCCCTTCGACTCGCTCATCTGGGACCGCCCCCGCGCGGAGCGGATCTTCGGCTTCACGCACCGCCTGGAGGCCTACGTCCCCAAACCGAAGCGGATACACGGGTACTTCGCGATGCCGCTGCTGGCGGGCGGGCGGCTGCTGGGCCGCGTCGACCCGGCGCGCGAGGGCAAGACTCTGGTGGCTCGCCAGGTCTCGCTGGAGAACCGGAAGGCGGTCCTGCCGATGGCGCAGGCACTGGTCGAAGCGGCGGAGTGGGTCGGCTGCAGCAACGTACGGCTGGAGCGTGTCGACGCCCCGGAGCTGCGCGAGCCGCTGACGGCCGAACTGGCCCGCCTCGGCTGAGCCACCTCACCCGACCCGCTTGCCCGGCCCGCCTCATCTGATTTCGAGGATCTTCTCCCGCATCGCGTAGACCACGGCTTCCATCCTGGAGTGCAGCTGCAGCTTCTCCAGGATGTTCCGGACGTGGTTCTTCACGGTGTTCTCGGAGATGAACAATTCCTTGGCGATGTCACGGTTGTTCATCCCGGTCGCGACCAGCTTGAGGACCTCCAGCTCGCGCTCGGTCAAGCGCGGCGCGGGGACGAGTCTGCGCTCGTCGGTGCGCTGGATCATCGACTTGAACTCGGTGAGGAGCTTGGACGCCATCGACGGGCTGATCTGCGATTGGCCGTCCGCCACGGCCCGGATCGCGGTGGCCACCTCGTCGGTCGAAATCTCCTTGAGGAGATATCCCGTGGCGCCGGCCTTGATCGCGTCGTAGAGATCCGCTTCCTCGTCGCTGATCGTCAGCATGATGATCTTCGCGCTGGGGGCGACTTCCTTGATCGAGGTGCATGCCTCGATGCCACCGCGCTTGGGCATCCGTACGTCCATCAGCACGATGTCGGGCAGCAGGTCGGCCGCCTTGTCCACCGCCTCTGCCCCGTCACCGGCTTCCCCGACGACCTGGATGTCCTCTTCCTGCGCGAGAACGATTTCAAGCCCCCGGCGGAAAAGCGCGTGATCGTCGACGACGAGGACCCGGATGGGCTCCTTGCGCGACCCGCCATTGTCCGTGCCGATACCGGCAACGCCGACACAGTCGGCGTCTTCCCCGTCGGTCTCGTCGTGCACCGGCCCGAAGCTGTCCGCCATCGTTCCTCCCCCTGAAGGCCGTGGCCCTAAATTCATGAGCTGTGCCAACCCCAGTCCGTAGAGCACCGATTGGCCTGCGACGCCATGATTTCATGCCCCGACGGCAGAGCGGTGATCCTCTGGTCGCACGATGGTGCCCCTGGGGGCGCACAGGCGCTCCAGGGGCACCACGACAAGTGGTACGGCGCGCTGGCCACGTTTGTTCAGCGCGTCCGGCGGGATCACCCGCCGAGTGCACCGCCCGCGCCGCCCACCTCTGACTCGGCGAGGGGGTCGGTCGTCAGGTGGATGACACCGTAGTCGTAAGCGTGCCGCCGGTAGACGACACTGGGCTCCTTCGTCTCGGCGTCGACGAAGAGGTAGAAGTCGTGCCCGACGAGCTCCATCTCGTAGAGCGCCTGGTCGAGCGACATCGGTGCTGCGACGTGTGTCTTCTCGCGCACCACCAGCGGTCCCTCGCCCTGCACTTCGAGCGAGCCGATCCTGGTGGTGGGGATGGTTGCGGGCGCCTCCTCGGCGACGAGCTGGCCGTTCCCGTTGAGGGGTGCCGCGCCCGGCACCGTCGCACCGACCGCGGCGGCCGGCAGTCGGCCGTTGCCACGGCGGGTGTGGCGCTTGTCGTGCTGCTTGCGCATCCGCGCCTCCAGCTTGCCCGTAGCCAGGTCCAGCGCTGCGTACGGGTCACCGGCCGACGCCTCGGCCCGGATCACCGGGCCACGGGAGTGAAGCGTGATCTCCACACGGTCGGAACGGTCGGCCTGCCGCGGGTTGGGCTCCTTGGACACCTCGACGTCCAGGCTGATCACCTTGCCGTCGATCTTCTGGATCTTTTCCAGGTTCAGCTTCTCGGCCACGTGCTTGCGGAACCTCTCGGGCACCTCGGTCTTGCGGCCCTTGACGACGATGTCCACGCAGAACTCCGTTCCCGGATCACTCCGCTTCAGCGGCGGAGCATCTCCCTCTTGCACCAGGTTCCGGTGAGCACCGGAACCTCGGACTTGGCGACTTTCACCTCCTCCTCCCCAGTCGACAAGATCCCCACCCCATCGACTTCGGGCTGAAGGGAAAAGCCCGAAGCACAGCCGTCCAATAAGTGAGGCACAGGGTCTGCCTTTCCTCACAACCGAACATAGCTCGCCCGGACGCTTGTCGGCACCCGCTACCGCCACGTACCTCCGTTCAGGTGCTTTTCCCGTCTTACCACCAGCAACGATCCAAGTTCCAGGTCAGTTCCGGTTTATTTCGAACGCCGGCGAAGGCGCCGCGACAACAGCCGCGCTCAGCTGTCCGAATCCGCGAAACAGCTGTTCGTCGGTGGCACGCAGTGCACGAGATGCCTCTACGAGCGAAGCGCCCGTCGTCATGAGATCGTCCACCAGCACCACTCTGCCGCCCTCCAGCAACCGACGACCGCCGGCCGCGACCTCCAGAGCCCCGGCCAGATTCGCCAGCCGCTCACGGGCACCCAGGCCCGACTGGTCGACCACCGCACGCCGCTGCCGCAGCACGGCGAGCACCCGCGCGGGAACCCCGGCCCGGCGCAGCTCCCCCGAAGCGGCGAGCGCGATACGACGCCCGGCATCGTGCCCACGTGCCCTTACTGCCCGCCTGGCGGACGGTACGGGCACGAGCAGCAGCGGCTGCGACAACTGCACGGGCTGAGCGCCCGAGGCCGCCACAGAGCCCCTGATGGCCCCCGCCAGGGCTGTACCGAGCGCCCCGGCGAGCCCCAGTGCGCCCCGCTCCTTGTGTGCGAGCAGCACGGCCCGTACGGCGTCCTCGTACGGCGCGGCGGCATGGACCACCGGCAGCCCCGGCGGCTCGGGACACGGCCGCACCCGGCGCGGCCCCACCCCGTACAACGCCTGCCCGCAGTCAGTGCACAAAGCCGTGCGCCTCCTGCCGCAGCCACCGCACGCCACCGGCAGCACCAGACCGGCGAATTCCCTCCACCACCCCCGCATGGCATCTACTCTGCCAAGCCGGGCACGCCCCAGCCACCCCTGTGGAAAACTCCCCCGCTAGCCCGGATAGACCGGCGAAGAGCCCTTACTCGCGACAGTTTTCCAATTGGCACCGGGTGGCAGCCTCACAATGCCGTCCTCCAGCGAATGCGCCAGCAGCGGCAGCCGGTCGTCGTCCGCCGACGCGACCGTCGTGACCCGGTTCGCGCCCGGCACCGACTGGGCGTCCGACGTCGAACCGTCCGTCTGCAGATAGCGCAGCTGCTGTACGCCGCCGGACTCGCGCCCGACCACCACAAGACGGCTTCGGCCGGCCCAGGACACGGCCGTCACTTCTTCCATCTGCGGGGCGATGGGCCGCAGATCGACGACGGACACCTCCGGACTGTCGTCGGGACCGTGCCGCTCGATGCGGCCGAGCTTCAGGGTCGTCCGGCCGTCCTCGGTCACCAGCAGCGCGATCCGTACGCCGTCCGCCGACACCTTCAGGGCTTCGATCCGCGCGCCGTCGAGGCCGTCGACGACCCTGACCTCCTCGGGATCGCCCTCGCCGCCCGCCAGCCTCAGCAGCCGGGGCTGACGGGGGTCCCGGTCGGCCACCCACAGGTCGCCCCTGCCGTCCCAGCTCGGCGCCGAAAGCCGGTCCTCCTCCAGCTTGGCACCACTGGTCAGCACCGGCTTCTCCGGCTCACTGTCCGACACGATGGACGCCACATACAGTGACCTCGCGTCCTTCGAGACGCCCGCCGCCCGCCGCTCGTCGCGCGCCACACCGACCGTGCCGAGCAGCCGCTCGCCGCCGCCGAGCGGTCCGGGCACAGGCTCGGCCTCGTCCTCGCTGCCGGTGTTCTCGGCGCTTCCCACCATCCGTACGAGACGGTGCTTCGTGTCGAGGAAGTACTGGTAGTCGGGGCTCCCCGAAGCACGTTCCGGAGCGAAGTCCTCAGCCTGATCCCCGCCGAGCACGCACAGCGTCGAGTTGTCCGACCGCTGCAGTTCGACCTGCCCGACCCGGTACGACGTCAGGTCTCGCAAGGTGAAGAGCAGTTGGGCCGCCATCTCCCTGCACCGCTTCTGACCGACGTTGGACGCCTTGCCGTTGAGCGGCACCTTGAGCGCATTGCGGTCGTCGAACACCAGCGACTTGGTGCCTTCCTTCAGCTTCAACGCCGTCCCCGTGGGGAAGCTCGAACCGACCACCGGTTTCAGCCAGTTGGTCGGACCGCTCAGCAGCGCCTCGACCGTCTGCGTCACCGGGTCCATCTGCGTCTGCGGGTCCATGCGCTTGCGCACATAGACGGGGTCGGCGACCAGCCACGGGTGGGCGCCGGTCCGCTCCGACGACGTACCGGAAGCGAAGTAGTACTTGTTGACCCGGGTATAGATGCGCTCGAAGTCCGACTCGCCGAGCACCAGGCCGGGCGGCAGGCCGTCGATCCGCCACTCCTGCCCGTCAGGGCCGTTCTGCCTGCTGAGATGGATCGTCTCGCGGTACGCCTGCTTGACCGGCTGGTAAGCGCGCTGCTCGTTCACCTCGGCGATCTTCGTGCCGGTCAGCGCGTACGTGTACGCCCCGCCCTCCCGGTCATTGGAACGGTCGGCCTGGGGCACAGGACCGTTGTCCAGCACAGTGACCTGGCGCGGGTCCCACTTCTGGGAAACCTTCTTCGTCAGGTACTTACGGGCCGTGGCGAATTCGGGGTCGTCACCCGTCATCGCCTCCAGGAAACCCTCGACGATCTCGTTGGGCTGCGCCCCGTCCCGCGGCGCCATCCCGTACACCCGCACCTGCGAGTCACCGCGCGGAGACGCGTCCACGGCCTCCACGTCACCGTTGTCGGGCATGGATGCACAGCCCGCCAGCAGCAGACTGCTGCACCCCAGCAGCACAGGAGTCCGGCGCAGGCGCCGCCGTCGACCGCGACGTAGCTCAGCGCCCACGAGTGATGTCCTTCCGCTCCGGATCCTGCGAAACCTGCGTTGCATGCACTGCCTGAGTGGCGTGCGCTGCGTGCGCCGGCCCGTCGCTGTCGCCCGCAGGACGCGCGACCACCCGGGCCCCGCTCCCCGGCAGCGCCGTCGGATCCGCCGCTGCTCGTGGCGCCGCCCGCGGCGCTACCGGCAGCGGCGACCGGTCGACCCGGGGCTGGGAAGGCACCGTGGCGAGGCGATTCGCACCGCTGCCCGGCCTTTCGGCGCCGACCGCCTCGTCCGCAGCGGCACGCTCCCGCCTGCGCCGCGAGTCCTCGGGCTCCAGCGGAATCGGAGAGCCGCGCAGCGACTCGTCCGCCGTACGCGGCAGGGTCAGCCTGAACTGCGAGCCGCCGCCCGGCTCGCCCCACGCCTGCAGCCAGCCGCCGTGCAGCCGCGCGTCCTCGACGGCGATCGACAGGCCCAGGCCAGTACCGCCGGTGGTACGCGCACGTGCCGGATCGGCCCGCCAGAATCGGTTGAACACCCGGGTCGCCTCCCCCGGCTTCAGGCCCACGCCGTAGTCGCGCACCGCGACGGCGACGGCCCCGCCGGCCGTGGCCAGCCGGACCACGACGTCCCGCCCCTCGCCGTGCTCGACGGCATTGACGACGAGGTTGCGCAGTACGCGCTCCACTCGCCGGGCGTCGGCCTCGGCGACGACGGGCTGCTCGTCGCCCGCCACCCGTATCCGGGTCCCCTTGCGCTCCGCCAGCGGCTCGGCGCCCTCGATGACCCGGCGTACGACCTCACGCAGATCTATCGGCTCGGCCTCCAGGGCCGCCGCCCCCGCGTCGAAGCGGCTGATCTCGAGGAGATCGGCGAGCAGCGATTCGAAGCGGTCGAGCTGGCCGGCGAGCAGCTCCGCGGAACGCGCGGTCACCGGGTCGAAGTCACTGCGTGCCTCATGGATGACATCGGCGGCCATCCGTACCGTTGTCAACGGTGTGCGCAGCTCGTGCGACACGTCCGAGACGAAGCGCCGCTGCAGCCGGGACAGCTCCTCCAGCTGCTGGATCTTGACCTGGAGGTTCTGCGCCATCTTGTTGAAGGCCTCGCCGAGCCTGGCGATGTCGTCCTCGCCCGTGACCTTCATGCGTTCCTGGAGGCGCCCGGCGGACAGTCGCTCGGCGACACCCGCGGCCATCCTTACGGGCGTGACGACCTGCCGCACCACCAGCCAGGCGATGCCTCCGAACAGGACGACGACGAAGACTCCCGCGGTGGCGAGCGTGGTCTTGACGAGGGTGAGCGACTCCTCCTCCTGCGTCAGCGGGAAGAGGTAGTAGAGCTGGTACGGCTGGCCGCTGTTGTCGTTCAGCTGCTTGCCGATGACGAGCCCGGGCTCGGGTTCCTGCGCGTCGGTGTACTTGATCTGGACAAAGGCCTTGTACGCCTTGCCCGTGCCTTCGTCGATCGAGTCCCGCAGCTTCTGGGGCACACTAGCGCTCTGATTCACGCCACCGGACGCACGCGGACCACGATTGCTCGCGCTCTCGTCGTCCGAGTTCGCACTCAGTGCCACCACGTGGAACGCCTGTCGCCCGCCGCTGGCGAGCTGCTCGACCAGGTCGGTCCTCCAGTTGGTGGAGTTCCGCGCGGCGGCCCTCGCCTCCGCGCTGCCGCTGCCACCCGTTCCCGCGACGGTACGGGCCTTCTCCTCCGCCACGTCGAACCCGCCGGCCGCCTGGCTCTGGGCCGCCTCCTGCTTCGCGTCGAGGAGGCCGTTGCGTACCTGCCACATGACGACGAAGCCGAGCAGCAGCACCACTCCGAGCGACATCAGCAGGGAGCCGACGACCACGCGCAGCTGGATGTTCCGCCGCCACAGCCGCATGGACGGCAGCAGCGGTGTGCGCACCCAGCGCGCGAAAAGCCGCAGCGCAAGGCTGCCCTGCAGGAAGCGCCGGATCCTGGACGCGGACGTCCTTCGCTGATGACCGGCAGCCCGCTCCGTACGGACTCCCGGCTCCCCGGGCATCGGAGCAGCGCTGCTTCGGGTCATGTCAGCTCGGTCCGGCCTTGTAGCCGACACCACGGACGGTCACTACGATCTCCGGCCTCTCGGGGTCCTTCTCGACCTTCGAGCGCAGCCGCTGGACATGGACATTGACCAGCCTGGTGTCCGCGGCATGGCGATAACCCCACACCTGCTCCAGCAGCACCTCGCGGGTGAACACCTGCCACGGCTTGCGGGCGAGCGCGACCAGCAGGTCGAACTCCAGCGGGGTCAGCGCGATCGACTGCCCGTCGCGCTTCACGGAATGACCGGCCACATCAATGACCAGGTCCCCGATTGCCAGCTGTTCCGGCGCCGGCTCCTCCGACCTCCTCAGTCGCGCCCTGATACGGGCAACGAGCTCCTTGGGCTTGAACGGCTTGACGATGTAGTCGTCGGCACCCGACTCCAGCCCGACCACCACATCAACGGTGTCGCTCTTGGCGGTGAGCATGACGATCGGCACCCCGGACTCGGCCCGGATCAGCCGGCACACTTCGATGCCGTCCCGTCCGGGCAGCATGAGATCCAGCAGCACCAGGTCAGGCTTGGCCTCCCTGAATGCCGCAAGTGCCTTGTCGCCATCCGCTACGAACGACGGCTCAAAACCTTCACCACGCAGCACAATCCCGAGCATCTCGGCGAGTGCGGTGTCGTCGTCGACGACAAGGACGCGTCCTTTCATAATCGACATCATCCCATTAGCTAATCGTTACCTGGCGTGACCTGGCACACAGCTCCGCCAGTCCGGCCCCCGTGACCGGGGAAATCGCACCCTGCTCCGTGACGATCGCGGTCACCAGTTCTGGTGGCGTGACGTCGAAGGCGGGGTTGTACGCCTGCGTTCCCAGCGGCGCAACCGGGATTCCGGCCACGCCCCCGGCTTCCGCGCCGGCCGCAGGGATCTGCGGCAGGGTGAACTCTGTCACCTCCTGCCCGGACCTCTGCTCCACCTCGATGGACGCCCCGTCCGGCGTATCGGGATCCACGGTGGTCACGGGTGCTACGACGATGAACGGCACGTGGTGGTACTTGGCCAGCACGGCGAGCGGATAACTCCCCACCTTGTTCGCCACGGAACCGTCAGCGGCGATGCGGTCAGCCCCGATGAGTACGGCGTCCACCTCGCCGGCGGCGAACAGCGAGCCAGCCGCATTGTCGGTCAGCAGCGTGTACGCCATGCCGCTCCTGGCCGCCTCGTACGCCGTGAGCCGGGCCCCCTGCAGCAGCGGGCGCGTCTCGTCGACCCACAGCCGCCGCAGCCTGCCCGCCCGGTGCGCCGCCAGCGCCACTGCGAACGCCGTGCCCTCGCCCCCGGAGACGAGCCGCCCCGAATTGCAGTGGGTCAGGATGCGCAGCCCGCCTCCGGGCACCAGCTCTTCCACGAGAGCCAGCCCGTGCTCCGCCATCAGCCCGCTGGCCTCGGCGTCCGCGCGGTGCAGCTCCCGCGCAGCGGCCAGCGCCGACGCCGCCGCCTGATCGCCGCCTTCGCCCTTTTCGAGGGCCGCCCGGTACGCCCCTGCCGCGCACCGCACTCCGTACCCGAGGTTGACCGCGGTGGGCCGCGCCCGCTCCAGCAGCCCCGCGGCCTCGTCCACGTCGTATCCACGCGCGGCGGCGAGCGCCACACCGTAGGCACCGGCAATACCGAGGAGCGGTGCGCCACGGACGGCGAGCGTCCGGATCGCCTCCACGAGGGCAGGCACATCCGTACAGACCAGCTCGACCTCCTCGGCGGGCAGCCGGGTCTGGTCGAGCAGCACCAGCACGGGCCCCTCCGGCGGCTCCTCCCAGCGCAGCGTAGGAATGGCGGGCGGCTCGGCGCCCGCCGGGGATTGCGCGTCCAGATCAGCCATTCGTCCAGTCTGCCCGTTGAGGCACCGACAATTGAAGGTGCGAAGGAGATACGGGGCCAGGCCCGCCGCCAGGGTCCCCATGACACGATGGCTGCCGAACTGCCGCCGCGACCGCGGACGGGCACCGTGAAGGAGCGACAATGAACGACTCTCCGGGCTGGGCGTCGCCCGGATCTGCCCCCTCCGACGGCCAGAAGCCGGGCGTGCCCCGGCCTGCCGAGCCGGCCGATCAGAACGACGGCGCGTCGAAGTGGTCGAAGGCGCAGCCTCCCGCAGGCCAGTGGTCGCCGCCCAGCGCCCCCGGCACGGGCCCCAGGCCTCCGCAGCAGCCCGGACCCGCCTGGGGCACAGGCCGCGGTCAGGGAGGCGGCTGGGGCGGTCCTCCCCCGGCGGCCAAGCCCGGCGTGATCCCGCTCCGCCCGCTCGGTGTCGGCGAGATCCTCGACGGAGCGGTGTCGACCCTGCGCGCCCACTGGCGCACGGTCCTCGGCATCACGGTCACCGTCGCGGTGATCACTCAGGTCTGCGACATCCTGATTCAGCGATACCTGCTCCCCGAGCCGGTCCGGGTCGACCCGAACGCCACCCCCTCGGAAGCCCTGAACCAGTCCGTCGACGCGATGCAGAGCACAATGGTCAGCGCGTCTCCCGGCTTGGTGATAACGCTGATCGGCACGCTGTTCACCACGGCCGTGCTCACCATCGTCATCAGCCGGTCGGTCCTCGGCCGCCCTGTGACGCTCTCCGACGCCTGGCGTGAGTCCAAGCCTCAGCTGCCGCGGCTGCTGGGCCTGACCCTGCTGCTGCCGCTCATGGCAATCGCCATCATGACCGTCGGCATCCTGCCCGGCGCCCTGCTCGGGTCCGCCGCAGGCGTCGGTCTCTCCCTGCTGGGCGGCATCGCGGCCTTCGTGGTCGTCCTCTGGCTGATGATCAGGTTCAGCCTCGCCTCCCCCGCACTGATGCTGGAGAGGCAGAGCATCATGAAGTCCCTGAGCCGCTCGGCCAAGCTGGTCAGCGGCACCTGGTGGCGCATCTTCGGCATCCTGCTGCTCACGATGCTGCTGACCTTCATCGTGTCGATGATCATCGCCGTGCCATTCGGTCTCATCGCCTACGCCGCGGACGACGGCCTCGGCCAGCTCTTCTCCGGGGAGACTCCGGAATTCGGCTGGCCCTTCCTGATCATCACCGGAATCGGCGCCGTGATCGCCACTTCGATCACCTACCCGATCAGCGCCGGAGTGACCGTCCTGCTCTACGTCGACCAGCGCATCCGCCGCGAGGCTCTCGACCTCGAACTGGCCCGCGCCGCAGGCGTCCCCGGCTACGGCCTGCCCGCCGACGACACCCCCGGGAGCTGATGCGGTGTCCACAGCGGGGGGCACGACAGCAACGAGCCTGCGGGTTCGCACAGCTGATGACGTACCGGTGGACACTCCACGCGTCCCCGCCCGCGAGGCGGCGGAGCGCGAACTGTCCAAGCCGATGTACCACGAGAACGACCCGAGCTTCCTCGAGCGCGCCATCGACCGCTTCTGGGAATGGGTCAACGACCTGTTCGACGCGGCCTCCGGCGCGTCACCCGGGGGCGCTGTCGGGCTCGTCGTCATCGTGCTGCTTGTCGTGCTCCTCGCCGCCGGCCTGTGGTTGCGGCTCGGCACCCCGCAACGCACGCCGTCGCCCGAAGGCCACCTCTTCGACGACGGCCCGCGCAGCGCGGCCGAACACCGTGCGGCCGCCGAGACGCACGCCGCCGCACACCGCTGGAACCAGGCCGTCCAAGAGCAGATGCGCGCCGTCGTGCGCTCCCTGGAAGAGCGCGCCCTCCTCGATCCACGCCCCGGCCGCACTGCCGACGAGGCCGCCGCGGAAGCAGGGCACACCCTCCCCGTCCACGCCGACCGACTTCGCGCCGCCGCCCGGGAGTTCGACGACGTCACATACGGCGGCCGCACCGCCGACGAGCCGGCGTACCAACGCTTGAGCGAACTGGACGACGACCTCGAACGCACCAAGCCCCTGCTCAGCGGCGCATCCCAGGGAGCTGCCGAATGAGCGCGGCTCCCCCTCTGTCCACCTCGGACGCCCGCACCACTCGTGAAGTGTGGAAGCGCACCCGCGGACCGCTGATCGGGCTGGCTCTCATCCTGGTGGCCGGCATCGTCATGGCGGCCGTACGCTCCGGCGACCAGCACGGCCGCCTGGACCCCCGATCCGCGGACCCCTACGGCAGCCGCGCCGTCGCCCAACTCCTGGACGCACAAGGCGTCTCCACTCGCGTCGCCACCACCCTCGACGACGCCACGAAGGCAGTGGCCCCGGACACCACTCTTCTGGTGGCCAACCCCGACTTGCTGACGCCCCGACAGCAGAGGCAACTCCGCACCGCGGCCGACGAATCCGGCTCCCGCACCGTCCTCCTCTCCCCCGGCCCGCCCTCCGCCTCCACCTTGGCCCCCGGCGTACGAGCCGCTGCGCGCAAACCCGTATCCGCACGCTCCCCCCAGTGCTCCCTGCCGGCCGCCGTCCGCGCCGGTGACGCCGACACAGGCGGATTTCGCTACACCACCAACCTCCCCGGCAGCGACGCCTGTTACCTCAGTCACAGTCTCCCCACGCTGCTCCGCGTCCCCAGCCGGGACAACGGCGACACCGTCCTGCTGGGCGCACCCGACATCCTCTACAACAATCGCCTCGACAAGCAGGGCAACGCCTCGCTTGCCCTCCAACTCCTCGGCTCCCGGCCTCATCTCGTCTGGTACCTCCCCTCGCTCCGTGACGTCGCGGCAACCGACGGCGGCGACCGCAGCTTCGTCGACCTGGTGCCTCCCGGCTGGATCTGGGGAACCCTCCAACTCGCCTTCGCCGCCGTGCTCGCCGCGATCTGGCGTGCTCGCAGGCTGGGCCCCCTCGTCACCGAACAGCTCCCCGTAGCCGTCCGCGCCTCCGAAACCACCGAAGGCCGCGCCCGGCTCTACCGCAGGGCCGGCGCACGTGACAGAGCCGCCTCGGCCCTGCGCGCGGCAACCCGCGCCCAACTCGCCTCCCTTCTCGGCGTACCCGCCTCCCGGGCCCACGCCGCCGACGCCCTTCTCCCTGCTGTCTCCGCCCATCTGCCGATGACCGCCAGGGATCTCCCGTCCCTGCTCTTCGGCACCGCACCTTCCGACGACGCCGGCCTGATCCGCCTAGCAGACGAACTCGACGCCCTCGAAAGAGAGGTACGCGCTTCATGAGCGCCCAGCCCGCAGAGAACCCAGACAGCGCCCGCGCCTCACTCGAAGCCCTGCGCACCGAGATCGCCAAGGCCGTGGTCGGCCAGGATCCCGCTGTCACCGGACTCGTCGTAGCTCTCCTCTGCCGCGGCCATGTGCTGCTCGAAGGTGTCCCCGGCGTGGCCAAGACCCTCCTCGTCCGCGCACTCGCGGCCTCCCTCGAACTGGACACGAAACGCATCCAGTTCACCCCGGATCTCATGCCGAGCGACGTCACCGGTTCGCTGGTCTACGACGCTCGGACAGCGGAGTTCTCCTTCCAGCCCGGCCCGGTCTTCACCAACCTGCTGCTCGCTGACGAAATCAACCGCACTCCTCCCAAGACCCAGGCATCTCTCCTGGAAGCAATGGAGGAACGTCAGGTCACGGTCGACGGCACTCCCCGCGCCCTGCCCGACCCCTTCCTCGTGGCGGCAACCCAGAACCCCGTCGAGTACGAGGGCACTTATCCGCTCCCCGAGGCGCAGTTGGACCGTTTCCTCCTCAAGATCACGGTCCCGCTGCCGTCCCGCGAAGACGAGATCGGCGTACTGACCCGCCATGCGGAAGGCTTCAACCCTCGTGACCTGCACGCAGCCGGCCTGCGCCCCGCCGCGAGCCGCGCCGACCTGGAAGCGGCCCGCGCCGCCGTTTCCAAGACCGCGGTCTCCGCAGAGATCACCGGCTATGTCGTCGATATCTGTCGTGCCACCCGTGAATCCCCCTCACTCACCCTCGGCGTCTCCCCTCGCGGAGCCACCGCTCTGCTCTCCACCGCCCGCGCCTGGGCCTGGCTCACCGGCAGGGACTACGTCATCCCCGACGATGTGAAGGCCCTGGCCCTTCCCACACTGCGCCACCGCATCCAGCTCAGGCCCGAGGCCGAGATGGAAGGAGTCACCGCCGACTCCGTCATCACCGCGATCCTCGCCCACGTCCCAGTCCCCCGATGAGGCGATGACCGTGGCCCTCACCGGACGAACCGCTCTCCTCGCGGCCCTTGGCGCGATCCCCATCGGCATCCTGGCGCCGAACTGGTCCGGAGTCCTCGCCCTGAACGCTCCCCTCACACTCGCAATTCTGTGCGACTACGCCATGGCAGCACCAGTGCAAAAGCTCCGTTTCACTCGAACTGGTGATACGTCAGTTCGACTGGGTGACGGCGCCGAGATCACGTTGACCATCACCAACCCCTCGCGCCGCCACCTCCGCGCCCAGGTCCGGGACGCATGGCCGCCGAGCAGCTGGCCGACCGGCAGCGAGCAGGCCGCGTCACGCCACAAGCTGACGATCCCGGCCGGAGAACGCCGCCGCCTCACCACGCTCCTCCGCCCAACCCGCCGCGGCGACCGCCATGCCGAACGCATCACCATTCGCTCGTACGGTCCCCTCGGGCTCGCCGCTCGTCAGGGCAGCCATAGGGTCCCCTGGACAGTCCGCGTGCTGCCTCCCTTCGGAAGCCGCAAGCACCTGCCGTCCAAACTGGCCCGCCTTCGAGAGCTCGACGGCCGAACCAGCGTGCTGACCCGCGGCGAGGGCACCGAGTTCGACAGCCTCCGCGACTACATTCCCGGCGATGACACCCGCTCCATCGACTGGCGTGCCACCGCGCGGCAGAACACCGTCGCGGTGCGCACCTGGCGCCCCGAACGCGACCGCCACATCTTGCTGGTCCTCGACACGGGCCGCACCTCGGCGGGCCGTGTGGGAGACGTGCCGCGCCTTGACGCCTCCATGGACGCCGTCCTCCTCCTCGCAGCGCTGGCTTCGCGCGCCGGCGACCGAGTGGACCTACTCGCCTACGATCGCCGAATCCGCGCCCAGGTCCAAGGCCGCACCGCAGGCGACGTTCTTCCCGCGCTGGTCAACGCGCTGGCACCACTGGAGCCAACGCTGGTCGAAACCGACGCCCGCGGCCTCAGCGCCGCGGCGCTCAAGAACGCTCCGCGCCGCTCCCTCATCGTCCTGCTCACGAGCTTGGAAGCCGCTCCCGTCGAAGAGGGCATTCTCCCGGTCCTCCCGCAGCTCACGCAGCGCCACACGGTCCTCGTGGCCTCTGTTGCAGACCCCCGAATCAAGGAGATGGCAACGGCCCGCGGCACAGTGGACGCGGTGTACGAAGCCGCCGCCGCCACCCAGGCCCAGGAACAGCGCCGCCGTACGGCAGAAAAGCTCACCCGTCACGGAGTCACCGTCGTTGACGCCACCCCGGACGACTTGGCCCCCGCTCTGGCCGACGCCTATCTCGCACTGAAAGCCGCAGGCCGCCTCTAGAAAAGATCGCTCGAGACAGAGCGCAGGGGCCGAAAGCCCCCTTGAACGCAGAAAAGCCCCGCACCATAAAGGTGCGGGGCTCCCCCACAATGATTGTTCGGCGGCGTCCTACTCTCCCACAGGGTCCCCCCTGCAGTACCATCGGCGCTGAAAGGCTTAGCTTCCGGGTTCGGAATGTAACCGGGCGTTTCCCTAACGCTATGACCACCGAAACACTATGAAGTTAAACAAACCGGTGCCGTCACAGTTCGTTACTTCAGAACTAACACAGTGGACGCGAGCAACTGAGGACAAGCCCTCGGCCTATTAGTACCAGTCAGCTCCACCCGTTACCGGGCTTCCACATCTGGCCTATCAACCCAGTCGTCTACTGGGAGCCTTAACCCCTCAAAGGGGGTGGGAACACTCATCTCGAAGCAGGCTTCCCGCTTAGATGCTTTCAGCGGTTATCCTTTCCGAACGTAGCCAACCAGCCATGCCCTTGGCAGGACAACTGGCACACCAGAGGTTCGTCCGTCCCGGTCCTCTCGTACTAGGGACAGCCCTTCTCAATATTCCTACGCGCGCAGAGGATAGGGACCGAACTGTCTCACGACGTTCTAAACCCAGCTCGCGTACCGCTTTAATGGGCGAACAGCCCAACC
Organism: Streptomyces spiramyceticus; assembly: GCF_028807635.1. Classification (NCBI taxonomy): domain Bacteria; kingdom Bacillati; phylum Actinomycetota; class Actinomycetes; order Kitasatosporales; family Streptomycetaceae; genus Streptomyces; species Streptomyces spiramyceticus. The sequence goes on from NZ_JARBAX010000001.1 coordinate 2,383,435, forward strand.
CTTGGGACCGACTCCAGCCCCAGGATGCGACGAGCCGACATCGAGGTGCCAAACCATCCCGTCGATATGGACTCTTGGGGAAGATCAGCCTGTTATCCCCGGGGTACCTTTTATCCGTTGAGCGACAGCGCTTCCACAAGCCACTGCCGGATCACTAGTCCCGACTTTCGTCCCTGCTCGACCCGTCGGTCTCACAGTCAAGCTCCCTTGTGCACTTACACTCAACACCTGATTGCCAACCAGGCTGAGGGAACCTTTGGGCGCCTCCGTTACTCTTTAGGAGGCAACCGCCCCAGTTAAACTACCCATCAGACACTGTCCCTGATCCGGATCACGGACCGAGGTTAGACATCCAGCACGACCAGAGTGGTATTTCAAGATTGACTCCACACACACTGGCGTGCATGCTTCACAGTCTCCCACCTATCCTACACAAGCCGAACCGAACACCAATATCAAACTGTAGTAAAGGTCCCGGGGTCTTTCCGTCCTTCTGCGCGAAACGAGCATCTTTACTCGTAGTGCAATTTCACCGGGCCTATGGTTGAGACAGTCGAGAAGTCGTTACGCCATTCGTGCAGGTCGGAACTTACCCGACAAGGAATTTCGCTACCTTAGGATGGTTATAGTTACCACCGCCGTTTACTGGCGCTTAAGTTCTCAGCTTCGCACACCCGAAAGCGCACTAACCGGTCCCCTTAACGTTCCAGCACCGGGCAGGCGTCAGTCCGTATACATCGCCTTACGGCTTCGCACGGACCTGTGTTTTTAGTAAACAGTCGCTTCTCGCTGGTCTCTGCGGCCACCCCCAGCTCACCGTGTAAAACGGATCACCAGTGATGGCCCCCCTTCTCCCGAAGTTACGGGGGCATTTTGCCGAGTTCCTTAACCATAGTTCACCCGAACGCCTCGGTATTCTCTACCTGACCACCTGAGTCGGTTTAGGGTACGGGCCGCCATGAAACTCGCTAGAGGCTTTTCTCGACAGCATAGGATCATCCACTTCACCACAATCGGCTCGGCATCAGGTCTCAGCCCTAATGTGTGACGGATTTGCCTATCACACGGCCTACACCCTTACCCCGGGACAACCACCGCCCGGGCTGGACTACCTTCCTGCGTCACCCCATCGCTTACCTACTACCACCTTGGGCCGCCGGCTCCACCACTTTCCTTTCCCCGAAGGGTCCGGAACGGCTTCACGGGCTTAGCATCAATGGATTCGATACTGGGCGTTTCAAAGCGGGTACCGGAATATCAACCGGTTGTCCATCGACTACGCCTGTCGGCCTCGCCTTAGGTCCCGACTTACCCTGGGCAGATCAGCTTGACCCAGGAACCCTTAGTCAATCGGCGCACACGTTTCTCACGTGTGTATCGCTACTCATGCCTGCATTCTCACTCGTGAACCGTCCACAACTCGCTTCCGCGGCTGCTTCACCCGGCACACGACGCTCCCCTACCCATCCCAGCAGGCGTTGGCCCTATTGCTGGAATGACACGACTTCGGCGGTACGCTTGAGCCCCGCTACATTGTCGGCGCGGAATCACTTGACCAGTGAGCTA